>DABJ01000034.1:24265-46693 GCA_002102825.1 Candidatus Gastranaerophilales bacterium HUM_12 | reverse complement strand
AAAAATATTTTCTTGTCGCAGATAATTTTTCATGTTAGCATAAGAACTATAAAGTTAGAAAGTTTAGAAAAATTAAGAGGTAAAAATATGCAAGCCCGCAGAGCATCAAGAGAATTAGCATTTATATTGCTTTCTCAATTTGATAAAAAAATTATTAACTATTCAAAAGAAAGTTTAGACGATATTATTCTAAAATCCGTAAGAATTTTATCAGACAGCGCACGTAATGATTTGAAATTGTCACTTGGGTCATTGATTGATATGAAAAATAGAATTGATGATTATGAGGCTGAACACGAAATCAATTTGAATCGACCAATGGAAGCTGCAAATATTCCTGTTCCATTACCTATGACTTCTGATTTGTCAGGTAGAGTTGAAGAAATGATTGATATTGCAGATAAAGCTCTTTTAGCTTTAGAAATTGCAGAGTTCACAACTTTGGAATCTCAAAATGAAGTGAAAGATTATGCAATCAGAATTGCGGAAACATTCCAACAAAATCATAAAGAAATTGATGAAATTATCAAAAATTGTTCATCAGGTTGGGATTTTGACAGATTGGTAAAAATGGATAAAGATATTTTAAGAATTGCTTTATCTGAATTATTATTTATCAAGGAAACTCCATTGAAAGTTGTTGTTGATGAAGCCGTTGAACTTGCCAAAAAATATTCAACAGATGATAGTGCGTCATTTATAAATGGTCTGTTAGCAAAAGTTATTGTTGACAAAGGCTTAAAAGAATAAAATAGGGATAACTTATATAAGCGAAAAGGCAGATATCAATTATCTGCCTTTTTTGTGTCTAAAATTAATCATCATTTACGGAAAAATTTTCCGGAAGTTCTTTTTCTAATTCTTTTAAAAATTGAGAGATTGACAATCCAAAAGCATTTGCTAGTTTAAACAGGGTTGTCAGTTGAGGATCTTTTACTGATCGTTCAATGTCACTAATCACAGATGATGGAATATCATATTCTGCGCCTAGAATAAATTGACTTTTTTTACCGCGTAAGCGTTTTACTGTTTTTGCGAGTGCATTACAAATAAGTTTTTTCTTTCCCTCTTGCATATTTACAATTTTGAATGTAATATAAAAACTAGCCTATCGCGAACGCGATAATAGCTCAGGATTATATTTAGGAGGTAAATTGTGCTTTCGGATAAAAATAACGAGATGTGGAAACGAGTTCAGTATGATAATATTAACAAACGTAACGTACTATTCACTCGCAAGAGTGCATTTACATTGGCAGAAGTTCTAATCACCCTTGGCGTAATTGGAGTTGTTGCTGCAATGACAATTCCAACATTAATCCATAATTACAAAGCAAAAGAAATGCGTACAAGGTTATTACGAGCAAATTCTATTATACAAGACGGAATTGGTCGAATGGTTGCAGATGAGGTTAATATTAGTGATATCTTGAAAAATAGAGATACTGACACGATTCGTTTGTATTTTAAAGACGGGGGTTGTCTTGTCCCTCAAGACAAAAAAGAGGGGAATTATTACAACTATGATGGTGTTCATCTTGCAGGTGGTTCTGCTCAAACGATTTATTGGCCACCTTATTGCCTAACTGATGGTATGTTGTTGTGGTTTGCAACTTTGAACGATTGGAATAGCTCTTGGGACGGTTGGAATCCAACTGATTACACTGTTTTGATAGTTGATATTAATGGTTGGAAAAATCCGCCTGATAGATGGGGTAAGGATACTTTTTTCTGGTTCTATAGTCCGGAAGATAATAGGGTTCGACCTTTTGGAAAATCAAGTTATATTTTGAAAAAGATTCTTAGTACATATTATTATGCTTGCCCAGGAAATTCAGAATTAATGGCAGAAGCTGGTATTGGTTGTACAGAGGACGCAATTAATGATGAAAGTTATTTTAAAAAGTTGAAATTCTAGTAAAGATACATTCATTCTCCAGTCGGATAATTGTAAAATTTTCTCCTTGTTTATAATAATATGTTATATGTAAATAAGGAGATAAGAGAATTATGGACAAAAAGACGATTTTAACAATTCTTGCTATTTTGATAATACCGATTTTAGCATTTTTCGGGTTAACTTTTAAACAGGATACATCTAATGTTGCACAAGCAAGCGGTAAACCTACAATAATAAAATTTACATCAACTATGTGTCTGGAATGCCAAGAGATTAACAAAACATTCAAACAAATTTTTCCTAAGTATCAAGACAGTATAAATTATACTGAAGTCATTGTTGATAGTAGAAAAGATATGAACAACAATTTAATCAAAAAATACAATGTAACTCTTGTTCCAACCGTTATTATGTTAAATTCAGACGGAACACAGTCTAAACGTATTGAATCAGCAATTCCTGCTGCTGAATTAGAACGTGATATTAAGGGTTTAAAATAATGGAAAATCTTACACAACTTTTTTCTAGTCAAACAAGTATATATATATTATTTGGAGCCTCTTTTTTAGGAGGTTTAATTTCATCAATTTCACCGTGCTCATTGTCAATGTTACCGTTGATTATCGGATATGTTGGGGGTTGCTCTGATGAAAAACCGATGAAAACACTTGTACAAATGATATTTTTTGTTATTGGTACAGGTTTAGTTTTTTCTATCATTGGTGTGATTTGTGCATTGACGGGTAAAATGTTTGTTGGCAATCCGTATTTTGCACTGGTTATTGCTTCTGTTATTTTGATAATGGGTTTAAAAATTGTGGGAGTGATTGATTTTAATATGCCTGTAATTATCAAAGAAATTCCTAAAAATAATTTTAGTAATGATTTTGTTTACCCATTATTATTGGGTGCTATTTTTGCACTAATCGGGACACCTTGTTCAACTCCAATTCTGGCAAGTATTATGGCATTTGCTTCAATGTCTGCCAAGGTTAGTTATGCAGTAATAATGTTATTTTTATTTTCTGTTGGTCAAGGTTTGATTTTAATTATTGCGGGCTTCTTAACTTCCAAAATCAAAACCAGTTCTAAGTTTTACGATATTTCAGATAAAATCATGAAAGTCAGCGGATTATTGCTAATCCTTGTTTCATTATATATTTTTTATAAGATTTTTGGTGCTATCCTTGTAAAATAACCTTGTATATAGTATCATGCAAAGGTAGGGATACTCAAAGGAGAAAGTATAATGAAGACATTTGAAGGGCAATTAACAACAACTAATGAAGATAAATTTTGTATAATTATTTCCAGATTTAATGATTTTATTGGTTCAAAACTTTTGTCAGGTGCAATTGATGAACTTGTAAGACATGGTGTAAATTCTGATAATATTGATGTTGTTAAAGTTCCTGGGGCTTTTGAAATTCCTGTGATTGCTCTAAAATGTGCTAAATCCGGCAAATATAATGCTGTTATTACACTTGGCGCGGTTATTAAAGGTTCAACCCCTCATTTTGATTTTGTATCAGCAGAAGTTTCAAAAGGGGTTGCACAAGTAAGCTTGCAAACAGGTATCCCTGTTATTTTTGGTGTTCTTACAACTGATAATATTGAACAAGCAATTGAAAGAGCAGGTACTAAAGCCGGCAATAAAGGTTCTGATGCAGCTAAAACTGCAATTGAAATGGCAAATTTGGTTAAATTAGTGTAAATTTGAAGTTTGAAATTTTTCAAATTTTCAAAAAAGGAGTTGGATATGGCAGAAGTTATTACCGAGTACAGAAATGAAAACACAAAAGACATTGATTTGTTATCTACCATTGATATGGTTAGAAAAATGAACGAAGAAGATCAAATTGTTGCAAAAGTTGTTGGAGAAGAAGCTCCTAATATCGCTGCAGCAATTGATGTTATTGCAAAAGCTTTTCTAAAAGGCGGAAGATTGTTCTACTTTGGTGCAGGAACATCAGGAAGACTTGGAATTTTAGATGCTTCTGAATGTCCTCCAACATTTAGTGTTGATTCCACAATGGTTCAAGGAATTATTGCAGGTGGTGAAAAAGCTATAAGAAATGCCGCTGAGGGCGCAGAAGATAATTTTGGAGCCGGAAGAGAAGATGCAAGTGTTCTTACAGAAAAAGATGTTTGCGTTGTAATTTCTGCAAGTGGAAATCCAAAATACTTGTTAGGCGTTTTGGAAAAGGCTGATGAGGTTGGAGCTGCTACAATTGCCGTAACTTGTAACTCTAAAGGACATATTGCCGAAGATGCGGGTCTTGTAATTTGTGCAGAAGTTGGACCGGAAGTTATTGCGGGTTCAAGCAGGCTTAAGGCAGGCACCGCTCAAAAGATGATTTTGAATATGTTATCTACCGGTGCTATGATTAAAATCGGTAAAACGTATGAAAACTTTATGATTGACCTTAAAGCAGTAAATGAAAAGCTTAAAGATAGAGCAATTAGAATTGTTTCTCAAATTGCGGGTGTAACTAATAGTGAGGCTCTTGCAGCATTATTAAAATGTGATTGGGAAATTAAAACATCAATTATTATGATTCAAATGAAACTTGATGCTGAGAAAGCACGACTTGAATTAAAGAAACACGGTGGAGTGTTGAGAAGAATTATCAAGCCGGAAAGTTTAGTATAAAAGGAGAGAAAATGAAATTAACAGTTCTTGGAGCAGGGTGTTGGGGGTTAACTTTAGCATGGCTTTTAACTAATAACTTTGAAGATATTACCGTATGGGGAAGAGAACAAGATATTTCTCAAGATTTGAGAGAAAATAAACATACTTCAAAGCCATTAGAGGTTCAACTTGATAATAAAATTGAAATAACATCAGATTTAGCTAATGCAATTAAAAATGCGGATATAATCCTGTCTGTTATTGCAACTTCCGGTACTCGTGATGTTTGTGAACACTTGAAACAGGCAGGAATTAAACCTGAACAAATTCTTGTAAATGCTTCAAAAGGTATTGAATTGCCTTCACTTATGAGAATGTCACAAGTTATAAAAGATGTTTTACCAAATCAAAAATTAGTTGTTTTATCAGGTCCTACATTAGCAAAAGAAGTTCTTCAAGGTAAACCGACAGCAGCGTGTGTTGCGTGTGAAAATATTGAAACAGCTCAATTCGTTCAAAAAGCTTGCAATGTTCCTAACAAGTTTAGATTATATACAAATACTGATGTAATCGGTGTAGAACTTGGCGGAAGTTTGAAAAACGTAATTGCGATTGCTTCCGGTTTTGCTCATACTATGAATTTGGGTGACAATTGTTCAGGAACTCTTTTAACTCGTGGTATGGCAGAAATTGTTAGAGTAAGTATTAAACTTGGTGCTAATCCTTCAACATTATACGGTCTTTCTGGCATGGGCGATTTGATTGCGACTTGTTCTTCTCCAATGTCAAGAAATTATACCGTTGGGTCAATGCTTGCTAAAGGTAAGAAAATAAATGATATTTTAGCAGAATTGGGTTCTGTGGCTGAGGGTGTTAAAACATCTAAGGCAATTTGCGAATTAGCTAAGAAATTTGATATTGAAGTTCCTGTTTCTAATGCAATTTACGAAGCTGTTTATACTGATATTACACCAGAACAATTGTTATCTAAATTAATGAATAGAAAACTTAAAGAAGAAGAAAGATACGTATAATGAAATTTGCTGTCAGATATTTAAAAAATACATTTTATCCGATAAATGTGCCGGAATCTGTCCATCTTGAAGACGGACAAATGGTAATTGTCCGCACTGAAAAAGGTGAAGAAGCTTTAAAAGCTTTTTTAGTAAATTCTCAAGTTGAAAAAATTTGGGAATATTCTAAACGTAAACCGGAACCACTCCCTTTTGTTAGAGTTTTATCTCAAAGAGATTTGCAAACTCTTGACGAAATTAAAAAGGAAGAAGTTACATCATTTTTTAAGTGTCAGGCATTGGTTAAACAACATAAGCTTTCTATGAATCTGGTTCAATGTCGCATAACTTTTGATAGACGAAAAATCACATTTTATTATACGGCACCGGAAAGAGTTGACTTTAGAGCATTGTTGAAAGATTTAACCCAAGTATTCACTAGAGTAAGAATTGATTTAAGGCATATTGGTGTTAGAGATGAAACCTCAATTTTAGAGGGTGTTGGGCTTTGTGGACAACCATTCTGTTGCTCATCATTTTTGAGAAAATTTGCAACAATTAATGTAAAACTCGCTAAAGATCAGGGAATGCCGATTGCTCCCGGAAAAATTTCAGGAACTTGCGGAAGACTTTTATGCTGTTTGACTTACGAATATTCAAATTATATTGATGCAGCAAAAGGTATGCCTCCAATCGGTTCTTCTGTTATGACTACGGAGGGGCTTGGTAAAGTTTGCTACTTGCAATTTATGAGTGGAAAAGTTGCAGTCAAGCTTGAAGATGGTAAAACTAAAGAGTTTGACAAGAATGATATCGAAATGGTTGATGCAGATGTAAATGTTGAAATTGATGTTCCTGCAATCAACAATTACGCAGATGAAGATAGTTCAAATATTGATATCAAACAACTTGAAGATGACAGAAACAGTTCTACCGGAAATGTATAGGCTTGTGATATAATAAAGCTATGAAATTAGGTGTGTTTCAAGGTACATTTAATCCTATTCACAAAGCTCATTTGCGAGTAGCGGATTTTGTTACGGGTAAGTATAAATTTGATAAATTTTTATTTATTCCCGCATTTAATCCTCCTCACAAATCTTGTGATACGTCGTTATCTTTTCATCGGTTGAATATGGTAAAGCTTGCAGTTCAAGACAATCCAAAGTTTGATGTTTCTGATATTGAGTTTCAACGTGGCGGAAAATCTTATACATATTTAACTATCTGTGAATTGTATAAAATGTTTGATATTGATGGAAAAATCAATTTTGTAATTGGAACAGATGCTTTTCAATATATTGAATCTTGGTATGAAGTTGATAAATTGAAGAAAATTGTTAAATTTATCATCTTTGTTAGGGAGGATAATTTTGAGATTTCAAAGTATGATTACTTAAAAGGTAAAGGTTTTGATTTTGAATTTGAGCCATTGCCGTTTGAAGATATTTCGTCAACAGAATTAAGAAATAGAATAATTTTAAATAAACCCATAAATGATTTGGTAACAAAGGAAGTAGAGGATTACATATACAAAAATGGATTATATAAAAATTGAAAAAGATGAATTAATGATGTGGTTAAAAGAACATCTCAGCGAAAAAAGATATACTCATTCTATTGGGACAGCAGAGTGTGCCCAAGATTTGGCAAAAAGATTTTGTTTAAATCCGGAAAAAGCATATATGGCTGGATTGTTACACGATTGTGCAAAGTGTTTCCCAAATGAAGAATTGATGGATATTATAAACAAGCATCTTAATGTCGAAAAAGTTGAACTTATGAATTACAAAACTCTTCATGCTCCGGTTAGTGCTTATATTGCAGAGAAAGAGTTTGGGGTTGAAGATTCTGAAATACTATCTGCTATTCGTTGGCATACATTAGGGAAAATTGATATGACCAATTTTGAAAAGATTATTTTCTTGGCAGATAAAATTGAACCGAGAACGAGGAATAAAGACTATTTGGAGTCTGTGAGAGCTTCTCTCGATGAAGAAAATGGTTTAAATAAGGCAATGTTAATTTGTTACAAGGAAACAATCAAGAGCTTAGTTAAAAGAGATTTGAAAATTTGTCCTGTAACAATTGATATTTATAACAATTTGGAAGATGTTGTTAATGTTAACTAACTTAATATATTAACATATTTCTTCACTTTTCATGGTACAATTTTTCTAAAGAGTGAGGGTTTAGATGAAATTACTTGAAATTAAGAATAACTTAATCAAATTGTCTTACGAAGATGGCGAACAACCTGTACTTGGAAGATTTTTGGTTTTGACAACTGATGCGAAATCTTACGTTGCGCAGTTTGTGAACTTGAAATCTGATAATATACACAATTTTGCAATTGCAAGGTTGTTATTCACATTTACATCTGACGGTGTTGTAGATAATTATGACGGCTCTATTCCGAGTATGAAATCTGAACTTTCTATGCTTACATCTGATGAGTTGTTAGATTTGTTACCTGTTGAAACTCCAATAAAAATTGGAACTTTAGCTCAACAAGACAGTATGTTGAATTTGGATATTTCTTGTTTTGAACATAATTTTACAGTTTTTGTTGAACAAAATTCAAATAAAGCGACATTTATTTCTAATTGCGTTAGACAACTTTTCCAAATGAAGGAAAAATCTGTAATTATTGATATTGATAATTTATTTGAGGATTATTCAAAAATTAAACTTGCAGAAGACTTTAAACTTCCATTGAATTCAGAAATGATTGATTATTTGTTTGAGTATGAATTAGAAGAAGTTGATGCTTCGACAAAGGCAGTTATTCAAGATATTTTCTATGCTGTTCAACAGTATATCAAATCTTTAGATTTTGAATTTTTACCAATAGATAATTTTGTTGATGTTGTTGCTAATCAATATAAAGAAACTCAAATGCCCGAATTGGCTCTTTTGAAAAATAAATTGCTAAAATACCGTGATGCAAATGTTTTTGCGAATACAAAAGAAGAAGTTTTGGCATTTAGTGAGAAATTGAATGAAAAAAATTGTTCAATTATCGATTTGAAAGATATAAATGATTCTTTGCAAAAAGAAGTTATTTCGTTTGTACATGATGCATTGAATTTAATTGATAAATATATTTATTTCTTTGTTCCGTTGAATGATGGCAATTCGGATAAAAAATTGTTGAAAAAATTGATTAATCATAATCATGTTTTCACTACATTCTTGGCTTCGCATGATTATAAATATACTAAAGAATTGAAATCTTGTGCAGATAATTTAATGTTATTTGCACCTCAATCTCAACAAAATGATTTTGCTTATTATAATACTTTTTTAACAAAGCTAAATCTTAATGAATGTATTGTTTATGGTAGATTGACTCAGGGAATTCCATTTATTATTGAGTTATCTGATTTGGATTTAGATTTAACTAAAGATGATGTTTTGGGCGATAGAGCATTATTTGTTCCTAAAAAAGAAGATACAATTTTAGTTAGACTGGATGAAGAGGGTAATAAAATTTTGTTGGAAGATTCTTTTGTTCCGGTTGATGAAAATGGAAATGTTATAACAGAAGATATTCTACCTGCGGAGACAGAAAAAGAGTTATTGGATAGTCCTGTTATTGAAGAACAAGAATCAATTATTGAAGAAGAAGTTCCACCTGTTGTAGAAGATGCTGTTGTTTATCCACAAGCTCCAACAGAAGAAGAAAATTTAGAACCTCAAAAGTTGGAACAGACAAGTCCTCAGATAATTGAACCTGTTTCAAATATTATGGAAGACTCAGAACCTTTAACAATCGAAGAAACTCCAGTAGAAGAAATTTCAAATGACGATTTAACAATTTCTGATATTGATGATGATTCATTATCAGAAGATATCTTAGAAGAAGCGGAAGAGCCTTTGAATGAAACCGCGGAGTTGACTGAAGATGATTTAGATTTTATTGAGGATACTCAACCTGTTTCGGAAAATTTTATTGAGGAACCTGTTCAGGAAGCTCCGGAACAATACGAAGAATCTCCTTTTGTTCAAGAACAAACACCTGTGGTTCCTGTTTATCCGGCGGAAGAAACAACATCTACTCCGTCAGATGATGATAGTGATGTCGGTTTTTCACAAGGTGATGCTGTTTCTCACCCAAGATATGGACGAGGAGTGGTTGAAAAAATTATCAAATACGGAAATAAGACTCTTTGTTCAATTTCGTTTGAAAATGTTGGAAGACGTCTTTTAGATCCGACAATTTCAGAATTTACAAAGATTTAGAATTAAAAAAGAGGAATTATTTAATTCCTCTTTTTAGTATGTTTTTTATTTTCTTAATTTTTCCGCGCCTTTTAAATATACAAATTGCGGTTTGAAATCCTCCTTGCAATTTATCACGACAAGAACTCGCAAGCACATTGCAAGAGAATTTGGAACATCTAATTCATGAAAGCACATCATTGCGACATCATTCCAATCAAAAGCTAATCTAGGAAATGTTGCAGGAAAAGCTGCATTTAAGTCTTTGGTTGTTGTAAAAATTATATGCGAAATTTGAGAAGTTCCTGAAAGGTTATTTTTTTCAAACATGGTGCTTAACAATTCTAAAGTAGCTTCCTCTAAAGCTTCTCTGGTGTTTGCTTCTACTGTTATTGCTCCTCTAATTCCCTTTGTTGTCATTATTTCTTTACTCCGTTATACCAATCTTTTGCAAGCATTTCACCTTTACCCTCTGGTTTAACTTTTATTAATCTTAACAAACCATTGCCGCAAGCGATATCAACACCATTTTTAGAAAAATTCACAACCTTTCCAACTTCCCCTGTCCCCTCAATTGGAGTTGATTCAATAATTTTAATTATTTTATTATTGAACATAAAGTATGCACTTGGGCAACGACAAATTCCACGGACAAGGTTATTTATTTCAACATTTGATTTTGTCCAATCAATTTGACATTCTTCTTTTGTTAATTTGTTCGCCATGCAAACCCCATTTTCGCATTGCTTTTGAGGTTCAAGAGTTCCATTTTGAAGATTGATGAGTGTATTTTCAATCATTTGTGGTGATGCTTCTGCTATCTCATTCCAAAGTTCTTCACAATTCATCGTATCTGAGATTGGAATGACAAGTTTCTGACAAATATCTCCACAATCTAGACCTAATTCTGTAATCATTGTGCAAATTCCTGTTTCCTTATCTCCATTTATAATTGCACGTTGGATTGGGTTTGCTCCACGATACTTGGGAAGCAATGATGCGTGAAGATTGATTGTTTTGTATTTCGGAATATCTAAAACTTCTTGAGATAAAATTTGTCCGAAAGCAAAAGTTACGAAGAAATCAGGATTTAGTTTTTTTAATTCTTCTTGAATTTCAGGTTCTTTCCTTATAGATTTTGGTTGAAAAACAAGAATATTCTTTTCAATCGCAAACTTTTTAATTGGTGACATTTGTAATTTATGCCCACGACCTGCCGGTTTGTCCGGTTGAGTCACAACAGCTAAAACATTTATTTTATCTGAATTATACAAATATTCAAGAGATTTAAGTCCGATATCAGGAGTCCCGAAAAATACAATCTTAATCATTTTCACCTAATTCTTTCTTTAAATTCTCTTCATCAACAAGTTTGTCAACATCAAGATTTGGTAAATTATGTTTTTTCAGAATTGATTCTGTTTCAAATCTATTCATACAGTGGTCAATAAATAAAACTCCATCAAGATGATCATTTTCGTGTTGAATGGCACGAGCTAAAAGAGTCCCATCTTTTGCTTCAAGAACAAAAGATTTTCCGTGTTCATTTAAGGCTTTTACCATAACATTTTTATATCTCCTTACGTCAGTGTAAGCTTCCGGAAAACTCAAACAACCCTCATTACTTTTTATTGCTCCACTTTTTTTAATGATTTTAGGGTTAATGAAAACCATAGGGTTTAGTGGTTCTTTGTTTGTAGAAACATCAATTACAAAAACTCGGACATTTTCACCAATTTGTGGCGCTGCTAGTCCGACACCGTTTTTTGCATACATTGTGTCTAACAAATCTTGAACAAGTTCAGTTATTTTCTTTGATACTTTGTGAACTTCTTTTGATGGTTCCCTAAGTGATGGTTCTCCATAATGTAAAATTTTTCTTATTGACATAAATTTTTAGCCTTTCTAATTGCATTGAATTCTATTTATATCTTACTATAAACGCATATTCAATGCAATTTTAAAAACTTCATTATCTAACATCTAAAAATTTATGAACTTGGGGAATAAGCCGTGTGTTGTGGTGAAGTGCGGTGAATTTTTCTAATAATTCGTTACAAAAATCCGAATTTACACTCATTTTATCTTCAATCATTTTTGGTTGAAGTACGAGTTCAATATTAAACTCATTACCGATTTCAGCACAAGTTTTGATTTCCTCTTCAGTAATATTTTTATCAAAAACTATTTTTGCAAATGTTTCAATCCCATTGCAGTGTGCGAAAAATTCTCTATGTTTGTCAAAAGTGTTTAAACCGGTTGAAGTTTCAAGTTTAATGTCAGCAGAAATTATATCAATAAGGTTTTTAATTTTTTCAAGGTTGTTTGATAAAGTTGCGTTTGTTTCTAAATAAATTTTTGTTTGTCTTTTAATTAAAGGTAAAAACTCTTTCAAAAATTCGGCAGATAATAAAGGTTCGCCCCCAGTCAAAGAAATTGAATGGAATGTTTTCAAATTGTATTCTGAAGTGATTTTTTTGTAAAGTTCTTGTGGTGAAAACTCTTCTGAATTCGTTTTATCAAATTCTGTGTCACAGTAATTACACTTTAAATTGCAATTACAAAATCTTATGAATAGTTGTTTGTATCCCACAACTGGTCCTTCACCTTGGATTGATGAAAATATTTCTTTAACTTTAACATTCATTTCGTAAATTCTTTCTCACATCATCTGTGGACAAATTTTTAAGCTTTTCATACAGCTTAATTTCATCTTCTGACAAATCATGAGAAAATTCAATACTTACGCTGACAATTAAATCCCCTATCTTGCCGTTCTTTTTTATTCCTTGTTTGGCGATGCGGAATTTTTGACCAGAACAGGTGTTCTTCGGGAGTTTTAATTTTATTTTTCCATCAAAAGTAGGAATAGTGATTTCTTCTCCTAAAGCTGCTTCAAATGGTGTGATTGGAACATTGTAAAATATGTTCAATTTATCAAAATGAATTTTTGTTTTTGTTTCAATTTTAATGTTTATGTATAAATCACCATTTGCACCGCCATTTTTGCCGGAACCTCCTTCTCCTCTCAGGCGAAGTTTTGCGCCGTCTTTTATCCCTTTGGGAATTGTTACGGTAATTTTTTTTCTTTTAGAAATCTCCCCTGAACCAAGACATGTTGAGCATTTCCCTCCATTGACGAATCTGTGTCCGAAACATTTGGGACAGGTTTGAGTTGTTAATACGTGGATAATTCTTTTGCTTCCGGTGATAACTTCTTCAGGTGTAATCACGACATCTGTTGTAATGTTATCCCCTTTTCGAGGTTTAGAATTCTCCTTGTCTCTTTTTTGTTTTTTTAATTTTAGTAGCCAGTACTTAATTGTTTTTATAAAAGAGTTATTTTTTTTTTGTTCTTTTCTCTTGTTTTTGTGAGCATAAAATTTTTCTTTGTCTAAATCTACACTTGATGCGTAGTTTTCGTTTTTAGTTTTTGTTTCAGTGTAAGATTCTTCGGCTTTTTTAGCAGAAGTTGTTGTTTTTTCTTGTTTAAAAAATCCTTTAAGGGTGTTATATTTTTCTCTTTCTTGAGGGGTAGAAAGAGTTTCGTAAGCTTCTGTAATGTCTTTAAACATCTGAATAGCATCAGGAGATTTATTAATATCAGGGTGATATTTTCTAGCTAATTTTCTGTAAGCGATTTTGATTTCGTCAGTAGAAGATTCAATGCTGACACCCAAAATTTCATAATAATTTTTTGTACTATTAAACGCCATACTATTTATCTAATGATAAAAATAAAAATTTCAACATCTGCAGTTGGCTTAATGCTCATTCTAATAAATGAGGTGTTTTTCAATTTCCTGTGTTAATAATAATTGTGCAGAGTAAAAGGGAACTCTCTTTTTAAGGAATCTAACCGACAAATTATTTTAGACCTCGGGTTAGTATCCGACTAGAAAGGGGGTAAATATGGATAAATTCAATTTAAGTTTGTTTTTAATTTTTTTGATTTTATTTATATTGAAAAACGGCTCTTACTCAATGAATAAGAACCGTTAGACCTCTTAAGAGTTTCCGGTAGTCCACGAAACTACCACTCTGTATCTTTATTATATCTTATATTTCTAAATATTTCAACCTTTATACAATAATAAATTCTGAAATGTCTTTGCGGTATTTGATGCCGTCAAAGTGGATTTCTTCAAGGTCTTCGTATAAGTATTTTCTTGCACGGGATAGAGTTCCGGCACTTCGTGTTAGAGTGAATGCAGGTCCTTTTGTTGTTAAATATTTCCCATCATTTGTCTTTTTAACATTGATAAAATCAAGGTTTTCTAGGTCTTCAATATTTTCAAGTCCGTTTATAATTTTGTTATTTTGCCTTGATAAAACGGTTGCTGATGTTGAAAAACAATTGTTCATTCTGATTTCTTCGTATTCATCTGAGAAAAATCCGTTTATGCAAGATGTGAAAATTTGTACTAAATCATCATTGATTAGATTTAGTACTGCTTTAGCATCGTGTTCTTGGAAAAATGGTTTGAATTCATTTACATAGAATTTATCTTCACCGGTAAGTGTACACTCAACACCGAGAATTCCAATGTATGGAGTTCCTTTCTTATCAAGAGATAATAGTGTGTTTTGAACAATGTTGCCTACTCTTGAATATATTAATTCTGATGTGTTGATATCAGGACAGTAACAGATTCCGTTTGTTAAAATTCCTCCATCACCGTCTCGGGTGAATTTGTAATTTTGGACAGATGTAATCGGGACAGCACTGTAACCATCTGTGATGTAGTAGATTGTGAAGTTTTTACCGTAGGTAAATTCCTCGACAATAACATTTGTTTCATTTTTTTGATAAAGAGTTGATAAAAATTCACGAGCAAGGCTCATTGTTGAACAAACCAGTCTATCATCAATTATGCTTGAATATTCATTAACTTTTATTGTTACTGGGAAATTAACGGTTCTTAGGTAATCTTCTGCCGGTTGTTGTTTGTCAAAAATTCCGAACTTGGAAGTTTGAGCATGAATTTTGTAAATGAATTTTTTACCTGCAGCGTTATTTAGTGCGATGGCACATGCATTTTTATTCGGGCCAAAGATGTTCTGTCCATTTGACTGAAAGAAAGATACAATATCAGATTTTAAAGATTTTTCTGATGTCGGAATTGTTAAGAAGATATCGTTTTCTAATACAAAATTCAAAAGACCAGTAATGTCTTCTTCTCTATAATCAATATTTGTATAGATGTCTGACGGAATTCCATTGCCTGAAGCGATAAAAATTTCTCCGACTTCTGTATTTTCGTGTAATTTTTTAGCTAATGCTGAGGATACAGCGCCACTTCCTATAATTAAAATTTTCTTTTTCTCGTTTATCATAGGATAATTATACTACACAAAACGTATGATTTTTATTAAGTTATTTTAAGAATTTTTAAAGTTTTATGATATAATGATGACAAAGTATCAAAAGTCATTAAAACAAAATCAGTTGAGTAGTGTTAATAGATTTGATTACTTGGTAATTATGTAGAAAGGTAGCAGATGGCAGGTTTAGTTAATTTTTTATCAAACGTATTTCAAGCTCCAAGTGTGCAAACAGCAACACCGGTTATTAGACAAACTTCTAACAATCCATATAGCAACAATCCGTTTGTAAATTATAATGGAAATAGTTTTTCATCTCGTTACTATGCGCAAAACAAACCTGTTAAAGGCGGATATTTTGCGGGTTATTATAACGGCAAACAAAATATTGTTGGTCGTAGATTATTTGTTGAAGTTTAGTCTTCACAGTTTGTGCATTCTCCTGTATCAGGATCCCATTCTTGGTCGGTGTTATAATAATCGGCTTTCTTAGGCATTTTCCAGTTGTTTTTCATTAGAGCATTGAAGCATTCTGTACCTGTATCACAAGTACCTTTATTTACTGTTCTTTGCCCATGAATAATTCCGGTTTTTGTTATTCCGAATTTGAAGAAATCTCGACCAATAATATTTGGTCTTTCCGGTCCATTCAAATCTATTGTAATCCAGGCTATGTCTAAAGCTCCTTCTGTTGTTTCAGGAGTGTAACCTATTACAGCACCGTTTTTTAGCTTTATCGCATTATCAGGCCTTGAGTTATAGATATCATTGGTTACTCCATCTAGAGTTTTATAGGTATCAGCCCAGCATTCAGTAATATCTACGCACTTTTGAGCATCATTTAATTTTCCGAAAAAACCTTCAGAAGTTGCCAAATCGGTATCGCTAAGGTCTTTGGTCCTTTTTAGTACTAATTGGTCGCTGACGATTTGTTGAATTGCCCCAATATTACTTTTTAAACTCGTTGCGAGGGTGTCATTATGAATTTTATTTATAGTGCTTGGAATAGACATCGCAGCGATTGCCCCGATGATTCCTAGAGCAATAAGTAATTCTGTTAAAGTAAACGCTTTTTTATTTATCATATTTTGTTCCTATATTCTGTTTATTCTTCGGGTTCAGGATCTTTCATATTGTCATAGAACTTTTCATTTGTATTCCAATATTTATCATCTTTAGGCATTTTCCAGTTGTTCCTCATTAGAGCATTGAAACATTCTGTTGTTTCATCGCAAGTTCCTGGGTTTTGAGAACCCGAGCCTCTAATATTTCCATTTTCAAAGATGATGATTCTGAATAAATCTCTTCCAATAATATTTGGTTGTTCCGGTCCATTCACATCTATATAAATTCTTGCAAATTCATTCTTTTTTAAACCGTTCTCCATTTCAGTTTCATCACCTTGCTTCATCGTCTTAGTGTACTTATAAGACAGAGTTGCGCCATTTTTTAGTTTTATACCCTCCCCATCTTTAGGAATTGCCGGTTCATAAGCATCTATTCCTGTGATGGCTCTGTATTTTTCGCCCCAACACTTTGTATTTCCGGTACAGGTTTGAGATTTACTCAAAAGAGCATAAAAACTTCCAGCACTTTTAAAGTCCGTATCGTCTAAACTTTGTGTTTTATGTTCAACTTTTTGATCATCAATAATTTGTTGAATAGCAACAACGTTATTTTTTAATTGTGTTGCTAAAATGTTATATTGAATTGTACTTACAATACTTGGAATTGACAATGTCGCAATTACACCAATGATTCCAAGTGCGATAAGTAATTCTGATAAAGTGAATGCTTTATTTTTATATCTCATAAAAAATCCTTTATTTTTCATTCTCTAAATATTTAGGGTCAAATCCTGATTGTTCAAGTAATAAATAGCAGTTAAATGCTGATGTTGATGACGCATTGGATTTACAGGTGTTTTTATTCTTGTCATCTTCCGAATTATTAGAACTGCTTTGATAAATTCCTCCAACATCTCCGACATGAGAATTCATAGTGTCTGTATTATAGACAACAATACCAAATAAATCTAAGCCGGAAACATTTGGGCCATCTGGTCCATTAACATCAATAAGATATTGTTGCCAATAAACTTTTTCGGAATCTGCAGCATCTGCAGGTCTGTCATTTGTTGTTTGACATACCCTGACACCGTTTTTCAATATTGCAGATGCTTTACAACTATTAGCTGTGAATACTCCTTTATTATAATTTGTGTATTGCTCACTTGGAAATAACGAACCGTCTTTAGCTGTTCTAATGGCATTCAAGTTCTTTAAAAACTCATTAGGTTTTAAGTAAATGTCAGTTGATGTGATATCTTTTGCCCCTGTTCTGACAAGTTCATTTTGCACGGCATTAGTTATGTTTCCAACTGTACCTTGAAGAGATGAAATCATTGCTCTATTTGTTGTATCTTTTATTAATCCCGGAATTACCAGTGCCGCTAAAACTCCGACTACTGTTAAAGTTATCAGGACTTCACTCAGTGTAAATCCGCTTTTTATCTTAATCATAACCAATCCTCGTATTTGTTAATAATATTATGAGATTCTTCGTCGTTTAGTTTTTGTTTGTACTACTCAGAATGACATAATATTTGTCTTGAATGACATATATTATATATTACTATTTTAACATTATTTTGTAAAAAGTTCAATTGTCTTGACGGAATATTTTGAGCAAGTTAAAATCTAAGTGTATATAAGGTGAAGGGAGTAGAAAATGACTAATATACAAGTTTCACAAGAAATTCAAGAAAAATGCTGCGTAAAACGTGGTGTAAAAGGATCTCCGGCTCCTATTCCTCAAGAAGGAGCATGGACAAAATGTAAAGAAATTAAAGATATTTCTGGTTTAACTCACGGTTGCGGTTGCTGTGCACCTCAACAAGGTACTTGTAAATTAACTTTGAACGTTAAAGAAGGTATTATTCAAGAAGCTTTAGTTGAAACAATCGGATGTTCAGGTATGACACATTCAGCAGCTATGGCAGCTGAGATTCTTCAGGGTAAGACAATCCTTGAGGCTCTCAACACTGACCTTGTGTGCGATGCTATCAATACAGCAATGAGAGAGTTATTCCTTCAGATCGTATACGGACGTACACAGAGTGCATTCTCAGATGACGGACTTGCAGTTGGTGCCGGACTTGAGGATCTTGGAAAGGGTCTTCGTTCACAGGTTGGTACAATGTATGCAACAAAGGCTAAGGGTGTTCGTTACCTTGAGATGGCAGAGGGCTATGTAACAGGAATAGCACTTGATGCAGATGACGAAGTTATCGGATATCAGTTCGTTTCTCTTGGAAAGATGACTGACTTTATCAAGAAGGGTGATGACCCTAACACAGCTTGGGAGAAGGCTTCAGGTTCATACGGACGTGTTAAGCCAGAGCAGGGCGCTGTTAAGATCATCGATCCACGTAAAGAGTAGTCGGAAATAGAGGAAAGGAGAACGAGACAATGGCATTATTTGAATCATATGAAAGAAGAATAGACCAGATAAACGCTGTACTTAACAGCTATGGAATCAGCTCAATCGAAGAAGCTGAGAAGATCACAAAGGACGCTGGACTTGACGTTTACAATCAGGTAAAGGGTATTCAGCCAATTTGTTTTGAGAATGCTTGCTGGGCATATACAGTAGGTGCAGCAATCGCAATCAAGAAGGGATGCAGAAAGGCAGCAGACGCAGCAGCAGCTATCGGCGAGGGTCTTCAGGCATTCTGTATACCAGGTTCTGTTGCAGATCATCGTAAGGTTGGTCTTGGACATGGTAACCTTGGTAAGATGTTACTTGAGGAGGAGACAGAGTGCTTCTGTTTCTTAGCAGGTCATGAGTCATTTGCAGCAGCTGAGGGTGCTATCGGTATCGCTGAGAAGGCTAACAAGGTTCGTAAAAAACCTCTTAGAGTTATCCTTAACGGTCTTGGTAAGGATGCAGCTCAGATCATCTCAAGAATCAATGGATTTACATATGTTGAGACAAAGTATGACTACAAGAAGGCTGAGCTCAATGTAGTATACGAGAAGGCATATTCAGATGGTATCCGTGCAACAGTTAAGTGCTACGGCGCTGACGATGTTCAGGAAGGTGTTGCTATCATGCACAAGGAGAACGTTGGTGTATCTATCACAGGTAACTCAACAAACCCTACACGTTTCCAGCATCCAGTTGCAGGTACATACAAGAAGGAGTGTATCGAGCAGGGTAAGAAGTACTTCTCAGTAGCATCAGGCGGTGGTACAGGACGTACACTTCACCCAGATAACATGGCAGCAGGTCCTGCTTCATACGGTATGACAGATACTCTCGGACGTATGCACAGTGATGCACAGTTCGCTGGTTCATCATCAGTTCCTGCACACGTAGAGATGATGGGACTTATCGGAATGGGTAACAACCCTATGGTTGGTGCTACAGTTGCTGTAGCTGTTTCCGTAGAGGAAGCTGCTAACGCTGGTAAGTTCTAAATAAAAACCTAGTATTTAAACGGTTTAGAGGGCTTTTAGAGAGATCTAAAGGCTCTCTATTTTTTGTTTTGAAAATACATAGCAAATAATGAGACGGGAGAAATGACATCTGAAAGAATCATGGGAAAGACTCCAAATGGTGGTGACTACTCCGAAATATTTTACTTTGACGAAGATGGAAATTGACAGATCCCCAAAAGGCTGTTAGATGTATAATTAGAGAATGCAAGATGAATTGCGAATTGGTCAATGAGATTTTCGGAGAATGTAATTAGAAAATATTTTGCAGATGCAGGGAGATTTTTTCGCACAATTCATTTATCGTTAATTCAGATCATGGTAATGTCGATGAGCGTGAGTGAGTGGTTTAGGTAATATGCGAAAACTAACAGGCTGGGATATATGAAGATGGAGATTTTACATTTCCAACAGATTTTTTACATTATTATCAAAAATACGATATTGGAATACCAGAAGAATATGAAAAGTATATTAGTTCAAAGCTGATGGATGAAAACGCTCCGTAATAGCAGGGTGTTTTATTCACAAGGATAAATAGCTATATTTCACAAATGAAACAAATGTGGAATAATTTTGTATAGGAAAGCTTGTGGGAATATAGTTGGTAATGCAGAGAAAGACGGATTGATTTGCTATAGAAATTGGTAGATGTGATTGTCAAAAAAGAAAGGTTATGTGCTATGGTAACTTTAAATAAGTTAAGAAGAATAGATAATATAATATCAGCAGAGTATTTTCCAGAAGATGATAAAAAAGATATTGGCAAGATTGTCTATGATATAGACAAAGGAGAAATAGTGAAATTTGAATATTGTAAAAGAGATAAAGATTCCTTTCTAAAGTCATATTTAAAAAAAGCTGTAAAGGCTATTGAGAAGTGTGTCGAAAAAGATGATTACCCAGAAACGGTAGTATATGCCTGGTATTAAATGCCAATATTTTATATGTTGATTTTGATGAAGTTATAAATATATTATGAAAAATGTTAGCTTGGCATAAGTTGTTTAAAGATAGCAGAATATAGCGATAAAATTGTTCTTGTGGTAATTGACTATAGTGACAATAAAGATGATAAGCACAAGCATAGTTGTGTAATTGAAAGAATATAATGATTAGATGTTACAAATATTAAATGGTAATCTTAGAATTTTATTCTTTTGACAAACGTCAAAAATATTGTATAATATACTTAACAAGACAGCCGAGCGATAGATACGTCCTATCCGTCCGGCAAAAACCATTTTAAGATGAAACACCTCATAGCTTAGTCGGCTGAGGTGTTTTTCTTATTTTCTATGATTCAGAATTGTCACAATAAGTATCGCAACGGTTAATATAACCATGAATTCCTCATATGTACTCATAAGGCACCACTCCCTTCCAAGACTCGAACGGATATGGTGTAACACCCCTCGGCTGCCCGGTTAAATACATTATTCTATTTTCATACAGAAGTAATTTTGATATATATACATTTTGGAGATTCCTATATAACGTAAAACACCTCGCATTAACGCGAGGTTGGATTTAAAAAGAATTACAAATTGTATGTATAAAATTGTAATTACAGTATAAGTTATATCAAAATTATAGTCAATGTGATTTAAGAACACAATAATATTTTATAACCACATACCACCTTCCGGAATACATTAAACTATATCATGGACAAGGAGGTGAATACGCATGGACAGATTCGCAGTATATCTTGTAGTTGTTGCGGTTCTTTGCACTTTGATATCGGTAATAACGGAATTTACGAAAGAGGTAGGAGTGCTGAAGAAGATCCCTACCTCTTTTCAGGTTCTGATCACCAGTGTCATTGTGTGTGAGGTGGGACTTTTTGTTGGACTATCATTTTATCACATAGCATTTGTGTGGTATTATCCTGTGGCTGCGTTTTTCGGGGCATTTGTCATTGCGATTATATGTACCCGGGGATGGGACTACCTGATATCGATATTCAAGCGGTTTTACAAGGGCGGAGATAAGGAAAAGTGGCATGAATAAAGGCGTCATGACAGTGACACATGTAATACGAGACAGATAAGTATAAGTTCGGAATAATGATCCTAAGATTGTCTCCTGATTCAATGTCTGGAATATTATATACAGACAAAAGAATTCAGGAGACAATTTTATGGCTTCTAATAAGGTCCCATTAAAGGGCTACATGGATGGTATAGATATATCAGCGTGGCAGGATACTATAGATATAACCAAGGTGCCTTGTGACTTTGTGATAGTGAAAGCGACGGAGGGCACGGACTACAAGAACAGATTTTTTGCAAAGCACTGTGATCAGGTGATTAAAGTGGGAAAACTTCTGGGGGCATTCCACTATGCAAATGGTGGCGATCCCCACAGTGAGGCTGAGTATTTCATAGCATACAGTAAGAAATATGTGGGCAAGGCGATACTTGTCCTTGACTGGGAGGGGCAGAATAATCCGCAGTTTGGCAGAAGTGACAGGGCATGGTGCAAAGAGTGGTGTGATCATGTGTACAGTAAGACCGGTGTTAAGCCCCTGATCTATATCCAGAAGAGCGCCATGGACAATGTAAAGGGCCTGGGATACAGGCTGTGGGTTGCACAGTATCCTGATTACGAGCGGACGGGATATCAGGAGCATCCATGGAATGAAGGTCAATACGAATGTGATATCAGACAGTACACATCCGTTGGAAGACTTCCGGGTTACGATGGCAATCTCGATCTTAACAAGTCATATATAGATAAGACGACATGGAAAAAATATGCTGCAAAAAAGACTGACGGTACACAGGGAAAAGACGCGGGCAGTAACAGCGGAAAAAGTAATAATAAAAAGAA
>DABJ01000034.1:0-24201 GCA_002102825.1 Candidatus Gastranaerophilales bacterium HUM_12 | reverse complement strand
GACTGAAAAAGGCAGGATATGATTACAATAAGGTTCAGGCGAAGGTAAATGCAGTGGTCAAGGCTTCGCAGAAGAAATCGATAGATGTGATAGCCAGAGAGGTCATAGCCGGCGACTGGGGAAATGGCGATGACAGAAAGAACAGGCTGAAGAAGGCAGGGTATGATCATGTCAAGGTGCAGAATAAGGTAAATGAGATGCTTGGCAGATAGCTGCAGGTAAATGACATAAGAAAAATGGCAGGAGAACGAAGTATAAAATTAGTTCCGGCAAAAATGAAATTTATATGAAGTATCATCCATACCTGTTGACGAAGCGCAATATATACTATAGGATAGTGGAAAACAAAAGCCCCCGTCAGGGATACATGAAAGGGAAAGGTGATATATATGCCATATTATGGATTTTATTTTGACCCAACATATCTGTTGGTTCTCATAGGCGTGGTGCTCTGCATGATAGCATCGGCAAGAGTCAAGACCACATACAAGAAGTATGAGAAGGTGGGATCGCGGTCAGGCTACACAGCGGACCAGGTCGCATACATGATACTCAGGAATGCGGGGATAACGGATGTGTCAATACATCACATCTCAGGAGATCTGACTGATAATTACAATCCTAAGGAGCATACGCTCAATCTGTCGGACAGCGTGTATGGTTCCAGATCCATCGCAGCGATAGGCGTGGCAGCCCATGAGTGCGGACATGCCATACAGCATGCAAATGCATATGCACCGCTCACCATCAGGTCAGCCATCATTCCAGCGGCAAATATAGGCTCAGCCATATCATGGCCGCTCATACTTATAGGACTTCTCATTCCGAGGGTTGATTACCTTATAACACTCGGAATCATACTGTTCTCACTGGTTGTTGTCCTACAGTTTGTGACACTTCCGGTGGAGTTCAATGCATCGAGAAGAGCCATGGCGATACTGGAGGGCAGCGGATATCTCTATCCGGATGAACTCAAGGGTGCAAGAAGTGTACTCACAGCGGCAGCTATGACATATGTGGCAGCTATGGTATCAGCATCACTTCAGTTGCTCAGACTTGTATTATTGTTTGGCAACAGGAGAAGATAGCGGAATTATAACAGAAAATATAAAAATGCATAAAAAAGTCTTGTGAATTTGTTGATAGTATTTGCAACTTTGCTATGGTAAAATGGTTAAAGTTGCAAAAATCTACATATTTGCAAGACTTTTTCTGCTATTGTGCACAATTATAACAGGAAAGTCTGCATAACAATTAATTAAGGGAGGGTAATTGATGAGGAAGAGAAGGCTACGAGGAGGTATAACGGCCTTGTCGGTGCTTGCTGCTATTGGCATGGCATCGGGAATAACGGCATTTGCGGCGGATGACATACAGTCTGAAGCTGTGGATACGGGAAAGGGACTGGAGTATGTATATGAGTCGTCAGGCTCTACACCATCAGGTGTCACGCTCAACGGCAATTCGGTAATTATAAAGCAGTCGCCGAATTCCACTGACAGCGAGCAGTTATTCAATATTTACAATGACAAAGACAGGGATGGAATCCTTGATGAGGGCGAGGAAGCTTTCACATTGGATGGAAGCACGGACATACAATATGGCAATATATATGGAATCTATCATGGTAAGGGCAGTTCGCCGATCTCCATAACCATAGACAGTGCTGAACTGCCTGCTGTATATGGAGCATTTGAGAGCACTATTGAGACTCCGGAGAACATGACTGCGGTAACTATCAGTGTGAAGGGCGGCGCGGCAGTTGAAAGTCTGTATGGACTTTTCAGGACATATTGTACAGGTGGCGTACTGATAGACACGGAAGAGTCCGTGACAATAAAGTCGCTCTATGGTCTAAGATCTTCGACCATGGATGGAGACATCACGGAGAATATCAATTACAACTGTGATGGCAACACATTTGTCACACTGGCTACAGATGGATATTACACAGGAAAAGCATACACGATAAATGGCGATGCAGTGTTCAATATGAAAGGAGCCAGCGTCAATTCAGTGTATCTCGTGCAGAATGGAGCTGTGCTCAGCAAGACACTGACGGCCAAGGTGACTGATTCCAAGGTAGACAGCCTGAACGGAGTTTCCCAGGGGGCAAAGGTTGATGGTGACGTGAGCCTTACATTTGACGGAATATCAGCCGTAAAGGATGGAAGCAGTGCCAGTGTATATGGTGCGTCAAGTGCGACTATCCTTGGAAATCTGGACCTTAAGCTGAAAAGCCAGTCTGGATCAGAGATGTCTGTGTATGGCACCAATAATACAAATATAAAGGGAAATGTAAATGTCAGCGTTGACGGCTCAGGAGCAAAGTTCAACACCATATATGGAATGTATGGCGGTATGCTGGGCGGAAGGGCTGATATAGATATAAAGAACTGCGCTGCCGGTTACACAACATGTGGCATGAATTCGGTTTCGTTCAGTCAGACTCAGCCGGAGGAAGAAGGAACATATACGTATACTGTGAACATGGAGAATATCACTGGCGCCAGCGGCAGGGTATATGGAATTTCAAATTGTTCCGGTATCACTTCTGCCAGCGTTGTAATGAAGGCTGTGGCAACAACAGATACATTAAATGGCATGTATCTGAGCACAGGTGTAAAAGGTGATATAAAGGCAGAACTTTACAACTGTAATGCAGCCTATGTAAATGCTCTGGAGCTGTCAAATGTGACGGTAAATGGTTCTGTAGATGCCATAGTTTCGGGCTGCAGCATTACGAGATCTTTGAATGTAGAGCAGGGCGGAAGCATCAGTAAGGATCTTAACATAAGCGTCAGCAACGTTATCAGCAGTTCAGCACGGTTTGTATACGGCGGTAGCTGTCTGGGGAATATGACGGTCAATGTGGATGGCATGAATGATGAATCCATAGTAGACGAAAATGGTGATCCGCTTGTGAACTCGTATGAATACGCGGGCAGCGACATGTTTACCATGATGGGCAACTTTGCACTGGCAGGGGAACTCAAGGCGGATATAGCAAAGATACATTTTGCAAAATGTGGACTCGCCGGAGGTGATTACAGTTGCGGAAATATCGGAACAAAGGTTGACATAACGTTGTCAGACAGCAGTATAAATGGACTGGCGGGAAATAATATTTTCTATCTGGCAAATGAGAGCTATTCCGGTTCAACCGAGAATACAGTTCCTGTTGATATAAAGATCAACAACACAGATTTTACAAATGCAGACGGAATAAGCTTCCAGATGTATATAGGTAATAACAAGGATGCAAAAGTTACATTTGATGACAAGTGCAGTATGCCGGAGAAGTATTATATGGCTCCAAGCATGAATACCACCGGCTCATCTGTTATAACCTATGGACAGAATATATATTATGGCGGACAGAATCTTGTGATAGACAAGGATGTAACTGCTGACAATATTTACTTTGGTAACTTCACAGAGAACGGAAGCCAGGGCAATGCCGTGATCGTTATCAACAAGGGGGTAACGTTAACTGCAAAAGAGGGTATATATGCAGCAGGCGGTTCAAATATACTCCACAGTGGAATCCTCAAGGGAACATTTAAGGCAACTGATGGGTATATGCCAAATATATTCTCAAAGGGGGGCGTAATAGAGGACTCGGCTGTAGGGAATGTTGCAAATGTAAATTATTCATTAGATGTTGTGTCCAACGAGAAGGCCGCAACGTACACCATGACAGGCAAGACGTCACAGTATATTGATCCTGATGGTACATATGTCAAGGGCGGCGCAGATGTCAAGATAACACCGACAGTGAACAAGGGATATATACTTGACAAGGTGACCTTCAGAGGTCAGAGCGACACAGCGGAAAATTCAGCGGTTGAAGCAAATGGCGTGTACACGTTCAGCATGCCGAACGAGCCTTGTACAGTGACGATCGCAACGACAGGAAAGCAGATCGTGGTATCCAAGACAACTGTTGATCCATCGGCACTGCTTGGAAAAGAATACACAGCAGCTTCACCTCTCTATGACATGGCAGATCTTGTCATATCAAACGACGCAAGAGAGGGCGAGGTTACATACGAGATCGACGAGACAAATGGTCTTCCTGAGGGACTCACATTGACCGATGGCAAGATCGTCGGAACGGCAAGAAAGCTTTATGAAGACGGAAAAAATGTCATAGTCCATGTGACAGGAAGAAACGGTTCAAAGGCACAGCTCTCATTGAACGTGATTGTCTCAAATGAGGAGAAGAAACAGGACAACCAGGATGGCCGAATCGTAGTTGATGAGGATGAGAAGACTATATGTCTCAACGGAACATCGGTGGTCATTCAGGCAAAGGACGACACAGATACAGAGATATACGTGGACGACAATCAGGATGGACAGGCAGATGGCAAGACACCTCTGTATACCGGAGATCTGTCGGAGTACACGATAACAGGTGTCGAGGACAACGCCATAAGACGAAGCATCAGGATCACCATGACGGGGGGAAATGTAAAAGCAATATACGGTGCAAAGGATTCAGAGCTTTCATATGAAGGCGGCGATGCGGTGAGTATAAATATCCGTGGTGGTAAGGCAGCAACTATGTATGTTCTGTCGAATTCAACCGTGGATGGAACCATCGCATATGAGATCGCAGAGAACACTGTAGATAAGGGCGGATTTGCAGCGGATACAACATCAAAATATACCGGTGCATTCATGAGAAACAGCAAGGATATCGTAACTATCAGAGGAACCTATGTTGTGAATAAGAAACTCACGGCAACGGCTCTGATAATCTATGACAGTGCGGCAGTTGATGTAAATGCTCCGGTTGAGGTAACGGATTATGTGTCACTGAATGAGAGATCATCCGCAGTATTTAACGATACGCTGACCGCTGACCGGCTTGGTTATTCAAAGTATGCCAAGGCAGTTGTGAATGGAGATACGAAGCTTGCGGCTCTCAATATGACACAGTATGACACGACACTCACAATAGGCGAGGATGCGCTGTTTGATGTGGGCAAGGTCAACATGACATCAGGCTGGGCAAGAGTATATCAGAAGGGTACGCTCAAGTGTCCTTCAGACCAGTTCAGCAACACAGGTGTGTGGGTGGCAGCAGGAAAATTTGCAGATGATATAGATGCCAGCGGCTGGACAGGAGTGTATTACAGCTATGCAGGCGGCTCAACAAACATGGACAACACATCAGCAAAATTGGCTGCACAGTCATATGTAGTTGAATATGAGAATGTCAAATATGTTGCCTGCAAACAGGCGATCACAGTTAGCTATACCGATGTGCCGGGGTACACAGCCTATGTGTCGGCAAATGGCGGCGAGCCGGTACAGGGAAGCAACGGAAGTGCAAAGGTGACAGGCCCGGATTCATCTATGTCTATTGTAGTGGATTATGTGGCAGACCAGATAGACATCAGTAAGGAATACGCAGATCCGATTCTGGCGGCGGAGACCAAGTACACGGCGGATTCACCAGCGTACGATCTCACGATCCTCAAGGTTACAGGAGATACCACAAAGGATTATGGAACTGACATGCAGTACAGACTGAAGAGCGGTTCGACACTTCCATCAGGACTTGTGCTTGAGTCGGGTAAGATAATAGGAACAGCCAAGAATGCAGGTGAAAGCACAGTAACATTTGTCATAACAGGACGAAATGGAACATCGGTTGATTTCCCAGTGGTATTCAAGGTATTGCCGGCAGGCACGGAGATACCTGATATCAACAAGCTTGGTGTATCTGTGAACACAGAGGATAAGACCATTGATCTCGGTGGAAATTCGGCAGTGATAATAGTTGATCCATCGGACAGCAGCAAGAGCTCAGTATATCTGGATGCTGATCACAACGGAGTGGCAGACGACAACAGACCACTCAGAATAGACGGAGAGGTTACATATGATCTGTCAGGCTACAGCATATCAGGCTATACGGACACAGCAAATAAATACACCGGTGACATATCGGTGACACTCAGAAGCGGAAATGTCGGCAATATATGTGCTGCGGGTTCAACTGACAGCAAGGCAGACCGAGTGACGATAGATGGAAATGTAACCATGACGATCATGGACGGTTATGTGTCAGGCACTGTAGCTGCGGCAGGAAACGCTGATGTCAAGACAGTGACCTTCACGGCAGAGGACGGAAGAGCAGGAAGCGTGGTATACGGTGCGTACAATACAAATGCGGAGAAGGTAGACTTCACATTTGCAAAGTCTGCACAGATGTACACACCGGAATCAACAAAGTCTGAGAATATGTATGTTACATCAGGTGGATCAGTATCAGGTGATGTGGATGTAAGAGTTGGTATAACTGATCATTACAATACATTTATATACGGTGCGGATTATATGAACAAGCGCTCATACTTCAATGGAGTGTCGGGAACAGTCGTATCCGGAAATGTGAACTGTGTGGTTGAGGGAAGATGGTGTGCTGAGAAATGCAACAACTTTGTCCAGCAGTCAGATGTAAAGGGAGATCTGTATGCCGAGATAAAGTCAGGAGAACTCAGAAAAAATGACGTCAACAATGAGCATAGCAAGGCATTGGTATTTAACTATGGTTACAGCATTGGAAATATATACGTTGAGGCAGGAACAGAGGGCGCTGTCACAGGTGACTTTGTACTTGCGGCAGGCGGTAAGGTCGGCAAGGTAGAGTATGTAGACGAGAATGCAAAGTCCACAGCGACTGTAAAGGGCACCGCTGACAATTACCAGGTTGAGAGTCTGGGTTCACTGTATATGTCTCTCGCCGGCAAATTAACTATAGGCGGAGACTACACACTTGACAGAGAGGTGGAGGTAAAACAGCTTGAGATCCTCAAGGATTCAAAGCTGACCATCGCCGAGGGCGCAGCTCTTACAAATACGTCGACAGCGACAGTTACCGGTGATGTTGAGAACCTTGGCACATGGAATGTGGACGGCGCTCTGACTATGACAGGATCACTGGTCAACAGAGGTGCATGGAATCTGAAAGGAAATGTTCAGGCTTCAGCAACAGTAGATAACTACGGGGATATCACAGCAGCAAATAGTGAGAGGATCACCTTGAATACAAATGCAAAGCTCATCAACAGAGCTGATGCACAGTTTACATTTGGCAACCTCACAAACAGTGCAATGATCGTAAACTATGGTAATATGAAGCAGCTTGCATATACGTCAAGTCTTGGAAGCGGAAGCATACTCACCACAGTGATCCCGGATATGGTGTACGCACTGAAAAATTACAGCGTCATTTTCTACAAGCTGGATGTGGATTATCCAGAATACTGCTTCAAGGATGGCGATGCAAAGATAGAGAAGAGCTCATCGGCAACAAGATGTCAGAAGAAGTCAGGTGTTGACGGTGACGATGCACTCTATATACAGGGTGGCAAGTCGTTCTACATCACAATAGACGGTGAGCCGATAGATGGAATGGCGGTGGATTCAGTTGTATTTGGACCGGATGACACAGTCATGACTACAAGTAACAACCGTCTCTGGAGCGGCGTCATGACATATGAGCCGGCAACAGTTACGGTAAATATGGCAAAGCAGGAGGCCGTAAATATAACTCTCGCAAAGACAGAGGATACAGTTAAGGCGCAGGTTGGAAAGACAACCACAAAGGATGAGCCATTATATGATCTGACAGCCATAGAGATCCAGAATGATGAAGCGGTGGACAACGGATATGTGTCATACTCCCTTGCAAAGGGACAGACACTTCCGGCAGGACTTGTGATATACGATGGAAAGGTATATGGAACACCAAAGACTGCAAGTGCTGAGGCACAGACAGTCAAGTTCACGGTGAGAGGACAGAATCAGACAGTGGCTGAGTTCACACTGATCATATCCAGCGTGGAGAAGGGAATACCTTCATTTACTACAGGAAAGGCGGTCGACGCATATGCCGGCAAGACCCTTGCGGATGTGGAGCTTCCAACATCGACAGCAGGAAAGTACATGTGGGCAGATGGAACACAGCAGGTAGGCAAGGCCGGAACAAGCGAGACCTACGATGCATACTTTGTTCCAGACGACACAGCAAACTATGACTGGAGCAAGATCGATGCAGCAGAGGGAACATATGAGGAACTGGAAGACGGAAGTGTGAGAATTGCAGTGAAGCTTTCAGTGTATGTGAGAAAGCAGGATCCTGTATTTACAGTTCCGGAGAATGTCACAGCTACATACGGAGACACTGTTGGCAAGATACTCCTGCCTGAGACAGCAGGTGGAATGTTCATCTGGGAGAATGCAGATGAATCTGTGGGAGAGGTTGGAACAAAGACTTTCCTTGCAACATTTGTACCTGAAGATGAGGATGTATACGCGAGAGCAGAGCATGTGGAGATAACTGTTCAGATTCTTCCTGCAAATGCAGTATTTACTCAGGCGATAGATTCACTGAGTGCTAAGGAGAATATGACTCTTGCAGACATAGAGATTCCAGAGCGCGAGGATGGAGTATACACATGGTATACAGACAGAACGACAAAGGTTGAGGATGGCAATACATACAAGCTTTGCTTCAAGCCTGCAGACACAGTAAATTATGACTGGACATCAGTTACAGGATGGAACAGGGCTTACAATGGAGTTGTATTCAATGTAAAGATCACCGTCGAGAAAGAGCCGGAGCAGCATGTACACGATTACGGCAATAAGTACAAGAGCGACAGCAGATCTCACTGGTATCAGTGCTCATGTGGAGAGAAGTCAGGCCTGGCAAACCACACATGGGACAAGGGAGCGATAACGACCAAGCCTACAGACACAGCGGCAGGTAAGAAGACATTTACCTGTACCAAGTGTGGGTACAAGCGTTATGAGTCAGTAGCTGCCCTTGGAATAGACATAGGAAATTCCAAGAACAATGTGGTCGTAAGCGGTATAGAAAAGAATGGATATACATACACAGGATCACCTATCACTGTTAAATCGCTTGCGCTCAGGAGAGGCAAAACAACACTGAAGAATGGTGTGGATTACACCGTACAGTACAAGAACAACAAGAATATCGGTACAGCGACAGTAAAGATCACTGGTAAGGGTAATTACAGAGGCTCCGTCAGCAAGACATTTGCTATCAAGGCTGGCAAGGGCAAGATATATAAAGTTGCGCAGAAGGGCGTGCCTGGCTATCTGAAATATAAGGTGACAAATGCCGCTTCAAATGGCAAGGGAACAGTGACACTTGTTGGAAGTACAAGCAAGAAGAGCGACAAGAAGTTCAAGTCACTCACGGTTGCATCCAGTGTCAAGATCGGTGGAGTGAACTTCAATGTTACGGCTGTAGGAGCGAAAGCATTTACAGGACGCAAATATCTCACCACGGTTGTGATCGGAGGAAACGTTAAGACCATAGGCGGTGCAGCATTCAGCAAGTGTGGAAAGCTTGGAAAAGTTACCATAAAGTCTACAAGGATAACGACTATCGGTAAGAATGCTTTCCAGGGTGTCAAGAGCAATGTGAAGATATATCTTCCTAAGAAGAAATATGACGCATATGCAAAGAAGCTCAAGGCGAAGGGAATGAACACTCCTAAGAAAGCGGTATACAAAAAGTCAAAATAAATGAAATGCGTTGATGTGTTGGCGGGACGGTCACAGATGATGTGGCTGTCCTGTTTTTTATGTGAAGATCGTTCTGGTGTAAAACCATGAGTGTAGTGACAGGAAAGATATAATCTGCTATACTGAACATATGTTTGCAAATATATGGAGGACTGTATGGATAATTTTATAGATGAACTGAATGAACAGCAAAAGGAGGCAGTGATCACCACAGAAGGGTATGTGCGCATAATTGCGGGAGCGGGAACCGGCAAGACAAAGGCGCTCACATACAGGTATGCGTATCTGGTGGATGAGCTTGGAATATCCACATCGAATATACTGTGTGTCACATTTACAAATAAAGCGGCGAGGGAGATGAGCAAACGTATCAGACAGATGATCGGGGACAGTGATACGGGATACATCTGCACATTTCACGGCTTCTGTGTGAAGCTTCTGAGGGAGGATATCCATGCCATCAATTATCCCCAGAACTTTGTGGTGATGGACAGCGAGGACACGGAGGAGATACTCAAAACGGTGTACGAGAATGCCCATATACAGTCGAGAACATATACATTTGACATGGCGAGGGATCACATATCGGCGATGAAGAACGAGATGCAGCACATTGCATATATGGCGGACATAAGCAATGAAAGACTGTTGGCAGATTATGAGAACGCCTCAGACATACCAGAAAAAGTATTTCTGGGATACCTGTACGAACAGAAGAAGGTGTATGGACTTGACTATGATGATCTCATAACCATTGCGCTCCACATCCTCAGAACCGATGCGGAGAAATGCCGCAAATGGCAGGAACGCATGATGTATGTCATGGTGGACGAGTTCCAGGATGTCAGCGGTAACCAGTATGCGCTGGCGGAGATACTCAGCGGTTATCACAGGAATCTGTTCATCGTGGGCGATCCGGATCAGACCATATATACGTGGCGCGGGGCAAGGATAGAGTACATACTGGAATTCGACAAGAACCATGAGAATACACAGACCATATTCCTAGACACGAATTATCGTTCAACTCCTGACATACTGGCGGTGTCCAACTCACTGATCGAGAAGAACAGGAACAGACTGCCCCACAGGCTTGTGGCTGTGAAGCCGTCTGAGGCACGCCCTCTGTACGTACATTCCAGAACCACCGGGGATGAAGCCCAGTGGGTGATAAACGAGATAAAAAGGCTTGTTGAGACAGGAGCAAAGTACAGTGACATAGCCGTTTTGTACAGGTCACATTTCGTGTCGAGAAGCATAGAGGAGGCATTTATCAAGACAAAGATCCCGTATATCCTCTACAGCGGAACAGAGTTCTACAAGCGCAAGGAGATAAAGGATGTACTGGCATATCTCAGGATGGTGGCATACGCGGATGATCTGTCATTTTGCAGGGTGATAAATGAACCAAAGCGGAACTTTGGCAAAAAGAGAATGTCGATGCTTAAGTCGTACTGTGAGACTCATAGATGCTCACTGTACAGCGGTCTTCAGGATCTTCTGGAGGAGAAGACTGTTAAGTCGACAGGTGCTTCAGCCTTTGTCGATATCATAGAAAATTTCAGGAAGACATACAAGGAGAAAAGTCTGTCAGACCTTGTTACAGAGCTCATGGCCGCCACGGGCTACGAGGTGATGCTCAGACAGGCGGGCGAACAGGAAAGGCTGGACAACCTGGCAGAGCTGAAGCAGTCGATAGACGAATATGAGAAGACCTCCGGTGAGGAGAATACGCTGGAGGAATATCTGCAGAGCATAGCTCTCTACACGAACAATGACAGGGAGAAGGACAAGGATTCTGTGACGATGATGACCATACACACCGCAAAGGGCCTGGAGTTCCCATATGTGTTCGTGTGCGGTGTAAATGAAGGCATATTCCCAAGTAAGCACGTGGACACTGAGGCGATGCTCGAGGAGGAACGACGCATGGCATACGTGGCGTGCACCAGAGCGGAGCGCGGCCTGTACATCAGCGATGCAGAGGGCCTGAACTATGATGAGTCTTTCCGGTATCCATCCAGATTCATCTTCAATATAGACCGTGAGGCCATAGATTACGTGAACGAGCTCCCGCAACGCCTGATAGACGATACCAAGAGCTATATAGCCGCAAATGAAAGCCGCTATATGCCGCTGGACACCGAGCTAAAGCCCGGCGACCGGGTGAGACACAAGGTGTTCGGCGAGGGCACTATAACCGGTATCAGGGGAGATATAGGGTGCTATGTGGTTAAGTTTGATATGGTGGAGACGGAGAGGAACTTGAAGATTGGGGTGGGGCTGGAGCGAGTGTGATGGTATTGGATTAGACATAGAGTTGTGAAAGCCTGTATAAACAGGGTTGATGAAAGCGTGGGCCGGCAGTGGACGATGGAGGCGTCTGTTGCCGGTCTTTTTATGTGGGGCGAAGGTGGATGGGGAGATTAAGGAGATTGGCTTGTGTGGAGAAAATTGGACATTGATAGGTGTAGAATTATGTAATTATGGGAGGGGGATAGAAGCGGTTAAAGATATGCTCTGTAAGTGGAAATTGAGAAATAGAAGAATGACATAACTATGCATAGAAAAACAAATGATATATAATATTCAGTGAATGATTTAACTGATATTTGGATTAATGATTTTTATATAAAAACAGGAATATATAATGGAGAAAGTGAGGAGTATAGGTGATAAATGAGTGCATTATATTAATGTGGATTACAGTAACTGTAATTATGTATTTTTTTGTTCTGGTTATGGCATATTTGGAAGCAAAATTCAAAAATAAAAATAGGCATTATACAGAATTGATGTTCAGATCAAATAATGATTATTCTGCAAAAAATATATATTTAACATATGATACTGAATGGTTTTTAGCACCTTTTTTGAGCAAAATTGCTGTGGGAGTGTTAATAGGATCGGCTCTATATGTCCTTCAGTATGATTTCGGCATTTTTAATATACAGTTGGATATTAACGGTATAACAGATGTTGTAATGGGCTTATCGAGCATTGTAATTGGTGTAGTTTGTGTTGTTGTTACCTTGGTGAAAAAATATTACTTATTTTTCTCTATTGAGGACGTTTTTCAATTTTATAAAGTGCCTCAATATACTACGGCAGTAATAATTACAATGATAGGAGATATAGTAATAAGAGTATTGGAATTAAATGTTGGTAATATTTTAATATACAGTTTAATCTGTTCATTCACAACTTATAATATTTATTGTGGAGCTAGAATTTTATTTAAGACTAAACAGATATTATTTGGAGAAAAAATTGAACTTTCTTTATTACGAGAATTATATAAAGTATTTTGGTATAATAAAATAGATTTAACAAATTTTGGGGATGAGGAGTATTGGAATAAAGATTCTGTTTATATTAATTTGGACTATCTTCTGGGATGTTATTTTAATAATAATATAAATAAAGTTGACAGTATAGAATTTGTGTCTACATTAGGTGAAATTAAGCAGAAATATAATAAAAGAGTTATATGTATATTGGCAGTTAATAATTGTTTACTAATATTAGTGTTGTTTTTACAAGGCGATTTGGGGATACTCACAAAGATGCAAATTTGCACGTTGTTTGGTGTGACAATATTTTGCATATTAGGACCTGAGGAGATAAAATTAGCAATTATTACAATTTTAATAGGTACTAGAGGGTATGCTTTAAAAAAGAAAAATGGTAAATATGTAATAGTTCCGGAAGGTGTATTATTTTCGAGGAAAAAATATAGAAGTTTTGTCGAAGATATGAATAGCGTGTGTGCATTATTTTACATATGGGTTAAAAGAAACGAAAACCAGGATTTATCAGCGTGCAAACAAGAGTTTATAGAGTTTATCAATCGACTTGATGAAAACGGGAAAAGCTTAAGTTATAAATATTTACCAGTGTTCACCATAGGGTTTTTCTTATGGGATAGAGATTTAAGTGTTGAAGAAGTTAAGCAAATATATGATAGATTTTCAATAGATAAAGAAAGAAGTGCAGTATTGCAGAAGATGATATATTCACAGATTATATATGTCACTAGGAATTTTGAAGGGAAAAGTCGTGAAAAACTGGATGATTATTTATTATGGCTTAAGGGTTGCTAATTGATATATAGGCATAATAAAATATCAAGAGATAAATATGTGGAGGTTAACATTGATGGCAATTAGAAGTGTAAAAATAGATCAGAAAGCAGATTTGATATGGGCAATAGCGGACAAGCTTACAGGTGTATATAAACCACATGAATATGGAGATGTTATATTACCACTTACAGTAATCAGACGGTTTGACTGTATCCTTTCCGATACCAAGGATGCAGTACTGAAGAAATATGAAGAGGTAAAGAATCTTCCAATGAAGGATGTTTTACTTCGTAAGGCAGCTGGATACGATTTTTACAATACCAGTAAATATACATTTGAACGACTGATGGATGATCCAGATCATGTTGAAGAGAATTTCAGAGACTATCTGAACGGTTTTTCAGCAAATGTGCGGGGTATATTGGAAAAATTCAAGTTTGATGGTCATATAACAACTATGGCAAATAAAGGAATTCTATATATTGTCATAAAGGAATACACAACGGATAGAGGAAATCTTCATCCAAATGAAATCTCTAACCTTGAAATGGGATATATCTTTGAGGAGATTATCAGAAGATTCTCCGAAGCTCATAATGAAGACGCAGGACAGCATTACACTCCAAGAGAAGTTATTCAACTTATGGTCAATATTCTCTTCTATGATGATAATGATATCCTTTCCGGTAATAATGTGGCAAAGACGATTTATGACCCGGCATGTGGAACCGGAGGTATGCTTTCTGTTGCAGAGGAATATTTACATAGTCTGAATGCTTCTACGGAACTTGTATCCTTCGGACAGGAAATTAACGACCAGACATTTGCAATTTGTAAGGCAGATATGCTGATTAAGGGTAACAATGCAGATTATATCAAGGATGGTAACACATTATCAGATGACCAGTTTGCAGGCAGTACCTTTGATTATATCCTTTCCAATCCTCCGTTTGGACGTGAGTGGAAGAATGAAAAGGCAAAAGTAGAGGAAGAGGCAAAGCTTGGCTTCGGAGGAAGATTTGGAGCAGGGCTTCCGGCTGCAAGTGACGGACAGATGCTTTTTCTTATGACAGCGATATCAAAAATGAAAGATATTGATAAGGGTGGAAGCCGAATTGCAATCATTCATAATGGTTCACCACTCTTTACAGGAGATGCAGGGAGCGGACCTTCTGAAATCAGAAGATATATTCTCGAAAATGATTTACTGGAGGCAATCGTTGCTTTACCGAATGATATTTTCTATAACACAGGAATTGCAACCTATATCTGGGTATTGTCAAATAAAAAGGCAGGTACAGTCAGAGAGGGAAAAGTACAGCTTATTAATGCCAATGAGATGTATGTGAAGAGAAGAAAAGCATTGGGAAATAAGCGAAATGATATTTCTGAGGAAGATATTGCAGAGATTACAAAGATATATGGTGATTTTAAAGAGAGTGAAATCAGCCAGATTTATGATAATGAGGATTTTGGTTATACCAAGATTACAGTAGAAAGACCGCTCCGTGATGAAGAAGGCAATTTGGTATTGAAAAAGGGAAAGAAACAGCCGGATACCAGTCTTCGTGATACAGAAAATGTTCCGTTAAAAGAGGATATCAAAGAGTACTTTGAAAGAGAAGTACTTCCATTTGCACCGGATGCATGGATTGATGAGAAAAAGTCAAAGGTGGGATATGAGATTCCATTTACAAGATATTTCTATAAGTATGAAGCTCCAAGACCATCAGCAGAGATAATGGCAGAGATTATGGATTTAGAGACAGAACTATCTGGAAGTCTTGAGGAGGTATTTGACTTATGAGAGAGATGAAGGATAGTAAGGTTAAGTGGCTAGGTGTAATACCCTTAGAATGGAAGGTTGAAAGGGTAAAACATGGATTTATAAGAAAGAAAGCGGAAGCTCATCAAGATAATCCCATAGTACTCTCATTGGCAAGAACTGGCGTTAGAGAAAGAGACATTTCTAACAATGAGGGACAGATTGCGGAAAGTTATTATAATTATAATCCAGTGGATGTAGATGATTTGTTAATTAATCCAATGGATTTATATAGTGGAGCAAATTGTAGTATTTCAAAGATTTCAGGAGTTATTAGCCCGGCATATGTGAATTTGAGATATCGAGAAGGCTATAATCCGCAATATTATGATTATTACTTCAAACTGCAGTATTGGTTGATGGCTTTTTTTGCACATGGAAAAGGAGTGTCATATGAAAATAGATGGACATTAAATGCAGAAACATTGATGAATTATCCCATTATTGTACCAACTGAATGTGAACAAAGAAAGATTGTAGATTATTTGGATGCCAAGTGCTCAAAGATTGATGAAATTATTGAAAGGCAACAGGTAATTATTGAAAAGTTAAAGGAATACAAATTATCAATTATTACAGAAGCAGTAACAAAGGGGTTGAATCCTGATGTTAAAATGAAGAATAGTGGATATGAGTATATAGGGGATATTCCTAATTATTGGAATGTTTGTAGATTACGCAACTACGGTTCTGCACAAAATGGTATAAGTAAAGGTGGAGAATACTTTGGTACAGGTTTTCCATTTGTTAGTTATGGGGATGTTTATCGTAATTATGTGTTACCTAATAGGCTAGACGGATTAATAAATACAACAGAAGAAGAAAGAAAAAAATATTCTGTTGAAGAAGGCGATATATTTTTCACAAGAACATCTGAAACTATTGAAGAAGTGGGTTTTTCGGCTGTATGTAATAAAACCATTCCAAATGCAACATATGCTGGTTTTGTAATAAGAGTTCGACCATTTATTGATATGCTGACACTTGGCTTTGCAAAGTATTATTTTAGAAGTAAGCACCTACGAGTATATTTTGCAAAGGAAATGAATCTGGTTACCAGAGCGAGTTTGGGTCAGGATTTGCTTAAAAGTATGCCATTATTAGTACCGCCAAAGGATGAACAATGTAAAATTGCAGAATATCTTGATAAAAAATGTAACTTGATTGACAGTAATATTTATGAAAAAGGAAGATTGATTATAAAACTTCAAGAATACAAAAAATCCCTCATCTACGAGGTTGTCACAGGCAAAAAGGAGGTGTAGCTCATGTCTGATTTTGATGTAAAAGAGAAACGATTTGAGGAAGATATCGAAGACTATCTGATTCATCATGGCGGATATATCAAAGGTGATTCTAAGAAATTTAATCGTGAATCAGGACTCGACGAAGACACATNNGAAAGGTGATCCATCTGCATTTAATCGTGAAAGTGGTTTGGACGAAGGTACTTTTGTTGAGTTTATTAAGACAAGTCAGCCTAAGAAATGGGATAGATATGTGAAAATTTATGCGGAGAATTCCGAGAAACAGATCATCGAGCGTTTTAAAAGAGAAGTCAAGACAACTAATCTTTTGAATGTTATGCGGCATGGTTTTATGGATAGAGGCATCAAGTTCTATCCGATTTTCTGGAAGCCGGAGACTTCTTTGAATGAGACTACACAGATCCAGTATGATGCGAATATCCTTCATTGTACCAGACAGCTTCATTATTCTGTACATAATGAAAACAGCATTGATATTGTTCTTTTTGTAAACGGCATTCCGGTGGTATCTATGGAATTGAAATGTCAGTTTACAGGACAGGATACAACAAATGCGATTAATCAGTATAAGTTTGATCGTGCCGGTAAGGATGCGATTTTTGCCTTTAAGGAAAGGGTATTGGTACATTTCGCTGTAGACCTTACCAATGTTTATATGACTACAAGACTTGAGGGCGCACACACTTATTTTCTGCCATTTAATCAGGGAAGTAATGGCGCCGGAAAAGTAGGTGGCAAAGGAAATCCTGTAAATCCAGATGGATATGATACTGCATACCTTTGGGAAATGGTACTCTGCAAGGACAGCCTGATGGAAATCCTTCAGAAATATATGCATTTGCAGCAGGAGTACGATAAGAAAGGAAATCTTGTGAAAGAAACTATGATTTTTCCTAGATATCATCAGCTGGATGTCGTTACGAAACTGTTGGAAGATGTGAAAAAGAATGGCTCCGGTAAGAGTTATCTGATCCAGCACAGTGCAGGCTCAGGAAAGTCAAATTCAATTGCATGGCTGGCACATAGACTTACCGGACTTCATGATTATGATGATAATAAGATTTTCCAGTCTGTAATTATCGTTACTGACAGGCGAGTGCTTGACAGTCAGTTGCAGTCTACGGTATATCAGTTTGACCATGTGGAGGGCGTGGTTAAGAAGGTAGATAAGAATTCTGGACAGCTTAGAGATGCAATCAATGATGGGGTAGGCATTATTATTACTACCTTACAGAAATTCCCTGTAATCTATAAAGAGGTAGATTCTGCAAATAAAAGGTTTGCGATTATTATTGATGAGGCACATTCTTCACAGACCGGAGACGCAGCGAAAAAATTAAAAAGAGCGTTAGCTGATACAGAAGAAATTCTGAAAGAGTATGCCGAGATGGAAGATGAAGACGAGAGAAACCGCAAGGATGATGAGGATAAGCTCTTAGATGAATTGGCAGCACAGGGTATGCATAAGAACTTATCATTCTTTGCATTTACGGCAACTCCAAAGGGAAAGACACTACAGCTGTTTGGTCAGAAGGATGCGGAAGGAATTTACAGACCTTTCCATATCTATTCCATGAGGCAGGCAATAGAGGAGCATTTCATTTTGGATGTCCTGCAAAACTATATGACTTATAAAATGTATTACAAGATTGCCAAGATTATTGAAGATAATCCGGAATTTGATACAACAGCAGGTTCAAAGGCAATTGTAAATTATGAGACACTGCATCCACATAATATTTCTCAGAAGACTGCCATTATGCTTGAACATTTTATGAATGTCACAAGACATAAGATAGGTGGCAGGGCGAAGGCTATGGTTGTTACACCATCCAGACTTCATGCAGTGCGATATGTGCAGGAATTTAAGAGACAGATAAAAGAAAAAGGACTGAATGACCTTGAAGTGTTAGTCGCTTTTTCTGGTGAGGTTAAAGATAACGATGATGTGTTTACCGAAGAGGGAATGAACAAGGATAAAGAAGGCAAGACAATCAAAGAAAAGGCTTTACCGGAAACATTCCATACAGATGATTATGGAATCCTTGTTGTTGCGGAAAAATATCAGACAGGCTTTGATGAACCATTGCTTCACACCATGTTTGTGGATAAGAAATTGTCCGGTGTAAAGGCAGTACAGACTTTATCAAGATTGAATCGTACTACAAGAGGAAAAGTAGATACCTTTGTACTTGATTTTGTGAATTCAGCAGAGGATATCAAAGCATCTTTTGAGCCATTCTATGAGGAAACTGTGCTCTTGGAGGAAACAGATCCTAATGTTGTATATGACATGAAGAACACTTTAGATGATTTCAGGGTATATCAGAAATCAGAAGTGGATAAATTTGCGGATATTTTCTATCAGAATGAGAATCAATCAGCTGGTGATCTTGGAAAGCTTCAGGGACAGTTGAGACCGGCAGTAGACAGATATGAAGTACTTGAAGTTGAAAAACAGGATATATTCAAGTCTACATTGGCAAGTTTTAATCGTGTTTATGCTTATATTACACAGGTGTGCAGGTTATTTGACAAGGACATTCATAGATTCAGTATTTATTCAAAGTTCTTGTACACAATGCTTCCAAAGGGACATGGTGGAGAGAAGATAAATATTGATGACAAAGTTCTTCTTGAATATTATAAGCTGGTAAAAGACTTTGAAGGTCCGATAGAGCTTGAAAGCGCAGAAGGCGGATATACACCTATCTCCGGTGATTCTGGTCATAGAGAGCCTAAGAAAGACCCGCTGACAGTAATCATTGATAAGATAAACGAAAAGTATGGCACTCATTTTACTGAAATGGATAAAGTACTTGTTCAGATGGAAAATGATTATGCCAATCAGGAAAAATGGCAGAGCTACGCAAAGAACAATGACCGGGCAACCTTTATGCTGTTATTTGAAAAGGATTTTCCGAATATGGCAGCAGACAGATATGAGCAGAATGACAAGTTTTTCAGGAAACTGTTTGACGATCCGGATATGATGAAGCAGGTTATGGAAAGTGTGGGATCTGTTTTATATGAGAAATTGAAAAATCATAATGTGAATATATAAAGGAGAAATTAAAAATGAGTGTCCAGACGGAATTTAAGGCTTTTAGTGACAGAATTAAACTTGATTATGATGTGAGATCAGAATTGGCAAGTAAAAGAGATATACTAATACAGAAATTACGCGATAGCGGAGAGCTTCCAAGTTTTGATAAATATGATCAAGGAAGTTATGGAATGTATCTTGGTACTGAACCAGTAGAAGACAGGGAATATGATATAGATGTTGGATTAAGATTTAATGTAAACAAAAGTGATTATACGCCTATGGAATTAAAAGAAACAATTTGTAATATTCTAGAAAATCACACTGAATATGGTGCAAAAATAAAAAAACCGTGTGTCACTGTAACATATAAGAAAAATGGTGAACCATCATATCATGTCGATCTGGTAGTTTATACATATGATGATAAAACAGATACACAATCACAAATGTATTTGGCTAGAGGTAAAGATAAGGATTCGGATGAAACATGTTGGGAGAAATCAGATCCAGTTGGATTAGTCAACTATATTAATGATGCAGTTGAAAAAGGAGAGGAACGTGATCAATTTAGAAGATGTATCAGATATTTAAAGCGATGGAAAAATATACGTTTTAGTAGCAATGGCCATGCAGAGCCAGCTAGCATTGGAATTACATTGATTGCTGCCGATTATTTTGAGTACATAAAAGATGATGATTTATCGGCATTAAAAAATTTGACAGATAAAATAATATCATTATTTGAAAAAAATACATATGATTCGGAAGGGGAACGTTGGTTATATAGATTGACTTACCCAATGCCAGACTCTTTGAATTTTGAGTCAAATACAGATGCTTTTTGTAAAATGACAGATATTCAAATGACGGATTTCAAAGATAAAATAGAAAAACTTTATCGGGATTTGCAAAATGTAGAAAAAGAACCTGATGAAGTAGAGCAGTGTAGTATGTTACAGAAAATTTTTGGAGATGACTTTAATATTCCAGAATCTGATAGTGTTTCAAAAAAACAGTTTAATTATATACCAGCATCAAGCGCGTCTGGAGGATCTCTATGATAAGCATGGAAGTTGTAAGGGACACACTTTTAGATATAGCATATATTTCAAATATAAAAATTTTGGACAAAGGCTATTGCATAAAAAAGGGATTTTGTGGAGGCGTACATTGTGAAATACTTTTAAAAGATAGAAATATAAAAATATTTATAGGCGTTCCTATGAATTGGATGAGAGATTTGATATCAATTTATATTTGTGATTACAAATCTTTGCCATTTATTCCACATATAGAAGCTGATGGGAAAATGTGCTTATTTGATATAGAAGGAGTTATTATTGATAATAATTTTGTAGGAATATTGAAGCAATGTATTAATAAGGCAAAGAATGTGTTAGAGATAGGAATATATCAAGATAACACCAAAGAATTTATAAAAGAATTTTCTGCATACTGGAGCTATCTAAAACCTAAAAGGGTAATGAAATTTGCACTTCCTAATAATCATAAGACTCAGATAATAAGGTATAGTGATCCGTCATTGGCAATGAAGTTAGGTAAAAATGAAAAATTTTCTTCTTTAAAAACGAAAAAAGAAAATTCTGTGATATTTGCTGCAGCTGAACAGGAGTATTTTTCAATTTGGAATATAAAGGAATTTCAGAAAAAAGGCTTGTTCATATATATAGAGCCCCAAAAGTATATTTTACCGCCAGATTTTAGAGAACAATTGCATATTGATTTCGTAAAGGCGTTGTTAGATGAAATAAGTATTGAAGACATAAAGAAAATAGAAACAGAACTTTGTAGAAGTAAACTGATTGTTTTTGAAATTAAGGAGTTATCAGGGGAGCATATTTGTTTAGGATTTGTTTTGCAGGATTACCTGTTAAAATTAGATGAAAATAAAGTTGTTATTAAGCAAAAAGGAAAGTATCCACAAATAATTCCTATAGATGTTTTTCGTGTTGATGATGAATTTTTGACTCAAAGAACAATGTATAGAGGTGATAAAAAAAGTCCAAGGATTCTTATGATAGGTTGCGGCTCAATAGGCGGATATTTATGTATAGAACTGATTAAAAGTGGTATAAAATGTCTTGATATAGTTGATAATGATAAGCTTAGTGAGGAAAATATATATAGACACTACCTGGGGATTGAATATGTTGGAAAATATAAGGCGGAGGCTTTGAGAATACAGTGTTGTAGGAATTTTCCTATGCTCAATATAAATTCCATTGATTCAAAGGTTGAAGAGGCAATAGAAGAAGGTAGCATACAATTGGATTCTTATGACATTATTATATCTGCAACTGGAAACCATAATTTTAATAGATGGTTGAATAAAAAGGTGCATAAGGAAAATATAAAATGTCCCTGTGTTTATCTTTGGAACGAACCTCTTGATTTAGGTTGCCATTTTGCTGTTATACAAAATGAACATTTAGGTTGTTATGAATGTTTTTTTAGAAGGGACGGATCTACAAATGAATTGTATGATGCAACTGCATATTCCTTTCCGGGACAAAGTATTACGAAAAATAACCGTGGATGTGCAGGTTCGTTTGTTCCGTATTCTTCAAATGTTTCTTTACGAGTTGTGTCTGCTTGTATGGAGTGGATAAATCGAATCATTGCAGGGAGATATGAGAGTAATGTATTAGTGTCTATTAAGGGTGAGGCATATAATTTTATTTCAGAAGGATATAAATGCTCAGAAACTTATTATAATCAGATAGAGCTTGAAAGAGTAATTCATGGATCTGAATTTGAACAAGAAAAATGCGATGTTTGTGGTGAGAATGTAGATGATAGTTGAGGATGGAATTATTAAAATAAAAATAAATAAAAGTATTCTAGCGATTATACGGAGTTATTGCCAAGTCAGTAGGAATATGCCAGAGGCCGGAGGGGTTATACTTGGAAGAGAAAACATATCAAATGATAATCTTATTATAGAAGCTATTTCAGAACCTTTGAGGAATGATAAGCAAACACGAACTAGGTTCATAAGACAGGATCAAGAACATGTTGAGTGGTTTGAGAAAATATATGTTGAAAGTAATAATACTATTAGATATGTAGGGGAATGGCATACTCATCCTGAAGATGTTCCACATTATTCTTCGTTGGATATGCTTAATTGGCGTAAAATAAAGAAATATGCCAATAAGAGTGTTATTCATTACCATATAATTGCAGGGAGAAAAGCTTTAGCTATATGGAAAATCATGGGAGAAAATAGGTTGCCTGTAAGTATTGGCACATATTTATGGAAGGATATTATAGATAGTGAAAAAAATAAAGTTAAAGATAATAGATAATATTGTTCAAATTTTGGAGATTGCAATATTAGCAATATCAATTGTAATTCCATATTTAGTCGATTTTCAGAATATATTTAGAGAATATATGATGAAAGAATATCCCAAACCGGAAAATTTCATATTGTTATTAGCACTAAATAAAGGAAACTTAGCTATTTCAGTAGCATTTTTTGTTTTTGTATTTTTGAAGATTAGAAAATATAACCTAAATTGCATAATGTGTAATAAAAATATATATCATGATTATAGTTATTTCTGGTTTTGTTTTTGTGCAAAAATTCTTGGGATTAATAATTGTAATTTGGTACTGGTTCCTATATGGTTGCAGTTTAAATTAGTAATCAATAATATTTTTCAAGGGTACCCTCTGAACGAAAAAGAATATCCGGTTATTGAGGATGAGCGTGAAACAAAAATATTAAAGCGTGGAAAAGTACATGAAGCACGGGAAATAAATTTGATTTTGGAAGATACATATCCAATTTCCGAGTTCCAAATACCACAAAGCAAGCGAGGCTTTCCAGTTATTAAGTTGAGTAGAAATGACGGCAAAGATCTTGGTAGACATTTTAGTGAGCAGTTTATAAATGCGATAATTACTGAGGTTCGTATGTTGGAAAATGGTGTTATTGTGAATGTTTTTGCTACAACAAACCCTATGAACACTATAAATATAGCATCAAGGGTATTTAAAAATGCTGATCGTGGAAATATAGATAGTCTGTATGTATATAAACAAAAAAATATAGGTGGTCGTGAGTTTGAGAGTAAAGGTAAAAAAATATATTAGGAAAATTATAAATGGGATTATTCGAAATACTAAAAGGCGAACAGCCAGGCATAATAACCTCACTCCTACATTACAGAAATGTAGGGCAGTATGGTGAGTATTTAACAGAATATGCACTTACAAATGACAACATAGCTGGTGATCTTGTTGTCCTCAAGAATGTTTATATTCCGACAGGCAGCAAGACTACGGAAATAGATGTGTTGATGATACATGAGAAGGGCATATTTGTAATCGAGAGTAAGAATTACAGCGGGTGGATATTTGGCGATT
>DABJ01000015.1:40648-49977 GCA_002102825.1 Candidatus Gastranaerophilales bacterium HUM_12 | reverse complement strand
GCTTGAACCTTAACCGATTACAAACACATTATACGATATTTTCTTAGCTTTGAAAAGTCCGTATTTTTACGTAGGTATTTCTACCTACGTATTTTATGCAATTTTTGTCCAAGCAATTCTTCAGGGAATTCTTAATATATCTAATTTCTCAGCTTTTTGCTCCTATCAATTGTTGCGATAAATTTTACCGCTTCATTTGATGGAATTGCAAATCCGATTCCGATGTTTGAAATGTTGTGGTCCGGATTGTAAATAGATTGGCTTATTCCGATAACTTCTCCTGTTGTATTTAATAGTGGACCTCCGGAACATCCGGGGTTAATTGCAGCATCTGTTTGAAATCTGTTTTTAACGTAATCAATTCTTGAGATAATCCCTTGGGTTAAAGTATTTGAAAATCCGAATGGATTACCAATAGTTAGAACTTTTTGTCCGACTTTGACTTCTTCTGAATCTGCAAATGACACGGTTTGCAGTGGCCTTTTGGGTTGAATTTTAATTAGTGCTAAGTCTTTGTTTTTCCCCATTTGGGCAATGAATTTTGCACGGTAGGTTTGACCGTTGTATGTTGTTACATCAATTGTTGTTGCTCCGTCAACTACGTGTGAACCGGTTAAAATCATTCCGTCAGGGGTTACGACACAACCTGTGCCTGCGGAAACTCCGTCTGCAACTTGAGCATCAATTGCAACGATTGCAGGTGTAATTTTTTCATAGACACTGATATTTACTTGTTCATCTGGCGCATAGCTTACATTTGCCGGAGTATAACTCATTGTTAAAAACATAATTGAAATTGCTATTAATAACTGTTTTCTCATTCCCACCTCTTTTGTATAAATTATTTAGTTAATTTTATTGTATTTGTATGCTCTTTTGGTGTTTTTTGAGGTTAGTTCTTGAAAATATTAAAATATTAATGTATAATTCAGAAGACGATAAGTCCACATATTTAATTAAGGAGAAAAAAATGGCAAGAATTGATTCATTTAAACACGCATTAGAAGAAAAACGTGCAGTTAAAGTTATTGCAGGTATTGATAACTTTGATATTGAAAATATTAAAAAAGTTGTATCTTCAGCAGAAAAATCTCATGCAACGGCTGTTGATATTTGTGCAAGAGAAGATATCATCAAAGAAATTCGTTCAATGACAGATATGCCTATTTTTGTATCATCAATTGTTCCGGCTGAATTAGTTAAAGCAGTTGAACTTGGTGCAGATGCTATTGAACTTGGTAACTTTGATGTTCTTTACAAAAAAGGTACTTCTTTCTCAGCTAAAGATGTTTTAGAATTAGCAAGAGAAACAAAAGCTATGTTGAACGGTCAAGATGTATTCTTCTGTGTTACAATCCCTGGTGAAATTTCTACAGCTGATCAAATCGAATTAGCTATGAAATTGGAATCTATGGGTGTTGATTTAGTTCAAACAGAAGGTCACTACACTTCAACAGTTGAATTGACAGGCGCTAGAGCATTAGTTGATAGAGCTCAATTAACAATTTCTAACACTGTTGAATTATCAAGAAACATTGAAATGCCAATCATGACTGCTACAGGAATCAATCCTACAACTGCTCCATTTGCATTTGCAGCAGGTGCTTCAGCTATCGGTTGTGGTTCTTGTATCAACAAATTGACTTCAGATTTAGCAATGGTTGCTACAATTTCATCATTGGTTGAAATTGCTAATAAAAATGCAGTTAAAGTTGCTGAATTAGTTTAGTTATAAAAACATATAGTAAAAAAGCCGTCTGAAAATTCAGTCGGCTTTTTTTTTGTTGTGTAAATTTAAAAATTTTTACTAATCTGGTATGTACTCAAAGATATCTTGGATTTTGCAATCCAATGCATAACATAATTTGTTAATTGTTTCAAGTTCAATAGTTTTAGTTTTATTATGGTAGATTCGAAAAACGGCAACATGGCTCAGTCCTGCAAGTCTTGCAAGTTCTGCCATATTCATTTTTCTTACACCCATCATTATAGACAATTTATTTTTTATCATAAATAGAGTTTAGCATTCGAAATAAAAACTTGATTTTAATTATAGACATGTATAATATTATTATATAGATAGATAAAATTATTGTAATACTGTTTAATATAGGGGGCGAATATGAACAAGATTAAATTTTTATCAACTAAGACACATTTTGGGTTTACTCTAGCTGAGGTTTTAATCACTCTTGGTATTATTGGGGTGGTTGCAGCAATTACTATTCCTACATTAAATCAGAGAAACTTTGAAAAACAAACTGTCAGCAAGTTGAGAGAGACTCAATCTATTATTTCTCAAGCTGTTAGAATGGCTGAACAAGAATATGGTGATGTTGATGGGTGGGGTTTGACAGGAGCAGATTCTAAATCTGCAATAATTATTGCAGATAAATTAAAGCCGTATTTGAAGCTTTCGGCAGATTGTGGCATAAATGATACCAGTGCAACCTGTGTGACAGATAAAGATTATAAGCAATTGAAGGGGACTCGTCATGGTGATAATTATGCAACAAAGCGTGCAGATTGTTATAAAATAGCTCTTCTTAATGGTACTTCAATTTGGTGGAAAGGACCGCAGGATGATTTTAGAAAAATTACCTTTTGGATAGATGTAAACGGACCAAAACAACCAAATACTTATGGTAAAGATTTGTTTGTATTTTCTTATGAAAATTATTCCATTCGTCCACTTGGAGCTCCTGATTCCGATAGTCCATGGGAAAAAAGTTGCACCAAAAATGGTAATGGTTGGGGCTGTGCATTTTATGTTTTGAATAACCAAAATATGAATTATTTGCACTAGAATTTGTTATTGTAAGTATTCTTTGTTGTTTTATCTCCTAAATTTCATGTGTGTTGTATAATGTTGTTTGCAACGAGGCGAAATATATATATGAGTGCAAATAAAATGACAACTTTAGATAAATTGGGTATAGGAAAAGATGCGGTTATTGAGTCTATTGAATGCGAAAATAAGGCTCTCCGTTCACATATTTTGGATATGGGTTTAACTCCGGGAGTTGAAGTTACACTTGTTAAAGCAGCTCCGATGGGTGACCCTTTAGAAATTCGTGTTAGGGGTTATGAACTTACTCTAAGAAAAGCAGATGCTTCTAGGATTAAGGTTTTTGATATTCATGATGCCCATAATTGTCAGAGAAAAAATAATGATTTTGATATAACTTCAGAGCACTCTCAAAAAGGTGAAGCAAAAACTTATGAAACCAGAAAATTAAGTAAAGGTACGGTCAAGAAAAATTTAAAACTTGCTCTCGCCGGAAACCAAAATTGCGGTAAGACAACTTTGTTTAACCAATTGACAGGTTCAAATCAGCACGTTGGAAATTTTCCGGGGGTTACAGTTGATAGGACTGACGGTATAATTATTGGGCATAAAGATGTTACTATTACCGATTTACCTGGGATTTATTCGCTTTCGCCTTATTCTAGTGAAGAAATTGTTACTCGTGATTTTATTCTGAAAGAAAAACCAGATGGACTTATTAATATTGTCGATGCGACAAATATTGAGCGAAATTTACTTTTAACCATGCAATTGATGGAACTTGATGTTCCTATGGTAATTGCGCTTAATATGATGGACGAAATTACAGAAAGTGGCGGAACTATTGATATCAATGGCTTAGAATCTGCTTTGGGTGTTCCTGTTGTCCCGATTTCAGCTTTAAAAAATCAAGGTATTGATGAACTTGTTGAACACGTTATAAATGTTGCAAAATTTTCTGAATACCCCGGACGACTTGATTTTTGCGAAGAAATTGACGGTAAAGAGGGTGCTGTTCACAGATGTATCCACGCATTGATTCACTTGATTGAAGATCACGCAAAAGAAACCGGAATTCCTGTCAGATTCGCTGCAACAAAATTAGCAACGGGTGATGAGTTGATGGTTAAGGAACTGCAACTCAATGAAAACGATATTACGGCTTGCAAAAGTATTGTTGAACAAATGGAAAAAGAAGTAGGTTTAGACCGTGAATCTGCAATGGCTGATATGAGGTTTACTTTTATCGAAAAATTATGCGATAAATTCGTTTTTAAACCTGAAGAAACAACGGCCTACAAATTGTCTGCAAAAGTTGATAGGTTTTTGACCGGAAAATATACTGCAATTTTGTCATTTTTATTGATAATGTCATTGATTTTTTATTTGACATTTGGTCCATTGGGTTCGTTTTTGTCTGATTTGATGAAAATCGGGATAAATTATATTACAACACTCGTGGATAATGGTTTGACGGCTTATGGGTTGAATCCTGTTGTTCACTCGTTGATTATAAATGGTATTTTTGCCGGTGTCGGTAGTGTTTTGAGTTTCTTACCGGTAATCGTTGTTTTATTTTTCTTCTTGTCAATTTTAGAAGATTCCGGATATATGGCGAGAGTTGCTTTTGTTATGGATAAATTGTTGAGAAAAATAGGACTGTCCGGAAGAAGCTTTGTTCCAATGTTGATTGGTTTTGGTTGTTCTGTTCCTGCAATTATGTCAACAAGAACTCTTCCATCTGAACGTGATAGAAAAATGACGATTTTCTTGATTCCGTTTATGAGTTGTTCCGCTAAACTCCCGATTTATGCATTATTTACAGCTGCATTTTTTAAACATAATCAAGTATTGGTAATGCTTGGATTGTATTTAATTGGAATTGTTGTTGGTATAATTTTTGCTTATTTTATGAAGTTCTTTGTATTCAAGGGTGAAACTGTTCCGTTTGTCATGGAATTACCAAATTATAGAATGCCGGGGTTCAAAAATGTTTACAGATTGATTTATTACAAGGCAAAAGGTTTTATGACAAAAGCTTTTACTATAATTTTCTGGGCTACAATTATTATTTGGTTCTTGCAAACTTTTGATGCAAAATTGAATTTGGTAACTGATTCAGCACAAAGTTTACTTGCAATCCTCGGTAATTCAATTGTTCCGTTGTTCAAGCCGTTAGGAATTTCTGACTGGAGAATTTCAACCGCATTCATTACCGGATTTATGGCAAAAGAAAGTGTTGTAAGTACTTTGACGGTTTTACTGGGTGGAGATGTAACAAAACTTCCTGTTTTGTTTTCAAAATTGACAGCATTTGTATTTTTAATATTCTGCTTGTTATACACACCTTGTGTTGCTGCGGTTGCGACTGTGAGAAGAGAATTAGGCAAACGATATGCAGCTTTGGTTATTTTGGTACAATGCGCAATTGCTTGGCTTGTTTCATTCACTGTTTACAATATCGGAAATCTTATTATACACTAGATTTAACATAAAAAAAAGACCTTGTTGTTTAAACCAAGGCCTATCCGTTTAAATAAGAAGAGAGAGCTTTATATATTTATATAAAGTATTCTGAATTTGGAAAATTGCTAAAAACGTAATAGTAAATTTACAAAAGTTAATATTCTAACGAGGCAATATTTCACGTTATTCACTAAAATTTTGTTTGTGCTAGAATTATTATATAAATTATTAGATGAGAGTTGGTATATGGATATAGACAAACAAAAACTTGTATCTTGTATAAAAAAGATTACAGAGCCAAAAGTGTTGGTCGTTGGAGATTTGGCACTTGATGAAATGATTTATGGTGATGCTGAGAGAATTTCTCGTGAAGCTCCTGTTTTGATTTTGCAACATACTAAAACAAAGTTGATTTTGGGTGGTGCATCTAACGCAGCTCATAACGTTGCAACTTTGAATAGTGGTAAAGTTGGGGTTATCGGAGTTTCAGGTGATGATTATTATTCAGAACTTTTATTTGATACTTTTGATAAAGCAAATATTGATTGCTCAAAAATTGTTAAAGATAAAAGCCGTAAAACTATTGTAAAAACTAGAATTTCCGGTTCAATAACTACTTCAATTACTCAACAAATTGTGAGAATTGACCGTCAGTCAAAGGGGGCGATTTCTGAAGAAACTGAAGAAAAAGTTATTAAAAATATTGAAAAAGTTTTACCGGATTATGATGCTGTAATTTTGTCAAATTATCACATTGGAACTTTGACTGATAAAGTTATTGATTTCACTATTGGACTTGCAAATAAGTTGGGAAAGGTTGTTATTGTTGATGCCCAAAGAGATTTAGGCTCTTACAAAAATGTAACTTCTATGACTCCGAATTTGCCTGATACTGAAAAATCTGTTGGGTTTGAAATCGAAAGTATTGATGATTTGAAACGAGCAGGTTCAAAATTGTTGGCTCAAACAAATGCAGGCTCTGTTCTTATTACGTGTGGAGCAGATGGCATGTTTGTTGCTAAACCAAATGATGATTATACTAAAATCCCTGTATTCAATAAATCAGAAGTTTTTGATGTTACAGGTGCAGGTGATACCGTTACTGCGGTTTATTCACTCGCTATGGCTGCAGGTATTGACCCTGTTTATTCCGCTATAATCGGTAATGTTGCGGCTAGTATTGTTGTAAGACAATTCGGTTGTGCAACAACAACTGTTGATGAATTATTGTCGGCTGTTGAAGAATTATAAGATTTTAATTGAAGGAGAACTTTCTATGGAAAAATTAAAAGAACTGGTAAAAAAAATCAGAATAGTTGATTTTATTATCGTTGCTTTTGTAATTGTGGCTTTAGGAGTTGGTTTTTGTACTTACAAAGGTTATAGACAAACTGCTGATAAGCAAATTGAAGCTACTTCAAAAGTTGTGTTTAAGGTTTATATGAGGGGGGTAACTTTCTCTGGGGATAATATTCCTATCGTTAAGGGTGACAAAACATTTATTAGTATAAGAAATGTTCCTTATTCTGATTTGGATATTGTTGATGTAAAAGCTGACAGAAGAAAAATTGTTTTGCCTACATTAAATTCAAAAAAGGTGTCAATTGTAGTTGAAGATGTTTCTCAACCGGATTTGTATGATGTGGTTGTAACTTTAACGGATACTGCAAAAATCACTAAAGATGGTGCAGTTGTTGGCGGAAATAAAATTAAAATGGGCTTACCTATTACTTTAGAGGGTCCGGATTACAAATTTACCGGTTCAGTTTCTGATATAAAAGTTATTGATGCGGTTGATGATGAAACAGTAAACAAAGATATGAATACGACAGATGATGTTCAATAAGATTTTCAAATACTCACAAGAAAAATTAGCTTTTTTATACGATAACAGTTTATTTTTGCAACATATAGACAAATTTATATTATTGTTTGTCGGGTTGACATTCTTGGGTTCTACTTTTATGAACTCGGATTCAATTGGTTTTTTTGCTTTGATTGCAATCTTTTTGACTGTTGTTAAGATGTTGACTAAACCGAATGAAAGACTTGATTTCAAAAAATTTGAAATTTGGTTGGTTGCTTATTTTATGCTTGTAATCGTTAGTTTGTTCGGTTCAACATTATTTTCTTTAAGTTTGAAAGGCTTTTTTAAAACATTTGTTTATATTGGTTTTTATTTTTCTGTAGCTCAATATTTGAAAAATAATAAAAAAATGATTCCTGTAGTGCTTGGAACTTTGGCAATTTGCGTTGCAGGTGAAAGTTTGGTCGGCTTTTTACAAAGTTTCTTGCACTTAGACGAAATCTCAACTTGGCAAGATACATCTAACCTTAATCCGGAAGATGTTTTATCAAGAGTTTACGGCACATTAAAACCTCTTAATCCGAATTTGTTCGGAGGTTATTTGGTTGCAGGATTTCCTACAGTGTTGGGTTCTGTTTTCTTTTTCTTGAATAGAAAACAATTTAAATATGCAATTATTCCTGCTATATTTACTCTTGTTTCAATTTATGCAATATTCCAAACCGGTTGTAGGGGATCTTATTTAGCATTGATGCTTATCTTGGGTTGCGTATTTTTAATTTCAGCAAAATTCTTATGGAAAACTTATAAAAAATTATATGTATCATTCATAAGTAGCATTGTTGTTTTGTTTATGATGGCAATAACTTTTGTTGGAGCATTGCGTCATCGATTTATGTCAATTTTTGCAATGAGAAACGATTCATCAAATTCTTTTAGATTTAATGTTTATCATTCATCGTTGCAAATGTTCAAGGATAACTGGTTGTTGGGTATTGGTGTCGGAAATAAAAATTTTCGTGAAATTTACGGACTTTATATGACGACCGGTTTTGATGCTTTAAGCGCTTATAATATCTACCTTGAAACAGCAGTAGAAAGTGGTATTTTCGCCTTAATTGCATTTTTAGGAACATTGATTACGTTATCAATCAATGCGGTTAAATTTATTTTAACAGAACTTGATATTGAAAAAGTAATCTATGTCGCAATTTCAATTATTGCAATTTGGGCAGTTATGTTCCACGGATTGGTTGATACAATTTATTTCAGACCTCAATTACAGTTTATGTTTTGGACTTATGTTGCAGTTATATCTGCATTAATTCCAAGCAAAAAAGCTGTATAATTTAGCAGAAAAATCCTCTGTTGATTATTGTTGAACTGTGGTAGCTAAAATCACCATATCCTAACCCTCCAAAGAATGGGGTTGCTATTGGAGTATAAAACATTGTACAAGGCGCATTAAAAAATACCCAAGGTGAACAAGCACCCAAAAGTCCTGCCGTTCCTATTGCATTTGAAACGGGGTTTCCGTATCCGGCATACATATTTATCGTATTGCCGATGGGATTGCCCATTTTTTGCATTTCGTATGCAACTTCGTTTCTTGCAAGTCCATTGAGAACATTCCCTGCGGTTGTACCAATTGCAGTATTGGTATCTACACCGTTTGATTTCATCTGAGTATATCCGACAAGCGAGGCTAGTCCGCAATTTATACCGCTCCATATTCTCATGTTTTCTGCAAAACCCATAGCTCTCCTTGTGGTTGTACTTACATGTATATAAAGTCAAACCAGAGGGAATAATTGATTAATTTTTTGTATATTGTAAAGATATATTAAGTATATATCGCTAATATCAGTAATTTAGATAATAATTTTTTGTACATTTCGGCGATTATTTAATTCTATGGAGATATTAAAATCCATATATACAGATTTGGATTGGAGTAAATTGATATGTTTATTGGAAATAGATGTAATGATTGCAATAGATACAATCGTTTGGAAATGAAAGATATTGACCAAAATTTGTTACCATGGCTTGAAGATGTAATAGAAGAAAATAATTCTAAAATCGAACGTAAGGAATGGAAAAGTAAATATAACAGTTACGTTGTTTATGATTATGAACCTTTTTGCACAGAGGGTTTTGAAATCAATTTAGTTATATCTTCTCGAGATAATTCTTATTTGAATTTTATAAAATACTTGTATGACGAAAAAGTTAGTACTATTGAGTATTTGAACAATTGTATAACTA
>DABJ01000015.1:29842-40619 GCA_002102825.1 Candidatus Gastranaerophilales bacterium HUM_12 | reverse complement strand
ATTAGCTGCCGCTCAATAAACTTATATAAAATTACATAAATTATTCTGCGTTCTCAGTTCTTTCTGCAGATGCTTGTTGGAAGCATTCTTTGCAGAAAACATCTCTTCCCGGAACCGGTTTGAATGGAACTTGAGTTTGAGCTCCGCATTTAGAACATACGGCATCGTACATTCTTCTACCTTTTCTGTTGTTTTTTCTGCGGGCACTTCTGCATTCAGGACATCTTTTAGGTTTGTTAACTAGTCCTTTTTCTGCATAAAATTCTTGTTCCCCTGCTGTGAAGATGAATTCTTTTCCGCAATCTTCACATACTAATTTTTCGTCTTCGTACATTGTTTTTCTCCTGATTGTGTACTTTGGTTTTAGAAAACCTTAATGTTATCACTTTATTGTACACTATTTTTCAGTTTTTGCAAGTAGGTTAGAAAAATTAATTATTTGTGGGAATGGTTAACTTTTTTAGATTTTTTATTTTCCATTTTTTCAATGTGTTTTGCAATTTTGTCTTTTATTTCCGGAAGTTTTTCTTCAAAGTCTTTAATGTCTATATTTATAATTTTTGAACGACGTTGAAATTCTTCTTTTAACGTCATAATATAGTCTGTTAAAAGTGCCGCATCTTCAATTTTCCCGTGATTTAGCCAATCTTTGTCTATTTTTATGAGTTTGTTGATATGTTTTTGAATATTTTCGTTTATATTGTATTTTACTTTTGGTGCAAAATCGTCAAATAAGAAATCTTTTTTGATTTCGTTTATATAGTTTGATGTAAGAATTGTTACTCTCAATTTGCTTAAATTTTTTGCTGTTTCATCTCCGTTTCGAGCGGCGAGTTCTTCTGCTCTGTACATTGCTTGTGGGTAGATGTGTTCTTCTGTTGCCAGTGATGGGCGAAGCAAACGAAGTGCAATTTCTTCTGATGTTTGAGGAATTTGCTTTGGATTTTTATTTTCGTATCTGATTCTATATGGTTCAGAATATTTTACAATAAAAGAATTTACAGATGTTTCAGAATTCGGTAATTTTTCTGCTAGTTTAATTATTCGTTTTTGGATTTTTTTATTTGTCAAATTTTGGGTTTTTAATTTGTATAATAAAGCCTTTCTTTTAAATCTGTCTTGAGGGTTTGGATTTGGTGCAAAAATTTTGTCAAAAGATTCTTGCACAATTTCTCGAATTTTGAGAAATTCCTCTTTTGGTAAATCTCTAATTACCATATTGATTTGGTTTAGAGTTTTAGCTTGTTGTTGTATTAAATTCTTTTCTGCGATGGGGTATTTAAGTTTTAAAAGTTCTTGCAGATTTTTCTCCGGATATTTTTCAGATAGAGATTTAAGAATGTTGAAAATTCCATTTTCAACCGGAAATAAAGATTTTTCAAATTTCTTTAATTCCTTAATAACGTCTGCACTATTCCCAGTTAAAACTTTTGTTTGGATAAGTTCATCAAATTGTTTTTGGGAAATCATTTCGATTCCGGTGTAAGCGCAAGGTAAGTGTTCATTTGCAATTTTTCTAAAAAATATTTTATTAAATTTGTTTTCAAAGATTCTTTCCGCTTTGGCTAAATGACCTTGAAAAGTAACACTATCAAGAGTTTGAGCTTTAAAAATATCTGTGACAGGTTGTCTTTCCATTGTAGAATTAGGGCGCAAAACACTTTGCAACAAATTCGTCTTTGATTGTTTGAAATTTGTTGAACCGCAATTATACCCAAACTGAACACTACAAATATTCATGTGGTTTTCAAAAAGTGTAAAAAATTTTTTTGCTAGTTTTTTACGAAATATTACATTTTATCCCATTGGTGGTGGTTGGATATATAGAGGTTTTAGTTCTTGCCATTTGCAGCTTGAAGTTTTGAGTTTTTCATAAGTAAGATTCGCCAGAATTTCACCCAAATTATGTTCTCCTGCTTGATAAGATGTTCCTCCTAAAACTTTTTGAAGTTTATCATCTGTTATTAGGTTGTAATCCCTGTTTTCAAGCATTTCTTTAACTTTTTCAAGTTGAATTGCTCCTTGAATTTCTTCATTTACATACAAATAAGCGGAATTTTTTCTGGCATCAAGCGCTACCATTGTCGGTTTGTCTGTTTTATTTAATTTAGCTAAAATTTCTAAAGATGAAATTCCTGCTGCCGGCAAATCAAGTTGTTGAGCCATAATTCTTGCAACTGTTGTGCATGCTCTTATTCCTGTAAAACTCCCCGGACCAACATTTGTTCCTATTGCATTTATGTCTTTCGGTGTTAAATTATTTTCTTTCAACATTCCTTTGATTGTTGAAATCAAAAATGCTGAGTGATATTTGTTATCTTGGTTTGTTACAATTTTTGAACTCAAAACCTTATCATCTTGTGCGATTGCAACATACATTTTGTCAAGACAAGTGTCAAAAACTAATATATTCACTATTCCAATCCTTTTACTATTTCAATACAATTTTGTCCAAAGCCCTCAAATGAGTACCTTCTGTCATCATTATCTTCATAAGTTACATTGATTTTTATATGGTCAAAAGGAATTTCGTTTTGAGAAAATTCTGCCCATTCAACAAAAGTCAATTGTTTCCCCTCAGAATATTCGTTCAATTCATCAAGAATTGTTTTAACACCTTCATTTTCAAGTCTATACAGGTCAAAGTGGTACATTGGAAGTTTTCCTCCGTGATATTCGTTTAGGATTACGAATGTCGGGCTTGTGACTTTTTCTTCAATTCCGATTTCTTTTGCAACTTCTTTCACAAACGCAGTTTTGCCGGCTCCGATTTCTCCATACAAGCTGACAAAACAACCTTTATCTTCTACAAGTTTTGCAAACTTTTTTGCTAATTCTTTTGTGTCTTCTAAGTTTTTACAAATTTTTTCGTATTTAGTCATCGTTATTTGTTACAACCTTATTTCTACCAGTATTTTTTGCTTGATAAAGAGCTTTGTCTGCTTTTTTGAGCAAGTCTTCATCTTTATCACTATCTTTAATTTCGTAAACACCTAAGCTAAGTGTAACTTTTATGGTTTTAACTTCGCTTTCGGGATTTATTTTTGAAATATCTATAACTTTATTCTCAATTGATTTTCTAAGTCTTTCTGCAACCATTTGTGCTTCATTGATTTTTGTAAAAGGAAGAAGTATTGAAAACTCTTCTCCTCCGTATCTTCCGGCGATATCGTATTCACGAAGTTGCCCTCTTATTACTTTGGCAATTGTTTTTAATACCAAATCTCCAACTGCGTGTCCATAAGTATCATTAACACTTTTGAAAAAGTCTATATCAGTCATGATTCCGCACAACGGAGCTTTTTGACGTTTAGCATTTGCAACTTCTTGCTTGATACGTTCTTCAAGTTGTCTTCTGTTATAAAAACCAGTCAAAGCATCAAGTGTTGCGTGTTTCAAAATTTCTGCATATACATTTGCTCTATTTATGGTTGTTCCGATTTGCACAGACAATTGATTTAGGTAATCAATGTCTTTTTCTGTTATTTCTTCATTGGTACTTTTCGCAACCAGAACTCCGGAAATCTTTGATTCACTCTTTAACGGAATTGCATAAGTCATTTTATCGTCGGTTAATGTCTTATCGCTGATATCTTCAACCATTTTAAGAATTTTCTTGTCATTGCAAGCACTTGGCCAAGCAAGGGCATTCAAGCCAAGATTTTCTTCCGTAATAAAAATATAAATAAGATAATCCATGAAGAATTTATCTAACATTTCTCCAATAATCGGGATTACATAATTGAGTTCGTATTGTGTTTCAATAATTTTTGCAATGTTTTTCATTGTTTCGTGAAAATCAATGTTTTTTTGCATTTTTTCACTCATTACAATATTTTGAATCTTCAAGGAAATAAAAGGTGCTGCGATTTCTAAAAATCTGTTTAAATCATCTGATTCTTCATTAAATTCCAAAAAACCAATACATTTTTTATGTTTAAACATTGGAAATTTAAAGTTATAATGCTGTTCAAGAGTATCTTTACCCTCAATATTTATAGAAAACTTGTTGATGCCCAGATTTTTTGCAAAAAAAGTTCCCAAAGAAGCTCTCAGTGTTTTTTCACTGTAACTTTCATTAAGAACTTTTGAAAGCTTTTCTATTTTATCAAGCAAATTTAAACCTCAACCTGATCAGCGATTTCATCTGGAATATCGCAGTTTGCATAAACATTTTGAACATCGTCCAGTTCTTCTAACCTTTCGATTAATCTCATTACAGAAGTTGCTGTTTTAAGGTCAGTAACTTCAATTGTGTTTTGCGGAATTCTTGTAAGTTCTGCGCTAACACTCTTGAACCCTTCCGCTTCCAATCCTTCAACAACTTTTTGGAAATTTTCAACAGAAGTTAGAACTTTATAGCCATCTTCCTCTTCTGTAACATCATCAGCATCAAGATTGATTGCTGCTTCAAATAATTTTTCGAAATCAACAGAAGAATCAAATTCAATACTCCCTTTTCTGTCAAACATCCAACTTACGCAATTTGATTCTCCAAGGTTTCCGTTGAATTTTGTGAATATGCTTCTAACGTCACCGGCAGTTCTGTTTCTGTTGTCGGTCATTGCTTCCAGAACAACGGCAACACCGCCTGCTGCGTACCCTTCGTAAGTTAATTCTTCGTAATTGTCTGCAGCTCCGGCTCCGGCTCCTTTGTCAATTGCTCTTTTGATGTTATCGTTTGGAAGTCCTGCTGCTTTTGCTTTTTCAATAGCGGTTCTTAATCGGAAATTACCTGCAGGATCAGGTCCGCCGAGTCTTGCTGCTACGATTAATTCTCTTGAATATTTTTGGAATACAACAGCTTTTTGAGAATCTGTTTTTGCTTTTTTATTTTTAATGTTTGCCCATTTTGAGTGTCCTGACATTTTTAACCTCTTTAATTTTTTTTTCTAATCCCTATGCCTCTATCCTATCAAAAACTTTTTTCTATTTCAAGATAAAAGTAAGGGCGATTAGATTTTATCCAATCGCCCTTTAAAAGTTATAAAATTAAAAATTAGTTTTCGTAAATCCAACCGTTAGTAAGGTCGATTTTTAGAGGTTGTAACAATCTCATGTTAGCTGTACCCTCGGCAGGAACTTCTAATTTTTCTCCTTTGAATGCCCATCGAACGAATTTCATGAACCAGTTTCTATCTTTTTTGATTTCGGCTGTTGCATTGAAAGTTGTTGTTTGGTCATTTTCAGTTGTGATTAGGCTGTTTTTCAAAACTAAAACACCATTTCTAACGAAGTATTTACCTGCTCTTACGTCTAAAAGTTGACCGCTTAATCCTGCACCCTCACGGATAAGAATAAATTTTTCCGGAGTTACATAGTTTTGAGGAACTCTTGCGGTGTACATAGCTCCACCCTCAGAAGTTTGAGAGCTGATGTATGAGTTCATTCTTACAGGTAAAATTGTTCCTGCTGGAATTGTTCCTACACTACCTTGAACTGTTGCGTTTTCAACAACAAAACCCTCTCCGGTTTTCTTTCTCATTGCTTCTGCAAGTTTTGCGTTCGGATTAAGTTTTGCTTCTTCCATCATATTGAACAATATTGCTGCAACTTCTGCTCTTGTTGCAGGTCTATCAGCTTCAAGAGCTGCTTTTTGCGCACTTGGAACTACAACAATCATTCCTAAAATTTCTGCTTTACCTGCAGGAATTAAAAACCATTCAGGAACTGTGTTTGCATCAATATACTTTCTTTCAAGAACTTCTTTTGCTTTTGCAGGGCTAATTTGTTCTGTTGTGAGAGCATTTACCGCTACAGATAAAGATTCGGCTCTTGATACAGAATCTTCTGGTCTGAATAATTCGTTTGCTTTTGTGTTTGAAATTAAGTCAAAATAAACAGCTTTTTGAATATCTTGAAAAGCCCAATAATTTTCGTCAATATCTGTGAAATGTACAGGTTGAGCAACTTTTGTATGTTCTTGTCCTAAAGCTCGAATTGCCATTGCTGCAAATTCAGCTCTTGTAACATTTGCATCAGGTTTGAATGTACCGTCAGGATATCCAACAATTACTCCTTTTTCTGACAAAATTTTGATTTGCGATGCTGCCCAGTAGTTGTCACTTACATCAGGAAATGCAAATGATGGTGCTGCTGCAAGGCAAAACACCATTAATGATAGAATTGCTTTGAATAAGTTCTTCATATTCCCTCCTTAAATATATACACTTCCTTAATCTATCATGAGGATAACTTTTTTTATAGTTTTTAATCTTCTCTTTGTTAACTTCTGTAACAAGTTTTTTGTTTTTAAATAATATATCAGCGAAAAAAGTTATTTTTGGTTTTATTATATCAGTATAAAATAATTTGGAGTTTATTATGCAAGTTGAAACTATAACCTCTGGTAATAAGAAGAATGTTAGAGTTCAATCTTTTGGCTCAATTCACCCTGTCAGGTATTTTATAAAGTGCGAAAATGGTGAATATGTTCAAATCAAATCTCCCAAAGTTATTAAAACTGTTCAAAGAAAGCTTGTGACTTGGCTTAATAAACTTCATAACGAAACAAAAAATATTATGAGTGGGAAAACACCTAAGACCAAGAAATCCGAGTCTGAATTAGATAAATCATTAAGAGAACGTCTGGTTCGATTTTTTGTAAATCATGATTGGGATTATCGTCAAAATAAAGTTGTTCGTTCTTTTTATCATTCCGAAAAACAAGGAGAAACTATTCCTTATATTTTGACAGGTCATACAACGGGTTATATTGATGATGCGGCAAAATCAATTGAGCGCAAATCTTCTGATATAAAAGATAAGGCCGGTATTATCAGTGAATATTACGGAATTCCTTTAGATGAAGCGAAGAGATTTATTCCTCAAAGTGACAATGCAGAACTATCCAAAGTTAAAAAGAATTATTGTAAAAAAATTGCAGAAGTTATAAAAAATATTTTGCGTCAAAAAAATCCGTCAGATAAAACATTAAATGCGTATTTTATTCCGCATATCAAAGGTAAAGATATTAAATACGAGTTAACAAATGCAACTTTTGATAGGTAATTAAATACCCTAAAATATTTTACTAAATAAATATAAGTCGAAATTTGAAGCAATCATTTTCAATTATGCTTAAAAATTTATTTTTATGATTCAATAAAATTCGGCGTAAAAATTAAACTTGGTGGTTTCAAGTATTGTGGTATATGTGTAGAGGTTATGACAATCCTGAAATTGCAGAAGTATTGGAAGTCTCAACACATACAGCCAAAGCTCATGTTACTGCAATCTTGAGAAAATTTGGAGTAAAAACCAGAGCTGCTGTTACATATATTGCAGGAAAGAATTATATGGTGTAGAGATGGAAAAACTAGTTAAATTTGTCTTAAAGAACCCAGAGAGGTCGTTCTAGTTGAGTCTTGAAGCCTTGCGCCTAGTCTGACACGTTGTTCCGGAGTTAATTGTTTAATAATTTTTCTTTCAGGTTGAACTGTTGAATTGTTTGCAACTTTCACTTCTGCTCTAGGAGTAACGCTAGAAACTTTGTTATTTACCCTTTGAACTTTTTCAAGTGATTTTCCATCTTTGCCGATAGCCCAACGGAATCCTGCAGTTAGAGAAATACCATTACGTCCACCATTTTGAATCATAGCTTGACCAAAAGCCATGTATCTGTCTTTGAATCGTTTTTGAACCCCAACACCATATTGAACATATGGTTTGATACTCATTTCAGGTAATCTTACATCATTAGCTGAAACTTTAGATTCGTCTAATAAATTCCAAATCATGTTAACCCCGATGTATGGTTGCCAACCGTTTTTGGTATTTACAATGAATTTTACGCCAGGAACAATTTGTATTGCATGTAATGGGTCGTTTTTAATTCTAACCCCAGCAGCGTTAGTGTAGTCAAAAGTGTTAACGAAGGTATAGCTTAACAACATACTAGGTTGTATGATAATTTTTCCTTCTTTAAATTCAAAGTTGTAACCAGTTTTGTTACCAACACCAGCCATAAGCATAGTGTAATTATCTGTTCCGTACATAGTTCGGTTGTCGCCAACAATAGCGCCAGTAGAAACAGTTGTAGCGTTGAATAAATTACCTTTGTATAGAGTTAAAGTTCCACCAACAAGACCGCCGTTTTGAGTTGAATCTACTCCAGAGAATCTTTGACTAGCTCCGTTGTAACCGATATAACCAGTCCAAGTTCTATCCCAGCCGTGTCTGATAGATTTTATTGGAGTGTCAAAACCAACTAAAGTTCCGTAAGTAATGTTAGAAACTTTAGGACCGTTTTTAAGTGGAATATTTTCAAAACTTGCATAAGGTTTAACCCAAGTACTAGATGTTTCATTTTGAGCATTGAATAATTGTGAGAAAGTTCCAACATCTGTAGCATCTCCAGTTGGAGATAGAGCGTATCTGTTAGAAGTTTTAATTGCGACACGTTCAAGATATGGAATAGACATGAAGTTATCTGAGTTTTGGAACGAGTAGTTGAATGTTTGGTTCATAGTTGCATTTGCACCAGCTTGAGAGGCAACTGAACTACTCAATATAGCCGGGTTATATGCATCAGATGGATTTCCTGTAGGAGTAACAGTTATACCTCCACCACCGCTAGGGGTAAGAATTTTATCTCCTTTGGCGAACATGAAATAACCACCATCATCTCTGTTGTCATAAATTGCGTTGTATTTGTAGATAGGAGTGTAGAATGTTGTTTGAGCAGTGCTTGGAAGGTTGTATTCACCAGTCTTTGGCATCCCGTTAACAACATTATTTTTCAACCCTGGTTGAGCAAAATATATTTCAGTAACATCTTTTGTTGAATCAGATAACAAATTCATACCAACAACGTTCAAGTTACCTTGGTGAGTGCCGTAAGTGTTTGCAGTGATTCTATCCATTTCAGCATTAGCTAGGTCAACATCTGCAACGAAGTTTGTATCAGAATTAACAGTCAATGTGTTGAAATTATATACATGAGTTTGATTATTTACAGCATTGATTGTTGTGTTGTCAAATGTTACGTTTGCGTTACGAATATCGTTCAACATATAGAAAGTTGTGTTGTTTATGTCATCACCTTTGATATTTACGCTATAGGTATCAGTAATATTTCCATCACTATCTTTTCTTACAGTCCCATCTATATTATCTGCCATGTAGAATTTACCATTGTTTTTCATTTTGAAATTCAATGTAGCATTATCATCTATATAAATAGCGTTGTCGTCTTTAACACCTGCAGATTCGGTATAGTTATCTTTAAAAGTGTTTGTTCTGTTGTCTGCAACAAGGCTTAAATCGCTATAAGAATATATAGCTCCACCATTATCAACTGCACTATTGCCAATGAAATCACCCGTTATATTGCCGATTGTACCTCTATTATATATAGCACCGCCGGAAGATTTAGCACTATTACCAATGAAATCACCCGTTATATCGCCGATTGTACTATTATACCCATTATATATAGCACCGCCACCACCATAATAACCTGCACTATTACCAATGAAATGACCCGTTATATCGCCAATTGTTCCACCATTATATATAGCACCGCCATAACCATAGGTAGAAGAACCTGTTGCTGTTACAGAGTTATTTATAAAATCCGCAGTTATACCTGTAATTTCACCGGCATTATACAATGCACCGCCATAGACATTAAGGATATAATAAGAATTATTTTTTATAGCAGTAGAATTGTTTTCAAATATGGCATCTTTTATTGTTATTGTTGAACCTGATGAGTTTTTTAATGCACTATGGATCTCTGTACCATAGGAAGTGGAAGTTACTGTATCTTCATACTTGTGGTCTTTATACTCTGTTGTATAAGTTTTTGATGCTGAATCATTATATTTTGCCGTAATATCGTATGTTCCGCCGTTTATACCGTTTACGGTATAGGTTTTACTCTGGTTCCCGTCACCATATGTGGTCTGTTTTAGGTCCACACGGTAATATACAGGTACAATTGCACCTGTTGTTTTGTCATAATATCTGGTAACATCTTTAACTTCAAACTTGGTAATAACATTATTCCCGTCAGGTTTTGAACCGTCTTCTTTTGCTTCAAGTTCTGTTAAAGAATATCCGCTTTGTGGAGCTAAAATCGGTGTACCTTCTTGGATAATCGGTTTATCATTCGCATCTTTAACAATATTCCCATCTGCATCTCGTTGGAAAGTTTTTTGAGGTAGGAATACAGTGTTGTCATGCAGATAATCAAGAGTAGGAGTATTAATCGGTTTTTGTGACAAATCAATATCGTCAAGAGTTGCTGCTTGAGCTTGTCCAATACCTATAATAGATAAACCCGCAATAGTTGCAATCGCTAAGGTTTTAAACGGTTTATTTTCTTTTTTTACATTAACACGTTTCATACTTCTTCTCATGTAAGACTATCCTCATACTTACTTGCAGACATTTTTCATATCGACAGAATTGGTAAACTATTTGTAATTCCATCCAAAATAATCATCTCATGTGTTATTATGACATTTTTTTATTAATGCTTCAATCCTCCAGAAGTATGTTTGTTTTAGATTATTAACAGAATTTGTTTTAAAATGGGTAATGGACGCAGAGTGGCAATTAATAAAAAATAAAAAATAAAAACCTTGAAACTTAAACAGAATCAAGGTTTTTAGTACTGGGCAGGGGTGGATTCGAACCACCGTACTCTCGCGAGAACAGATTTACAGTCTGTCGCCTTTAGCCACTCGGCCACCTACCCATATTTAATTGTTGCTTTGCTTGTCTTAGGCAATTAAATTTGCCCTTGACGAGACTTGAACTCGTGACCTCT
>DABJ01000015.1:28824-29830 GCA_002102825.1 Candidatus Gastranaerophilales bacterium HUM_12 | reverse complement strand
TGCTCTACCTCTGAGCCACAAGGGCTTGAGTTTTATTACTGAGAGTCATTGGCAAGTACCTGTTAAGGTTTTAGCTTTCTTTAATTAAAGTCGGCCTTACTTTCTTTGAAAGACTTGCATAGGCTCAATTTTTCAGTAAAAAAGCCGGTAATGGGACTCGAACCTACAACCTACGGTTTACAAAACCGTTGCTCTGCCAATTGAGCTATACCGGCGCGTGCTTGTATATTGATTATATGCAAAAAAAAATTCACTGTCAAGCATTTTTATTTGTTTTATAATAAAAAAGTTAGAAATAAGATTATATAAGGATTTAAAGGCTATGATAAGGACAATTACACCAATATTTTTGTTATTGATTTCAAATATTTTTATGACTTTCGCATGGTATGGTCATCTTAAATTTAAAAGTACGGCACTTTGGGTCGTGATTTTGGTTAGTTGGGGTATTGCTTTGTTTGAATATTGTTTCCAAGTTCCGGCAAATAGGATTGGTTATGGGGTTTATAATGCCGCACAATTAAAAACAATTCAAGAAGTTATAACGCTTGTTGTCTTTAGTTTTTTCTCAGTGTTTTATTTGAAAGAACAATTCAAATGGAATTATCTTGTGGGTTTCTGTTTTATCATTCTTGCGGTTTTCTTTATTTTTAAAAAGTGGTAAGGGTTAATATTTGTAAAAATAACTTGATTTCAAATATTTAGTATTATAGAATTGTGTTAGTCGAATGTAAATTAATTATTCAAGTTTGGAATCTTGAAAGAAAGAGGTAAAAATGAAAAACGGTATTCACCCAGATTATAAGAAAACTACAATCAAATGTGTTTGTGGTAACGAAATCGAAACAGGATCTGTAGTAGATGGTTTGACTGTTGAAATTTGTAACAACTGTCACCCATTCTATACCGGTCAACAAAAAATCTTAGACTCTGAAGGTAGAGTTGAAAGATTCAACAAAAGATACGGAAAGAAAAACTAATAAGTTTTTCAAAAGGTATAAGAGAG
>DABJ01000015.1:7981-28804 GCA_002102825.1 Candidatus Gastranaerophilales bacterium HUM_12 | reverse complement strand
TTGCTGACCGCCTCTCTTATATTTATGGAGATAATCCATATTTAAATTCTGTACAAAATTATGACGGCAATTGAGGTTGAACCGAACAAATTGTTCACATTTGATTAATATTTTGCACATGTTTTCTGTTTTAGCTATTATGGTAAAAAAGGTTAGGAGTAGGTTAAAATGGAAAATAATAACAAACCGGTTGTTGCTTTAATTTCTAAACCGGATAATATGTTGAAAACAATTTATACAGCTTGCAGAACTTGTTATAGTGCGGACGCCCCTATTAGCATTTATGAAAATGCAACTGATGAAGAAAAAATGTTGAAACTCATAAAACGAGTAATCGGCTCAGGACACTATTCAACAATAGAACATATTCAAGTGTCTTTTGCAATTTCAAATGTATCTAGAGCATGCACGCACCAGCTCGTAAGACACAGACACATGTCTTTTTCTCAAAAGTCTCAACGTTATGTTAAAGAAAAAGGTCAATTTGATTACATAATTCCGCCAACTATAGATAAAAATCCGGAATTAAGAGAAAAATTTATTGCTTTTATGGGCAAGATTTCTGATCAGTATCAAGAATTTGTAGAGGCTGGAATACCTGCTGAAGATGCTAGGTTTGTAATGCCAAATGCGGCAGCTAGTTCTCTTGTTGCAAGTTTGAATTTGCGAGAACTTATTCACCTTGCTAATTTGAGATTATGCACAAGAGCACAGTATGAAATTAGATGCCTTGTAAAAGGTATGTGTGAAGCATTAATTGAAAAAGAGCCTTGGTTAAAAGAATACCTTGTTCCAAAATGCGAAAGATTCGGATTTTGTGATGAGGACAAATCTTGTGGTAGAAAAATTACAAAAGCGGAATTATTAAGTAGGGCAAATGCTTAACAAGAGAGGTTTAAATGAAAGCATTAATTCAAAGAGTTAAAAAAGCTTCTGTAACAGTTGATGGAAAACTTTGCTCTCAAATAGGGCATGGTTTGTTAGTTTTGCTCGGAGTTGTAAAAGGTGATGAAAAATTAAATGCTGATAAATTAGCAGAAAAACTTGTCCATTTGAGAATTTTTGAAGATGAAAATGGAAAAATGAACAAATCCCTACTTGACGAAAAAGGAGAAATGCTTATCGTTTCACAATTCACGTTATGCGGAGATTGCAAAAAGGGGACTCGTCCAAGTTTTGACAAATCGGCTCCCCCAACAATTGCAAATAACTTGTATGAATATTTTATTTCCAAAGTTAAAGAATATAATGTACCGGTTCAAACCGGTGTATTTGGTGCTATGATGGACGTTGAGCTTATTAATGACGGACCTGTTACTTTCATGGTTGAAAAATAGTTTTTCCATGATACTTGTCAATATTTAATTTCTGTGTTAAAATATGTCCATAAGTTAGAATTTTTATTTTAAATCGATTTGTATTGTGAGGATATTACCTTAAATTATTTTATTATGAGTTATTTTTTATTAATTAAGAGGCTTTTATTATGTATGTAAACAAGTGCATTAAGTGCGGTCGTGAGTTTGAAACAAAAAACCCTAAAAGAGTAATTTGTCCTGATTGTTTATATCCGGATAAAAAGATGATGGTTAACACTACAGATGTAGCATCAACTGCTTCTGGTCAATCATCTCAACCGTCAGAACACACCCCAAGTCCTTCAGCAGAGGATAAACCGCAATTCTATAGTAGTTATTCAAGTGGTGGAGAAGATAACCCGAGACCATATAACAGACCTCAAAGAAACTACAATCAAGGTGGTTACAATAACAGGTCACAAGGTGGTTATAACAACAATTATAATAGAGATAATCGTCAGGGTGGTTACAACAATAGTCGCCAAGGCGGATATAACAGAGATAGCAGACAAGGTGGTTACAACAACAGGTCGCAAGGTGGTTATAACAACAATTATAATAGAGATAATCGTCAAGGCGGTTACAACAGTAACAGACCTTATAACAACAATAGAGCAGGTGGTTTCCAACAAAGAAGACCTCAAAACAACAGATTTAACAACAATCGTCGCCCGATGAATAATCGTAACAAGGCTCCAAAACAGTTGTTAGTAAGTAGAGAACAACTTGAACAAATTGAATTGTTGTACAAATTGATGTTACCTCTTCCAAATCCTGATGCTCATGAAGTTATTGGTGAAAAAATCGGTTTGGAACCAAGAAAAGTATTTTTCGGGATAAATCTTGTAAGACAGAAAATGATGTTGCCGAAGCTACCGTTTCCTAAACGTAAGTTAGCAATTACTCCAGACCAATTGAATGCAATTAAAATGTTATATGAACCGTTGTTGCCATTGCCTCCAATCGGTTGTCACAAAATTATTGCAGCACAATTGAAAATGGACGAGTGGAGAGTTCACGTTGGTATTGGTTTGGTTCGTGCTCAAATGGGCTTAGAACGTTGGAATCAAGACAGACCTGATGCTCCGGAAGAATTCAAAAAACAAAAAGCTGAAGTAACAGAAGAAAAACCAAAAGCTAAAAAATCAACAAAGAAAGCAGAAAAGGTTGAAGAAACTCCTGTTGAAACGGCTTCAAGTGAAGAAATTGAAGAACCTCCAAAGAAAAAACGTGGAAGAAAACCTAAAAAAGAAGTAGAAGAAACGACTGAAGAATAAGCAATGACTAAATATATTTCAGTTGGTAAAATCTTAAACTTTCACGGTATTCAAGGTGAAGCACGAGTTGGATATTCAAAAAATCAACAGGATTTTTTCTTATCTTTAAATAAAGTTTTTGTCAAAAAAGATAATGAGTATCTTCCACTTAATATTATTTCTGTTCGACCAAACAAAAATGTTTTGATTGTTCGATTTGAGGGAATTAATTCAATAAATGATATTATTCCTTACAAGGGAAGTCTTTTGTTTGTGGAAGAAACTGTTGTCAGGGAATCTTTGGACGAAGATGAATTTTTGATAGATGAGCTTGTAGGTTTGAATGTCTATGACAACGATAATGGTGATAAATTGGGTTTTGTTATTGGTGTTTCTAATAACGGTGCAAGTGACCTAATTTCTATTAAGACGAATTCTAAAAAAGTTTGTTTAGTTCCATTCGTGAAAGCTATTGTCCCTGTTGTTGATATCAAAAATAAAAAAATTATGATTAATAATCTTGAGGGATTATTAGAATGATTTTTGATGTATTAACATTGTTTCCGGAAATAATAGATTCTTATTGCGATGTTAGTATAATGAAACGTGCAAAAGAAAGTGGTGTTTTTGAAGTAAATGCTATAAATCCTCGTGATTTTACACTCGACAGACATAAAAAAGTTGATGATACTCCTTATGGTGGCGGAGCTGGAATGGTTTTAGCTCCACAACCTTATATTGATGCTTATGATGGTATTGAAAAACTTGAAAACTCAATAACTGTAATGCTTTCTCCTCAAGGAGAACCCTTGAACGAAATGTTAGTATTAGATTTAGCTCAAAAAGACCAAATTATAATGCTTTGCGGTCATTATGAAGGATTTGATGAACGAATCAGAGAAATAATTAAACCAAAAGAAATTTCCATTGGTGATTTTGTTTTGACTGGAGGAGAACTTCCTGCGTTGTGTTTAATTGATGCCGTTAGTCGTAAGTTAGATGGAACATTAGGAAAAATTGAATCAGCAGAAGAAGACAGTTTTTCAAACGGATTACTTGAATATCCTCAATACACCAAACCTCGTGATTTTAGGGGGTATAAAGTTCCTGAGGTGTTATTAAACGGAAATCATAAAGAGATTAATGCGTTCAGGCTTCAACAACAAATAGAGCGAACAAAACTTCGTCGCCCTGATTTGTATGAAAAATATATTAAGAGAAATTCAGATTAAACCCCTTTATTTAAACCTTTCGGAGTTCCCATACCAAAGAAGTCTTTTACAAATTTACCAAGTGCATAAGCCCCTAAACCGCCTGCACAAATTCCCCCTGAGATTTTACCTCCAAGTAATGCTCCGACACTTAGTCCTAAAGGTACAACGTGGTTTACTAGCATTGATGTAAAACCTTGCACATAGCCAATTCCTGAGTTGAAGAATCTTCTCCAACCTTGGTCTAATTCCATTTGGAATGATGCATTTTTGACATTATCACTAACTTTGCTCATATCGGTGGAGTACATTGAATTATTCAAGTAAAATGCTGCGGCATCTGCATCTTTTTCACTTGAATAAAGGTCAGCCTGCATTTTCCCGATATAGTGAGAATCATAACCCACATACCCAAGTCCTGCCAAACCAATAGCCTTTGTTGCTATACTAACCGGATTTGTTGGAATTACGTTTTTTATTGCTCCAATGATACTCATAATTATGCCTTACTACTTTCTTTTTTATCTTCTTTTTTTGTTTCAGTGGTTGTTGTTGTGGTTTCTTTAGTTTCTTTCTTTTCCGGTTTCTTTTCTTTTACCGGAACTTCTTTTTCTACTTGTTTACCCGACATTTGAAGTAGAATTTTGCTTGCATCTATTGCATCTTGCCCATAACCGTCTTTTGATTGTTGCATTTGTTTAAGTACTCCTGCAGTATAATCATCACCGGTTACAATTTTTGATTCAAGTGCTGACAATGCTAACAATCTGATTTCTTCTGTCGGATCTTGAAGCATTTTGTTAATTAAAGCAGTTAAAGCTTTGTCATCTTTTCTTGATTCATCTTCTTCTAATCTAGCATAAACTTCTTTTGCTGCATTCAATCTAATATCTTTTTCTTGACTGTCTAAGTAGTTTTCAAGATTTTTGATATATGTATCTGTTAATTCAACAACTTTTTTCTTTTCTGTTTTCTTTTTGTCGTCAGATTTTTCTGTTGTAGTTTTTGTGTCGGAAGTTTTATCATTTCCGCCTTTGTCTCCGGTTGTTCCATCGGCTTTATTATTTGCATCGGCACCGGCGGCTACAGCTCCAGCTTCATTTGCGCCATTTTCAGCATTTTTACTTGCATCATCTGTTGATGAAGTATTTCCATTTTGTCCGTTTACATTTCCGTTTCGGTTATCGCCATTTACGGCATTCGCATTGTTTTTGTTTGCATCGTTACCAGAGCCATTCGCCCCATTTGTATTGCCTGATTGATTTAGTCCTGTTTGGTTTGGAGTTGGAAGAGGCATGTTTGGATAGTAAACACCATTTGGACCATATTGTCCTGTATAATACTCAGGAGGATAACAACCGTTTGCCATTGGTTGTTGATATGGATTACCACAACCAATTCCATTACCATTTTCCGGTCCGACTTTTGGATTGTATATTTGGATATTTACAGCTGAAGCAGATGCTGTTGGAATACTTTGTTGTTGTGGATATTGCGCATATTGAGGTGCACAATATTGCGGATTATATTGGGGCTGAACAGGAATATTTGCAACTTGTGGTTGACAAGCCGGCATTTGTTGAACTACCGGAGGTTGTTGATATTGAGGTTGTGGCGCAACTGTTTGTTGTGGTTGTGAACAACAATTACAATTTCCGGTATATGTTTTTGGAATTTGTCCTACATTTTGATTATTAACTTGCATGTTATAATAACCCCTATTTCTACCTACTATAATAAAGTATTTTAGGGAAAGTTTTTTGCTCTTTTTGTAAAGTTATATTAACTAATATCCTAGTTTTGCAAGTTTAACCTTGTAGAAATCAACATTAATATTCAAGTTTATTCCTATATTTAATAACAATTTTATGAATTTAATATCTTTTTCTCGAGGTTCTTTAGAATTGTTTTCTATAATATCACCGATTCTATGGTAAATCTTATTATAGTAAATATTTTGAGCTTCTGAAATATCGATTTGTAAATCCAATTTTGAAATTATATCAAACAACTCAACCACTGTATCTGCTTGTTGAGGTTCAAAACTTTTAGTAAGTCTATTCAAGTTTGTAATAATTTTCTTTGCAAAAATCTTATTTGATGGAGTTTTATCAATATCAATATTCATTTTCTTAGCTTCGTAATTGATATCGGTAATTTGTTGAATATCAGATGGTTCAACAAATCCATCACTATGAGCAAGTAAATCATTGTATCTGTGACTTAGTGCATAAGCTGCGGATATCTTGAATTCTTTAGGAATTTCAAGTCCTAGATTTTGCATGTGATAAATTGAATCTTTACCTTGGTCAAACATTTCTTGATAGGTATTACCGAATTTTTCGAGTTGGTCTTTCAATAGTATTTGCAAGATTTTCTTTCTTTCTTCAATAAAGATATCCTTCAATGTGAAGTATTCTGTACCAAAGTTTTCGTCTAAAGCTCTTATGATTTCTGTTAGAGGAGAAAGCATAAAGGTTTTGAATAAATTAGATTTTAACTTGTTAAATTCATCACTTGTTGAGAATTGTTTAATTGCACAATGGAAATCTCCACCGGAATATTGCATTAAGGCAAATACAAGATTTGCTTTTTGCAAAGTAACTTTTGATGTTATTTCTATGTTACCTACAACAAAATTTGAATTGCCTTTTTGAGCTTTCTGGTAGACATTTCTTTTTACTGTATAGCAATAAACTTCTTCTTCGTCTTCAAAATCTTGATAAAGAGATGAAATAGCCCATAAACAAGCGATTTCTTTTGCTGAAACAACAGACGGTTTAACAAATCTTTCAAAAATCTCTTTACCAGTTCCAAATTCAGAAATATTACTTTTTGCATTTGCCAAAATATCCAAGAATGGAGTTTCCAAGTCTTCATTTGTATATCTTGCGGCAAGTTGCATAGCTCTAGCTGCATATTTCATAATCTGAACTGTTTCAATCCCTGAAATCTCAGAGAAGAACCAACCGCAACTTGTGTACATAAGCATCGCTTGTCTTTGAATTTCCAACAGTTCCATACCTTTAACCTTTTCTTCTTCGGTTAAATCAGCTTTGAAATTTTCTTTCTGAAATTTTCGGATATTTGAATACGTTCTGTCTAAAATTACATCAATGTACTTATTTCTAATTGTCCAAGGATTATCATTAAAATATTTTTGTCCCTCTTTTTCAAATAGAGAAGCCAATTTATCTCTCAAAAAGTCTAAAGCATTTCTTAGCGGTTCTCTCCACTTTTGATTCCACCCCGGGTGACCTCCTGTCGAGCAACCGCAATCTTCTTTCCATCTGCCAACTCCATGACAACAACTCCAAGAAGATGCTTGTTTGATATCAACTTCGTAATCACTTCTGTATTTGTCTAAGTATTCAGCATAATTTGTGATTTTAAAGCCTTCATCTTCTGCTTTAATTTTCAGTACGTAAGATAAAGCCATATCGCCAAATTTTGTGTGGTGTCCATAACTTTCACCATCAGTTGCAATGTTTATAAGTTGCGGATAATCTCTAAGTTCTGAAACACCGTCTTTCAATCTATTTATAAACTTATTCCCATCTTTTAATAGTTCATCAAAAGCAACAGACTTTGAAATTGCGCCGTCATAGAAGAACAAATCTATAGATTTTGTCGGGTCACATTTTAGTTTGTACTTGTATGAACGAGCAGGATCAATATTACCCCAACTTACATCTTGCCAAGTTTTATCTGTAGATTTTTTCATTTTCAAAGCTTGGAATGGAGAAAGAATTGTAAATTTAATTCCGTTATCAACAAGAACTTTCAATGTTGCATCATCAACTGCTGTTTCAGCAAGCCAAATCCCTTCGGGTTTCCTTCCGAAACGATATTCAAAATCACGAATTCCCCATTTTACTTGAGTTTCTTTATCGTGGGCATTTGCAAGGGGCATAATCATGTGATTATAAACTTGAGCAATAGCATTTCCGTGTCCATTATGTTCAGACAAACTGTCAATATCTGCTTTTATAACTCTTTCATAAGTTAAAGGAGCAAATTCTTCCATCCAAGAAAGAAGAGTCGGTCCAAAATTGAAACTCATGTGTTCATAATTGTTAACGATATCAAGAATTCTATTTCGGTTATCAACAATTCGAGATACAGAATTCGGATTATAACATTCTTTGCAAATTCTCTCATTCCAATCGTGAAAAGGAGATGCACTGTCTTGCAATTCAATTGCTTCTAACCACGGATTTTCTCTTGGTGGTTGATAAAAATGTCCGTGTATAGTCAAAAACTTTTCTTTAATTTTTTCTGCCATAATCTATAATTCCATTTCTCTTCTAATTATAATTGAAAAACTATTGAGCTTGTTTATCTTCTGCTTTCTTTGTCTTTTGAGTTAAAACGACAAAATGGTCAACATCTATCCAAGGGTCGCCAAGTGCTGCAGAAAATACTCTTCCACAAAACTCAATTTCATCTCCAGCATCTAAATCAATATGTTTTTCAGCAACTTCTTTTTTCAAGAAAATTTTCAATTCTGAAAACGGTATATTGTGATTTGTAACATCTGGTCTTTCAATCAAGAATGAAATATACTTTTCAGAAGATCTCATTGCCGGCGGATAATCAAGTCCAAGTGTTGCAAACTTATCAAATTTTGCTTTAATTCGAATATTTTTGTTCAAGTACCTGTAAGGATTTGCAGCGACATCTAAAGGATTTACCGTTGTGTAATTCGTTGTTGAATGCACCGGAGCAGAAACAACCGTAGGTGTTGCAGTTTGAGAACATACCTTATTTATGGTGAAACCCAGTCCCATAGATACCACAAGTGCTAAAGTTATAATTTTTATTTTCTTCATTTCTAACCTCTTATTTAAACTTATTTCACTAATATATTAACACATAATTTAAATTAATGTAACTGTACCATTTAATAATATTTTAAAATTTACAGTTTAATACTTGCCTTTTTCTTTTTTGTCATGTATAATCCAAAGTGTGAATTAAGGGTTTATAGATTTCTGTCTATATCAGTGTTGTTCCCTTAGAAAGAAAGAGATATACTCTACGAGATGAGTACAACAGAATTTAATTACAAGTTTATAAAAGAACATGCCACCCCTGGAAGTTGGCGAAGAGGTTACGAGTACCATTTAAAAGACATGGTATATGACAATTATCCTGAGAAGAATTTTTATATGGGTAAAGTCAAGGGGAATTTCCAAGACCACTATAATACAGATTTAATCTTTAAAAAGAACAAGGTTGAAGCTCGTTGTAATTGTCCATTAAAAGAGGAATGGTGTAAACACGCAGTTGCCGTTGCTCTAAAGGCAATTGACGAACATGCTTATGAAGATTGGCTAGAAACAAAATTCGGTATGGAATTTGATTTTCCCGATGAAAATACAACAACCGAAGTAAACCCGCAAGGTAATTACATCTTCCACTTTAACCCTAAGAGAAAAGCAAATTTCTTTTCTGTTCTTGTTCGTTCAAGAGAAACGGGAAAAGTTGTAAGACAAATTGAACCAATTTTAAGGACCGTAATTGAAGCTCAAAAACAAGACCCTAACTTTGAATTAAATAATTCACAAAAAGTTGAACTTCTTATTTTCCAGCAATTATTAAAAATTTCAAGACAAGATAAAAAAGCCGGTTGGTATGATATTCCGATTGCAAAATTTGGACCAATGTTTTCTCTTCTTTCTAAAGCTGACGAAGTTTTAGACGAAAAAACAAAAGAACGTTTGAAATTTACAGACCAAGAATGGAAACTTGTTTTGTATGTAAATGTTTCAAATACCCCGGGGACACTGTTATTATCTTTAGAATGGCAAAGACCTGACAAAGACGATGTTTACCCATTTGAGGAGGTTAGATATTTCTCTCGTCATTTAAAATGGGGCAGATATAAAAATATAATTTTCCCAACTAATGTTGCGATTCAGTCAATTCCGCAAAATATTTCAAAATCATCTTTTACGGATTTGAAAGATGCAGAGGGCGGAAAATTTATCTATGAAGATTTGCCTAAGTTACGACAAGTTATGGACGTTATTGTTGATGAAAAGATTTCTAAATTGATGCTTGAAGAACGTCCTCCTGTAAATGTTGTAACTATGGGAATTGATTATGACCAATCATTAAAAGCCTCTTTAGACTTTGAATATGACGGAGTTAGAGTCCCTTATTCAAAATCAACAAGTGACAAAGTTCCTTATATTACGGTTAAAAAGCCAGATGAAGATATTATTTATTGGGTAAAACGTAATATTAAACACGAAAATGAAGCCTACGCAATGCTTTTGGCTTGTAAATTCGTTCCAATGCAAACAAACAATTTGGCATTAGAAAAAGAAAATGCAATTGATTTCTATAACTACTATTTAAAACAAGCAGGTTCAGGTTGGAGATTTGAAGAAAAAGATGATATGTCTTTTTTCAAATTGATGGACGACCCATTTAGGTTATGTGCAAAAATTGATTTCTCAGATGAACAACCGGATAGTTTTGACATCTTTATTTACGGTCAAGCGGGCGATGAAGTTATTGACTTTGATGAAATCTATGACACAATTCAAAGTGACGAAAAATATGCTCGTATAAGGAGTCTTGGTTTTGTTGAATATCCTGCTCAAAATATTTATTCGATGATGCGATCGTTCAATTCATTTGATGTTTATAGAAATCCGGATAACAGATTTACCGTAAAAACTTATAGAGCAGGTCTTATCAATGAACTTAAAAACTTAGGTATTGAACTTATTTTAAGTGATAGATTTAAAACTTTCTGGGAACAGATGTCAACATTCTCGACTGTTGAAGAACTTACACTCCCTCAAGGTATAAATGCAGAGTTCCGTGAGTACCAATTAAAAGGTTTCGGTTGGTTGTGGTTTATGTACAAATATGGTTTAAACGGTATTTTGGCAGATGATATGGGTTTAGGTAAAACTCTCCAAGCTTTGACTGTTTTACAAAAGGCAAAGGAAGAAGACGGATCAATGCCAACCCTTGTTATTGCTCCAACGACAGTTGTATTTAACTGGGAGTCCGAAATTCAAAAATTTGCACCAACATTATCTTGTTTGAAACTTCAAGGTGGAGAAAGAAAGCAATTTTTCAAAAAAATTCCTGAATATGATGTTGTAATCACGAGTTATGCCCTTGTTAGACGAGATATTGAAAAATTAAAAGATATCAACTTCCGCTATATTATTCTTGATGAATCTCAAAATATCAAGAATGCAACATCACAAACAGCACAAGCGGTTAAACAATTGAATTCAATGCACAAGCTTGCACTTTCAGGTACTCCGATTGAAAACAAATTGGAAGAACTTTGGTCTGTGTTTGATTTCTTGATGCCAGGGTTCTTGTTCTCAATGGCTGACTTTAATTCTCGCTACGTAAATCCGATTATGGAACGTCAGGATAAAATTGTTGAAAAACGTTTGAAACTTCAAATTTATCCGTTTATTTTACGCCGTATGAAACGTGATGTGGCAAAAGACTTACCGGATAAAGTTGAAAATATTGCATATTGTGAACTTACAGATGAGCAAAAAGATTTCTACTTACAAGTTCTTGATAGTACGAAAGAAGAATTGTTCAAATCTATTGAACAAAATGGACTTGAAAAAAGCAGATTATCTATCTTCTCCGCTCTTCTTCGAATGCGTCAAATTTGTTGTCACCCAAGACTATATGACAAGAAAAATGTTAAAAACGTTATTTCTTCCGGTAAATTTGAAAAACTTAAAGTTATGCTTGAAGAAATTGTTTCAGAGGGTCACAGAATTCTTTTATTCAGCCAATTTGTTGATATGCTTGATATTGTTAAAGCTTGGCTTGAAAAAACCGGTATTAAATATGAATACTTGACCGGTAAAACAAAAGATCGTCAAGGAGCAGTTGAAAGATTTAACAATGATCCTACAATTCCAATTTTCTTAATCAGTTTGAAAGCCGGTGGTACAGGTTTGAACTTGACAGGTGCAGATTATGTAATTCACTATGACCCATGGTGGAACCCTGCAGTTGAGGATCAAGCAACAGACAGAGCATACCGTATCGGACAAAAGAAAAAAGTATTTGTATATAGGCTTATTACACGTAATACAGTTGAAGAAAAAATTCAAAAACTTAAAACAATTAAACGAAACCTCGTTGATAGTGTAATTTCTGTAGATAGAAATATTACAAAATCACTTACAATGGACGATATTCGAGAAATCTTCTCTGTTGATTAATTAAACCGGTTGGGAGATTGTTTATAACCGGCAACACCATAGTTACTTTTTATAGCCAATCAAGTCTTTAATAACTTCGCTTGCGATAATCAAGCCGACTACAGGGGGTACAAATGCATTGCTCCCCGGAATTTGGTGTTTTACAGTGCATTTTCTTGTTCCAGGAGGGCAAACACAATGTGCTCTACAGCTTATTGACATGTCTTCAATTGGTGTAATCGGTGTTTCTTTTGAATAAACAACTTTTACTCCCTTGATTTTTCGTTTTCGAAGTTCCGTTCTGATTACCCTTGCAAGTGGACAAACAGAGGTTTCTGAAATATCTGCAACTTCAAATCCGGTTGGATCCATTTTGTTTCCTGCTCCCATTGCGCAAATTATTGGAACATTATTTGCTTTTGCTTTTTCAATAAGAGATAATTTCCCAACGACTGTGTCAATTGCATCAATTACGTAATCGTATTGACTAAAGTCAAATTCAGATTCTGTTTGCGGAGTGTAAAAAGTTTGATAAGTGTTTACAATTATCTCCGGATTGATATCTAAAATGCGTTCTTTAGCGACTTCAACTTTGTATTTCCCAACAGTTTTTCTTGTTGCGTATAATTGTCTGTTAATATTTGTTATGCAAACTTTATCATCATCAATAATATCAATTGCGCCAAGTCCACTTCTGACAAGAGCTTCTACCGCATAAGCTCCGACTCCGCCAATTCCAAATACTGCAACTCTTGATTTTGATAATTTTTCTAGTCCGTCTTTTCCTATTAATAACTCTGTTCTTGAAAATTGATTTAACATTTTATTTTTTCCTCAAATATATAACCAGATTACAATAAAAAAAATATTCTCTCAAACTCTTGATTTTAAAATTTTTTTCTATTATTTTACTTGTGTAAATATCATTTATCATTAGGGATTCATTAATTAGAAAGGTCAATAGAAAATGAAAGTTCAAAGTGTAAATTACTCTACCCCATCGTTTGGAGCATTGAAATTGAGTAATAATGTTCCAGATTTATTAAAAGAGGCTGTAAACAAATCAAAAGCATTTCAAAATTTCGGAAAGAAATTTGATGCCAATGTTGAGTATGTTTCTTGGCGCTCCGGTTCTACTACAGATACAAATATTTATCCATCAATTATGCTTAGGAATGTAAAACCTGCCAATTTTTTTACAAAATTAAAAATGTTTATGTCAAAAATAAAAGTTGACAATATGGTAGATTTTGGTATAAAAACTCACCGTATTCCAACAGATGAACATTTAGCAGAAAAAATTGAAAATTTACCAGAATCTCATTTGTTGGACAAATTCAAAGGTGTATTTAGCACTAGAACTACAACACATTCTCAATTAAATACTCCTTCTACTCATCATAGTCATCGTGGTATTTTAGAACGTTTTACTATGTCCTCTTATCACAAGTTCTCCTAAAAAGGGAAAATGAAAAATAACTATGGTGCAAGAATAGGAACAGCAATACTTAAAGATGTATCATTTGTTTTAGGTGTTGTTTGATGTAGGTCGATTGTTTTTTGTAAATCTTCTATGAACTCATCTCGGTACAAAAAACCGAGATGGGCTCCGTTGTCTAACAATATGACTTTTGATCCTGAGTATTGTTTTAATTTCTTCAATTGTGTTGTAGTTGTCAGATAGTCGTTCAATGAATGATAAATTTTGTAGTTATTGTTGTTCATTAAGTAATCAGAGATTGAAGTAAGGCTTGATTCATAGCTTAAATCGTCAACACTTTTGTCTGCATCAGAAAGCAAATATTTTTTTGCGTAATCTTGATAATTCATATTATTAATCATTTGATAAATGTCTGTTTTGGTAGTTTTTGAAGTGTTTTCCATTGTGAAAATTAAATCGGATAGTTTTTGATGCATAATAAAACCTGTGATTAATTTCCCCTCTTCTTCAGAAAAAGGCAGGTTGTTAATATCAGAAGTTTTTCCAAGTTCATCTTTTGTTTGATAAAGTTTGAGAACTTTGGCTGCAGTAAGAGCTACTTTTTGTTTCAAATCGTTCGGAGAATTGTTCCAATCTTCGGTGTTTTTGTCTATTTGCTTCATTGCATAGATTAGTTCTACCGGTGGGCAAATTGAGATGAATTTTGAATTCCCTAGGGTATTATTTTCATATTCGCTTGCGGCAACAAATAGTGTTGTTAATGCGCCGAATGAAGTACCTATAAAAGTTTTGTTTTTTATTTCACAATTATATTTCTCTTCTAGTTTAGATAAAATTTTAGAAGTGATTTCTTTTAATACCAGAGCATCTCGTTTTGGCAATCCGGGGTGGTAATTGTCAGGCATGCTTTTTACAAATTCCCATTGAAAATGGCTTCCTTGAATTACTACAGAATATCCTTTGTCGTAGAAAAGTTTGGCTAGTAATACGGAATGTGATGACATAATTCCTTCACCTATTGAGGGGTAAATAATGGCAACAGGTGAATTTTTATCTTTTTGCATTATATATCTGAATTTGTAATTATCTTTCCCTTCTGTTATCTGAATAGATGAGGTTTTTATTCTGTTTGCGAAGCTTCTGTTCCAAACAGATAAATCATTCCACATTGAATCATTTATATGTGGTAAGTTGAATAAAGCTGTTCTCATTGAATCTACAATGGGATTTTGCGGATTGAATCCAAATAATAGCATGTCTGCACTAAGTTTAAAATCTTCTGTGCTGTAATCTTTTAGAATTTCATCAATATTTGCTCCTCCTTGCAATATGTCAGGTGTTACAATTTCAGATGATACAAGTGTTTGTATAAGTTGCTCTTGTGGTCTTTGGGCTTTTTTTAGAACAGGTGCCGGAAGTTTTGCGATTTTTGTATTTGAGTTTTCTTGTACTGTTTCCATATTATCTTTGTGTAAATCGGAAAATTTTAGGTCAACTCTGTCCATATTAGCGCATCTTATATAACTTTCCAGTCCGTAAATCTTTTTTGCAATGTCGTATGGGTCTGCGTAAGTTGATTCTACCATTTTAATTATTGGTTGCATAAATGAGGTTTTGTTTACTGTTAATCCTGCCTTTACAATGGCTAAAACCGGAGTTGCAATATAAGACCCGGGATTAAGAGCCATATCTAGAATTCTTCCCAAAACACCTCTTAGTGTGGTTGATGAAATTATTGGTAAAACAATATAAGGTCCGGTTTTCATTTTACAACCCGCTAAGGCTTGTTCCATATTTTCTGATGATTGTTCTATATGGAATAATTTTTTTGCAGGGTCGTAAAGACCTCCAAGTCCGATAATTGTATTTGTGAAAAATCGAATAGTTTCTTTTTTAGATGTTTCAAAATCTCGTTGTAATAGACTGCTTACAAGACGGATTGGGTATTCAATGTTGTTTGTGGCTGATTGAATTCTCTCTATTCCATATTCCGGAAGTAAAGAGGACCACAATATATGAACTGGACGAATGGCATATTTGTTTAAAAATAAATTAAAATTGAATATTTTTCGATTGAAATTTTCCCACTTGTCATTTCCAACGTATTCATAAGAGTAATCTGGGAATTTGTTACTTTCTTGCGCTAAAACTAAAAAGTTTTGAGTAAATAAGCATATTAAAATTGAAAAAATAACAAAAAGTTTTTTGAAAAACATATTCCCCTCTTGCGGTTATGAATTAGTATGAACAAAATATTATTTTTTGCTGACAAATTTTAAACATTACTCAATCGGGGGTAATTAGTTGTTATTTAAAATTTCATTCTAACAACTTTTTTAAAGTATTCGGAATCTGTTGCTGCGAGTTGTGCACAACCCCAGCCGTTAAGGTTTTCATTGGATTCTTTATTACACAATTTTGATAAATCAGTAAGTGGATAGTTAATAAAACCAGTGTTTTTATATCCGATAGGAACAATTTCACCATCTAAAAATTGAAAAACAAATACATCATATCCAAAAATATTTGGCGGGTTATTTATTCCGTTCAAATCTGCTGCAATAAAGCAGTGATAGTCGTTTTCACCTCCATTCCATTGTTCAAATAGTAAAAGCGTTCCGTCTTGTAACAACAATTGTCCTTCGTCAAAATATCCATCACTGCCATCAAATGTTGCACCTGAAAATGTTCGGTATTTTTTTTCTCCATGATTAGAATGTTTATAACAATTTTCTTTAGCTGATTTATTCTTGCAATCTGTTGCGCCTGTTAGGTATTGACCAAATGTTTTATAGAATGTTGCACTAGGGTATGTGAATGGGTCTCCGGAATCTCCCTCTGCTTCCATATCTTTGAACACTTGTTGAATTACAGAATAAGTTCTGAAAAATTTACTTCTCAATTGTTTTGCTTTGTAATCGTATATCAAATTTGGAATTGTTAAAGCTGCAACAACTCCAATTATTCCCAGAGTGATTAATACTTCTGACAATGTAAAAGCTGATTTCACCTTTGTTTGTGACAAGGCTGCGCGTGTAGAACTTTCTGCTAATGTAAATGCATTTTTCTTATTTTTCATGAAAAATATATCTCCTAAATCCTTTTGTCATGAATAATGTAAACATAAAATCTCCAAAATAGCAATGTTTAGTTGTAATGTTTTTTGTTATATCAACTTATATGGCAAAGAAAATGAGTAAAGTATTCCATAAAAAGTTCGGAAAACGTGTTAGGGAACTTAGAAAAGAACGAGGAATGACTCAGGAACAATTAAGTTTAGAAATTCTTGCCGATAACTCATATATTGCAAATATTGAAAATGCTCATAGAGATATTCCGCTTTCAAGAATCAGATTAATTGCGAAAGCTTTAGGTGTTGAACCTTATGAGTTGTTGAAGTTTTAGTTATAAAAATACTATTACAAGGAAACAAGTCAAACAAATTCTGGAGTCGTCTATACGTAGTGACGTCGTAATCTTGAACACTTGTGCATTCCCCCTATTCCTAATCAATGTGGAAAAATAAAAATGAACACTATTGCTTTTTAGATTTTCTCGTGATAATATTCCTGTTATAGCCGAAAGGAAATGTGATTTTTATGTCAAACTTAAATTTAAACACTCAATCTTGGTGGCGCCTGTTAAATAAGACAGGTCTTTTAAGTTGGCGATAAACTGATAATAATATAATAAGTTTTTCAAAATGACCTGATCTTATTTGTTCAGGTCATTTTTTTGTTGTCAGATTTATAAAAAGGAAATTACGAAATGGAAATTAAGAAAATAAAAAATAATAACACTACATTTACCAACGCAGGAACTATCGGTTTGGGGTTAAGAGCTGCAAGTAAAATTTGCTCAATTCAAGAGGGAGGAGCAGGTCTTTCAAATATTCGATTTATTCAAGATAATGCCACAGGTCTTGTTCCAAAAGCCGTGTGTGCAAGGAGTAAAGCTGAACTTGCTGAGAACTCCTTTTTAGAATTTTCTGAATCTGTTTTAGTTTATTACTGTCCGGCTTTATTGGGTGAAAAAATCTTTAGAAAAGGCTTTTCTAGAAAATTACCCCAAAATCTTAAACAAAAAGTTTCTATTCCTGCTAAAGACCTTTTGAAAAATAATAATTCTTTAGAAAATAAAAAACTCATGCCAGTAAAAGCAGCTTTAGCCCTTGGCGGTTTTGCAATTCCGCTTATTGAATATACATTAAATTATGCAAAAAATATTATGACATTGAAAATGTTTAAACAAGCTGATTTTGAAAATATTGCAAATTTGAATAAAACTAAAAACGAAGATAAAACACAATTTGATAAAGTTGAAAAAAGTGCTAAAAAACATATCAAACTGGCTGGCGGTATTTATGCAGGCTGTTTAGCTTTTGCAAGTTTGTTATTAAGTAAGGGTGAAAAATCAAAAGCCTTACAAAATCTTTCAGAGTTAATTGTTGCTCCGGGGACAAAATTATTTAAAAACAATTCAAAAGCAAGAAACTTTTTCGATAAATTCTTGAGTTTGGATTTTGCAAATGATAAGGGCAAATTATCTTTATCAAGAGGTCAATTAACTTCTTGTGTGCTAGTAGGTGGTGCAGGGTACTTTGGCTCTTCAAAGGATAGAGGTAAACAAAATTATTTAGAAACATTATCTCGCTATCCGATTGTTGGTTTTTATATTATTTACGGGAATGAATTGCTAGAAAAAGGCTTCAAAAAATTCTTATATAACACAGGAAAATGTAAAGATGTTTTGAATGAAAAATTAGAAGTTCCAAGGTTTGATGAATTAAAAGAATATTCTAAAAAGTTTGGCGAAAATGCTGATGTTATGTACAAAAAAATGTTAAAACAAAAAGTCTTGATTGCCGGAGTTCCTTTGGTATTTGGTATTGGTGTAATTGGATTTTTCATAACTAAATCTGCAAATTTATTCACAAAATTCCGTTACAACAAAGAAAATCAAAACAAAACTAAATAATTTAGATGATTGCTGGAATTGTTAAATATTGTATGATTTTACATATTAGTTAATTATTTTGGAGGAAGAATGAATAAATTATATAAACCAGAATTTGAAAATTTTTATAGGCAAAGAATTGAACCGATATTACTTCCTTTTGAAAAGGAAAGAGCAAGTATTGAATCAAAAAGAAAATTGGGTGTTATTCCTTGTATATTTGCTTTTTTAGGTATTGCTTATATGCAGGCGACTAAAAACATCGATTCTTCTATAGTTATTGCAATTGTGGCATTGCTTGTTATATCATCTATCTTTGCTTTTTATCTGTGGTTTAGGGATTATCAATTTAATAAGAGCCTTAAAAAGAACGTAACTTCTAAAATTTTAACATTATTTGGAAATTTATATTTTACGGATAAAAAGAATGCAATTCCCTATGAGGATATTCAAAAATGGGGTTTGTTTCCATCTTCAACAAATAAATCAGATGACGATGTAATAGTTGGACTTCATAACGGCTGTAATTTCTTGATAAATGAATGTGACATATATCATACAAGACAGGAAAGTGATTACCATGGAAGAGCAAGAGTCGTACGTATTCATGATTTCAATGGCTTACTTGTAAAAATTCAGATGAAGAAGAAATTCACAGGACAAACAATTGTTGGGGTAAAAGGAAAAATCAAAAAACAACGAATGTTTGAAGAGGTAAATTTGGAATCTGTTACCTTTATGACTAATAGGAAAATTTATTCAACAGACCAAATTGAAGCTCGTTATTTGTTGACAACAGCATTCATGGACAGATTAGAAAAGTTAGGAGATAACTTTAATTATTCAACTGCAGATGGCAGAACTCTTACAGATGAAGAATATTCTGCAAGAATTGCTGCAAGTTCTTTTATCGGAGAAAGAGATGTATATGATGTTTCCGCAGCTTTTGTTGGCGGTTTTGTATATTTATTTGTTCCGACAAGAAAAGATTTCTTTGAAATTGATATGAAACATAGCTTGCTTGATTCTGAACAATTTTATAGTATTTACAATGAGATAAATTCAATTTTAGATATTATTGATTTCTTAAAACTTGATAAGAATCTTGGTTTATAAAAATAAATTCAGGGTTTATTATTTAAACCTGAGGAATGTTATGCGAATCCACCGAATAAAATTTTTACCTGTAAAGAATTATATAAAAACCAATTGTAAAAGGGTAATAAATTACCTGTCAGAAAAACCGGATTTTGATGAATTTTGTACAAAAAACAAAAGTACCGGTTTAACGACAGGTGAATTTATTGATTTAATTCTAAAGAATATTTAATTTTTATCTGCAAGTACAACTAGGGCTTTGAGTTCCATCATTACAAATAAAATATCCGCTTTTCCCACAATATGCAACACCACCGTGATGAGAACAACAACCTGAGCGTTCAACTGTTTGAGGTTGAATATTTTTTGAAACGGCAACGTAACCTACGCTAGAAAATAAAAATGCAAAAAATAATGCAACAAATATCTTTTTCATAAACACTTACTCCTTTCTTTTTATATAAAGCATGGTTTCGTTTGCATTACTATTCGCTATATGGCTAATATGTAGTTTTAATTGTTTGGCAACAGAATCTTTGCTTCTACGTTTTTAACTCCGTCTATTGAATTGTTGAACCCGTTTAATAATTCAGCAGACGTTTGGGCATTGTAAAACTTTCCACTTGTGACTAGTGCAGTGCATTCGAGTTGTTCCAAATCTTCAGAATCATTGATATTAAATGCTATTACATCAATGCGAACATCTCTTCTTATTTTGATTAAGTTCATAACAAATGTGCATGGACTTTCGTCACAATTTTCTCCTCCATCAGTTAATAAAATAATATGTTTTTTACCAGAAAATCCCATAAAATCATATTTTATCGCTTGCTTTAGAGAATAAGTGATAGGTGTCATTCCTCGTGGTTTTGTCTTTTTTAATGCATTTTCAATGTTTTGATTGTTGTTTGAATTTATTGGAGAAATAAGCCTTGAGGCTCTGCATGCTTCAAGTGGAGTAAATCCCATTCTCTGTCCATAAACTCTTAAACCAATCCAAGTGTCCGGTGATATTTGTGGTAGAATTTGACTCATTGTGTTTATCATTAAATTAAATTTTGTAGAATTTTCTAATGGCTCTTCCATGCTGTTAGATAAATCTAGTATAAATAATATTCTTTCTTTTTGGTTTTCTTGTTTGATTGCATCATTAAAATTATTTGGAGAATATACGTTATATTGATTTGAAATTGCAGGAAGAGTTCCTAAACTTATTAATATCGTTAATAATATGTGTAATATTTTCATAGAGATATTATTTATAGGTTTATTTGGTTTTAGCATTCTCTTGGTCGG
>DABJ01000015.1:7249-7970 GCA_002102825.1 Candidatus Gastranaerophilales bacterium HUM_12 | reverse complement strand
ATTATTTATATATAGAAAAGGATTAGGAATATGAATACGAGTAAAGAAATTATAAAACAAGCTGAAAAAGATTTACGTGAACAATTTGAGATAATTGATGAAATAAGAGATTATAACCAAGAAAAAGTTCTGAATGCGTTTATTGATAATAGAGTAGCTCCAGAACATTTTTATACTGTTTCAGGTTATGGGCATGATGATTTAGGGCGAGAAGTTTTGGATAAAGTTTTTGCACAAGTTTTCAAAGCAGAAAAAGCTTTGGTTCGAATTCATTTTGCTTCTGGAACTCATACATTAGCATGTGCATTGTTTGGAAACTTACGTCATGGCGATAAATTAATCTCTGCAGTTGGAACTCCTTATGATACAATGCAGGAAGTTATTGGTACAATGGGTGACGAAGAAACAAGACGTGCTTCATTGATTGGTAACGGTGTTTTGTATGATGAAGTTCCATTGCTGAATGGTACAGATGTTGATTATGAAAAGTTAGAAGAAATGGTTGATGATAAAACTACCATGGTTTTAATTCAACGTTCAAAAGGTTATTCAACAAGAAAATCTCTTACCATAGATGTTATTGAAAAAATTTGTAAAATTATCAAGTCTAAAAATCCTGATTGTATTTGTTTTGTTGACAATTGTTATGGCGAATTTGTAGATACAAAAGAGCCTATTGAAGTTGGTGCAGATTTGATTGGCGGTTCATTAATCAAAAATG
>DABJ01000015.1:0-7157 GCA_002102825.1 Candidatus Gastranaerophilales bacterium HUM_12 | reverse complement strand
GTGCGATGTTTAATCAACACAGATTAATATTCCAAGGTTTATTTATGGCTCCATCTGTTGTATCTGAAGCCGTTAAAGGTGCAGTTCTGGCTGCAAAAATTTTTGACGAAATCGGTTATGATTCATCTCCTAAATATAATGAAAAAAGAACGGATATTATTCAAAATATAACCTTTGGTTCACCTGAACCTTTGGAACATTTTTGTAGAACAATTCAATCTTTATCTCCGGTAAATGGTTATGTTACACCAATACCTGAATATATTCCGGGTTATGAGGATAAAGTTATTATGGCAGGAGGTACGTTTATTGAGGGTTCAACTATTGAGCTTTCAGCCGATGGACCTATGAGAGCGCCTTATGTTGCGTATATGCAAGGTGGTTTAAATTATGCACATGTAAAAATTGCTTTGACTAAAATTTTGGATAGAGTTAAGTAATATAAATAAAAAATACTATAATGTAAAGATTTTAAATTCGTTGCTATTATTGCCATAGAGGGTAATGATAGCAATTTTTTTTAGGGGGACTATTCTTTTTGTATTTTATATGTTAGAATATCATTGCACATTTTTAATATGTGTACATGAGAAATTTAGTGTATAGAAGTTATTAGAGAAGAGAGGTAAATTATGTCATTACCAAATGTAGCATATTTTTCAATGGAAATTGCTATGGATCAATCGTTAAGCACCTACTCTGGTGGTTTAGGATTTTTAGCAGGTTCACACATGCTATCAGCAGGATACTTGCAAATGCCAATGGTTGGTGTAACTATGTTGTGGTCTTATGGTTATTACGATCAAAGAATCGACCATTCAGGAAATGTAGAGGTTGCTTATATTAGAAAATATTACGACTTTTTGACAGATATTAATGTTCAAACAGAAGTTGAATGTTTTGGTGAAAAAGTTAAAGTTAAAGCATACAAAGTTGAACCTGAATTGTTTGGAACTTGTCCTGTTTACTTGTTAACAACTGATATTGAAGGTAACAGTGACTGGGCGAAGAGTATTTCATACAAATTGTATGACGGTAACGAAAAAATCAGAATTGCTCAAGAAACTATTCTTGGTGTTGCCGGTGTAAGAATTCTTCAACAAATTGGATACAATTTTGATGTTATTCACATGAATGAAGGCCATGCGCTTCCTGCGGCATTTGAATTATTAAGACAATACAAGGGTGATTTGGAAGAAGTTAAAAAACGTACAGTGTTTACAACTCACACACCTGTTGCTGCAGGTAACGAAGTTCACTGGGTTGATACATTGCTTGAAGGTGGTTTCTTCTCAGGAGCATCTCGTGAAACAGCGGTTAACTTAGGTGGAGAAAACTTCTCATTGACAGTTGCAGCTTTGAGAATGTCAAGAATTGCAAATGCTGTATCTCAATTGCATGGACTTGTTGCTAACAAGATGTGGGAATGGGTTGAAGGAAGATGTCCAATCAGAGCCATTACTAATGCGGTTAACTTGCAGTATTGGCAAGATAAGAGGGTTAAAGAAGCTCAGAATGATCCTGAACGATTGTTAGCTGTAAAACGTGAAATGAAATCAGAATTGTTCAAATATATTGCTAACGTAGCAGGTAAGAGATTTGACCCTGATGTATTAACAATTACATGGGCAAGAAGATTTGCTGATTACAAACGTGCTTGGTTAATATTGATGGACAAAGATAGAATTGGTAAGTTATTAGATGAAAATAAAGTTCAAATTATTTTCGCTGGTAAATTCCACCCAGATGATGTTATGGGTAAAGAAATGTTCAATAAATTGTTGAACAGATCTCATACATTGAAAAATGTTGTAGTTCTTCCTGGGTATGAGTTGCAATTGTCAGGCATGTTGAAACGTGGTACTGATGTGTGGTTAAACACTCCACTTAGACCTTTTGAAGCTTCAGGTACTTCAGGCATGTCAGCAAATGCTAACGGAGCTATTCACTTGTCTATCTATGATGGTTGGACAGTTGAGGGTACATTCTCTGGAATTAACGGTTATGCTATCGAATATCCTGAAATTGATGATGAAATGTCATGGGAAGAAAGACATTGGAAAGATCATAAATGCTTGATGAGTATTATTGAAGATCAAATCATTCCAACTTACTATGAAAACAAGAAAGAATGGGCAAGATTAATGCGTCAAGCTATCAGAACCTCAGAAGCTTACTTCAATTCAGATAGAATGGTAATTGAATATTATAATAGATTATATAAACCAATTGCTCATGATGATGAATGTTCTGGTGGTAAAAAACAAGAAATGAATATTAAAGAAGCTCCAACATTTGATGCTTGGACATTCTCAAATATCAAATAACTTGTATAATAAGTAAATAATCGAAATGGTATCTGAATATTTCAGATACCAGTTTTCTTTCTGGGTAGAGAGAGTAACAATTCTCATTTATAAAATTAAGTATAAAAGAATTGTGCGGTTCTTTTACCTTTTGAGAGGCGTGATAAGTCCTTTTGAGTGAACAAAGTTGCCGGAAATTCTTAGACTTTTTATATCTTGAAAAGCCGTAACTATAACTCTTCACTTTCATCAGCTCCTCTATTGTAACGAAATATTACAAGTTAAAAAATAAACACTTGAAATTAAAATTTTTTTTAGTTACTATATCAAATGTGCAGTGAGCACAGAGAACTTAAAAAATTTATTAAAACCAGATACTTAGAGTTTATTTTATCTAACAAACGAAAGTTTTTATAAAGGATTAAGAAAAATTAAAATTATCCCTTGACAAAAGAGATTGAGGTGATAATATAGAAAAGCCCCGATAGCGAGAGTGACTGAAGAAGTTACGAAGCGTTGGAGACTAAAGAATGGACATTGAAAATAGAATAGCTGAAAACGATAAGAAATAACTTGTTGATTTCGAAAAATGATTCAAAGACAAAAGATTAGCGTAAAGCTAGTGTAAAAAATAGAAGTCGAGCAGATTATTTAGTTAGCCCTAAATAATCGATGGACATAAACTTTCTGACAATGGAGAGTTTGATCCTGGCTCAGGACGAACGCTGGCGGCGTGCTTCATACATGCAAGTCGAACGAGAATCTCTAGCTTGCTAGAGAGGAAAGTGGCGGACGGGTGAGTAAAATGTAGAGAATCTGCCCTTGAGAGGGGGACAACAGTTGGAAACGGCTGCTAATACCCCATATGAGCGTACCTGAGATGGTATTCTTGAAAACTCCGGTGCTCAAGGATGAGTCTGCATCTGATTAGCTAGTTGGCGGGGTAATGGCCCACCAAGGCGACGATCAGTAGCTGGTTTGAGAGGATGATCAGCCACAATGGGACTGAGACACGGCCCATACTCCTACGGGAGGCAGCAGTAGGGAATTTTGCGCAATGGGGGAAACCCTGACGCAGCAACGCCGCGTGAACGAGACGCCCTTCGGGGTGTAAAGTTTTGTCAGTGGGGACGAACAAATGACGGTACCCACAGAGGAAGCACCGGCTAACTCCGTGCCAGCAGCCGCGGTAATACGGAGGGTGCAAGCGTTGTCCGGAATCATTGGGCGTAAAGAGTTCGTAGGCGGCATGTAAAGTCAGGTGTTAAAGGCTGAGGCTCAACCTCAGTATGGCACTTGATACTTGCAAGCTAGAATGCGGTAGAGGTAAAGGGAATTCCTGGTGTAGCGGTGAAATGCTTAGATATCAGGAGGAACATCGGTGGCGTAAGCGCTTTACTGGGCCGTAATTGACGCTGAGGAACGAAAGCCAGGGTAGCAAATGGGATTAGATACCCCAGTAGTCCTGGCCGTAAACGATGGATACTAGGTGTTGCGGGTATCGACCCCTGCAGTGCCGTAGCAAACGCGTTAAGTATCCCGCCTGGGGAGTACGCACGCAAGTGTGAAACTCAAAGGAATTGACGGGGACCCGCACAAGCGGTGGAACATGTGGTTTAATTCGAAGCAACGCGAAAAACCTTACCAGGGCTTGACATCTGACGAACATTCTTGAAAGAGAGTGGTGCTCTTCGGAGAGCGTCAAGACAGGTGGTGCACGGTTGTCGTCAGCTCGTGTCGTGAGATGTTGGGTTAAGTCCCGCAACGAGCGCAACCCTCGTCGTTAGTTGGTGATATTGGTACACTGATATCGACCTCTCTAGCGAGACTGCCGGTGATAAACCGGAGGAAGGTGGGGACGACGTCAAATCATCATGCCCCTTATGCTCTGGGCTACACACGTGTTACAATGGTTAGGACAGCGAGCAGCGAACCTGCGAGGGTAAGCAAATCTCTAAAACCTAGCCTCAGTTCGGATTGCACTCTGCAACTCGAGTGCATGAAGTCGGAATCGCTAGTAAACGCAGATCAGCACGCTGCGTTGAATACGTTCCCGGGTCTTGTACACACCGCCCGTCACACCATGGAAGTCGACCACGCCCGAAGTACGTGAGCTAACCGTAAGGGAGCAGCGTCCTAAGGCAGGGTTGGTGACTGGGGTGAAGTCGTAACAAGGTAGCCGTACCGGAAGGTGTGGCTGGATCACCTCCTTTCTAGGGAGCGAATTAACAAAAAAGTTAATCACTTCAAGGTCGTTAATCGAAGAAGCTGATGGAGTTAGGAATCAATTAGAGATCAGTGGAGATTAGGAGTCACGAGTTATAGTTTTCAGACTGTTCTACTTCCAATGTAAATTTGGATTGTACATTGAAAATTGCATAAGATTATAAGCGTTATCGAAAATTTTGATAAAACTGTTATTAAAATTGAAAGATATACGTAATCATCAATGAAAACTAAATTATTGCAAATCGAAAGAGGACAATAAGATAGGTAAAGCTACAAAGAGCTAATGGAGGATGCCTTGGCATTGACAGCCGACGAAGGACGTGTAAAGCTGCGAAAATCCACGGGGAACTGCTAAAAAGTCTTGATCCGTGGGAGTCCGAATGGGGAAACCCCTTAAAGTTAAAGCTTTGAGATCCGCAAATGAATTAATAGTTTGCGTGAGGGAAAGCCTGTGAACTGAAACATCTTAGTAACAGGACGAAGAGAAAATAAACTAATGATTCCGAGAGTAGCGGCGAGCGAAATTGGAAGAGCCTAAACCTTTGGTACGTGATAGCCTGTAAGTGTTGTATCAAAGGGGTTGTGGGACTTATAAGACAAGTTACAGCTTGTTGAATCAGTTACAAAGTTATTTAGTAGTTGAATACAACTGGGAAGTTGAGCCATAGAGTGTGATAGCCACTTAAGCGAAACTAAATAATCTGATAATAAGCACCCGAGTAAGGCGGGGCACGTGAAACCCTGTCTGAATCTACCGGGACCATCCGGTAAGGCTAAATACTAGTCAGTGACCGATAGTGAACGAGTACAGTGATGGAAAGGCGAAAAGAACAGTGAGAAGCTGAGTGAAATAGACCCTAAAACCGTTAGCTTACAATCAGTTAGAGCCCTATTGATAGGGTGATAGCGTGCCTGTTGAAGAATGAGCCGGCGAGTTAATTTATGTTGCGAGGTTAAGGAGTTGATATCTGGAGCCATAGCGAAAGCGAGTTTGAAAAGAGCGTTAAGTAACATGAATTAGACCCGAACCTTGGCGATCTAACCTTGACCAGGATGAAGCGTGGGTAACACTACGTGGAGGTCCGAACCAACCGATGTTGAAAAATCGGTGGATGAGTTGAGGTTAGGGGTGAAATGCCAATCGAGCCAAGAGCTAGCTGGTTCTCCCCGAAATGCGTTTAGGCACAGCGTTGGACTTATCTTACCGGAGGTAGAGCACTAGTCTGATGCGGGCGGCGAAATGCCGTACCAAATCATGTTAAACTCCGAATACCGGTAAAGTTACTATCCAGCAGTGAGGCAGCGAGTGCTAAGATCCGTTGCCAAGAGGGAAACAGCCCAGAACGCCAGTTAAGGTCCCAAATATATGCTAAGTGGTTAAGGAGGTAGAGTTGCTTAGACAACCAGGAGGTTGGCTTAGAAGCAGCCATTCCTTGAAAGAGTGCGTAATAGCTCACTGGTCAAGCGACTCCGCGCCGAAAATACACCGGGACTAAAGCATATAACCGAAACTGCGTCATTAAGTTTACTTAATGGGTAGGGGAGCGTACTGTAGTAGGACGAAGTAAGATCGAAAGGACTTATGGACGAGGCAGTAGTGAGAATGTCGGCATAAGTAGCGAAAACATTGGTGAGAATCCAATGCACCGAAAACCTAAGGTTTCCCACGGCAGGCTCGTCCGCGTGGGGTTAGTCGGATCCTAAGCTGAGGCCGAAAGGCGTAGGCGATGGGCATCAGGTTGATATTCCTGAACTATCGATTAATCGTTATTAGAGGCGGAGGGACGCAGGAGGATAGACAAGCAGCCGACTGGAAGTGGCTGTAAAGATATGTAGGTAGAATGGGTAGGAAAATCCGCTCATTCGTTATAAACTGAGGTATCGAGTAGGACTCTCTACGGAGGGGAAGTTGTTGAATCCACACTGCCAAGAAAAGCTTCGCACTTGAGATTAATAGGTATCCGTACCGGAAACCGCCACAGGTAGGTTGGTAGAGAATACTAAGGTGCGCGAGATAACTCTCGCTAAGGAACTCGGCAAAATCACCTCGTAACTTCGGGAGAAGAGGTACCCTGGTAGAGTGAAGCGGTTCACCCGTGGAGCTTGATAGGGTCGCAGTGAATAGGCCCATGCGACTGTTTACCAAAAACACAGGTCTCTGCAAAGTCGATCAAGACGATGTATAGGGGCTGACGCCTGCCCGGTGTCGGAAGGTTACGTGGAAGTGTTAGAAGCAATTCGAAGCACCGAAACTAAGCCCCGATGAACGGCGGCCGTAACTATAACGGTCCTAAGGTAGCGAAATTCCTTGTCAGGTAAGTTCTGACCCGCACGAATGGCGTAACGATATGGGCGCTGTCTCGGCGAGAGGCTCGGCGAAATTGGATTATCCGTGAAGATACGGATTACGTGTACCAGGACAGAAAGACCCTATTGAGCTTTACTGTAGCTTGAAATTGAATTCGGGTTCTTATTGTGCAGTATAGGTGGGAGACTATGAAGCTAGGACGTCAGTTTTAGTGGAGTCATCGTTGAGATACCACTCTGTAATAATTTGAATTCTAACCTTGAACCCTCGAAGAACAGGGCAAGGGACAGTTTCTGGTAGGCAGTTTGACTGGG
>DABJ01000011.1:64604-71725 GCA_002102825.1 Candidatus Gastranaerophilales bacterium HUM_12 | reverse complement strand
AACAAAAGTAATAACGTTGGAATTATCTTAGCTGATGGCGCAACATTAATATTAACCTACAATCCAAATGCAGGAATAATCGGAGATGGCGATACAGTAACCCCAAGTTTTGCAGATTTACCAATAGGTTTTGGAAGAACTAAGAAGTTTGCATATACAACAAGTGTAACAAGTTCAATAGATTTTGTAATGGACGTTAATGGCTTCAAAGGACCAAATAGTGAAGCACGAAACGGTAAACAATACGATATCCGTAGTTTCAAAGTTGCAAAATTCTCTAAAGGCTGTACAGGCTGGGATTTAAAACTTGGTTGTGTATATCAATTGCCGTCTTATGAACCAGTCAAAGGACGAAGTGAAGAGATGAAAACGTGGGATTCTAATTGGAGTAAATCCAATTGGAGAATGTATGATAACTATTGGGCAGGCGCAAAGAAAGCATGTGCCGAATTAGGAATGAGCCTGCCAGATAAATCACAATTAATAAGTATATATGAAGAAAGGGAAAAAAATCCAAGCTTGGGAATACCCTCAGGCTTTTTCTGGTCTGCTTTTGAGTATGATGCTCGTGATGCTGCTCGTGTAAATCTTTATAATGGACATGTATTATCTGATCACAAAAATGGAAACTCTAGTAAGGTTATGTGCGTTGGAGATTAATCCACTTGAAAAAATAAAAAAGTACGTTATAATAAAAATATAGGGAAGAGCGACTAAGCTCTGGTACAGCTTAATCGCCCGTCGCACCTATAAGAATAAATAAGCTAATTTAATTAAAATCTCTAGTATGCCTAGAGATTTTTTTATTAACTCTCTATTGCTCATTTTAACCTCCTAACTCGCCCTATGTCGCTAATAGTTCGTATGCGGATTGGAGGTTTGGGCGATTTCCCTATTTAAGCTTTCTTTGATTTGTCAGCTAATTCGCTATCAACTCTCAAAAATACAGGGTGAATTTCTTCTTTCGTAATCAATTTACCTACTTTTAGATTAGATGTTGTAACATCATCTAATTTTGTTGACAAATCATAAGATAATTGTTTTGCCATATCTGCTGCAATGTTTGGACAGTATGGATAAATTAGTGAAGAAATTACGCACATAACTTCAAGGACTGTTGCCAAAACTTGTCCACATTCTGTCATTTTTTCTTCTTTGGCAAGTGTCCAAGGAGCATTGTCTGTTACAAATTTATTTGCAGCATCAACGATTGAAATAATTTCTTGTGCAGCTTCTTGGATTTCAAAATGATTGAAGTGGTTTTCTACAATTTTTACAGTGCCTAAAGCTGTTCTTAGCAAACTTTCAGCTTCTTTTGAACGGTTAGATAAAAATTCTTCTTTAATTTCACCATCAAAGTATTTAACTAACATTGATAAACTTCTGTTTAACAAGTTGCCCATGCTATTTGCAAGATGTGCATTAACCTTTTCTTTAAAGTCTAAATCTGAATAATTTCCATCTCTTCCGCAAGGTGCAGAAGTTGCCATATAATAGCGGAATGCATCTGGGTGTTCAAGATTGTAGTGTTCAAGAACAGATGTTGGAGAAACAACATTTCCTAATGATTTTGACATTTTTGTTTCATCAATTGTAATCCAGCCGTGAGCATAGATATGTTTAGGTAATGGCAAACCTAGAGCCATCAAAATTCCTATCCAATAAATGCTATGGAATTTCAAAATATCTTTACCGATTACGTGAACATCAACCGGCCAAAGAGTTTTAAATTGTTCAGATGGATTTTCTGTATCATAACCAATTGCAGTGATGTAGTTTGAAAGTGCATCAATCCAAACGTAGATTGATTGTTCTGAATCATCAAGAACATCAATACCCCAACCAACATTTGCTTTATTTCTTGAAACAGAAATATCTTGAATATCTTCCAATTGGTTGAGAACTTCATTTGCTCTGAAACTTGGGATAATGAAATCAGGGTGTTCTTTGATGTGTTTCATGATTGCATCTTTGTAAGAAGATAATTTAAAGAAATAATTTTCTTCTTTAACTACTTCCGGTTTTTTAAGGTGGTCAGGACATAATCCATCTTCTGTCAAATCTTTTGGGTTTAAGAAACATTCACAACCGGAACAATATAATCCCTCGTACTCGTGCTTGTAAATGTCGCCTTTTTCAACTAATTTTTTGAATATTTTTTGAACAACTTTTTCGTGGTCTTCGTCCGTTGTACGGATAAATCTATTGTAGTTAATGTCTAAAGCTTTCCACGCATCTTTGAATTTTTGAGCATTTTCATCACAAAGTTGTTTAGGTGTTTTGCCTTGAGCTGCAGAAGTTTTTTGAATTTTAATTCCGTGTTCGTCTGTACCTGTTAAGAAAAATAAATTGTCTGTTCTTTGTGAAAAATGTCTTGCGATGATATCTGACAAAATCTTTTCATAAGCATGGCCAATGTGTGGCGCACCATTTACATAATCAATTGCTGTTGTTAAATAAAATTTATCCATTTATATAATCCTTTTTTAATGCATTAAAACTATATTTTTATAGTAACACAAACACATTTGTTCAAATCCAAAATTTATTTACAATGACTAAATAAAGTGATATACTCTGATTAAAAATTGGAGTGAAAAATGAAAAAAAGTTTTTTAATAATTTTGGGAATTCTAATTGTTGCAGGGGTCGGTAGTGCGATTGCAACACAAAATTTAAAAAAGGGAGCATATACTTGTCCTTATTATCAAAGCGGTAAAAAGGTAAACTGCATGATTTATGTCGACAAATTCGGGATTAAAATTTACTCATCTGAATGTAACAATAGTTACAAAAATTTCTCTCCGGAAGTTATTGAAAAAAAATGCACGGTGTCAGAAGATAAAACGAAATATTACTCTTGCGAATATGCTGATACAACTTGTGAGGCAGTATTTTTTGCAGACGGGAAAACGTCTTATGTTCTTTGTAACGGAATCGAAAATGTTCCGGAAAATAAAAAGAATTTAGTCTATGACAGGGTAAAAGTTGATGCAAAATCTAACAGGTGCCGTGATTTAAATCCTCCAAAACCTGTTCAACCATTACAAACTCCAAAACCTGTAACTACCACTCATTAATATAAATGACAAGCGCATTTGTGATTTGGATTGATAGTTTTTAATTGTGGAATTTCTTTTGTGCAAATTTCTTTGCAGAGTTCACATCTTGGGTGAAATTTACAACCATCAATTTTTTGTGAGAGTGTTGGGGGTTGACCTTTAATTGTTTCAAGTTTTTCTCCTCGATTTGACGGAATGGATTTTAATAATGCTTTTGAATATGGGTGCATCGGATTTTTGAAGAATTCTTCATTCGGTGCGTTTTCAACTATTCGTCCGGAATACATTACAGCTATCTCATCAGAATTTTCTCTAACAAGTGCTAAATCGTGTGTGATTAAAAGAATTGATGTTCCATTATTTATTTTAATGTCTTGTAATAGATGCATGATTTGAGCCTGAATTGTCACGTCAAGTGCCGTTGTTGGTTCATCAGCTATCAATATTTCTGCATTACAGCATAGAGCCATTGCAATAATTGCACGTTGTTTCATGCCTCCGGAAAATTCATGCGGATAGTTTTTTAATCTCGATTTTGCACTTGGAATTTGTACGGCTTCAAATGCTTCAATTGCTTTTTTCTCCGCTTCGACTCCTGTTAAGTTTTGGTGAATTTTTATAATTTCTAATAACTGATTGCCTATAGTGTATAGCGGATTGAGTGAAGTCATTGGGTCTTGTGGAATTAGTGCAATTTTTGTCCCTCGAATATGCTGCATTTGTTTTTGAGTTTTCATTAACAAATTTTCGTTATTAAAAATAATCTCACCGCTTGTAATTCTTGCCGTTTTAGGAATTAAATTCAAAATACTCATGGCACTCATTGTTTTTCCACAACCTGATTCCCCAACAATAGAGAGCATTTTACCTTTTTCTAACGAAAAAGAAACATCAAACAATGCAGGTCTAAAAATTTCTTCGCACTGAAATCCCAAATTTAAATTTTTAACTTCTAAAATTGCCATATATTTCTAATTATATATTTTTAAAATTATAAGTCCATAGGTCTGTGAGTGGATATGTTAACAAATGTAACAAGTCTGAGAACATGTGAAATTAAGGCTTTCGACATGTTTTTATATATTTAAGAGAGTAAAAATAAGAGAGCATTATGACGATAGATGTAGCAAAATTTAGAATGGCTGGCACAAAAGCCACCTTTGGATCTCGCTCAAGTGACAAGAGCGGGACATCTCGTCAAGCTGCAGTAAAACTAACAAATGCTGTAGGTGCTAATAAAAAATCTAATTATTCTTTAAATTCCAAACCAAGAACGGACTATGTTGCTGGACAATCTGTAAGTAAATCTGTTGCAAAATATGATTATACCGGAATTCGTCAAGGTTTAAACGGTGTTGGCAATAATAATGCTACATTTAAAACTCGTGGTGTTTCATCATCTGCAAATGTGTCTAGAAACTTTACTATTCAAACAGGTCAAAGCAATGCATCTACTGCGGGACAAGTTATTGGACAAACATTGAGTATGGGTATTAGCTTGTTGAACCAATTGGGTGTAATTGGTGGTTCAAAAGGTTCACAAGGAACATCTAATTCTAAACAATTAGATCAATCATTTGGTGATTTAGGTCCTCAAGGCACCGCTTCTACATTATCATCAGCATCTGCAAATTCTGCATTATCTTCAATGTCTAATGCTACAAATTCAGCAGATTTGACTGGTGCAATTTCATCTGCAAAAGGCACACTTGCTTCAATGGACGCAATTGCTACTCAAAATCAATACGAAACAAATTATACTAATGCACAAAATAATATGGATACTCTAAAAGAGGGTGTTTCTAAAGCTAAAGAAGATGTATCAGCTAAGAAACAAGATGTAAGTACTGCTAAGAATTCAGTTGATGCATATAAGAGCAAACGTGATGGGGCAAAACAAGCATTAAGCAAGGCTGATGCAGAATATGGTAAAGCTGTGGATACTTATACTAAAGCACATGATGCCCATACAAATGCAACAAATAAACACAAGCAAACAACTTCTGCTTACAACAGTGCAAAATCTGAAACTGCACAAGCTAAAGCTACTTTAGATGCTTCTAAACCTGAAAAGATTACAGTAACAAATCCTGATGGCTCAACATCTCAAGTTGATAATCCAGCATACAAGACAGCAAAAGCTAACTATGATTCAGCGGTAAAACGTGAAGAACAAGCAAAATTAGCAGATGATGCAGCAGCTAAAGCTGAAAAAAAAGCTAAATCAGCTGAAACACAAGCATCAAAAGCAAAAGATACAGCAAAAGAAAAACTTGGTGAAAACAAAACTCAAGTTGAACAACTTGAAACTTCATTGAAAAATGAACAAGCAAAATTAGATAAAGCTAAAGAACAACAAACTCAATGTGAAACTAACTTGAAAGAATCTGAAACTAAGTTACAAGAATCAGAAACTAAATTGCAAGATGCAAAAGATGCTGTAGATAAATTTAAAGATTATAAATCTGACAAAGAAAAATTGAGTTCTGCGATTACAAAACAAGAAACAAGATTAAAAGAAATGATTAAAAAAGAGGAGAATGAAAAAACAAAACTTGATAATAAAATAACTCAAAATTCAGAAAAAAGAGATAATGCATTAAAGAATATAGATTTATCTGATGGTGCAAATAAAGCAGAATATAAAGATTCTAAAGTTGCTAAAAAATCTGCAGCTAAAGTAAATAGAGATACAGAATCTGTGAACCATTTAGATATGGTTGCTCAAAAACGTACTATTATGAGTAAGGCTCCGGAAGCTACAATCAATGGTATTCAATACAGACAAGGTAAAATCAATGGTGAAGTAGTTTACTTTAGAGGCAATGATGCTATTGATAAAGCAGCTTACGAAAAAGAAATCGGTAAAACTTACTCTTAATTTATGTTAAGGTAATTTTGAAATCAATAATGCCCTCTCCAATTTAAACTAATATCTTTCGAGTCCGTCTTCGTCGTTGTGTTTTTGTTGTTGACGAGTTTGCATTTTTTTCAAACGTAAAATTTCTTTTAAATCTTCGGTAATTTTATCTTCTTCGTCCATTACTCGTTTATGTTTTTTGGAGTTGATAACATTTGCAACATTCATCATTGCAAGAGAGTTCAACGTGGCACGTAATACAGCACTTTGGTCTGTATATTGTTGGGCTGGAGTTTGTTCTTCCTCTTGGTTTCCACGTTGTGAAAAATATTCACCGCCTTGCCCCATTTTATCATCTTGCATTTTTGCTGCTGTTCCTGATATGTCGCCACTCTTGAAATTGAATGAGCCTCCGATACCAAAAAATCCTGCAGATCTGTTATCGACCATAATCTATCTCGCTTTTCGTGTTTACTTGAGCTTCTACACCCAAATATCCGTGTTTATTTTCCTACACATTATAAAGGACGTGATATGATATTAACTCATCTGAATGAATTATTTTGCTACTATGTAAACAAAATTTTACATTCTAAATGATTTGTTTTCCTCTTTTTTAAACGGTTATACTACTACTATGATAACACATTATATTGAAAAATTCAATACAATATGGTATAATGAATATATAATTATCATTTAAGAGTAATTGAGGAAAGATTGGAATGAAAAGATTTAATAAAGCATTTACTTTGTCTGAATTGCTTATTGCACTTGGTGTTATTGGTATTTTATGTGCAATTTTACTGCCGGNNCGGTTATTTTTAACTTAATGCCAAATCAAAATACAATGATGGCAAAAAGAGCTTATTACATTGTACAAAGTGTAGTCGCAGATATCATCAATGATGAAGCTTGTTATCCTGACAAATCATCTGCAACAAAGACAGATAAACGACTCGGTTTTGATGACGGATATGGATATTCAAACTGTACTCTTTGGGGTGGAGGTGCTCATACCGAAACAATTGAAACGGAGGGTGATGCAAGCTTAAAGTTTGCAACTCTTTTTGTCGATAAGCTTGATATAAATAGTTCAAGTCTTGTATCTGGTGGAGGTACTTTCTCAACTAAAGATGGTATGAATTGGAAATTGAGTGATAACGGGTTTAACAGCAAAGCAACTAGTACGGCGGCTG
>DABJ01000011.1:56020-64538 GCA_002102825.1 Candidatus Gastranaerophilales bacterium HUM_12 | reverse complement strand
AGATTTATCTGATGGTGCAACACTTGAGGATTCTACAAAGTGCGCTGCAAGAACCAGTGGTTTTGACCGTTTTACAATGAGTATTTATCAAGACGGAAGAATTACTGTTTCTGATAGTTGGGCACAAAGTGCAATCAAAATTAACAAGGACGTAACAGAATAACGGATAAAGTAGTCGGATAATCGCGCTTCGTAATTATTACAAGTGAGGAAAGTCCGTGCATCTAAGAACAGACCGCCGGAGAAACTCCGGACGATGTGAGTCGGTGGACAGTGCCACAGAAATGATGACTGCCGATGGGTAAATTTTTTTTATCACAGGCGATGGTGCAACGGTGAGTTAAGAGCTTCACCAGTGATATCGGAAGGTATCAGCTAGGTAAACCCCGGTCGGATGCAAGATTGAATCGAAGGCTAAGGTTGTTCGCCATCTTCGGAAAAATCGCTAGAGATTAGGAGTAATCCTAATACCAGACAGATGATTATCTAAAACAGAACACGGCTTATGGGCTGCTTTATCTTTTATAAAAAACGAATCGGTTTTACGGTTCGTTTTTTTACGTTATAATTAAATAAAAAAAGAGGTTTGTATGCAAAAAGGTTTATTTATTACATTTGAGGGGGCAGATGGTTGTGGAAAAACAACCCAACTAAATTTGTTAAAAGCTTATCTTGAGAATAAAGGTTTTGAAGTTGTTCTAACAAGAGAACCTGGGGGAAAGGGTCTGGGAGAACATATTAGAAAAATTTTACTAAATTATGACGGAGAAGTTTCAAACAGATGTGAATCCTTTTTGTTTTTGGCTGATAGAGCGCAAAATATTGATATTATTGTTAATCCTGCAATTGAACGAGGTAAAATTGTACTTTGTGATAGACACACAGATAGTACAGTTGCATATCAAGGTTATGGAAGAGGACTTGATATTGCGCAAATCAATAAATTAAATGACCTTGCAACAAATGGGAAAAAACCGGATTTAACTTTTGTTTTTGACGTTGATATTGAAACTTCAATGCAAAGAGTTGGTGCAGAAAAAGACCGTATGGAAAGTGCCGGTAAAGAATTTTTTAACCGAGTTAGACAAGGTTATTTAAAACTTGCAAAACTTGAACCCCAGCGAATTAAAGTTGTAGATTCTACAAAATCAATTGATGAAGTTCAAATTCAAGTTCAAAAAATTATTGAAAAATATATCTAGTCAAACTATTTTACGTCAGGGAAGAAATAGCGAACACCATCATCTGATCTCCAGCGAATATATCCGGTTTTTGGTGTTCTGTCTAAATCCATAACACTAACAAGTGCCCAGTTTCCACGAATGACATTCAAATTGATTTTTTGCGGATAATTCATTGTTGAAATAGTTTTTGCCATATCTTCAGGTGAAGATTTCATGTCTTTGCAAGTTTCCGGAGCACTTTTTAAAAGATTTAAACCGTATTTTTTGCCATAGATATTGTAGAAATTAATCCATGTCATAAATTTGTACGGGTCATCTTTTTTTATCCAACCGGTTTTTCCCGTTGAATTATCATAAACAATTTCAACCCAATCATCAAGAACATCAACAACACTAACAAGTGCAAGTTCTTTTGCCGGTAAAAACAATGTAAAAAACTTTTCTGCTCCGATTGTATCCGGAAAAAATTCATCATTATTCCAGCGAACACGGTAAAGGATTTGTGATTCTTCATTCGGTTCTTTGTAAATTCTAACATCATTACCTACTTGGTACAAGCCAACAGTATTAACCGTCACAATGTTTGGTCTTACAGGTATTACGTCTTTTGAATAAGTATTTTCGCAAAAACCAAATCCAAAAGTTAATGTCAAAACAGACAATAATAAGATGAATTTTTTCATAATTTAATTACTCCCTGAATGAAATTTGAGCATAAGTTTTTTGTAATTTTTCTCTAACAGAAGTCATTTGTTGTTCAATGATTTCGTCTGTCAAAGTTGCATTTTCATCTTGCATTTTAATTCTGAAAGCAACACTTTTGAAACCGTCTTCAACGTGTTCACCTTGATATACATCAAAGATTTCAGAACCTTTGAAGATATTTTGCTTAACAGAACTTTTAATAACTTTTTGAATATCATCAAAAGATACTTCGTCGTTAATAATAAATGCAATATCACGTCTAACTTCCGGATATTGAGGGATATGTTTGAATCTTGGAACAGATTCTTTAACAGCTCCAATCAACTCTGTTAAATCGACTTTGAACAAGAATGCATTTTGATTTAATTTCAATTTATCAATCAATGTCGGGTGAACTTGTCCAAAATATCCGATAGGAAGAGGATGTTTACCTAACAACATAATAACCGCAGTTCTATAAGGGTGAAGAGCTTTGTGTGTGTTGATAAGGTCAGTTTTTTCAATAGGAACGATTTTAATTCTTCTTAAAACATCTAACTCCTTAAACAAGTTTTCTAAAATACCTTTAACAGTGTAGAAATCAACAGTTGTTTTAACTTGCCATTTAGAATTTTGAACTTCACCTGTTAAAACACCTTCTAAAACTCTTGTTTCTTTAACACCGGTTGATTTTTCATCAGCAGGTGCTGTTTTGATGTATGTTTTACCAATTTCATAAGCCCAGAAATTTTTCTGACCGTTATCAAAATTATATTTCATACAGTTCAAAACACTGGCAGCCAAAGTTTGACGTAGCATTGCATAATCTTCACTTGCTGCGTTTAAAACTTTAACTGCATTTTCATCATCATAAGTAATTTTGAATTTGTCTAACAACGGTTTACCGATAAGTGAACTTGTTTGAATTTCGTTCAAACCTGCTGATAGCATAATTTCATTAACCTTATTAATAACTTTTTCTTCCAAAGTAATTGTTGGAGTTTGAGCTTTTGATGGTAATGTCGGAGAAATTTTGTCATAACCATTGATTCTTGCAATTTCTTCAATCAAATCAATTTCTCTTGTAACATCGTAAGCTCTGAAACTTGGAACTAAAAATTTAGCAGCGGCATCATTTCCACCCAATTTTTTAAATCCTAAATTTTCTAAGATATTTATACATCTTTCAGGTGCGATTTCACAACCTAAAATTCTTTTAATTTGTGCATATCTTAAGGTGATTTCAATAGGTTCAAGTTTATTTTCCCCATCTTCAACTACTCCGACAACTTCTGCATCTGCATACTCAACCAACAATTGCATTGCACGCATCAAAGCCGGTTTTACGGCTTCAATATCAATACCACGTTCAAATCTTGCACTTGCTTCGCTTCTATATCCTGCACTTCTTGCAGATTTTCTGTTAGTTGCAGGAGTGAAATATGCTGCTTCTAATGCGATTGAAGTTGTATTATCATCAATTTCAGAATTCGCACCACCGAAAACACCACCTAAGCAAACACCTTTATCTTTTGTTGCAATCAATACAGAATCAGTTGTAAGTGTTCTTTCAACCTCGTCAAGTGTAATTAATTTTTCACCATCTTCAGCTCTTCTTACGCAAAGATAACCATCAAGTTTATCAGCATCAAATGCGTGAAGAGGGCAACCATATTCAAGCATTACATAGTTTGTAATATCAACGACATTATTTATTGAACGAACACCAGATGCTAAAAGCCTTTTTTTCATCCAATCCGGAGATGGTTTTGTTTTAATATTTTTCAATAATGCGATTGAATAGTATTTGCAAACAGTTTTATCTTTGATTTCAACTTTAAATTTGTCAGTTGATAAATCTTTTGTGCATTCAATAGGATTAAATTTCAATGGAGTATTGAATAGTGAGCTTAGTTCTCTGGCAACACCGATAACTGACATTTGATCTCCCCTGTTTGCCGTTGGTGCAACATCAAGAACTGTATCTTTTTCAAATCCTAAAACATCTTTAACGTCTTGTCCTAATTGAACATCTGAGAAAATTCTGTTTAAAATTAAAATGCCGTCTTCTTCTTGATAATTTCTATCAGAAACTCCAAGTTCATCGGCAGAACATAACATTCCTTGTGATTCAACACCACGGATAACTGCAGGAGTCAAAGTAAACATCTCCCCTGTTTTTCTATCCAAAACTTGTGAACCAACACTTGCATAAGGAACAACTTGTCCTTCAGCAATGTTTTGTGCACCACAAACAACTGTTTTCAAGCCACTACCTGTGTTAACAGTCACAAGGTGTAATCTGTCTGAATTTGGGTGAGCATCAATTTTTTCGATTTTAACAGTTTTTATATTTGTAAAACTTGGTTTAACGTCTTCAACAGCTTCAACCTCTAAACCACTCATAGTCAATTCATGAGCAATTTGAGATGCTTCAACATTTGACAAATCAACGAATTCATTTAACCAATTTAAAGATACTTGCATTTTATTAATTCCCTCATAATTTAATATTATCTATGTTTTTATTTTATTACAAAAGAAAAAAGATGTAAAATAATATATATAAGGAAATAAGGCGCAAGGAAATAAGGGAAAAAATGCTCCGCAGTTTTAATGTAAACTTTGAAATTTAAACCACTCATATAAATAAAGGATATCCTTAGAATATGTTTCGGTTATCATGTAAATATGGATAGTTACACGCGAAACGAAGAAGATAAAGAGCTTAAATCGGTCGGGCTGGAGTTGATGTTTCTAACTCCCGAGAAATGCTCGTCTGATGACGGGATTACGGCAGTTGAACTTGCTAAGCTCGTTAATCTTCCAGTTGATGTGGTGAAGAAAAAATTGAATATTTTAAAAGAAAAAGATATTGTCAGAGTTAAAGGCATAAACCCCAAATATTGGAAGTTTAATGAATACAACTTTCAAAGAATGGACGAAGATGATGAAATTTTTATGCTTTTGTGTAGTTTTGATGATGTTGATTTTGATAAATATTTTTCTTATTAATTTTTCAAATTTAGTATATATTTTTTAGTTCAAATATGTTATTATAAAGTTGCATATCGCAGTTAAGGAGCAAAAATGACATCTAGTACAAACCAATTCCAAAAACCAATTACCACGAAAATAAATGATGCCGGAAATATTGAAATTGGCGGTTGCGATTTAGTATCTTTAGCTGAAAAATATTCAACTCCTTTGTATGTGGTTGATGAAGAAACTTTGCGTTCAATTTGCAGAGATTATAAAAAAGCTTTTGCAAAATATCCAAAAACGCACATGATGTATGCGTCAAAAGCCTTATGTACAAGTTCAATTGCTAAAATAGTTGATAGTGAGGGTTTTGGTTTTGATACCGTTTCCGGTGGTGAAATTTATACGGTTTACAAAGCCGGAGTTGATATGAGCCATGTTCTATTCAATGGTAGTAACAAGTCTTATGATGAGTTGGCTTTAGCTGTAGAACTTGGTGTTGGTAGATTTTCTGTGGATAACTTTTTAGAACTGACTTTGTTAAATGAAGTCGCAAAGTCTAAAAATAAAACTGTTGGAATTCTATTGAGAATTACCCCTGGGATTGAATGTCATACACATGAGTATATTCAAACCGGTCATTTGGATTCAAAATTCGGGTTTGATATAACGCAAATTGATGAAGCTGTTGAATTAATTTTAGATGAGTATAAAAATTTAAAACTTCACGGACTTCATGCTCATATTGGTTCTCAGATTTTTGAAACTAGCATTTACTCAGATGAGATTGAAATTTTAGTAAAAGAGATTTCAAGATTAGACAAAAAATTTGGTATAAAGCTAGATGAAATCAATATTGGTGGCGGATTAGGTGTAAAATATACAGAAAAAGATGTTCCTCCATCAACTTATGAGATTGGTGAAATTATTATAAACAAACTAAATGAAGTTATTGAAAAATATAATATCGAATCTCCAACTTTATTTTTAGAGCCTGGAAGAAGCATAATTTCTACATCAGGAGTTACACTTTATTCTATTGGAAGTTCAAAACAAGTTCCACATGGTACAAAGTATGTTGCAGTAGATGGCGGTATGGCAGATAACCCTCGTCCATCAATGTATCAGGCTGAATATTTTGCTCAAATTGCAAACAAGAAAGAAAATGCACAACTTGAAAAAGTTACTGTTGCCGGCAGATATTGTGAATCAGGCGATATTTTGATAAAGGATATTGAATTGCCAAATCCTGTGGAGGGCGACATTTTGTGTGTTTATAATACCGGAGCTTACAATTATTCAATGGCTTCAAATTACAACAGAGTTCAAAAACCTGCAATGGTTCTTGTAAATAATTCTCAATCTGATATTATTATCAATAGAGAAAATTTAGATGATTTAATTTCGCACGATATAATTCCGGATAGGTTAAAATAATGACAGACGATATTTTATTATTACTTCAAAATTTCATAGGCAATTGGCACATGTATATTAAAGATACATTTGGTTGGAAAAACACGTTTGAAGTTTTAATTATCGTTGCAATTTTGATGATTTTTTATCAAAAATTTATCAAAAATACCCATTCTGAAAAATTTGTAAAAGGTGCTGTTGTTCTTGTATTTTTATGGATTTTGAGCGAAGTTTTAATTGCGGTTGATTTAACAATTTTGGGTGTATTTATTCGTTCAATTGTTACACTTGTTGCATTAAGTTTAATTGTAATTTTCCAACCTGAACTTAGAAGATTTTTAGGTTATTTGGGACAAGTCGATTTCTTTAAACGACTTTTTGATAACGGAAAGAAAAAAGATGACAACAAATCAATTGACGTAATTAAAGAAATTATTGAAGCCGTAAAATATCTTTCGAAATCTCACACTGGGGCATTGATTGTATTTCAAAATGATTTGAGTAATACTTACCACGATGTTGGTACAATTTTAAATGCTGATGTTTCAACCGAATTGTTGTTGACTATTTTTCATGTTAACACTCCACTTCATGATGGTGCGGTTGTAATTAGCGGTTCAAAAATAATTTCTGCGGGGGTTTTACTTCCATTGACAGACGACCCAAAACTTAGTTGGAAATACGGAACTCGTCACAGGGCAGCTATTGGTATGACAGAATCAAGCAATGCAGCTTGTCTTGTTGTGTCAGAAGAAACAGGCGATGTCTCTGTAACACTAGATGGTACATTGAAAAAATATGATGATATTCCAACATTGAAAGCGGATTTAGAAAAGATTTTGGGTTACAAAAAGAACGAACAACCTGAAAAAAAACAAAGATTTAATCTGGAAAAATTATTAACTAAGAAAAACGAGAATTAATATGGCAAAAAGTCTTGATGCAAAAGGAAATAGTTTTTTAAGTCAGTTGAAAAATATTATATTTTTAACTGTGGGAGCTATGATTACGGCTTTTGCATTAGAATCTTTTTTAGTTCCTAATAACATTATTGATGGTGGGGTTATTGGTATTTCAATGATTGTCAGCCATATTACAAAATGGAATTTAGGTTTACTTATTTTAATTTTGAATACTCCATTTATTATAATGGCGTTCAAAAAAATGGGTGGGAAGTTTGTTGTTCAGACCGCATTTGCGAACATAATTCTTGCTGTATTTTTGAATATTTTTCATCATTACAAAGTTACTCACGATTTATTATTGGCGACAGTTTTTGGTGGAATAATTCTTGGACTTGGTGTTGGAATTATCTTAAAGCACGAAGGCTCACTAGATGGAACTGAGATGTTGTCTTTGGTTGTGTCTAAAAAGTTGGGAGTTTCTGTTGGCGAATTCATCATGGGTATAAATGTGTTTATTTATCTAGCAGCAGGGAAAGTTTTTAGCTGGGAAAGCGCAATGTACTCAATTATGACATACTTTATTGCTTCAAAAGTTATTGATACTGTAATGGAAGGTTTCAACAGTTCAAAATCTGTCAGAATTATTAGTGATAATGCATCTGCTATCGGGGAGCAATTAATAGAAAGACTTGACATTAGTGTTACATATTTGCAAGGTATTGGTGGTTATACAGGACAAGATAAAGATTTGATTTATTGCGTAATTTCAAGACTTGAACTTCCTAAAATGATTGATATTATAAAAGAAATTGACCCAAAAGCTTTTGTTTCAGTTGTTGATGTTCATGAAGTTTATGGTGGAAGATTTAGAAAATAATTTTGAAAATTTTAACATATAGACAATTTGCTCAAAATATAATATACTATTGTTAATAAGATATAAGAGGAAGAGAATAAAATGGCAGCAAAACACAGTGATACAGTTCCAATAGAAGTAACAATTTTGACAGCAGATCACGATATTAAAGGTGTTGTTCACGTATCAAAATATACAAATACAAACAGAGAGTTGACAGACCTTTTGAACGATAAGGAAAGAAGATTTTTGGCAGTAACAAATGCTGAAATATATCCAAGAGTTGGTAATCAATCTCCAAGAAGATACAACTTCTTAGAAATTCACATGGATTATGTTTTGATGGTTCACCCAACAACTCAGGCGGTGTTCAAAGATTCCGGTAAAACTCAAGAAGATATCTCAAGATTTAGAGAACTTCGTATGAAGTTAAACCAAACTAAACCATTTTAGGTTGTAAAAAACTTTTTAAAAGAGGCGCAAGTGTTTTA
>DABJ01000011.1:42717-55986 GCA_002102825.1 Candidatus Gastranaerophilales bacterium HUM_12 | reverse complement strand
AAATCTAAAACTTTTCGGCAACAAATTCTTGATGACTGTAACGAGGTTCATATTTATCAAGTTCAAATGGGTCTATTTTAGATTTAACAAAATCTGCATCTGCACCAAGTTGGTCTTGCATTTTGCGTTTTGCATAACCACGTTCCGCATATAGTGATTGTAATTCTTTTGCGAATTTTTCTGGGTGAGCTGCGGCATAAGAAATCAATACATTATAAATTTCTATTGCATAATCGTAATTTTGCATTAGATACAAAATGTATGCTTTGTCACTTGAGATATAGAAATAATTTATTTTATCTTTCTTATCTAAAGACTCTAAAAGGTCGTTGTAGTCTGGAATTATGCTCTCGATAATATTATTTTCAACCCTAAAAATTGATTTTATCCATAACATTTGCTCTTCTTCAAGAATGCTCATTTTTTTTCTTGTTGCATATTCGTTAAAAACGTCAACTGCATTTTCAGCGGTTGTTAATTTTCTCTCTAGTAATAAAAGGTTTGCAAATCTCGTGAAATCTTTTTTGGTGAATTTCTTTCCGGACATTTTTAGCACGGTTTTGTAATCTTTTAATGCTCCCTCATAATCCCTTTTTTTGTATCTTGCAAAAGCTCGCATATCATATACGGATTCTGTTTTGGGGTATAATGCAAGATATATTTTTGAAAGAGTTATTGCAGATGTATAATGAGTTTTTTTAGAGTTTAAATTTAATTTCATTCCATATAATAGCCCGAAAGCCGGAGCAAAAAATAATGCAATCAAAACTAAAATCAAAACTATTTTTGAATAAAAATTCGCTCTGTAATCTAAAGTTTTTTCTCGAGGAATATGTGGTTTAAAATCCACAACTTCATACATTCCAAAGTTGTGAATAAGAATTTTACTGTACATATAAGCGCAAACGCATTTAATGCCGCAAATGATTGTTATCCACCAGAATTCGCAAATCAACATATTTAACAATGAAAAATTTAGGTGTATAAAAATTAAATAAATAACAATTGGAACAATAAAATATGCCGCTTTCAAATATTTTTCAAGTTCAAATCTGCATTCCAAGATTTTGCCAACCTCGGCTTTTGTCAAATTCATTTTATAAAGGCAGCCCGTATTTTTAAACCAACAGAAATTTCTAAAAACAGCATTTCCTGATTTGTCTGCATAAAATAGTAACGGATTACTGATTGTATCAATTATCTTTTTTAACATTGCTCTCCCAAAATCTGATTAATCTATGCAAGATTTCCCAATAAGTTTTCTCTCAAAGTCGTAAACTTCAGTTGAAATATTTAAATTTTCTTTGATATCAATAACATTAAGTCCTTTGAAATTGTAAATATTTCTAATTTCATTCGGATTTTGAACTTTTTCTTTTGCAAGCATTGCTCCCAATATAGCCTCTAAATGTGACATTGGCATCATGTTAGCAGGTAAATCCTCAAAACCCCATTCAAATTTCAAAGCTTGTTGCAAAAATTTGCAATCAGCGGGTGACCTGTCTTTATAGCAAGAATTCAAATGCATACTTTGACGTGTCATATAAATATCAAATCTATTGACTTCAATTCCTCGTTCTGTTAACTCTCTAAAATATTCAGAGCCTCTGTTTGAATGTCTTTGTGTCCAATTATCACGGTTGGGAATATTTTTGTTTGTTGCTACCGGTTGATAAGGTTTTGAAAGAATTCTCCATTTACCTTCAAGCATTGTTCTGTCAAAAGGTACAGAAACACAGATTTTAGAGTTTTTTAAAGAAGAAAAATTTTCAAAAAAGAAAATTATATCATTCATTTTGTACAGCTTATCAAGCAGGATAATTTTGTTATCCTCACTGATTACAGCAACTCCGGAATCCATACTTGAACCTGAAGCAAGCGATACACCTATATAATAATTCATCTAAATCTCCTGATTTAAGGTGGTTGTGATGATTGGTCCATCATCAGTTGCAATTACTGTGTGTTCAAAGTGCGCAGATGGTTTTCCATCTTTTGTGCTTACTGTCCAACCGTCAGTTTCAGAAACAACAACGTCATCGCAACCTAAATTCAACATTGGCTCAATTGCAATAGCCATGTTAGATTTGATTGGAGTGTTATCTCCTACACTATAATTGAATAAAAATGGATCTTCATGCATTTCATGTCCAACACCATGACCGCCATATTGTCGAACGATTCCGTAACCTTCACGATTTGCAACAGCTTCAACAGCTTTAGATATATCATCTAATACGTTTCCCGGACACATTTGCTTAATTCCTGCGTATAGAGATTCCTCAGTTGTTTTCATCAACTTGTCAACTTCCGGACTTACATTTCCAACTCTGTATGACCAAGCACTATCACCAACCATACCACCATAAGTTGCGCCTACATCAATTGCAATGATATCGCCCTCTTTAAGGATAGCTTTTTCTGATGGAATACCGTGTACGACTTGTTCGTTAATTGAAGTACAAATACAAGCCGGAAAGCCTGAATAACCTAAAAATGTTGGAATTGCACGGTTTTCTTTAATTATTTTCATTGCAATTTCGTCTAATTCTTTTGTAGAAATCCCGGGAACAACGACTTCTTTCATCTTTTGGTGAACTAAAGCAACGATGTAACCTGCATGTTTCATTCTTTTAATTTCATCTCTTGATTTTCTATTTATCATATTTTTAATCCTACCTTTACCTGCATACTAGCACAAAATTGAAATTAAAATCAAATTGTTAATATCGCGCAAGAATATTAAAGCACTGGGACTCAAAGGATTTTAAGGAATTATGTGCTTCATAAATTTTTATTGTTATATGAAACCACTTTACTTTTCAGTTTGAATATATTAAAATAAAAGAGCAAGCAGTATTGCAAGATGAAAAAAGAACGGTTACCCCGTTCTTTTTTTCACTAATAATACAACAACTGAAAGGTAGGAATGATGAAACAAGATGTAAATAGGTTAGAAGTTCTAGAGGCTATTACTCCATTAATTGAAAATACCGCAATGCGTTTCAATTTGATTCCTATTGAGATTGATTTTTCAAAGGAAAATCACCGTTGGTTTTTGAGAATTTTCTTATATTCAAAAGAACGCAACATCACATTAGACGATTGTGAAAACGTTACTCGAAGTTTAGAAGGCTTTTTAGACGATTTAATTCCAGTAAAATACTATTTAGAGGTTTCTTCTCCCGGGTTAGAACGTAAATTTAAGTCCGAAAAAGAGTTTATCATTTTCAAGGGTAAAAGAATAAGTTTAAAACTAAAAGAACCTTTGATGGGTGAAGTAGAAAAAATCTTCAAAGGTGAGATTGTTGACTATGATTACAATGAGGGGTTAACATTCTTCCGCTTTGATGATGGTTGCGAACTTCAAATCCCTAAAGAAAATATCCAATCTGCAAAGCTATATATTGATTAAGGCTTTTGTAGGTAGGCAACAAGAAACAAACAACGAAAGGAAAATAAACAAATGATTAAAATCGGAGCAGGAAACTTGAATGAAGTTTTCGAAGAATTGGAAAAAGAAAAAGGTATTTCAAAAGATGTTGTAATTTCATCTTTGTGTGACGCAATGGTTGCAGCTTATAAAAAACACCTTAGATTGAAAGAAGTTCAAAATGTTGAAGCATTTTTGGACGAACAATCCGGTGAAATCGGTATCTTCAAAGGTAAAACTGTCGTTGACCATGTTGAAGATGAAGATAACGAGATTTCTCTAGCAGAAGCAAAAGAAATTGATGAAGATGTTGAATTGGGTGACGAAGTTAAATTAGAAGTTACTCCGGAACAATTTGGCAGAATCGCTGCTCAAGCTGCAAACCAAGTTTTGACTCAAAGAATTAGAGAAGCTGAAAGAAATCTTGTTCTTAACGAATTCTTAGAGAAAAAAGGTACTTTGATTACAGGTATTATCCAAAAAATCGACGATAGAAGAAATGTTATTGTTAATATTGGTAAAACTGATGCTATCATGCCAAGAAAAGAACAAATTCCTGGAGAATATTACAAACCTGGTAATAGAATCAGAGTTTTTGTTTTGAATGTAAAAGAAACAACAAGATTGCCACAAGTTATTGTTTCTCATGCTCATCCGGAAATCGTTAGAGAATTGTTTGAGCTTGAAGTTCCTGAAATTGAAGACGGTATTGTAGAAATTAAATCAATTTCTCGTGAAGCTGGTTATAGAACAAAAATTGCGGTTTGGTCAAATGATCCCGAAGTTGATTCAGTTGGAGCTTGTATTGGGCCAAGAGGTAGCAGAATTCAAACTATTGTTGGCGAATTGAAAAACGAAAAAATTGATATTGTAAGATATTCAGAAGATCCGGTAGAATATATCGTTAATGCCTTGTCTCCTGCGAGAGTAGTATCTGTAGATATCATGGCAGATGATGAATTTGCTCATGAAGCATTGGTTGTTGTTCCAGATGACCAATTGAGCCTTGCTATCGGTAGGGAAGGTCAAAACGTAAGACTTGCTCACAAATTAACTAACTGGAAAATTGATATTAAATCAGTTTCTCAAATGGAACAAGCTGAAGCTCAAAACGTAAATAACTACGATTATGATGAAGAAGCTGCTCAAGAAGATGAAACGGTTGATACCGGAGTTGATTCAGAAGAATTGCAAGAAGAAATTGAAGCAGAAATGAATCAACACGAATTAGATGAAGAAGATATGCAAGACGGTGGTATCTCAGAAGAAGCTGAAGAAGAATAATTCAAAAGTCTAATTTGCCAAATATAATCAAGCATTCGGGTAAAATATTTTGCTCGAATGCTTTTTTAGTGTAAACAATTGTATTAATTCTAAAGAATTAGACTTTTAATTAATAATAGAACAGTTTATAATATATCTAGAGGATATATTGGAGGGATTAATGACAGTTGTTGCTCAAAAAAAACGTTGGTACGAATTGTCTCCAGATGTTTGTATTGTTATTAGCAAGATTGAAATAGCGCAAGAGTTTGATAGACTTCGGTATGCAAAGAAAATTTTGCAGGAACTATATTATGCAGGTTATAAACCTAATAAAGAAATTTATAGGCAAAGACTTTCAAATTACGAAATGCGTAGATGGTATGATAATAATCGTACTTTGTTTATGGCATTTGAATATTTGAAAGATGCGGGTGATGATTTGCAAAAATCTGTTGCTAATAATGTTTTGCAGTTTATAAATTCTGATGATAGAGCTGCGTAGGCTTTACACAAGCCCTTCTTTTAGTGCTTTGACGGCAGCTTGGGTTCGGTCATCAACTAACAACTTCTGGATAATATTGCAAACGTGAGCTTTTGCGGTGTGCGACGAAATTGTAAGTTCTTCTGCAATTTCGTTGTTTGATTTTCCGTCAACAACTAATTTCAAGACTTCGTACTCTCTTTGGGTAAGGTTAGAATGTTGTTCTCTAAACATTGCACGTGACATTTGCCTTTGGGGTACAAGTCCCTTGTTTTTATCTCTTAAAATTGGTACGGCTAACGGGTCAATCCACATTGCTCCCTCTTTTATTGTTTGAATAATCATTTTCAGTATGTCTGTATTTATATCTTTCATTACATAAGCGCAGGCTCCGGATTCAAGTGAGTCAATCACCTCTTTTTCACTCAGATGAGAAGTCAAAATTATAACTTTTGCATTGGTGTTAAGTTCTAGTATTTTTTTTGTTGCTTCAATACCGGAAATATCAGGTAAACCAATATCCATAAGGGTTACATCGGGGTGTGTTGTGCGGAATTTTTCTATTGCATCTTTGCCACTTTGAGCTTCTGAGGTTACTTCTAACCCATCTTGCTCCTCAAATAGCGATTTTAATCCGACTCTCAATAATTTATGATCTTCAACCAAAAGAAGTTTTATTGCTTGATTCATAATATTGCTCCTTGTATTTTTTACAATTATATTGCCATGTTTTGACTTGTCGTAATCTGATTTTGGCTAAATTGAAGACTATTATTATTTATTTTTGTTTTTGGATTGAAATTTATATCTAACCCGCAAAAAAAATTATGTTTGTAATTAATATCTTCAAAAGAAACTAAAAAAAGGATTAAAATATGCAAATTCAAAACAACTACTCTCCGAATTTTCAAGGCAAATATATTGTAAAAGGGGGCTTAAAAGCTGTTAATAAGTTTAGCGAATTAATATATGATAATCATTTTATTGATAATCACAATTATATTAACTTGAAAACTCCGGATAAATTTTGGGGTTGGGAAGAATTAACATTAATTCCCAAATTTTCAGAACGACAAAATTACGCAGAAAGTCTACATGCGACAAATGACGATGCAGATGTTATCAGAAAATTTATTGCAAAAAAGATTGCTGAAGATGAAAATAAACCACTAAGAAAAGCCAAAGATATTTTCCAATATGCAAAAGAACTTGAGACACGATTGAGAATAAGACTTCAAGGTTATAAAGATGCTGCTGCTAGTGGTAAAGATGCATTATGCGATTTTATGATTGATAGATATCTTGATGGTCGAAAAAAGGTTGCAGAAATTTTTGGAGTTGAAGAAGCTAAAAAGCTTAAATCTGTCAAGGCAGAAGATGCAATTGAAGCGATTAAACAAGGCAAGTTCGATTTTGTTGAGGGGAGTATTTTAGAATAATTTTTTTTTAAGATTAAAAATATGCGGACTTTTTAAAAGTCCGCACATTTTGATTATATATTTCCCAATTACTTTTTAAGAACGTCTTTGATTTCAGGGCTTTCTTTTACGTAATTTGTCAATTGTTTCAATGCAGGTTTGAATGCATTGATTGTGCTAGAGCCACCTAAACAACCACCGGAGCAAGCCATGATTTCGATTAAGTTACCCAAATCGCATTTACCGTTTTTGCCGTATTTTTTCAAATCTCTAACGGCAGCCTTATCTAAACCGTCAATGATAACCGGAGTTGCTTTTTCACCGTCTTCTAATAACGCATTAACAGCACCTGCAACACCACCGGTTACTGCAAAGTTTCTAGCTTCTGCAGAAGATTCAACTGCAAATTCAGAACCCTCACAAGTGTCAACCTTGATATCTTTAGCGATTAACCATGCTCCAAGTTCTTCGTAGTTAAGAACGAAATCAATGTCCGGGTTTTGTAATGCTTCACGTTTTTTAGCAACACAAGGGCTAAAGAAAACAGTTATAGCATCTGGAGTTTCTTTTTTAACAAGTTCTGCTGTGTAATAAGCAGGGGTTTTTGTTTCGGAACGGAAAGGTTTCAAGTCCGGAATGTGCTTATCAACAAGTTCATTGTAACCTGCACAACAAGAAGTTGTCATAAATGCATCGCCTTTTTCCATTCTTTCTTTGAATTCGTCAGCCTCATTCTTAGTTGTGATATCTGCACCGATTGCAACTTCAACAACATCAGCAAATCCTAACTGTTGAATAGCATCTTTCAATTGAGTAGGTGTGCAAGGTAACTGCCCCATAATTGACGGAGCTAACATTGCGACCAATTTTTTACCTTGTTTTATTTGTTTTAAAATGTCGATAATTTGACTTTTTTCGTGAACTGCGCCGAATGGACAAGCAGCAACACATCTTCCGCAAGAAATACATTTATCAAAATCGATTCTGGCATGTCCGTCCTCGCCTTTAGCGATTGCACCAACCGGACAAGCATTCTCACAAGGAACGATGATTCTTTGGATTGCTTGATATGGACAAACTTGAGCACACATTCCGCAATTTTTACATTTTTCTGTATCAATGTGAGATTTTCCGTCATGAACAGAGATTGCTCCGAATCGACAAGTGCTTTCGCAAGGTCTTGCGACACAACCTTGGCATAGGTCTGTAACGAAAATTCTTGATGGAACACAACCCTTACAAGCTGTGGTAAGAACAGTAAGCGGGTGTTCTTCCGGTTGAACTCTATCTTCAGCTTTTTTTGCGATATCTGATAGTAAAACACTATCATCAGTATCTTCAATAGAAGTTCCTAAACCTGCAATTGCACGATCTCTAATGATTGCTCTTTCCTTATAAATACAACAACGATAAGGAACATCGCTGCCTTTTGGACGCATATCGTAAGGGATTTTTCTTGTTTCTTCTTCGAAATTATCACCTAAATATGCTTTGATAAGTCTAACCAAAATTTCACGTTTAATTTGTGAAGTTTGTCTTGGTGAATTCATTGCCATTATTTTTCATACCTCATAACTGTTACACGCAGTAAACATTATGACATAAAAATAAAAATTTTTAAAGTTTTTATTGTTTCCTCTATAAGACACGTTTTGCTATACTTCACTCTTCACCTCAGAATTTGACATAGTCAAATTCTGACTCTAATCACCTACGCACAGAACCTCACCGAAGATTGCGCTCTTGGGGTTACTGTATCACCATCTCCGATTATTCCTTCATTTGGATTGTAGGTAAGTATTAGTGTTGCTCCATCGGCTAAAATTATACCAACGTTATTACTTTTGTTATCTTTTAAATTTAAATTCTTTCCWGTTTTTGCTTTTGATACATCATAAGTTTYWCCRTCWGWTGTRGTTACTGTTTTTGTTGGCCAACAATCTGCAATATGATCTGCATCACATCGGATACTTATTTTTATATATTTTTAAAATTCATCTACAAATTCATCTGTACTATTTATTCTCCTTTCAGTTCTAAAATCAAAGAAAATTTACAAATTTGCGGAGTTAAAAACTTTTGTGTTATACTATTACTATATATAAGGATAGATTAGGGGAGAAGCACATGTCAGAAAATACCCAAGACACGATGAATGATAAAGCTATAGAAGCTCTTGAAGATGCTAAAAATGTTCAAATGAATGAGCAAATAGAAAAGCAAAATGAAGAGATTAACAAGCAATACGAAGAATTAGAAACACATACTTCAAAACAATATGATGCTAGTAACATCAGGGTTTTAGAGGGGTTAGAAGCTGTAAGGGTAAGACCGGGAATGTATATCGGTTCAACATCTCAAAGAGGTTTGCATCACTGTATTTACGAAATCGTAGATAACTCCATTGATGAATCTTTGGCAGGTTTTTGTACAGATATTCATGTTACTGTTCACAAAGATAATAGTGTAACTGTTGAAGATAACGGTCGTGGTATTCCTGTTGATATTAAACCTGATAGCGGAAAATCTGCATTGGAAATCGTTCACACGGTTCTTCACGCAGGTGGTAAATTCGGTGATGGGGGTTACAAGGTATCAGGCGGTCTTCACGGTGTTGGTGCTTCTGTTGTAAATGCACTATCAGAAAAATATATTGTAGAAGTTTCTCGTGATGGTTATGTATGGCGTCAAGAATATATGAGAGGAGAGCCTCTTGCTCCTGTTGAAAAAGTTAAATCTACTGACAAAACAGGTACAAAAACTACTTGGTGGCCGGATCCTGAAATATTTACAGAAACTACAGAAATTGATTGTGACGTAATCGCAAACAGATTAAGAGAAATGGCATTTTTGAACAAAGGATTAAAAATTATTTTTAACCGTCATGATGCTGAAGAATCTGAAGTTTATCACTATGAGGGTGGTATTGCCAGTTACGTTGAATTCCTTAACAAGAATAAAACTGTAATTAACGAAAAACCTATTTATATAGATAAGGTTGTTGGGGATTTGCAAGTTGAAGTTGCAATGCAATACACTGATTCTTATCAAGAAAGTGTTTTATCTTTTGCAAATAATATCAACACTCATTCAGGTGGTACTCACTTGACAGGTTTTAGAAACTCAATCACTCGAGTAATCAACGATTACGCAAGAAAAAACAACATTTTAAAAGATTCTGATTCAAATCTATCAGGTGAAGATGTTAGAGAGGGTTTGACAGCAATCGTTTCTGTTAAAATTCCTAATCCTGAATTTGAAGGGCAAACAAAGGAAAAATTAGGTTCTCAAGAAGCTTTGGGTGCCGTTCAAGATGCTGTTAGGGATAAGCTTCAAGAATGGTTAGAATTTAACCCTAAAATTGCTAAGACAATTTTAGACAAAACATTGCAAGCTCAAAGAGCAAGAGAAGCTGCAAGAAAAGCAAGAGAATTGACAAGAAGAAAAACTGTTCTTGAAAATTCAACACTCCCAGGAAAATTAGCTGACTGTTCAAATCGTGAACCCGAAAAATGCGAAATCTTCCTAGTTGAGGGTGATTCCGCTGGTGGTTCTGCAAAACAAGGCAGAAACAGAATGTTTCAAGCTATTTTGCCTTTGAGAGGTAAAATTCTTAATGTTGAAAAAGCAAGACTAGATAGAATTTACGGTAACAACGAAATTCAATCTATGGTTCAAGCTTTCGGTATAAAGATTAGCCGTAACGAAGAAGAAGTTGAAATTGATAAATTGAGATATCACAAAATTATCATCATGACCGATGCCGATGTTGATGGTGCTCACATTAGAACTTTGATGTTAACATTCTTCTTCAGATATGCCAGACCATTGATTGAAAATGGTTATGTATATATTGCTCAACCTCCATTGTTTAAGGTTACTCAAGGTAAAACTTCTGAGTATTTATTCAATGAGCATGTTTTAGATAAAATGCTTAAAGAACGTGGTATTAAGAATTTGAGCTTGTCAGACAAAGAAAAGAAAAATGTTAAAACCGGCGAAGAATTATTAGAACTTATCAAAAATATGTCTGAATTCTATCGTTCATACAATAACCCAATTTTGAACTTGTATCCTGCGGTATTTTTGAGAGGATTGGTTCGTTCGAATATTACTTTGGAAGACTTTGATAATCAAGCTAAAATGAACGAAATTTGTGATTACTTAAATCACTATTTGATTGACCATGCTAAGAATTACAATATTGCAGAAGCTGAAAATTATAAAGTTGAAGTTAAATATAATGCTGAAAATGCTAAGTATTCATTTATGCTTCATTTGAATGAAGAAGAGCATGTAATTCTTAACCAAAATATCATTAAGAGTTCTGAGTATAAGAAATTGAGAGCTGCATATCCGGAAATTCGTGATTTCTTGATTGAAGAATCAGACGGATTGTTGCTTGAAACTGACACTGAAAAATATGAAATCAATTCGTTTGAAAAACTTCAAAAATTGATTGATGATAGAGGTCAAAAAGGGTTGCAAATTCAACGTTTCAAAGGTTTGGGTGAAATGATGCCACAACAATTATGGGAAACTACAATGGATCCTGCAACAAGAACTTTGTTGAAGGTTAATATTGAAGATGCTATGCTTTGTGACCAGTTATTTGATGTATTGATGGGTGATAAAGTTGAACCGAGAAGAGATTTTATTGAAACTCATGCTGTTTATGCAACAAATATTGATACATAGTGTTTTATATAAAAATAAAAAACAACAAAAAAGAATGGGTGCTCAAAACCCATTCTTTTTTCGTAATAAAATTTTGGTTAAAAATTATTCTTCACCGTCTTCGTCTTCGATGTCATCTTTTTTAATTTCATCAACAACCATTTTAGCCATTTCTTTAGCGATAACTTTTTGAGTATCTTCAGGACAATTTTGTAACATATTCATTGCGGTTCTCAAAGTTGTGTCGATGTCGTACCAACGTCCACGTCTATTGTCATCTAAGCCTGAACCTACTGCATTAATAATATCGTCGACTGCTTCAAATTTTTCATCTTCAATATTGTGTTCGATAATAATTTTGATTAAATTCAACGCAACTCTAATTTGGGTTTGGTCGTCTGTTTCTTCCAAAGTTCTTACGGCTTCTGACAAAACAGGGTCTTTGTCATACCAGCGTCTGTGTTGTTGTGAGTATTCTTCTTTCATCTTTTTCTCTCCTTTATATATAACTATAAATTTATCCTTGTTTAAAAGTTACTCCTTTTGTGCCTTTTGGATATTTCCAGTCGATTGCTTTTCTTTCGCAAGCTATTCTGCAAGCTCCACATTCAAGACAGTTTTCGTAATTGACTATTAGTTCTTGCTTTTCTTCATTCCATTCATAAACTTGTGCAGGACAAATGTATGTGCAATTTTTACTTTTACAAAGTTTGCATTGTTCTTTGTCGGGCTTCAAATGGGATTCTGTGTCCGGTGAATATTTTAATGTATATAATTTTTTGTCTAAATTCATATCAAAATACTCCACACTAGTTTTATTATTGCAAAAATATCTTTGATTAATTCTGAAATTTTTCTATCTTTAAAAATACTTTTTATAAATTTCCAATAATTTTCGCGCTTTGGAATGCTGTTAACAGAAGTAAACATCTCAAAGAATGCATTTATTTTTTTGAAATAGTAATTTAAAAATGCTTTTTGTCTTGAATGACAAATGGACATCAAATCTTTGTAAGTTTTTAAATCTTTCATTACAAAAGAGTTTTTTAGCGCTTTTTCATAGTTGGAAAGAATTTTCTTTGAATAATCACCTGTTTCAAGAGCTAAAATTGCAGTTTCTGCAGCAAGTTTTCCACTTATCATTGCGAGGTTTGTACCCTCCCAATGCAAGTTATTTACTAACATTCCGGCATCTCCAACAATCATAACTCCATTTGCACAAAGTTTTGGAACTTTTTTATATCCACCCTCCGGTATAAGGTGAGCAGAATATTCTTTTAACGTTCCACCTTCAATTAGTGGTGCAATTGTGGGGTGTTGTTTTAACGCTTCAAGAATTTCATAAGGCTTGTAATTTTTTTCAACTAAATCGTTTAGGGTAATTCCGGCTCCGATTGTGACAGAATCTGTGTTTGTGTACATAAAGCCCAAACCTAAAATTCCAAGCATTGGACCTCCAAATAGCTCGCAGATTGAACCCTCATTGTCTTTAAGTCTAAATCGTTGATTGATTACTTCTTTATCAAGTTTGATAACTTCTTTGACACTTAATGCGACGTCTTTTGTTTCAAGATCTTTTCTTAACCCGATTTGCTTTGCAAGTAGTGAATTTACACCATCAGCCAAAACAACTATATCTGCATAATAATCTTCCAATTCTGTTTTAACGCCGATAACTTTATTTTTGCTTTTGATAAGCTCTCTAACAACGGTTTCTTCAACTAAAATAACGCCTGCTTTTTTCGCTTGTTCTGCTGCCCAGCGGTCAAATTTGCCACGAATTACGGAATAGCTAGAATTATCATCTTTTCGATATGTAATAGTTGTGGAATCTTTTTCTCCTAAAATCATGAAGTTATGTTCAATATTTCGTCTTTCAATTGGAGCTTCTGTTTCAAAATTAGGGAAAATTTCTTTTGTCGGTTGAGTGTAAATTGCCCCGCCAAAAACATTTTTGCTTCCTGCAAAGAGTCCGCGTTCAATTAGTACAACCT
>DABJ01000011.1:15901-42703 GCA_002102825.1 Candidatus Gastranaerophilales bacterium HUM_12 | reverse complement strand
CAAGTACAATTGCACAGGCTATACCACTAGGACCTGCACCAACAACTATTACATCTGTTTTGTTATTTGTTTTTAACATAAAACTTCTCTTAGCCTTGATTATACACTAAAATTTAAGGTTTGTAAAATAGGCAAAGAGGCGGATTTTGTCGTATGTAAGTGTCCATGGTTTTTTTATTATTTTGTAGTGTTTCAAATTGTTAAATTACGTAAAATTTTAGCAAATTTTCCTTGCGTTTTGTTTTAATATGAACGAAAATACATGAAAAACGGGTGTGTGAAATGTTAGTAAATAATGCAACAAAATTTCGAATAGATAAGCAACGATACAAGCAGGAGTACATGTCACCTAATTCTGGGACTACTCTTTCCTCATCAGCTTCCTATTCACAAAATAATAAACACGATATTAAGAGACCTTTAAATCCAAATTCTTCAGATTTGAGTTTTAAAGGTCTCTCTTTAGGATTATATAAACCGCTTGATAAAGTTTATAGTAAAGCTGATTTTGTAAAATTTGCCGATACTTATTTAGGCAAAATGGGAAAAGAACTTCTTGATGATATTACGGTAACAAATAAGTCAAGAGCACATAACTTAATTTCAATTGATCCAAATAATCCTGATAATATTATTATTAGCAAAAAAACAATTCCCCACTTAGCTTGGGACGGTATTATTTACCCGTTTAAAATTCTCCCTGGAGATATGCTGAATGGTATTGTTGAATTGTTGGGAAAAGTTCCGGGTCTAAAAAATTGGTCTGCTGAAACTTTGCAAAAACCTTTATTCAAAAATATAAGACAACGTTCAAAAATTGATTCAAAAATAAATTCTCTTACAGGTTTGATTACTTATCAAGACATGAAACTTGATGAAGCGAAGAAAAACTTGGCAAAAGAGTTAGGCAAAGATATTAAAGATTTAACACAAGAAGAATTGGCAAAAGCAAAAACTATTGCTGAATCTAAAATGGAGTCAAATCTTTTTCAAACTTTCTTAAAACAATTTGACCCTCGTTCAGGTAACTATGATACTAAACATGAAAGAGCTTTAAACAGATTAGTTTCAGGTTTACCTCCTGCAATATTTTTGGCTAATGATGCTTACAACTTGTCAAGAATGATGGACGATGACTCTAAAGCTGCTGACCATGAAAGAAAAATAAGATTTAAACAAGAAACAAGTAGAATTTTGACAAGCGGTTATTTAACATTGATTACAATGGGCGCATTCCAAAAATTCATCAACAAATCAAAAGCCGGTATTGTTTTAACAACAGGTATCACAGTTCTTATTACAGAAATGTTTTCTCGTTTGTCAAACGGTAAATTTATTACAAGATTAACTCCTGAAAAAGCAAGAGAAATTAACGAAAAAAATCATGCTCCGGAAGCTAATATTAAACCGGAAGTAATTAATAAAAAAGAAATTTCTTCAACCGGTAATCCTCAACAAACACCAGTTGCAGATTCAAAAGCAAAAGAGCAACAAAAACCATTACTTTCATTTGATACTGTAATGAAAGCTTCTGCTGTAATTTTGGCTGCCGGTTACGGAATTAAAGGATTTAAAAATCTTCCGATGATTAAAAATGCAGCATTAAAATATTTTGAAAATATGAAAGTTAAGAATGCGGAAAAATTTGAGAAATTAGGAATTAAAAACTTAGATGTAGATAATGCAGTTAAAACATTTGAAAGCAAAGTTTTGTATAAACCTTTCACCGATTTATATAAATCTCTAGCTTCAGTTCCTTACCAAGTTGATAAAACAAAATTTGATGCCGTAATCAAAGTATTGGAAGGTTATGATAAAAAATTCGCAGCAATGTATGAAAAAGTTGGACATTCTGCTGCAAAAACAATAAATGGCAAAGATATTATTGATTTAGGTTCAAGAGATAGAACTATTCCTCTTAATTTCTTTGGTAAACATTTTGATTTGAATGTCAAACCATTAGTTAACTTTGTGATTGCACCATTCAAATTTATGTGGAATACAGTTACTCTTCCTTATTGGATGGTTGATGAAAAATTAATGGGTGTATTCAGAAAAGCTAAACCAAAGAGCGGTCAAACAAAAGATATTGAAGCTTTGGCAAAAAGTTTTGATAGAATTTGTACAAAAGCATTAAAAGAAAACTTGGATAAAGAAAAATTCCATGATTATTTACAAGTTAATTTCTTGAAGGCATTCAACCTTGATTCTCTTTCAAGTGTATCAAATGCTGAACTTTCAAACCTTGCCAAAACTGCTGCATCAGTTGCAACAATTTGGTTCTTGATGACAGATAACTATAACATGGTTATGTTGAAATCAAATGGTAATGATAAACAAGGTGCTGATACAAAATTCAAAGAAAGATTTGTACAAGAGGGCTCAAGATTATTCTATCAAACTCTATTGATTGACTTGTTCAACTCTACATTCAGAAACCAATACAACTCATCACTTCTTGGAATGAGCTGTGTAACATTAGCTGATACGACATTGGGTGAGATTTTGACAAGGTCATCTGTTGGAACTCCAATCAAAGCGCATACAAGAGATGAATTGGTAGATATTGAAACTAAACAAAACAATTCAACCGGATTTAAGAAAAAATATTATAAATTTATGCAACGTTTGACAGGAAAACGTTCAATCAAATCTTATGAGGTAACTCCAAAGAATGCATCAACTTCTGCTCAAAAAACTGATGCTCCGGTAACTTCAATTCCAAGTCTTCCTCAAACAGGTGCAAGTTTTACAATTAATAACCAAGGGACAGCAACAACACTTGAAAAAATGATTAAATCTTAGGAGAATATGTTTTGGTTAAGGAAACATTTATAAGGGTTAGAGAGTATAAAATCTAACCTTTTCTTTAATTGTCTCCGCATTAGTTTCTATGCGGGTGTTGTATCCGGTTGTAAGTAATTTGTAAATTCAATAGTTTGAACTATTGAACTTTGTTCTAATGTGTAGTTTAATTAGGTGTAAGTCAGATTATTGTGTCGATTTTTTCGGTACGCAGGAACGTAGGAATAATTGTTATGTTGGAAATTACTAAAACTCAAGACGATGGCTCTTTGAAAAAATTAAATTTGAATGAAGCAGTTTCCGGTTCTTGGTTTAATCTGATTAATCCGACTCGTGAAGAAATTCAACAAGTTTCTTTGGTTCTGGGGCTAGACGAAAGTTTTTTGAATAACTCATTAGACGCAGATGAGTTGTCACGTATGGATTTTGAAGATGGCAATCTCTTAATCATTACCAATGTTCCCGTAATGGACGATGAGGGTAATTTTGATACATTGCCGTTAGGTTTGATTTTTACACCGGAAAGTATTATCACTGTTTGTTCTCACGAAAATAAAATTATAAATTCGTTCAATGAAGATACTGCAAAATTCTTTGACACAAGACATAAAGCTAATTTCATGTTGAACATTTTGTTCCGAGCTGCAAAATTCTATTTGAGATATTTGAATATTATCAATAAACAGACTGAAAATATTGAGGATTCTTTAAGAAAAACAACCAACAATAAAGCACTTTTCCAACTTATGGAAATTCAGAAATCTTTGGTTTACTTTACAACTGCACTTAAAGATAATCAGCTTGTGTTACAAAAGCTTTTGAGAATGGTTAATGCGGCAAACTTGCAACAGATTTTAAAGTTTACCGAAGATGATATTGATATGTTAGAAGACGTTATTATTGAAAACAAACAGGCTTCCGAGATGGTTGAAATGCACAGAACAATTCTTGAAAGTATGATGGATTGCATGGCTTCAATTATCAATAATAACTTGAACCTTGTGATGAAATTTTTGGCAGCAATTACAATTATCATGTCTATTCCAACAATGATAGGTAGTTTCTGGGGAATGAATGTGCCTATGCCGTTTGGTCATCACCCTTGCGGATTTTTGATTGTAATTACGATTTCTGTTGTTGCAACTTTCCTTGTCGCAGTCTTTTTCAATAGAAAAGGAATGATGTAACAAGTGTTAGGAACGGTTGTTGCTCTCGCTTCAAGAATTGTTTCTAATCCTTTAGCAAATGTTTTTCAAAAAAAACTTGTCAAAACACATTCTGCAATTTTGATTAATTTTTATTGCTATTTATTTTTGAGTTTGTTTTGTTTCCCATTTGCACTGAATATTAATTGGAGTGTTTATGGATTAAATTATTGGTGCTATGTTTTAGGTGCAGGAATTTTATGTACATTAGGAAATATTTGTCTTATAAAAGCCCTACAATCCGGAGAAATGTCTATTTTAGGACCTATCAACTCCTACAAATGCTTAGTAGGACTGGCTTTTGGTTGGTTGTTTCTCAATGAAATCCCCTCCCTGTTTGGTGTTTTAGGTATGCTACTGGTTATTTGGGGAAGTTGGTATATTTTTGATACTGTAGATGATGGGCTGAGTTTCAAGCTATTCTTGAGAAAAGACATAATTCTAAGATTTTGTGCATTATTCTTCTCGGGTTGCGAAGCAGCCGTATTAAAAAAGATAATTTTATTATCAACTCCCGAACAGTCATTTGTGCTCTGGTGTTTCACCGGCTTACTTTTCTCGTTTATATTGATGATTTTGTTTAGGAAAAAATTTGAGGTCTTAGGTCGTTCAGATTTAGGAAAATGTTTAATGGTGGCATTTTGTTTTGGAATTATGCAGTTATCAACGAATTTTGTGTTCCTAAAATTGAATGTTGGATTGTCGCTGGCGTTATTTCAATTGTCAACGATTGTATCTGTGTTGTTTGGTTATAAATTTTTCCATGAAGATAACTTGCAGAAAAAGATTATTGGTTCTGTGATTATGATTGGTGGTAGTTGCTTGATTTTGTTGTTGTAAAAATCTTTTATTATTTGAAAAAATGTCTTTGTTTGTCCTTCCCCGAATTTGTTTGAGAACAAGAGTAAGGTGAAGATAAATCTTATTTCAAGTAGTCGTCGAAAGTTTTGATATTAACCTTATAACCACAGCCATCATGGAGTTTGGCCGGATAAGTAACTCTTTTGACCGGATATTTTCTGCACATTCTTGGACGGTGCTTATAGTCAGAACATAAGCCCTCAGGAGTTACAAGTTTGCATGCAAAAACGAGGTTTCCTTCTTCATCTCGACCTTTTATGTAAAATCTTTTGTAGGTAGGGAAAATGGTTTGCATTATTTTGAATTCTTTTTCTGTGTAAGTATCAACACTGTACATATAATTGCAACATTTTCCACACTTTTTGCAGTGTCCAGTAACTTTGTAAACCATTCTTTGTGGCACAAAGTAGGATAAAAATTCATAAAAAATTGACTTTACAAAATCTAACATGTAATTCAATCTATTACAAAAATACGTAAAGTTAAATGACATAATTTAGTAATTGTTGACTTTTGTGTATAATATTTGTATGAGAAAATTTGATAATATTCGAGTATATGCGTGGGCGGAATTTGTGATTTGGCTTATTATAGTAGCAGTTTCTGTTCTCGGTTTTAGGTATTACAAATACCAAAATCAAAAGCAATTTAAGAGTTATCAAATATTTATGGAAGATGTTGATGGCTTGATTGTTGGTTCACCTGTCAAATTTTTGGGTGTACAAATTGGTTTTGTCAAAAAAATTCAGATAGTTGCATCTAGTGTTTATATAAAATTTGTAATTACTCAAAAAGGTCTTGTATTACCTGTTGGGGCGATTGCAACAGTTGAAGCTTCAGGACTTGGAGGTTCAAAAGCTTTGGAAATCTATCCTCCTCAAAAAGGAGCTTATCACAATAAAATCATCGTAACTAAAGACCCTACAAGATTGGGTAAGGTTATGAGTTTGTTTAATGATATTTTCAAAGAAATGGACGCAATTTTTGGAACATTAGACCATGCATCAAATCAGTTTGATTTAGAACATGGTATTCCTGCAAATGTTGTTAATCCTGCAGATGCAACAGAACAGTTGATAAAAGTTGACGATTTGATTGACTCTTTACATCAAACTGAAAGTAAATTTATGAAAAATTTCAAAAAATAGGGGTGATAATTATGAATATGGATAAAGTTAGAGTAATAAATAATCCTGTTGTACTTTTGAATTTGTGTACAATGCGAGATAAAGATACTGATAGTCAAGGGGTAAGAATTGCTACAAGAAAAATTACAAGATGCCTTTTATATGAAGCAGCAAAAAATCTTCCACTTGTTGAAAGAGATGTAACTACTCCATTGACAACTTTTAGAGCAAAAACAGTTGACCCTGATATCAATTTAATTATTTCACCTATTTTAAGAGCAGGATTGATTTTTACTGATGAAGCGATTGATATTTTGCCACAAGCTACAATTCGCCACATTGGTATGTATCGTGATGAAAAAACTTTGAAACCTGTTTGGTATTACAACAAAGTTCCTATGGACGCTCCTAATCCTGAAAAATTTTATGTCTATATTACTGACCCAATGCTTGCGACCGGAAACTCTTTATTAGCGGCAATTGATTTGTATGCACAAAAAGGCATTCCGGTAAGTAATATCAAATGTATCTGTATAATTGCCGCACCACAGGGTATTAAAAATATTCAAAAACATTATCCGGATATAGAAATTATTACTGCTGCCGTTGATGACCATTTGAATGAAAAAGGTTATATTGTCCCTGGAATGGGTGATGCAGGTGATAGAATTTTCAACACTTAATTAAGAGTGTCACAAAAATTCATATATTAGCAATTATAGTGTAAAAAATACCTTTAATACCATGTAACTAAAGGGGAATTAAAGATGGGAATATTGTTTGTTACACTTCAAATTGTTGCATTAGGTTTGGTTTCTAACGGATTACTTTTGCAAAACTAATGCAGGTCTTGTTACTGATAAAACCATTTCATTTGGAATATAGAAGTCTTTTATACCAAAATTTGCATTAATGAAGATGAATTCAAGAGTTTCTCCGCTTTTTATATCAAGCGAATCGAATGGAATTTTCAAATCCAAAACCTCATTATACGCAGATTCTATAGACTTCGTATTTGCGAGAACCCACATATCTCCGGAAATTGCTTTGATTAGTCTTAAAAATTGGAGTGAATCTTTTCTGACTGCAATTTGAATTTCGTTATGAAATTTTTCCATTGAAATCGGTGGAATATTTTGAGTTTTGTTTATCAAACGAACTGGAGCAAGGGCTTGTTTTCTTCCTGCTTTTCTTAAATAAATATACATCTGATAAGTTCGTTTTGATAATTCTTCACTGTCTTTGAGGTATTTGTTTAAGTGAAATTTTAGATAAAAATTTTCTTCATCGTTACCAAATCTTATTTTTTCAAACAATTTTGATTCTCTCAAAACAGGTCCGTCCGGAATTTCAATACAGCCGGCATTGTTCCACTCATCATCTTCATCTGTAATTTCTTTACCATTAATTTGTGGTGTGATTAATGATTTCGGATATTTAGAAGGTTTAGACGGTGAAATATCGGTGATTGGGTCATCTAAATATTTTGGAATATCTAAATCTAAATATTTGTAAATATTTTTTAAATGCGTTCTAAAAATAAAATCAAAAATATTGTCACGACCGGAATCATTTGGCTCACCATACCACCAAAACCAGTCACTACCCTCACAAATAAATAGTTCTTTTCTTGCAAGTTCAATATTTGGATTTAACGGTTCTCGTTTTTCAAATTCTGAAAAATCGTCACGAACACGTTTTAAATACGTCCATGCTAAATCTTTGACTGGTTCATCAATCCACAATTTGAAGTTCCTGTTGAATCCCGAACCGGCTGCGATTTTTGGTAGTAATTTGTGTTCTTTCGTTTGTTCAATATAATCACTTATTAAAACTGTTTCCAAGGTATCATCTTCTGTAATCAACGTGTATAGAGTTTTCAAGAAAGATGAACCATCTTCAAAATAATTTTCCCAACAATTTTCACCATCTAATGCAATTGTCAACAAATGGTCTTTGTCAGGGGAAGACAAAATTTTGCTTTGCATAACTTTTATTCTGTCATATAAATCATTTGCTGTTGCAATTGGGTTGTGATGCGGATATTCAAAACTGATAAGATTATGAATTGTCGAATCCCTGAAAATCATCTTGATATCAGATTTTTTAGTTTTGTATTCATAAGTTTTTAAAAGGTGATAAGGTTCTTTTAAAAATCCTTTGAAATCGTGTTCAAATTCAAAATCTATAGAGCTTGCCAAAATCCCTTCATCAGAAATTGACCATTCAACACCTAAATCACTAAGCATTTCAAGTGTTGGGGCATTTATACATTGTTCTGACGGCCAAATTCCTCGTGGGCGTCTTCCGATAAGTTCTTCAACTCTATCAAGTGCCATTTTAGTTTGGACTTTTGCATCATTTTCGGTTTTTAAATTTTGAATTTCATCATCAATTGATGCATTTTTTCTTATATTTTTATAGTCAAGCAAAATTGGCAAAATCGGGTGATAGTAAGGACTTGTCGTAATTTCGATTTTATTTTTGTTTGATAATCTTTTTAATGTTGGAACTATTTTTCTTATTATATCTCTTTGAATATCAATAATTTCAATTCTGTCTTCAAGAGTATAATTTTTCCCTTTTTTAACTAATCGTTTTAATTCCTTGTTTGATGTTTTGAATGATGGGTCAATCCAAGCTAAATTGAATAATGCCATAATGTCGGCATATTCTTGATTTGTGAAGATATCAGTATTTGCTGTTCCATGGGCTTGAACCATTTGATAAAGTCTATGATATTCTTCATTGGTCAAAATCATTGTTTGATAATTTGCATCAAAAAAGTTGTTCAAAATGAAAATTTTATCTTCATTGTTAAGTTTGTTTTTGGGCGTGATGGTAAGTCTCGAATGAATATCGTGCGCATCTTTTTCTGCATACTCAAGGATTGAATCTAACAACACGGGAACAAAGTTGAAATTTAATTTTAACTTTTCAAACTTTTTAGCCCACAAAGCCATATCAAGATAATCTTTTACTGCGTGCAATCTTACCCACGGCATTATGTAATCCCCGTTTGATGTTAGTTGATAAACGGGTTGGTGCATGTGCCAATAAAAGGCTATTGATAGTTTTTTCGTTTGACTCATCATATAATCTCAACCTTATTGTATCATTGAAAAGCTTTATTAACAAGTTGTAAATGGCGGTTTATTTTAAGTTTTTGTAAAGATTAACGTTCATATTTGCATGTTTTTGCTATACTATTAGTAGAATTTGGTTGGATTTACCCCAGAGAGGGAACTTGACCTTTTAATCAGCTGAAAGGATAGAATAAAAAATGAAGAAATTTATTACGTTTTTGATGTTACTATTGTGCAGCGTGCAGAGTGCAAATGCGATGAACTTTGATGCATTTATGGACAAACATATTGCCCCTGTTTCGAATGCTGTAGCGAATATAATTTTCTATCCTATAAAAATTTGCGGCGCTGAAATTCCGATAATTATTTTCTGGATTTTGGTTGCCGGTTTGTTCTTTACTATCTATTTAAAAGGTATTCCGGTTTGGGGCTTTATGCATTCAATCCACAGTATTGTTAAACCGAGCAAAGAACAAGGTGCTAATGATGACGGTAGTGGTGAAGTTTCTTCATTCCAAGCTCTTATGACTGCTTTGTCAGGAACAATCGGTATGGGAAGTATTGCAGGTGTTGCAATTGCTATTTCTATGGGTGGTCCTGGGGCTGCATTTTGGGTTATTGTTGGTTCAATCTTAGGAATGTCTTTAAAATTTGTAGAAGCTGCTTTGGCTGTAAAATATAGAAGATTTAACCTTGACGGAACAATTTCCGGTGGTCCTATGCATTATATGGCTCACGGTTTAACTCGTAAAAAGTTAAGATGGTTGGGTCAACCTTTGGCTGTAATTTTTGCAATTCTTTGTATTTGCGGAGGTATTACAGGTGGTAATATGATTCAAATCAACCAAGCTGCTCATCAGTTTATCAATGTTACTGGTGGAGAACACAGTGTATTAGCTCATTTCCATTGGATAATCGGTTTGCTTATGGCAGTTGTCGTTGGTATGATTGTAATCGGTGGTATTAAAGGTATTGTTAAGGTTACTGAAAAAATTGTTCCATTGAAAATTTTCGTTTATCTGATTTCAGCAATGGCGGTAATTTTGTTTAATATCAAAGCTTTGCCTCATGCTTGCCTAATTATTGTAAAAGAAGCTTTTCACCCTGAATCAATTTATGGTGGTGTATTTGTTGCGATGATTATGGGCTTGCGCCGTTCTGTTCAAACAAACGAAGCGGGTACTGGTTCAGCTCCGATTGCCTATGCTACAGTAAAAACTCATGAACCGATTTCTCAAGGTTTTGTTTCTTTGATGGAGCCGTTTATGACAGGGTTTATGTGTACTTTAACCGCTGTAACTATTGTTATTACTGGCGTTTATAAGCAATTTGCGGGTTCAACTTCTGGTGTTGAAATGACTTCAAGTGCAATTCAATCAGTAATTCCTTTCTTCCCTAAATTGTTAGCCGCAATTGTTCTATTATATGCTTTATCAACATTACTTGCTTGGGCATATTATGGCCAAAAATCTTGGAACTACTTAGTTGGTGAAGGTAAGAAAAGAACTTTGACTTTCCAATTTATATATTGCGCTTTTATTGTAATTGGTTCAGTTATGAACGTTACATCTGTTATTAACATTACTGATGCAATGATGATTGCAATGTCAGTTCCAAATATTATAGCTATGTATATTTTAGCTCCGGAAGTTAAAAAAGATTTGAAAGCTTATTGTCAAAAATATAAGGTTGGTAAATTAGTGAATAGAGGTTGGATTGCAGAAGCAGAAACTCAACCTATTCCGATACCGGTAGAGATAATAGAAGATGAAGAAAAAAGTTTAGGTGAATCATCATGGCAGACCAAATAATAGTTACCGTTTCAGGCATTGATAAAGTCGGGATTGTCGCAGAAGTTACATCTGTTCTTGCAAAAAATGAAGTTAATATTGAAGATATCAAACAAACTCTGATGCAAGGCCACTTTGTTATGTTTATGCTTTGCGACATTGAAAAATCAACTTATACATTCAAAGAAATCAAAGAAGCTCTTATTACCTGTGGTAAAAATATGGGTATGGAAGTTTGGGTTCAGAAAAAAGAGATTTTTGATAACATGCACAAAATTTAGTTTTTTATGTGAAAAATTTTTCTAATAATGTTGAACAAATTACTATTTAATGATAGAATATTACTCGATTATAGAGAGTAACTATGCAGAGAAATTTTTTAACACAATTTTTGGAAAAGGTATCAAAGTTTCCGTCTTGGGTAAAAGAAATTATTTACGTAAGATTGTCACAGGAAATTGATAAAGACAGTGATTTGGGTTATGTTTTTGCGACATATAAGCCTGTTTTGACTTATAAGGGTAAATGTGAACTTGATTATAAAGAAGCCCATTTTGATGCAAACATTTATAATATTCTAGATTATTGCGATAAGGATTCAAGCATATCAGAGATTGCGTTAAATACGTATATGTCAATGGAAGAAATTGCTAATTATTTTCTATTTTGTGTAGATGAGGGGTATTTGCAAATCCCTGATGACTCTCAAATTTTGAATATCGCAGGATTTCTTGCTGGTAAATTTAGAACGGGTGAATATTTTGTTCAAGGCGGAATTATCACCCAAGATGATTTGGATAGGGCTATTGAAGCCAATCAAAAGGGAAATAAAAAGTTTGGACAATCTTTGATTGATTTGGGTTTGATTACAAAAAAACAATTGGACATAATCCTTTCAATTAAAGAAGAGGCTAAGAAAAGATTTATTCTAGACCATAACGAGATTCCTAAAATTAAACAAGAATATGCAAAATCTGTTGATGAATTAAAAAAACAGATAGAGGATTTACAAGAAGAAAATAAGCAATTAAAGAAAAAGTTAAATCAATTATTATTAATGGTGAAGAAAAATGATGACGAATATTAATACAGAACCTGCTAAGGTTGTTACTTTTGTTAGAGATGGACTAATTGAACAAGAACATTTCGGTTATGTTGTTAGAGCAAATAAGACTCGAGTTATTGAAAAGATTGGAGAGGATAAAAATTATCCGTTCTTTTTGAGATCTTGTGCAAAGCCTCTTCAAGCAGCTTTGATGATTGATTATGAACTTGATAAAAAGTTCAATTTAACAGAAGAAGAAATTGCAATTTGTGGGGCATCTCATGCTGGAGAAGAACAACATGTTAAATTGGTAAAAAGTATTTTAAATAAATTTGAAATTTCACCTGACAAATTAAAATGTGGAGATCATGAACCTATCTCAAAAACCGCACAAGATAAATTGCTTTTACATAGAGAAAAACCTACAGCACTTCATAACAATTGTTCCGGAAAGCATGCAATGATGCTTGGTTTGTGTAAATTGAATGATTGGGATATGGATAATTATGATAATATTAATCACCCATTGCAAAAGGCTATAAAGAAAAGAATTTACGAATTATGCGAAATTAAAACAGAATATCCGATTACAAAAGACGGTTGTGGTGTTCCAATTCACTCAATGCCGTTAGCAAATATTGTTAAAGGGTATTTGAACTTGTTCTGCAATCCTAAGTATGAAAGATTAAAGAGTGCATTTTTGAATCATGCTTACACAATCGGCGGTGAAAATCGTACTGACACAAAGGTTATTGCTGAATCAAACGGATTGATTGCAAAAGTTGGTGCTGGTGGTTTGTGCGTAGTGATAAACACTGAATTAGAAGAGGGATTTATCGTTAAAATTTGTGATTCAAATATGCAAGCACGTGAAATTGTTACTATTGATTTAATCAATAATTTACGTTGGGCTAAAATTAATATATCACACGATATTACAACACTTCATGGTGATAAAGTTGGAGAAATAATTACTTTGTTATAAGTTTTATATGGTTTCCCATATAACTTTTTACATCGTTGTTGTAGCCGACAAGCAGGTTCTCAAAGCGATGTCCACTTTTCTTACATTCTGCTCTCAATAGTTGAACGCCACGATTGTAGAGTTGTTGAGCGGTGTTGATGTTGCTTTGTGGTATTTTGCCCTTGTACATTTTGCAGGCAATTGAAATTTCAAAAATTCTGCGTTTATTTAATCCACTCATTTCAAGACCTGTGGTGGTTGATTTGTTGAAGGAGAATTTGTTTATCGCAGCTTCGTATTTGCCAACTTTTAGGGTATAAGTAAGTCCTGGAATTTTATTTAAAATGTCCGTACCTTTATTGAAAGTTAAGCTTAAAAGCGCTTCTTTCATAGGTTGTGGTAACCTTTTATATTTTGCGGGTCCGATAATTCCCTCTATGTTTTCTTCAACTTTTAGCAAATCTTTTGCAAGTAGTGAACAAACCTGTGCATTAGATAATTTTTGCGGTTCACCTTTTTTGACAACGTGACCGATACCGATTGTCAAAACCCCGGCATCATCTTTGTATGCAGTGTTGTGAAATTGGTTTGGTTTTAGGTTTGCGCTATCTTCTGCCTTTTTGAGTTTGGCAATAAAATCTGCAGAAACTCCCATAGATTTTGCAACGTCATTAAGGTTTCTGATATTTTTAACGGTTTTTGTTGGCGGAATTTTTAAAATTTGACCAATTTTGAGATTTTTTGCAGTTTTTTTTGTCAAACTGTTAGCATAAAGAATTGATTGCTCTTCAACTCCAAATTTTTTAGCAATTACAGAAATTGTATCGCCCTCTTTAAGTACATATTTAGGGTTTTTTCTATAAGAAATGTAGTTGTTTCTTGTGATTTGGGTATCAGAAATATCATTCATCATGGATATTTCATGAGGATTTTTTGTGTGCTTTGTTCCTTTGAATATTGAAGCTTTGCCGTTTCTATTTGTCTTTGCAGGTTGTTCGGTTTTTCCTGTAAAGAATTCTGTTATTGCATTTATAAATTTTGTTAATATCCCGTCAGGCATGTGGTGACCTCTTTTGATTAGTGTGCTGATTTAAAATAATTTTCGATACCTTCTAGCGTACCATTTACAAATTGCTTTCTATAGGCTGATGAAGTTAAGTTTAAGCTTCTAACTCCGCCAAGGTACTCGATTTCTAACAAGTTAGACGGAATTCCGTGGCTTTTAGTTAGGACATATAAACTGTGTGTCAATTTTTTCTGTTTAGTTTTTGTATCAACTTCTTCATAAGGACGTTCCGCAGGTTTTGCGCTAATCCAAGATTGTTTGTTCAGTGCTCTGTTTATTGACGTTGCGAGTGCTGTATCTTTGGCATCTCTTTTATCGTACAAAACTCCGGAACCTTTTGATGTGCCCGAATCACTGTGAAGTGAAATTAACATTGCATTGTTTTGTCCGAATTTTTTAGTATATTTTGCGGTTAATTTTTGGACAAGTTGTCTGTTTGCCATGTTTGTAACTTCGCCAGCAAAAGTTACAACAGTGTAACCTTTTGCTTGTAGTTTTTTAGTCAAATCTCTTGAATATGGTTTTACGATTTGAAATTCTTCAATAGGGTAATATGTGTTTGAACCTTTTGGCCTTTCTTGGAATGAATAAGCTCCACCATCAAATGCGGAACCTGTAAAACCTCCATGACCCTCATTTAACAAAATTACTTTACCGTTTGATTTTCCGGTTGGTTTAAATTCTGTAACTTTGGGGGTGTTATCAATTTTGCCGCTTTTATCAACATTTGGAAAAGGTCTTGAAATTGTAGATATATTAACTTTTGCCTTGCGAATTTTTGCAATTTGTTGTTGTTTTTGAGTAGGGGTTAGAGTAGAGTTTTTATTCACTGCTGCAACCATCTGGTCGATATAAGATGGAACAGTTATTCCCCTTGAATCTGTTCTTGACTTGTAAAAAGCATCAGAAATTTCTTTTTGTGCTGCTTTTAATATAGATTTTCTTATTTGTCCGGATTTTGATGTTCCGGCTTTGGCTTTAACCCTTTGCGGAGTCGCTGAACCTCGAGAAACTTTGGCTTTTCCTGATAATCCTGCAATCATTGAGTCAAGTTTTGTGGTATCAACCATTCCGATAAGTTTGTCAAATTGTTTGTCTAATTCTGCTTGGAATTCTTTTCGTTTTGATTTCGGAGCCTTTTTGGCAGTTGCTAATGCATTATATACGTGCATTACAGCTTTTTTACGGAGTTCTTTATCACTTCTAATTTCACTTGTTATTGTGTTTATCAAGCTTTCATGTTTTGTGTTTTTAGAATTCTTTGGATAAGCTTTAATTACAGCTTCGGCATTTTTAGGATTAATCTCTTTGATTAGTGCATCAAAATCAGGTTTACCAACCGCACCCCAATGCTCTTCTGCTTTGGTATAAATGTTTATCGCAAGTTCATTAGGAGTGTACGAAGACCCCCATTTTGCTATCTTTTGCATGTAACTTCCAACTGTAGCTCCTACACTTGCACCCGCAGCAGCAGCACTTTTGGCAATTCTCCCCGTTGCTTTTGGTTTTGGTTTAGGTCTAGAGATTGTTTTAGCTTGTGTTGGTGCTTGTGTTTTAGCCGAAGTGGAAGTTTTACTTTTGGTGTCAACTTTAGACGGTTTTACATAAAATTTTTCCCCCTTTGATGCAATATATTCTCTATAGGGTTTAGGCAAATTATTTAACTTCCCAAATTCCTCAAATGTCATATTGTGTTTGCGAATTAGTGCCATAATCCCTTTGCCGTCAGGAACTACGTCGGTCGGGAATTTAATTACTTGTCCGACATTTACAGATTGCTTTTTCAAACCAGTCCATTGCATGAATTCTTCTATCGACATAGAAAACTTTTTAGCAATGCTTGATAAAGTTTCACCTGGTTTGACAGTTAAGCTCTCTTGTTTTTCTTTGTTAATTTGTTTTTTATTACTTGCTGATAAATTTCCGCCTACAGCTTGAGTTGACATTATAATTCTCCAAATTTCTTACACACTTATATTCCTTATATCGGAAGTTAAATTGAAATCTTTAATCAATATTAAAAAAAGTTTACAAAATTGTAAAAGAAATGATTATTTAGCAAAAATAATTTTTAGCGGTTTTACTACTTCTATGGAGGCAAGTTTTATGCAAATTAATTCAGTTAATAATTTTAGTGTTAATTCAAATTATAATAATAACGTAACTTTTAGTGGGCGAAGAAAACTTATTGATTTTGGTGAAAATCACATTTCTTCAAGAGCAATCAAAATTGTCAAAAAAATGTCTGATATGATTGAAACTGACTGGAAAATTATTAAGAGTTCGGACAATTTGATGGATACTCCGCATTATTATGCCGGTAGTCGAAAAGGTGATTTAGCATTAATTAAGCCACTTTATCAACCGTTTAAAAAACTTATTTCTATGGAAATACAAGGTGAAAAATATATTGATAGAATAATGATTGATCGTGCAAAACCGAACAATTACACCTATGAACGAGCCGTAATTACTCCTCACGGAAGTGCCACTCTCCAATCTTTTGACTCAACTAAAGAAAGAAATTTTGATATTGAACATCGTGTAAGTAATTATGTCGAAACTTATTTTCCAAAAGTTTGTCAAATAGAAGAAGAAAAATTAACAAAACATAGTCTGGGCATTCCAAGAAAATACTAAAGAAAATACTAAATTAATTAATTTACTAAATGTTAATTATGAAGAAGTGTAAATCCGAATTTAAAATCACTAAAACCTACTTATAATGCGCAATACGATATGATATGACATGATTGGTTGGGCCTAACCTTTAGCAATAATGGTTCTTGTATATACTTTATCTATAAGTAAGATATAACAAAATAGAAAGATGTGCTTAATTAAACACGAAAGGAGATTATTATGGGTGCAATTCATGGATTTAGACCAGATGCTAATGGAGATGGAAGAATTTCACAAAAAGAATTTAAGGCAATGAAAAAACTTGGTTTAGATGTTAGTTATCTTGATAATGATGGTGATGGTAAAGTTGATAAAGATGTAAAAGCTAAAGGTAATAGTCTTTTCGTTGGAGATGAAGAAAGAATTTATAATCAAGCTAACACTGGTTTTGATGATAGAAAAACTATTACTTCTACGTCTATTATTACTTACAGCAATGGTGACAAGTTTGCGATGCCAGCAGATGATATTGAAGTTTCAGCTAATCAAATACTTGGTTTTTATAAATCAGCAAAAGAAGATGAATAAACAATGTAAAAGCTTCTATATAAGCAAAACCCTCAAATAATTTGTTTGAGGGTTTTGTCAATTGATTAGATTTTTTAATTAAACTAATTCTTTAACTTCAGCTGCAAATACTTTAGGATCTAATTTGATTCCAGGTCCCATTGTAGTTGATAGGTAAATTGATTTAACAAATGTACCTTTTGCAGAAGCTGGTTTAGCTTTGATGATAGCATCAGCTAATGTTGCATAGTTTTTGATTAAATCATCTTCAGCAAATTGAATTTTACCGATAGGGCAGTGAATCATACCTTGCTTATCAGCTCTGTATTCAACTTTACCTGCTTTAGCATCTTTAACAGCTTTAGCTACGTCCATTGTAACTGTTCCTGTTTTAGGGTTTGGCATTAAACCTTTAGGTCCTAATACTCTACCTAATTTACCAAGCATACCCATACAATCAGGTGTTGCAATCAATGTATCGAATTCAAACCAACCGCCTGCGATTTTATCAATAATTTCTTCAGCACCAGCAAAATCAGCACCTGCTTCAGTTGCTTCAGTTGCTTTAGCACCTTTAGCGATAACGCAAACTTTAACTTCTTTACCAAGACCAGCAGGTAAAACTACTGTTGATCTGATTTGTTGGTCTGCTTGACGAACATCAATACCTAAACGCATGTGGCATTCAACTGTTTCGTTAAATTTAGAAACTTCGTTTGAAATTTCTTTTAGTTTTTTTATTGCATCAACTGCTGTAGATGGTTGTGTAAACCCTTCCAGCATTTCTTGCATTTTCTTTTGTTTTTTAGTTAATTTTGCCATTTTATAATTTCCTTTCGTGGTAATAGCGGACTTTCGTCCTTCCATCTAATTAGTCTTCTTTTACTGTAACACCCATTGCTCTACAAGAACCAGCAATCATTTTAACAGCTGCGTCCATTGTTGTAGCATTTAAATCGTCCATTTTAATTTTAGCGATTTCTTCTAATTGAGCTCTAGTGATTTCAGCAACTTTATCCTTGTTAGGAACTGATGATCCTTTCGGAATATTTAATGCTTTTTTAATCAATACAGGAGCTGGAGGTGATTTGATAACAAATGTGAAGCTTCTGTCTTCATAAACATCAATGATAACCGGAATGATATAACCAGCTTTATCTTGAGTTTTAGCATTGAATTGCTTACAGAAATCCATGATGTTAACACCATGTTGACCTAATGCAGGACCAACCGGTGGTGATGGGTTTGCTTTACCTGCTTCGATTTGAAGCTTGATTTTTCCTACTACTTTTTTTGCCATGATTTTCTCCTTTTGTGGTAATAACGGTTCTTTACCGGCTAAGTAAAGGATCCTTCCACATTATTTGTACTATATCGTTTGATTATTATAATTTGTTGATTTGTTTGTATTCCAATTCAACAGGTGTTTCACGACCGAAGATTGAAACATTTGCTCTAAGTTTAGATTTATCAGGATAAACTTCAATAATATCCGCATCAAAGTCTGCAAATGGTCCTGAAATAATTCTAACTTTATCGCCGGCTTTAACATCAAGTTCAACTTTTTCAACTTGTGAAGATGATCTGTGTAAGATACGTTTGATTTCACTTTCTTTCACCGGAATAGGTTTTTTAACAGATCCAACAAATTTTGTAACACCAGATGTGTGTCTAACTACGTACCAGCTATCTTCGTCCATAATCATTTCAACTAATACATAGCCCGGAAATACTTTTTCTTCTTTTTCTTGTTTCTTTCCGCCTTTCATTTGAACAACTGTTTTTTGGGGCACTTCAATTCTGAAAATCTTGTCACCCATATTCATGTACTCAATACGTTTTTCTAAGTTAACTTTAACTTTGTTTTCGTATCCGGAATATGTGTGAACAATGTACCATCTCTTTTGATTTTTCTTAGATTCTTTAGCTTCAACTTCAGCTTGAGCCTCTGCTTGTTCAGCTAAAACATCTTCGTTCAATTGTTCTTCCATTGTTTTTTCTTCTTTAGTCATAAGCCACCTTTATTATTTTGGTTATTTATTACTTATTAATAAAACCAAGTAAATACTTGAATATAAGGTCCATTAAATAAATTGCAACAGTGAATACAAATACAATAACAATTACAGACAATGTTTCAAATATAACCTGTTTTTTTTCAGGCCAGCTAACTTTACTCCATTCGGCCTTTACACCTTTGAAATATGTCTTTATAGCTTCAACTGTTTCGTTCATTTTTTCTTCCTTTGTTTTAAAGTTTAAAATCGCGCCCTGAAGGACTCGAACCCTCGACATCCGGTTTTGGAGACCGACGTTCTACCAACTGAACTAAGGACGCATATTAAAGTGGTCAAAAATCTTTAACCACTTTATAAAAATTTTACTTAGTTTCTTTGTGGTTAGTATGTTTTTGACATCTTGGACAGTATTTGTTTAATTCTAATCTTTCCTTGATGTTCTTTTTGTTTTTTGTTGTTGTGTAGTTTCTTTCTTTGCATTCTTCACAAGCTAGAACTACCATTCTGTCATTTTTTCCTTTGATACCCATTGTTTTTATTTCCTTTATTTTATTAACTTGTCTCCTATTTAAAATAGAATGTGAAGATTACACATTCTATCTATTTCGGCTTATAATTTTATGATATATCAAACAAAAAATTTTGCAAACTAATTGTAAACAAATACTACGTTTTTGACAATTAAAAACATCTGCCAAATGACAGATGTTTTTAATTTTTAAGCTTATATTTTTTATAAAATTATCTTCTCATTGATTGAGTTGGTTGTTGAGCTTGTGCAGAATATCTGTTTGTTGAATCAGATTTCATTTGTTCCATGTAGATTTGACAATCCTTAACCCCTTTTTGTAACTGAGTTAAATTTCCTTCAAGACTGGTAAGAACTCGTTCTGCATAAACTTCTGCACCTTCTTTAACTTTTTGAGCATCTTCTCTTGCTTGGAGTCTGATGTTTTCAGCATCTTGAAGTGCAATATGTTTAATCTTTTCACAATCTTCAACTACTTCGTTTTTAATTCTGATACCTTCGCGTTCAATAGCTTTTAATTGGTCAGATTCAGAAAGAATTCTATCTGCTTCATTTCTAGCATCTTGTATAATTTTTGCAGCCTGCTGTTGTGCCTCTTTTTGAAGTTCTTCTCTTTTCTTTAATAATATTTTTGCGTCCTTAACTTCAATTGGCAAAGACTGATATATTCCATCAATTAATGTTTCAATTTCCCTTTTATTTACTACGGTGTATTTTAAAACTGAATAGCCTTCATCAAGTGCTATTTCTAACATCTTTAGTAAATCATACACTCCGTTTTGTGGCATGCTTATTATCCCTTATCCCTTTCACATTTTATATATTAATATATTACCTAAGCAATTTTTAATTGTCAAATAAATATTACCTTTGTAATTACATAATTTAACATGTATTTTTACTATTCGTTAATTTTTTCTGCTTGGGTTATTTCTTCCGGAATATTGTTTCCAATTTGATACAATAAAGTTTCGATTTCCTTGATTTTAAGAATTGAAAAATCAGCAATAGACATCGTTTCATTTAAGGTATTTTCAAGTTTTTGAAGAAAGTCAAACAGGTTCTTACTTTGGTGATTTACCGGTTTAATGTTTGAATTTTTAAGAAACTCTCTTGCTTTTTTGACGTCATCTGGCAGATTTGCATAAATTGCATCAATAATTTGCTCAACCCCTCGTTTATTAACAGCAATAAATCCTTTGAATATCGGTAGAGAATATCCGCTCTTAATTTGAGCTTCAAGTCTTTTTATATCTTCTTTTGATTGGAATTTCATGAATTATCTCCTATGTGTGAGGTATTCGTTTACCGGACTTGGTACAAATTTAGAGATATCACCATTGTTTTGGAGAATTTCTCGGATTGTGCTAGATGAGATGAAATTGTATTTGGGTTTTGTTGTAAGAAATACTGTTTTAATTTCATCGCAAAGTGCACTGTTTGTTTGGGAGAGTTGCATTTCGTATTCAAAATCGGAAACGGCACGAAGCCCCCTGATAAGAATAGTTGCACCAATTTTTTTTGCATATTCTATAGTTAAGCCCTCAAAGGCATCAACTTCTACATTTTTAATTTGAGCTTCTTCAACGCTTTTTTTTATTAGTTCAACCCTCTTGTCTGGTGCGAGAAATCCTTTTTTTTCACCATTGTGAGCCACTGCGATGATGACTTTGTCAAAAATTCCTGCTGCATTTTTAAGAATATCTAAATGCCCTTTAGTTATAGGGTCAAAACTCCCCGGATATATTGCGATTTTCATATTATTCCTCATTTAAGGTTGATTATAGTAGATATTTAATTTTTTTTCAAGCGATAAGGCTGAAAGCATGTTAGGGTATGGTTTACCCATGTTAAAGATTGTAACAAAATGAATTGATTTGTGCAATTCCAGATATAAAAAATACTTTATCTATATGTACATAGTATATATAAAATTTTATATACACTACCTTCTACTTTCTACCTACTAACCTTTTACACGAGGAATTGTAAAAAGATTCCAAGGAGCTTCTTAAATTTTTAAGAAGCTTTTTTTTGCGGATTTTGGGTAGGGCGCCGTGTGAGCATGGCGAACCCAGCCCGTGTAAGCAAATAGTCTGGTTGAGTGCAAATTTGCGTATAGCAAATTGTAGCGAAATAAAGACTATGCCTACCCAAGAATCCAAGACCATCTGCGCAGAGGCACGAACGTAGTGAGAAACGAGGTTTTGCCGTTTAAGGCGCAGATGCATTTCTATTGCAGAATGCGGAGCAGCCTGCCGAAATAATGAGTTGTCCATGGGACTAGTCGGTCGGCTCAACGCAGCCCTCCTGAGGACGAGTTCCGATAATGCTTCACTCTTGCCCAAATCCGTGGTTCAGGGTAACGATTAATAAAATGTGAAACAATTCTTGTCTTGAAAAAAAATCATGTTCTTGATAAAATTTCGCTAGTATAATTAGAAAGAAGGGATTTAATTATGGCTAAAAGAGTATTGCTATGTATAATGGACGGTTGGGGAATCTCTAAAGGTTCTGAAAAATATGATGCAACCAAACTTTCTCACCCTGTTCATGTTGATGAATTAGAAAAAGATTGTCCGTTCAGACATTTGAGAGCTGACGGCGAATTTGTAGGGTTACCTGCAGGACAAATGGGTAATTCAGAAGTTGGTCACTTGAATTTAGGTGCCGGCAGAATTGTTTATCAAGATTTGTCTAAAATTAATAATGCTATTAAAGATGGTTCATTCTTCAAGAATGAAAGATTTATAGCTGCTATTGAACATGCTAAGAAAAATGATTCAGCTCTTCATATTTATGGGCTTGTTTCAACAGGTGGAGTTCACTCATCATTAGACCATTTGTTAGCTTTGATTAAAATGGCTGCCGAAAATGGTTTAAATAAAGTTTATGTTCACGCATTTTTAGATGGTCGTGACACCCCTCCTCAAAGTGCTTGTGAATTTTTGCAAGTTGTTGAAGATGAACTTAAAAAATATAATCTTCCTCCTGTTGCAACAATTATTGGTCGTTATTACATTATGGACAGAGATAATCGTTGGGACAGAGTTGAAAAAGGTTACAATGCGTTGTTGCTAGGAGAAGGCGAACATGCTGCAACTGCTATTGACGGTGTTAAACAATCTTATGCTAAAGGTGAAAATGATGAATTCGTTCTTCCTACTGTAATTGGCGGTGAAGAATCAAGAATTCACGATAACGATTCAATTATCTTTATCAATTTCCGCCCTGATAGAGCTAGAGAAATCACTAAAGCTATTAACTTTGCTGATTTTGACGGTTTTGAAAGGAAAAAAGTTCTTAAAAATATTTTATATACAACAATGACAAGTTACGAAGCAACTTTCACATTTCCGGTTGCTTTTCCTAAGGAAAAATTGGTTAATATTTTAGGTGATGTGTTGGAAGCAAACGGAATTCACCAATTCAGAACTGCTGAGACTGAAAAATATGCTCACGTAACATTCTTCTTTAACGGTGGAATCGACCAACCACAACCTCACGAATCAAGGGTTCTTGTTCCATCTCCAAAAGTTGCGACTTATGATATGCAACCGGAGATGAGTGCTCCTGAAGTTTGTGAAAACGTATTGAAAGCTCTTAAAAATACTGAGTATCAATTCGTGTTGGTTAACTTTGCAAATCCTGATATGGTTGGCCATACAGGAGTTTTAGAAGCTGCAACAAAAGCATGTCATGTTGTTGATGAATGTGTCGGAAAAATTGCAGAAGCTTGTAAAGAAAATGATGTTGTTATGTTGTTGACAGCTGATCACGGTAATGCTGAAGTTATGTTTGACGAAGCTACAAAAGCTCCGGAAACTGCTCACACAACTAATGATGTTCCGTTTGTTGTAATTAATGCTCCACAAGGTCTTGAACTTCGTGATGGTCAAGGTGCTTTGTGTGATGTTGCCCCAACAATTTTACAACTTTTGGATATTAAACAACCCGTAGAGATGACAGGTAAATCATTAATTAAATAGAAAGTCTATAGGTGAATAAGTTAATAAGTCTATAAGTTATTTAATGTTTTTCAAAAAACGCAAATGCTTATCCACTTATTGACTTATAGACCTATTCACTTTGTTTTATAAAGGATTAAGAATGAGTAATAATATAGATAATTTAGATATAGATTTTTCATTTAAAAAGAATAATGTTGATGAGTTATTTTTTAATTTAAGTGAAAATCCTGAAGGTTTTAAAAACAAGGATTTTCGCTATACTTTAAGTATGATTTATCAGATTATTGAAGATGAGTTTGCTGGTATATTCCTTAGCCCGAATGCTCCGACTCGTAATACTCACTTTCATTTGATTAATAAGGCTGGTAAATTATCTTTCTTTGTTACTCCAACAAATAATTTTGAATATTATTTGAAGTCTAAAGGTTCTTTATTCCGTTTTAAGTCAGAAGTTTTAGACGATAAGGTCGGATATTTCATGGCTTGGGATTTGGTTATGGACTATTTTGGTGGATTTGGTAACGTTGTTGATTTAGAAGATTTGACTCCAACTTTTATTTATTTGAATAAGTTGACTTATTTTGTAATGAAGTTGATTGAGAAATTATATTTTATTCCGACCGTAAAACGTTATGGTCAGATGTTCCGAATTGTTTATGAACCGATTATCAATAACCAAAAAATGGCAAGAATTGTTAATCAGTTTGAGGAATGTATTCCTGACGATTTGTTTATTCAAGGAGAAAAACCAAAAGATTTTGTCTATGAATTCATTTATACATATTTAAATTATGTAATTTATAAATTCTTAGGTATTAAAATGTACAGATTTAAAGATGTTAAATCTGGAACTTATTTGTTAAAAGATTTAGAACAAAGAGCTGTTTTGAAAGGTAAAGATATTGCAGAAAATTTTGCTCAGTGGTTTGACGAATTGTATTTGGGTAAATATGACGTTATTCCTTATTTCAAAATAGAAAAACAAGAAGATGAAATATTTAGATTAAAAGTTCATATCAAAAACAGGAAAACTGACGAAAGTGTATTGATTGATAAACTTTACTCTGATGAAGAAGTTTTTGGTGCTAAGGCAAGCGATATAGCAAGAATTGTTGAAAAACAACTTAACTATGCATTACGTTATATGCCTGAGTTGGAACAATTGTTTGAAGATGAAGACAAATTGTATTTGGACTTGAATTTGAACGAAGTTTACAAGATTATTACTCAGACTGCATATTACCTTCAAAAAGCACAAATTGAAGTTATTTTGCCGGAAGAACTTGTTAATATTGTAATTCCGAGAGCTTCAATCAATGCAAAAGTTAAAGAATCCAGAGCCGGCGATTTGGCCGATTTAATCAATAATAATTCCTCTTCTAAAATGTCTTTAGACGATATTTTGGATTTCTCGTATGAAATTGCTATTGGTAATGAAAAAATTTCGCTTGAAGAATTTAAAAAACTTGTTGAAAATAATAACGGGCTTATCAAGTACAAAAATAAATATGTATTGATTGATAAGGAAGAAAGTCAAAAGATTTTTGAACAAATTGCAAAATCTAATCTAAAATCAATGTCAAGAATGGAACTTATCCATGCTTCATTGTCTGGTCAATTAGATCAATACGATTTTGATTATGATGCAGCATTTGCAAGAGTTTTAGCTGATTTTACAAAACCTGTAGAGATGACTGTTCCGAAAACATTGAAAGGTGAACTTCGCCCTTACCAAGAAATTGGTTTAAAATGGTTGTGGACGAATGTTTCAAAGGGTTTTGGTTCATGTATGGCAGATGATATGGGATTAGGTAAAACTATTCAGGTTATCAGCTTGTTGTTAAAAATGAAAGAAGAAAATAAACTCAAAAAGCCTGTTCTTGTAATTTGTCCGACTACATTGATGGGTAACTGGATGAAAGAATTGCAGATGTTTGCGCCAAATCTTGATGCAGTGATTTATCACGGAGCAGATAGACAGTTGGAAGTTAATCACGATGTAATTCTTACTACTTATGCGATTATGAGAATTGATGTTGAAGAGCTTAAAAAACATGCTTGGAGTGTTATTATTGTTGATGAAGCTCAAAATATCAAGAATCCTGATACCGCTCAAACTCTTGCAATTAAGATGTTGAAATCAGATGTTAAAGTTGCAATGACAGGTACTCCGGTTGAAAACAGATTAACAGAGTTGTGGAGTATATTTGACTTTATCAATAAAGGTTATCTTGGCTCTCTAAAAGAATTCCAAAAGAGTTACGCTATTCCTATTGAAAGATTTAAGGAAAACTCTAGAGCAAGCAAATTGCGTATGTCAATTTCACCATTCGTGTTAAGACGTTTGAAAACAGATAAACACGTTATTTCCGACTTGCCGGAAAAAATGGTACTCAACGAATACTGTTATTTGTCTAAAGTTCAAGCTGTTCTATACGAAAAAACTCTTAATGAAATGATGACCAAAATTAGTGGATTTACAGGTATCAATAGACGTGGTAATATCTTTAAACTTATTACTGCTCTTAAACAGATTTGTAACCACCCTTACCAATTCCTTAAAACCGGTGAGATGAATAAGGAAATGTCCGGAAAAATGGAAAAATGTATTGACCTTGTTCAAAGCATTATTGATAGAGATGAAAAAACACTTATTTTTACTCAATATAAGGAAATGGGTGATATATTGTGCAAAGTTATTTCTCAAGAATGCAATACTGAACCGTTGTTTTTCCACGGTAGCTTGACAGTTTCGCAAAGGGAAGAATTAATTGAAAAATTCCAAACAGAAAAAGATTCAAGGGTAATGATTCTTTCATTGAAAGCCGGTGGTACAGGCTTGAACTTGACAAGTGCAACAAATGTTATCCACTATGACTTGTGGTGGAATCCTGCAGTTGAAGACCAAGCAACAGATAGAACCTATCGTATTGGTCAAGATAAGAATGTAATGGTTCACAGAATGATTACATTAGGAACTTTCGAAGAGAAAATTGATGAGATGTTGAAATCCAAGAAAGAGCTTGCAGATCTTGCAGTTTACGAGGGAGAAAAGATTATTACGGAACTTTCCGATGAGGAAATTTACGAAATTTTCACTCTGTCAGCTTAGGTTGTTTGAAAAAGTACATTATATTAACGAGAGG
>DABJ01000011.1:1265-15871 GCA_002102825.1 Candidatus Gastranaerophilales bacterium HUM_12 | reverse complement strand
CTCGTTTGCAATCATTTTTATTTTGTCAAATTTAAAATCTCTTCAACAGGTACATTTAAAGAATTTGCAAGAGCAACAATCTTTTTTACTGTGAGATTTTGCTCTCCTTGTTCGACTTTGCCAATGTAGTTTGTGTGAACGTTAGCTTGAAAATTATCCGTTGTGTACGGATAATCCTCCTGTAATGGTTTCTGTTGACTTGAACGGCTTTAAAAATCCTCCTAATCGTTTTGGTTATGATGTTTTTACATTTCAACTTGTTGATGAAAATTTAAAAACTATGGGTGATAGAAATACAATGTACACTGATATGGATAAATATTGCAGTTTAAATAGCAAAGACAAATACAATGGAATTGCTTGCGCACAAAAGGCTCGTTCTGAGTCGGATTATTTTAAATGGGTTGTTAAGAATATGAGATAGGATTCTATTTTTTTAGCCTTGCGAGTAATTTTTTTGCAGGGGAATATTCAGGTAGAATTCTAAGACAGGTATCCAATGCTTTTTCACATTTTTCGTAATCTTCATCATTGTAATAATAAATGTAAGCAAGTAAATAATGCAGTTCCGGATCATTATAGAACTTGTCTTTTGCTCGTCTTAAAAAGAACATCGCTGCAGGCATTAAGTTGTTTGCCCAAAAAGCTCGTCCTATGAATTTATAACATTCCGGATTGTAATATGCCATATAGTCTGCATAGCGAATTATTTTTTCTACATAATCACCCTTGCAATATAAAATTAAGATATTTAAGTCGATTTCTAAAAAGTTTCTTATTTCGAAATATGTTGGAGAAGTTGTTAGTTTTCCCCGTAGCATTTGGATTAGTGTTAATCCCCAATGTGCCCTGATATCTTCATTTGAAACTTTTTCAAAACACTTAACGGCAGAGGAAAGTTTATCTAAAACTATGTGGCAGTATCCGGCTTCTACAAAATACTCATTTTTTTCAAAAAATGTTTTGCAGCCTTTAATTTTTCCTGACAAAAAATCTTGTTTTACCTGCTCATATTCAACTGTCATATCTTTTTACTATAATAAATTTTTACTGTCACTGTTTACAAAAGTAAAGTCAGGCATCATTGATTTAATCATCATTGCTTGAATTACTTCTGGTGAAAGATTTTTATCCTGTCCGGACATATATGGAACTAAGTTCATTAAATCATCGTTTGAAGATTTTGAATTACTGTCATTACCCAGTAGCATTCTTAATTCGTCAAGTTCTCTTTGTGATTGAGTGAATTCTGGGTCTTGAGAAAGTTTTTTCATTTCATCAGATGGAGCTACATAAGCAAGTTTAATCGTTCCAGAATCACTTTGTTTGTCAAAGTGTTTGATGTCGTTAACATTATTCATGTCTTTTTCCGGATTATCATCACCGGTGTTAATAGATTCTTGAATTTTTCTCAATTGAAGTTGTTTGTATTCTTTGTTCAAATCTGGTGACAAACCATTACCGTAAGGTGCATTGATGAACTTATCAAGTTGTTCATCTTGTGTTGCAAATGGTAGATTGATTTTATTTTTATCATCATCTTTTCCATTATTTTGGCCGTTTTTGTTGTCTTTATTTTCATTAACTGCTTGTGGTGATAATTTATTTTGTAAGTTAACAAGATTTCTGTTGATTAAAACATTAGGGTCAACAGGTGTTAAATCTACATTGTTACCGATATTAGCATAAGGGTAAATCAAGTCCGGTTCGTTTACGTTTTGGTAACATTTTTCTTTGTCTTCACCAAGTACGCAGTTTCGACCGTTTGTTGCATATTTTACAATCATTGGATTTGCATTCAAAGAAATTACTTTTTCATAAGCTTTGATTGCATTTTCTTTGTCACTTACTTTTGTATAGCACATTGCCATGTAGTAAAATCCCAAAGTATCATTTGGGTGAAGTTTTACATAAGAAATACATTCTTGAAGACAACCGGCAAAGTTACTCTTTTTATATTTTGCTCTAATACTTTCTAAAGATGGATTAGAATAGAAAGATTGTGCTGTTGTCCAACCAGCTTTAACTTCCGGATCTCCATATACGTTTCTTGAAGATTCTCTTAGAATTTCGTTTCTTCGAGGTTCATTAGAGCTTGTTTGAGTTGATGATGAATCTTCAACTGTGGAGGTGTAATTCAAAGAAGAAGTTGGGACTGATGAAGATGGAGAAGATTTTTTTGCTGCCATAGAATTTGAATAGAATTCGCTCATTGCTTGTTCTTTTTCTTCTGATTGTGCATTTGTCGGGTGGGTATCTTCATATAAGTTGTAGTTCTTCAGTGGATTTTGCCAACCATAAGTCACTGAAGATACAGTATTTAACACCATTATTGTCGCTACTAATAACCCGATTTTCTTCTTCATTGTTTTATCCTCTTAGAATTCCTTTTAATAAAAATATCTTCTACGTCAAGGTTATTATATGATATTAAAAATAATACGTCATAATCCAAATGTATGATATTAAGATTTTCTCATTGCAAATTTGCAACCACAGTAATTTTGCCTATACAGATTTAATTCTTTAGAAATTTTATTTGTCTTTAGAAATCCGTCTTGTTTTCTAAAATTTGTGGATAAGTATATCAAATCTTCTTCTTGCGCAATTTTTTCTCCGATTGCGGTGAGTTTTTCATAATTTTTGTGCGGGCTTATTACCATTGACGTTGTGAATTCTTTTATTCCAAGTTTTTTAGAGCGTTTTGCTGCTCCTCGTAATCTTAGTTCAAAACACTTGTCACATCTTTTTCCTTTTTCAGGTTCGTTTTCAAGTCCTTTAACAACGTTGTAATAAAGTTCGGGTTCATATTCTCCCACAATCAATTCACACCCAAAATAATTGCATAATGTTTTTTCAGCCTCTAATCGTTTTTGATATTCTTCAAGCGGAAAAATATTTGGGTTGTAAAAATAGGCAACAACAGAATATCCCATATCCTGTAAAAGTGATATGGGATAGGCTGAACAGATACCGCAACATGTGTGCAGTAATATTTTTTTATTAGAATAAGTGTTTAGGTTTTGCTCCATGATCAATTGCCCATTTTTTTAAGTCGTGATATCCTTTGATACCCAATTCATAATCATCACCCATTTGAAGAGCCGGAGTTCCCATTTGTGAACTCTTAGTCAAAGAGTAATCAATTTCTTTTTGGATAATATTGTTTACTTTTTCAGAATGTGCATCTTTTTTAAGTTTATCCATATCCAAGTCAAAACCTGAATTTTTCAAGACATCAAGAACTTCAACTTCTGTTGATGGTTTTTTCTCAAAGAATAAAGAGTTGACTTCCCAGAATTTACCTTGCATTTGGGCTGCCTCTGCATATTTTGCCATTATGCATGAACCTTCGTGAAATTCTTGTTTAAGATATTTATTACAACTTGTATCAAGTGGTAATGCGTGGTGTTCAATTCTTAGGTTTTTAAATTCTGTTACTAATTTGTGAATCATGTTATTGCATGCAAAACACATTGGACATTTGTAGTCTGAAAAGATATTCAATACAACGGCATCTTTATCTTTTGAACCTAAAACGTTACCTTTAACCGCATAAGGATTTATTTCAGATTTTGTGAATTCACCATAATCTCTTTGGAATTTTAGAGCCGGTGAGAATTTAGCACTGGAGAATGCCCAACCTAAAAATCCAACAGCACAAATCATTACAAGAGTGAATGCTATTCTGTATGGAATTGGTTTTAATCCGTCTAACAAGTCTAAATAACTTTGTTTAAATGCTCCAACAATTCCGCCGTCTAAATCTTTCATAGCAACGATTGCTATACACAAATCAATTATGTATGTTAATGCACACATTATACATAGTTTGTGAATTCCGAATAAACTAACGCAAAGTAAAATCATTGAAATCGTGAATGCAATAATTCCAAGTGCTGCAATGTAGTGAAATTTGTTTTTGAAAACTTCTAAAAATTTCAAAAACGGAACTTTTTTTAGTTTATCAACACCTAGTAACATTAATATAAATGAATATAAGAACAATCCCCAGTATGCCAAAGGGACACCAAAGAATTGTGATTCTGTTGTTCTTGCAACTCCGTCACAGTCTACAAAATTGCTGATAGAACAGAAACTTGGCAATGCATATTGATTGAAGTTTGCTTCATAATAAATATGTGCCAAATCTACTGTTGCAATTAAGCCTAATAACACAAGGATTGTAATAATTATTGTCTTTTTTAGATTGTTTTCGTCAACCATATCTGTATTTCTCCCTCTTTCTATAATTTATGTATATATTACATTTTATTGGCAAATAAATCAAGTGGACATATAATTTGCTCCCAGATTTTTTCATGTTAAGATGAAATTATGAAAAGAAAACCAACAGTAGCAATAGTAGGAAGACCCAATGTCGGAAAATCGACTTTCGTGAACCGTTTAATCGGTGCGAGAAATTCGATTGTTCACGATATGCCTGGAGTTACAAGGGATAGAATTTATTTTGATGTTGAATGGCAAAATAAAGGCTTCACTGTAATTGATACCGGCGGTATTATCCCGGGAGATGGCGATGATATTATGGTTTCTATTTTTGACCAAGCAAGACTTGCTTGTGAAGAAGCTGACAAAATTATCTTTCTTGTTGATGGAAAAGAGGGTATAAATCCTGTAGATTATGACATTGCAAATATTTTGCGTCAATCAGGTAAGCCTATATTCCTTGCCGTAAACAAATGTGATAATGTTGAATCTTTAATGATGACGAATGATTTTTATTCACTTGCAGTTGGTGATCCTGTTGGAATTTCAGCTTTGCATGGTTCTGGTGGTGTCGGTGATTTGTTAGATTTAGTTACTGATGATTTTGAAGTGACTGAAGAAGAGGAGAATGATGGCAAAATTAGGATTGCAATAGTAGGGAGACCTAATGCTGGAAAATCATCAATCGTTAATGCTCTTTTAAATACTCAAAGAGTTATTGTTTCTAACATTTCCGGTACAACAAGAGATAGTATTGATAGTTATATCACATATAAAGATACTGAATTTGTGATTGTTGACACCGCAGGAATTAGAAAAAAATCTAAAGTTGATTATGGTGTTGAAAAATTCGCAGTAGATAGAGCAATTCGTTCAATTCGAGAATGTGATGTTGCAGTTTTGGTAATTGATGCGAATGAGGGAATTTCTGATCAGGACAAAAAGATTTCTTCAATTATCACCGAATCAGGAAAAGGTATCATTGTTGCAATCAACAAATGGGATTTGGTTGAAGATAAAAAATCAAATACAATTAATAAATTTGAAAAAGAATTGGCAAAAGACATTCCATTCTTGAGTTATGCTCCAAAAATTTTTATCAGTGCATTGACAAAACAAAGATTAGGGCAAATTTTTGATAAGAGTATGGAAGTCTATGCACAATGTGTAAAACGTGTGTCAACAGGATTGTTGAATAAGGTTATCAATGAAGCTTATGCTTTAAATCCGCCTACAAGTTTTAAAGGCAAAAGATTGAAAGTTTTGTACACAACACAAGCTGCAATTCAACCGCCAACTTTTGTTTTGTTTGTTAATAACGAAGATTTGTTGAAAGATAGCTATAAGAGATATTTAGAAAATAAATTGCGAGAAGCTTTTGGATTTTTCGGTACTCCTATCAGGATTTCTGTTCGAGAACGTAAAGACAAGAAAAAATAAAAAATTTAGTTTTCGTAATTTTCAAGAGTTTTATTTATGAGGTTAATCATTTTATGTCTCAAATTTTTTGGTGAAATGATTTCACAATTATATGTATATCTCATAAGTCGTTGTAATAGTTTGTCAAAAGGTTCATTCTTATTTATTACAATTAGGTTCCCGTTCTCATCATAGCCGTCAGAATATTCATTCTCCTTGACTTTGTATGTTTTTGCAAGTCTGTTTTTCAATTTATAAACTACTGTTGTGGTTAATTCTGTCGGACTTGCGATTTGTGGAAGTTTTGTAATGGATAAAATTCTTGAAATCTGAATTTCAATATTTGTTTTAGAATTTAAATCATAAACTTTTAAATACACATTGCGAGTATCATATATAACATCTTTTGGGGTGCATTTAATTTTTGCTTCTTTATTATTTTTCAAATATAAAACTTCAATTATAAAATTTTCTTTGCAAATTTCGACACATTGTTCAATTTGTTCTCTTAGATTTGCATAATAAAAAGAAAAATCATAGTTGTTAGTATTATTTAATTTATTNNNNTTCATAGTTCATTCTGATTTTTAATTCGTGAATAAATTTTTTGATATCAGAAGAAGTATTTTCTTCCGGAAAAGTTTTGATTGAATTTGATAAGATATTAATTGATTTCAAATCATCTTCGGAAAAATTCATTGCATATAAATTGTTTAAAAGTTTATATTGATTATTTACTTTTTTAACGTTTATTCCAAAAACTTTGAGGGTATTTAGGTATTTGTTTAATACAACTTGGATATTATTTGTTGATTGTTCATCATCAAAATCATTTTTAAAGATATCTTTAACACTTTTATAATCTGCTTTATCTTGATACAAAAGCAGAAGAAGTTTGAATATTTTTATGCACCCATCATTTAGTTTTGGATTATTTTTCTTCAATATAACCCTCTTTCATTTCTTTTAAACAATTAACTATTTCTGATTTGAAACTTTCCGGATAAAGGACTTTACATTTGTTTGTGTAAGACATGATTCTTTGAATAATATCAAATTTGTTTGGCGATGTTATTTCAATAATTGTTTTATTATTTTCATTTTTTATAACTTTTTCATTTGGTAAAATTTCGGTACTTTTATCAATGTTAAAAACCTCGTAACCTACTGTTAATACTGGAGTTTCTAGTTTTGAAGCATGCATATTAATACTTATAATTCTAACTATTTTTGATACTAAAAATTTTGCATAATTTTTATATTCTGAGTTGAAACCTGAAACATATAATTTCCCGTTATTAATAGATAATTTATCAACGATTATTGTAATATTTTTTCTTCCTGAATTTGGAGAGTTATATAATATTGTAATTTTGGTTTTATTTTGAGCTAAATTCATAAGGTTTTTAAGCATTTCGGGGGCAATATTATTTAATGGGGAAATGTTTTTCAGTTTATTTTTTAAGTTTTCATCTGAAATATATGGTGCAAATTTTTGGAAAAATTTTTCTAAAGAAATTAAATCATTAATATCAATTGATTTAGAAATTGCTTTAAAAACTTTTAAGATACTTTTTGCCTGCTCTTTTGTGATATTTAATTCAAAAGGGTGCGAATCTATTGAATAACGTGTGATTCCAGATTTTGTAGATTTTGATATTTTACAACCGATTTCGCGGAGAGAATTTATGTAAATCCTAATAGTATCAATAGATACAGACTCATGAAGATAGACATGATTTGTTAGGTATTGTTGTATTTCAGTGTATGATTTTGGGTTTCCCAATAGTAGTGAAAATATGATTATAGACTTAAATCCGGTAAATGACATTAGATTATAAGTCACAGTATTTGATTTCAAGAATTCTTTCATTTATTTTCTCCAACTATGCTCAAACTCACTCTATCACAAACTTTCAGGTTTTTCTATTTTTGGCCATGCCCCATGCTCAATCCGTAATTTTATAATGTCAAATAAAAATTCGGGAAATTTTTACATGTTTTCATTAAATTTGCTTCATTAAGATTTAATAACACGAATTTTTTCTTACGAATACTAGGGGCATGGTCAAATGTAAAATTTTTATAATAATTATTTACTTGTCAATCTTTAGGTTTAGGTCTAAAGTATAAGTATAGAAAGAAAGCCGAATTAAAATCATAAGGCTGCCAGACAAGTGGAAGGAACACATAATTACTAAAAAGTAAGTAATTAAAAGCGATTAAGAACAGAATTGGACAAGTAGAAATAGAGGTGATGGCGAGAAGTCCAAAAAAGGGAAAAGAGATTATTGAGGTTTCGAAGGTATTAGACTGGAGATTAGGGATATTTTATAAATAATTAGTTTACATCTTAATAATAAAAAGTTTTGTATATCTAGTTTATTTTGGGAGTTTAAGTTAAAAGACTTAAAGAAGAGAGTAAAGGATAGTTGTAAACTTTAATGGCTCGTACTTGCATGAGTAGGGGCTTTTTTATATGATAAATTTATTATGGAAGAGTTAGAAGTTAAAAAAGTTATAGCATTGATGTCCGGAACATCTTGCGATAGCATTGATGCCGGTTTGTGTGAAGTTTATCCTGATATGACGGTTAAATTAATTCAAGGAATAAATTATAAATATCCGGAACATATTAGAGCAAAAATTTTTCAATTATTTCGAGGAGAAGCATCTGTTAAAGATATTTGTCAGATGAATTTTGCAATAGGAAAATGTTTTGCTGAGGCATGCAAGGTATTGATTTCAGAATTCGGAAAACCTGATTTTATTTCTAGTCATGGGCAAACTATTTATCATTATCCTTTTGATAAAAAAATTGATGGGATAAATTTAAAAAGCACCTTACAAATTGGTGAAAGTTCTGTTATTGCGCAAGAAACAAATTGTTTAACTATTTCAAATTTTAGAGAAGCAGATATGGCACAAGGTGGACAGGGCGCTCCTTTGGTTTGTTTTGCAGATGAAAAATGGTTTAAAAATAAAGGTAAAAATTTTGCAATCCAAAATATTGGCGGAATTTCTAATGTAACTGTTGTGTCAAAAGATTTTGATACTTTTGGTTTTGATACGGGCTTAGGAAATATTATGATTGACTATTGCATGAACAAATATTTTTCTCTCCCGTATGATAAAGATGGTGAAATTGCAAAAGAGGGAACAATTTCTGATAGTTGGTTGGCATGTTTATTGCAAGATGAATATTATTTTATGAATCCTCCAAAATCAACAGGAAGAGAATATTTTTCTCCAAAATATATTGAAAATACTCTTAAATTTGCACCTCAAAATCCAAAAGATATTATTGCAACTGTTACGGCTCTTACGGCAAAAACTATTGCGGATTCTTATGAAAGATTTATTTATCCGAATGTTGGAATTCATGAAGCTGTAATTTGCGGTGGTGGAGCTTATAACAAAACTTTGATGAAATATTTGAGAACTTATCTCCCATCTTATATTGATTTGAAAACTTGCGAAGATTATGGAATTTCTAATAATTTTAAAGAAGTTATGGCATTTGCATTGCTTGGATATTGTACTTATTATGGAATTCCAAACAATTTGCCTTGCTGTACGGGAGCTAAAAAAAGAGTTGTTATGGGAAAATTGACATATTAATTTAAGTTTACTAGCTAAAATTATCTGTTTGTTATAATATTATTAGGCTATAAAAACACAAGGATATAAATATATGAAATACTCCAAATATTCAGCAGTAGTAATCGGCAGCGGGATTGCAGGGTTATATTCTGCTTTGAAACTTGAACAACAATTGAATTTACCGGACGGAATTTTACTCATAACGAAGTCAGAATTGGGAGAAAGCAACTCTTATTATGCACAAGGCGGAATGGTTGCAGTTCTGAAGAGTAATAAAAATGATTCTGTATCTTCACATGTTGCGGACACAATTAAAGCAGGTGCAGGGTTGAGCGAATTAAATACAATCAAATTTATAAGTGAAAATTCGGATAAAGTTGTTAAAGATTTACTTACTTTTGGAGTTGAATTTGATAGAGATGAAAATGGCAATTTTACTTTAACTAAAGAGGCCGCACATTCTGTAAATAGAATTTTGCATTCCGGCGGAGATGCAACAGGTAGAGAAATGGAAATTGCCTTATGTCACAATTTGCAAAATCATAAGAATATAAAAGTTTATGAAAATTCTTTAGCTGTTGATCTGTTAGTTGAAAATAATACTTGTGATGGTGTAGTTATTTTTCATGAAAAAAATAGTGAATACGAAACCGTGTATTGCAAGACTTTAATTCTTGCAACGGGTGGTTTAGGTCAATTGTACAAATATACAACTAATCCTGTAGGTGCAACAGGCGATGGTTTTGCTCTTGCATACAATGTTGGAGCAGAGTTGCAAGATATGGAATTTGTTCAATTCCACCCAACAGCTTTGGCTTTTGATGATAAAAAAAATCATAACAGATTTTTGATTAGTGAAGCTGTAAGAGGTGAGGGCGCAAAACTTTGCAATAAAGACCGAGTTCAATTTATGTATAAATATGATGAGAGAAAAGAACTTGCACCTCGAGATATTGTTGCCCGTTCTATTTTTCAAGAGATGAAGGCAACTAATACGACTAATGTTTATCTTGATACTTCAGATATTCCGAGAGATAAATTGATAAAAAGATTTCCGACTATTGCGAATAAATGCTTGGATAACGGAATTGATATAACAAAAGATTTAATTCCTGTTGCTCCGGCTGCTCATTATTTTATGGGTGGGGTAAAAACTAATTTGAAAGGTGAAACTTCAATCAAAGGTTTGTATGCAATTGGTGAAGTTTCTTCAACAGGTTTGCACGGTGGAAACAGACTTGCAAGTAATTCATTATTGGAATGTGTTGTATGCGCTTACGAAGTTGCAGAATTTTTAAGAAATTCTGATTTGTCTTTTGATATTCCAAAGAATGAAAAATTTGACAAAATTATTTCCAAATACGAGATACCTAATGTTGAAAATAAAATTGATGTTCAAAACCTAAAATCAAAACTAAAAGATTTGATGTGGAACAATGTGGGTATTTATAGAAACGAAAAATCTTTGAATGATGCAATAAATGGATTGAACGAACTGGAAAAAGAATTCCCAAAACAAGATAAATATTTATCTAAAGAGGAATATGAATTTAAAAATATGCTGATTAGTGCAAGGTTGATTGTTAAATCAGCAATTCGCAGAAAAGAATCAAGAGGAGCTCACTATAGAACAGATTATCTTGAAACAAATGAAGTTTGCGAACACAGTATTTTATCAAGAAGAAAAGGAGAATTGAGTTTTGCTAAGTAATATTTATGTTGAAGAACATGTAAAATCAGCTTTAATGGAAGATATCGGATTTGGCGATGTAACAACTGAAAGTATTGTTGGGGAAGACAAAATTTTCAATGCATCTCTTGTTTCAAGATGCGAGGGAATTATTTGCGGACTTGATGTTTTTAAAACAGTATTCAAGCTTTTGTCTGACAAAGTTAAGGTTGAATTGCTATTTAAAGATGGTGATAAAATTAAAAAAGGTGATGTTCTTGCAAAATTAACTGGTCCAGGAAAATATCTGTTATTGGGTGAAAGAGTTTCGCTAAACTATATTCAAAGGATGAGCGGAATTGCAACTGAAACTTACAAATATCAATCTGCAATTGGTGAACTTCCTTGCAAGATTGTTGATACAAGAAAAACTACTCCAAACTTTAGAGCTTTTGAAAAATATTCTGTAAAAGTTGGTGGGGGAGCTTTGCATAGATTCAATTTGTCAGATTGTGCAATGATTAAAGATAACCATATTCAAGTTGCAGGTTCTGTTACGAATGCGGTTAAAATGGTTAAAGCAAATTTATCTCATGCTCACAAAGTTGAACTTGAATGTGATACTTTAGATCAAGTAAAAGAAGCATTGCCGTTGGGTGTTGATATTATTATGTTGGATAATATGGATTTAGATACAATGAAAACGGCGGTGAAATTGATTAATCATAAAGCAATTGTAGAAGCAAGCGGAAATGTTAGATTAGAAACAGTTCGTGCAATTGCGGAATGTGGTGTTGATATAATTTCATCTAGTGCAATTGTTGCTAAAGCTCCAACTCTTGATATTGCGTTAGATATGTAATTCTTCAATTGACAAATTCTTTGAATGAGCCTCAAACCTTAATTTTTCATTAAGATTAAGTTATATTGTTATGTTTATGCTAAACTTTTGGTAAGACATTACAAACTTGGAGAGGTATATTAATAATGAATTGGCTAGTAAAGCTTTTAGGCGATCCTAACGAGAAAAAAGTTAAATCTATGATGGGGATTGTCGAACATATAAACGCATTAGAACCTGAATTCGCAAAATTAACAGATGATGAATTACGAGCTAAGACTCAAGAATTCAAAGATATTTTGGCTCAACGTCCAACATCTAAGAATTTTAAAGAAGATTTAAAACTTGAAAAAGCAGCATTAGACAAGCTTTTACCGGAAGCTTTTGCAACTGTTAGAGAAGCCGGTAAACGTGTTTTGAATATGCGACATTTTGATGTTCAGTTGATTGGTGGATATTTCTTGCATAATGGTCATATTGCAGAGATGAGAACCGGTGAGGGTAAAACTTTGGTTGCAACTTTGCCTGCTTACCTTAATGCTTTGACCGGTAAAGGTGTTCACGTAATTACTGTAAACGATTATTTGGCAAAACGTGATAGCGAATGGATGGGAAAAATCTACAAATTTTTGGGTTTAACCGTTGGTGTTGTTCTTTCAAATGGAGAGGGCGCAAGAAATTTTGAAAACAAAAAACACGCATATCAATGTGATATCACTTATGGTACAAATAACGAATTTGGTTTTGATTATTTGAGAGATAACATGGCAAGCAGTGTTGAAATGCTTGTCCAAAGACCTTTCAATTATGCAATTATTGATGAAGTTGATAGTATTTTGATTGATGAGGCAAGAACACCGTTGATTATTAGCGGACGTTTGGCTCAATCTGCTGAAACTTATCAACTTATGGCAAAAATTGCACCTCAACTTCAAAAAGATGTTGATTATACAGTAGATGAAAAAAATAAAAATGTTATCTTGACAGAAGAGGGCATTGACCATGCACAGGATTTAATCGGCATAAAAGACTTGTTTGATATTCATACTCAATATGCGCATCACTTGTTGCAAGCCTTGAAAGCAAAAGAATTATTCGTTAGAGATACCGATTACGTTGTAAAAAATGGCGAAGTTATGATTGTTGACGAATTCACCGGACGTTTGATGGAAGGTAGACGTTGGTCAGACGGGCTTCACCAAGCGGTTGAAGCTAAAGAGGGTGTAGAAATTCAAGACGAAACTCAAACTTTGGCAAGTATCACATTCCAAAACTTGTTCAGATTGTACCCTAAACTTTCCGGCATGACAGGTACAGCAATGACTGAGGAAGCAGAATTTGGTAAGATTTATAATCTTGAAGTTACAACAATTCCGACAAATAAACCGGATATCAGAGTAAATTATCCTGATGTAATCTATAAATCAGAGGTTCAAAAATATTTAGCTGTTGTAGATGATATTTTAGCTCAACACAAACTCGGGCGACCTGTTTTGGTTGGTACAATCAGTATTGAAAAATCTGAATATGTTTCAGCTTTGCTTAGACAAAGGGGAATTAAACACAATGTATTGAACGCAAAACACCACGAAAAAGAAGCACATATTATTGCCCAAGCCGGTAGATATGGTGCTGTTACTATTGCAACCAATATGGCAGGTCGAGGTACAGATATTCTTTTAGGTGGTAATGCTGAATATCTTGCGAAAGCTGAACTTGATGAAAATGGAATTGATGAATCAAATCCGAATTATGAAACTTTGAAAAAAGAAGCTTTAGATAGAGCAAGAAAAATTACCGAAGCAGAGCATGACAAAGTTGTTGCAGCCGGTGGCTTGCACGTAATTGGTACAGAACGTCACGAATCACGCCGTATTGATAATCAGTTGAGAGGTCGTGCTGCTCGTCAAGGCGACCCTGGGTCAACAAGGTTTTTCTTGTCATTAGAAGATAATTTGATGAGAATATTTGGTGGTGAAAAAATTACTCAACTTATGACTGCGTTAAATGTTCCGGAAAATATGGCAATTGATTCTCCGTTGATTACAAAACGAATTCAATCTGCGCAGAAAAAAGTTGAAACTTTCCACTTTGATATGAGAAAATCTGTTCTTGAATATGATGATGTTATGAATATTCAGAGAGAAAAATTCTATCATCAAAGGAGAAAAGTTTTGGCAGGTGAAGGATTGTATGAAGATATTCTTTATATGATGGAAAGAGAAGTTGACAGACTTATGCGTAGTTACATTTCTCCTGAGCAAAAAGTTGAAGAATATGTTTATGATGATTTAGTTACAATGATTAAAGAACTTCATTCAACTGTTCCACAACTTGCTTCAACATTTGATGTTGCTGATATTCAAAATATGCGTTTTGAACCAATGTATAACAAGATTAAGGATTTTGTTATTGATGCTTATAAAAACCACGAAATTGAAATTATCAATTTTTATAACCAAGTTGTGACAGATTACAATGCGGGCTATGAACTTCAAGAACCATTTGCGCCACATAATATTGTTAGACAATTAGAAAAAGATGTTCTTTTGAAAGTTGTAGATAGTAAATGGATTGATCACTTGCATAATATTGATATGTTGCGTGATGGTATTGGTTTAAGAGCTTATGGACAAAAAGATCCATTGATTGAATATAAAAAAGAAGCTTACGACATGTTTAATAACATGATGTACGAAATTCAAAGTGATACCGTAAAACACTTGTTCAGAACGAAATTTGGAGTTCAAGTGGTGAATAACCAACCGGAAGAGCCTGTTGATGTTCCAAATGATGAACAAGAAGAAGGCTAGATAATTAATAAATTCCCTCCCACCTACGTGG
>DABJ01000011.1:0-1111 GCA_002102825.1 Candidatus Gastranaerophilales bacterium HUM_12 | reverse complement strand
GGGTATATTATTAATAGTCACCCCTGAATTGATTGCATGAGGTGTTGAATTTATTCTTAATATTAAGAAATGTAAATTTAAATTTCAAATCCCCGAAACCCTTGTTATACTTGCTATATGATATGGTATGATGTGGTGGGGCAATTTTAATTTTTTCAATGTTTTTGTACCTATGTATGGGGAAAAATGAAAGGGAAAATTAAATATGAAATTACCATTAGAAGTTATGCCAGCACTTAAAAGAACTTTTGCAGATGGGACAAAATTTATCTCTCAAAAGATTAATGGTAAAACTTATCGACAGCTTTTTGATAAAGATGGTCGCCAGTTAGTTGAACAAGTAAAAAGTATTGAAAGGTTTAATGTCGGAAATAAGAAAGTTATAAATATTACTAAAAACACTGCATATTCTGGTTATGGTAAATATGACTATTGCGACTCAGATTTACAATCTCTTGACAAAGTATATTCAAAATCTGGACAACTGTTGGGTTCTAGATTATATAATTCGTTTGTTTTTCATCTTAGAAAAAATGGGAAAAATTTAGAATTGCCATTGTCTGATTTGTTAAAAGCCCAAGAATCACAATGGAAAATGGGTAATTATACTAAAATGAATGAGCTTGCAGATGGGTTTTATCATCCTGGGACCTTTGAAAAAGGTATAAGAGTGGAACATGACGTCTGGTAATTTCTAACGTCCAAATATTCTAAACTAAGTGTCGGCATAACATGCTGACANNNTTTTTGATTAAATTCACAAGTACATTAATTACAATTATTTATTGGAGAATTTAATAACTTAATTAAAATAATTCATGCGATTAGAGAAAAAAATTTAAAAAAATAAATTAATTAGAAAAATTTTTCTAAAATTATCCTAAAATATCAAAAATTGTCCCAATAGTAAACGGTAAAACCTAGATATAGCAATACTTTTGGCTGTTATATTAAAAAATATTAAATTAATTTAAAAAATATTGGACAAAGGGGTTGATTTTTAAAATTGTTTGTTTTACACTTAAAGACGTCGAAAGACAAATGAGTTTTGAAAATATAAATAGCAAATAGCAAAAAGATTTTTGAAATTTATTAAAATTATCCCTTGACA
>DABJ01000030.1 GCA_002102825.1 Candidatus Gastranaerophilales bacterium HUM_12 | reverse complement strand
AAGGGATTTAATAACTGTTATATTTGGTTATAGAAATCTCGGCAAACCCTTGAAAATACTAAAATTTTCGTGGGTGTCCTCCCCGTCACATCTTGTATTGTGTTATATCGTTTTACCCTTGTTTATGAACCCTCATAAGGGAAAAAACAAGGGAAAGAATCAACTGAGAAAACATTGTTTTTGACCAGTTAGGTAGAAAAAATGACCACCTATTGATAAAGTATAGATAATAATCCTAATTCAGATATACTATAAAGCAAGAAAGGAGGAAAATCATGAAACTGAATATTAATATCGATGCGGAAGCTAAAGAACCTGAAATTATGATTACAACAGCACAGATGACGGAAGAAGTTAACAGAGTTGTTGATTTTGTAAGCAGATTAGATGATGCTCCAACAATTATTTCCGGTATCAGAGAGGATAAGGTCGCACTATTAGATCCGGATCACATAGTAAAGATTTATGCAGAAGACAGTAAGGTTTTTACCCAAACTGACAATGGTACGTATCAAATTAGATTGAGACTATATGAAGCGGAAGAAAGATTGGATAACAGTAAGTTTGTAAGGATATCAAATTCAGAAATTGTGAATCTTAAGAAGGTTAAAAGCCTTGATTTAAGCTTTGTAGGAACAATTTGTATGGAATTATCGAATGGGACTGTAAGTTATGTTTCCAGAAGATATGTTTCAAAGATCAAAAAAGTATTAGGATTATGAGGTGACTAAAAATGAAAAAAGAATTATTTTCTAGAATATTTGTTGGATTATTGGGTGGAATTGTAATTAGTTATTTGATTACAATTGGAATTTCACTTGCAATCGGTGATGGTAGTTACTATTCATGTGTTCCGAGTTTGATTGAACGATTTGGCAATGAGGTAACAGCGATTATCATACAGACTGTTTTAAGTGCCGTTCTTGGAGCAGGATTTGCAGGAGCATCTGTTATCTGGGAAATAGATAAGTGGAGTTTATTAAAACAAACAAGCATTTATTTTGGAATTGTATCTGTACTTATGATGACAGTTGCATATATTTGCGAATGGATGGAGCATTCTGTTAAAGGTGTATTAAGCTATTTTGCTATTTTTGTTGCAATATTTGTTGTAGTTTGGATAGTACAATATTTGATTTGGAAGATACGTATTTATAAGATAAAAGAAGGCATTCAAAAGAATAATTAGTCGAAATACACAGAGTACAAATCGAAGATTTGTGCGGTGGGTGTATTTCGCTCTACGAGGCTGAAAAATGATTTGTGCTAAATATAAAAAGATTATGAATTTTTAGAAATTCATTGACAAAAGAATGGCATTTGGTTCAATAATATTGAAGGAGGGTCCTGCCGATAAGTGGACGTTCAAAAAGCGTTAGGGTCGCTACGGTGACACTACATTCAAGGACTATGGAAACATAGTCCTTGAAATATTTTAAAGAAGAAATGAATGATTCAAGCACCATTAGAAGTATATCGTATTGATATGAAATACATCAGAAACTTACATAATATAGATGACAGAGTTTTATCGGTATCTCCTCAGATTGGTAAGGACGAGCGACCTTTTCTTGGAGTGCTTGTTATTTGTAATGAACATAAGTATTGTGTTCCCTTATCTAAGCCAAAGGAAAAGCATGAAAAAATGAGGGATAAAATTGATTTCAAAAAGATTGTATGAATTGTAATTTTCCGCATTGAATATTAAGAGACTTGTTGGTGTATGTCTTTTGCTGTTTTATTATATTCTTTCAAAAAATGAAAGCTAATCTTTGAATAAATATCTTTTGAATTTAAGTGACGCTTGACACATTTTCCCCGTCTATTAGAGTGAAAGGCCTTAATACAAAGGAGGAGGAGAAGCCTATGGATGATAAGCAGATATTAGATTTATATTGGGAGCGCTCCGAAGCTGCTATATCCGAAACTTCAAAAAAATACGGAAAGTATTGCAGATACATAGCCTTTAATATTCTTCACAATGACGAAGACAGCGAGGAATGTGTAAATGATACTTATTTAAGAGCTTGGAACAGCATACCGCCTAACCGTCCATCTGTCCTAAAAACTTTTTTAGGGAAGATTACTCGCAACTTATCTTTGGACAGGTACGAACTGCTCAATGCAAAGAAACGTAATGGCGGGCAAATGCCATTGATTTTTGATGAAATACAAGAGTGCATACCATCGTTGGATAGTACAGAAAACATTGTTGAAGAAATTGCTCTAACGGATATTCTCAACCGCTTTCTTTCTTCCCTGTCATTAGAACAGCGAAAAATCTTTATGAGAAGATATTGGTACTTATCGCCAATTAAAGAAATTGCAACGGAATATGATATGAGCGAGAGCAAAATCAAGATGTCATTATTTCGTTCAAGGAACGAACTTAAAAAATTGTTAGAGAAAGAAGGTATCTCTGTATGAAAGAAAAGAAACTTTTAAGGGCATTGGGAAATGTCGATAATCAGTATATTAAGGAGGCTGAACCTATGAAAAAAACAAGTAAAATAACTAATCGGCAAAAATGGGTGTCTGTTGCTGCTTGCTTCGTACTCGTTGCTGTGATTGGAGTGGGAGTTTATCAAAGCAATCTGTTTGGTACAAAAAACGATATTGCCACGCTGGATGGTGGAGAAACAATTACTTTTGTTAAAAATGACTTATCACAATCTTCAATTAACTTAAATGTAACAACAAGACCCTTGAGCGATGTTGAGATTGAAATGCTTTTTGCAGACTTGCCTGTTACCGCAGATGCTTACTTTGATGCTGACAATCATAATATTCTGGGTCTTGAGGGAAAAATTGGTGATACAAGAATGGTAGTATCTAAACAGGGTGTAAATCTATTAGATACTATCATTGATGGAAATACAATCACTTCAAGTGTAGACGGCGTTGATATCAATGCAGGATATTTCGTAACAAAGTCAAATAGTCAAGGTATCAAAACCGTAATATATTATGCAACCTTTGATATGGGAGAGAACACTATTTATGTAGAGTATTCTGGCGTTGAAAATGAAAGTGAAACTGTAAAAAACAACTTGGTAGACACAATTTTGAAGTTGATTGAGAACGGTGCATTTGATTTGAGTCAAATCCAAGAATAATCGGGGACGTTCCTTCTGTCACC
>DABJ01000048.1:18098-42178 GCA_002102825.1 Candidatus Gastranaerophilales bacterium HUM_12 | reverse complement strand
AGTCGGTAAGCCTAAGCTGGAATCTTTTTGACCTGCTTGATATATACTTTGCAGTTTTGATTCATCAGGTAGGCTCATTCCGATATCATCACATGCTTTCTTTGCGCCTGCCCAATAGTTATCATAACGATAACCTTTTAAAAATTTAATATAATATTCTAAGTATAGTTTTATAATAAGCTGACAATTTTTGAATACAAATTGTTTTATATATTATATAGGAGAATAAATGGGAATAATTGGAAAAGTTACTCCAAAAATCTATGAATATTTACGATTTGCAGGAAAATCTTCTGTTTTAGAAGTAAAACCGATTAGTAGAGTAAATGTTAGCGGATTAAAATATAATGCGAATTTTGCACAATCTTTAAAGTACAAACCAGAAGAAATTAGTTCAGCATATAGAGAATATGCGAAAAGCCCATACATAAATTATTATTTACGAGAAGGGGTTCCTCTTTCAGAACAAAATAATAAACTTGTTAGTTGCTTAAAACAAGGAATTCGAGAATCAATCCCTAAAACTGGAAAGTTTTATCGAGGGATACAAAATTGTCCTGATGACAAAACTGCAGAAAAACTTATTTTTCAAAACTTAGGATTTACCTCAGTAACACCCGAAATTAACAAAAACTATGCTAAATCATTTGCCGTAGGCAAAAATAGTGCTATTGTTGAGTTTGATTTAAAGAAACCACTTAAAGGTTTTCAAGAAAATAATTACGAAGTAATATTTGACACAAAAGCTTTCACATCAGACAAATATAAAATTAAAAAAGTCAAAGATAGCTTATTTAGAGTTACAGAAAAAAATGAAGCTGTTAAATTTGCGCCCATTACTCAACATTTTGAAGAAGGTGGCTCTTTAGTTTTTGGAACACTTCCAGATAATTATGTGGCAAAATCAAGAGAATTTATCAAAGCACATACTATAACATATAAATTTGGCCCATATAAAGGACAAACAAAAACATTTCCAGACAGTTGGGAAGAAACCCAATCTATTTTGCCACATTATCATATTGACAAATTATGGAGTAATGGAAAAGGAAGTGGCACAAATTCTGTTCAATCCGTAGTAAGAAAAAGTGTTAATGATCCTAAAACCGAAGGACGAGTAACATTAGATGCTTGTTGTATTGATGGCAAAACATCACCGGCCGGATTTTATTATAAATTAGGTTTCCGATTTAAAGACCAAAAAATGAATAAACAGTTAGAAGAATGGATTGTGAATGGAGGTAAACGAGAAAATTCACCATTTTTAACAGGCATGATGTACTTACCAACAGAAAATATAGAACATTGTTTAAACTATAAGGTTATTTAATCTCGTAAAACTTGCTAAAAAAGAGATTGCGGAAGTTGGATTCGCTGAATTCAAGTCTGCCATAATTTTTTCAAAAGATAAATGTATCGAAAGCATTAAAAAAGAGCCCTTAGGCTCTGATTTTAATTGTTCTAGTTGTTTTAAATGGTGGAACTTCACATACGGTTTAACACCCAAACTCGCCAAATCGCTTAATTGACTATGTTTCAGACATGTTGAAATTACGCATTTTTCAAAATCTATGAACAAAAATTTAGCCACCAAAAAACTGCAAGATTTTATTAAATAGCCTCTTTTAATATTAATTGAGAATTTTGTTCAACAACCTCTGTTGCTAATAAATTTTCAATAACTTTTCTAACATAAGATATAAAATCTTTGCTTATGAACCTAGTTTTTTCGGCAATTCTGCAAAATCTGTCCAAGTTGTGCAGTTTTGTTCTTTTGCTTGTTGTACCAAGTTTTTTATCTCAGTAGGGCTCATGCTTTCTAGTTCTTTGCTTAGCACTGGAATTTCTGGAACATATTCCATTTTTACGTATGTATATGGTTGAGCCTTAGTATTTACCTTTTTGCAACATTCGTCACTGTAGCTTTTGATATATCTTGTTTCTTTTTTCAGCAATCTAAATTTAGACAATGCCGGAAAAACTGCTTCTCCACCATGTTCCATATTAACAGAAATTTGACTGCCTTTTGGTACGACAATTTCGTACAACATACCGTCAGGCAATCCTAAATATTGAGCGGTTTGTGGCTTGAAATGTGCAGCATACGCAAATCCGCCANNACTGCAAAGGTGAGTTCTGCAATGCATGCAATTTCATCTCCGACTTTTGCTTTGCTTATTATTTCAAAATCGGCACCACTGCCATAGTAACCCCTCCCCCTAGCTCTAAATACTGTGCTTTGATGAGGTTGTGGCTGAAGTTTCAGAAATTCACGATTCAGACTTAAATTCTCAATATTACTTTCTACAAAGTTATTCAAATTCCTTTCTCCAGCATTTGGGTGCATGTTTTTTAGATTTTCCAGAGTTAGATTTGAAAAACTATTTGCACTGTGAAAATCATGATGTCCTGCAACTACTGTTGTTTCTCTGTTTGCATACGGAGAGGTTGTTTTTACTCCGTCAAACCATTTATCTATCTTAGGAGAAAAAGTATCGGCTTTCAAATTTGCAGAATATTTTAATCCGCTAACATTTACTCTGCTAATTGGTTTTGTTTCCAAAATGCTTGATTTCCCTAACATTTTAGCATAACTGGCAGTCCGTTCTGCCAAATTCAATGCGATTTTGCTTAATCCCATACAAATATCCTTATTTTCCCCTATGTTTATATAAAGTAAATTATTTAATTAAAATTGTTAGATTTGTAAAGTTTATTAACAGACAGTAATTTATGCATTAAAAAAGAGCCCGTAGGCTCTGATTTTAATTGTTCTAGTTGTTTTAAATGGAGGAACTTCACATACGGTTTAACACTCCAAACTCTCCAAATCGCACCAATCTTGGAATTGATTTAAATAGAGATTAAAAAATTTTCTATTCTCATTTTCTTCCTCTCTTATACTTTGTTGCATAACTTTATATTTTTCTATTGCATCTTTACGCATTAAGTTCATTGCTTTCTTGCGTGGAGCTTTATATTTACAATACTGTTCTTTCCCAAATTCCTCTACAAGTTGATTTAAATTTGTTTTTTTATCTTCCATTAAATCAGTAGCTATATTATCATTATCAAAATACCTATTTAAAACTTTTTTTATTAATTTACCATAAGCAACCTTACTATCTTGTGTAGGTTTTGATACATTCGCAATTTTTGCATCTGGAGATAAGGTAACCAAATCAACACTCGGTTGACTAGTTAATTTAAAATTTTTATTTAGAAGCTTTTTAGGTAAATTTATTGTACTCTTTACTTTGTTGTTAGGTAAAGAAATAATAGATTTTCCAAAACATTTATTTGAAGAATTTTGAATATATGGATTTACAGCTTGAATAATATTAAATCTTAAATTAGAAAAATTTGGTTGACGAAACATATACATACTCCTAACATTATTAATACAAAAAAAGAGCCTTTTCGGCTCTTGATTTTAAATGGTGGAGGATAGGAGATTCGAACTCCTGACCCCCTGCGTGCAAAGCAGGTGCTCTACCAGCTGAGCTAATCCCCCATTGGCTCTCGCCTTTGGTGTTTTGCTTTCGCTCCACAAGTTTTATTATACATGAGGAATTTTTTTTGTAAAGGGGTAAATCAAAAATATTTTTATCTGTTTATTTTTCACTCGTCAAAACCTTTGCACCAAATAAAATAATTAAACCAAAGGTGACAAGATTTCTCTTGCCACCTTTAATTTTTTTAAATATTCACATCAACTACTTACAACCAAGTGGTAATGAAATATCTTTTGCTTGTTTAAACTCTATTACAGCTTGTGCTGCAGCAAGTCTTGCTTGCGGAACTCTGAATGGAGAACATGATACATAGTTCAAACCGATTCTATGGCAGAATTTAACTGATGCAGGATCTCCACCGTGTTCACCGCAAATACCACGTTTCAAGTGCGGACGAACTTTCAAAGCTTTATCAAGAGCAATTTTCATCAACTGACCCACACCTTCTTGATCAAGTGTTTGGAATGGGTTGGCAGGTAGAATTTTTTGCTCAACATAGTTTTGCAAGAATTTACCCTCTGCATCATCTCTTGAATAACCAAATGTCATTTGAGTCAAATCATTTGTACCAAATGAGAAGAATTCTGCGTGTTCGGCAATTTGATCAGCAGTCAAAGCTGCACGAGGAATTTCAATCATTGTCCCAAACATATAATCAACTCTTACCCCTTTTTCGTCCATAACTTCATTGGCGACACGTTCTAATACACCTTTAACCGTTTTAAGTTCATTAACATGACCGACAAGAGGAATCATTACTTCGGGTTTCACATCTAAGCCCTCTTTTTTCAAATCGCAAGCAGCACTGAAAATTGCACGAACTTGCATTTCGTTAATTTCCGGATAAGTCAAGCCTAAACGACAACCTCTCAAGCCCATCATAGGATTAGATTCAGACATTGTTTCAACAATGTTTAAAAGTTTTTCGTCTTCGGCATAATCTTCACCTTTAGCTTTTTTCGTCGCAACTTTTGCAATCAATTCTTCTTTATCAGGCAAGAATTCATGTAAAGGCGGATCAAGAAGTCTGATTGTCATTGATTTTTCGCCCAAAGCTTTGAACATTGCATAGAAATCAGAATACTGCATAGGTAAAAGTTTTGACAAAGCTTCTTTTCTAGCCTCCGGGGTTCCTGCAATAATCATCTTCTGTACCCAAGGAAGTCTTTCCGGATCCATAAACATGTGTTCTGTTCTACAAAGACCAACTCCCTCTGCGCCAAGTTCAAGGGCTTTTGCAACATCAGCCGGAGTATCAGCATTGGCTCTAACGCCCAAAAGCTTAATTCCGTCAACCCAAGTGAACAACTTGTTGAAATTTTCGTCCATAGTTGGAGGAACTAAATGAATTGCTCCGTCCATAACTTCACCGGTACCACCATCAAGAGAAATAATATCATCTTTACGATAAACTGTTCCATCTCCTGCTGTTAAAGTTTCATTTTTAAGATCTATAGATAAATCTTCACAACCAGCAACACAAGGTTTGCCCATACCTTTAGCAACAACAGCCGCATGAGATGTCATTCCGCCTCTTAATGTAAGAACACCTTGAGATTCAATCATACCGTGAATATCGTCAGGGCAAGTTTCAATTCTTACCAAGATAATTTTTTCACCATTTTTACCTCGTTCGGCTGCTTCTTCAGTATCAAAAACAATTTTTCCAACGGCAGCCCCAGGAGATGCCGCAAGACCTTGTGCAATTTTATGAGCTTCTTTTTTAGCTTTAGGGTCAAAGTCCGGCAATAGAACTTGGTACAATTGATTTGCATCAACTAGTTCAACTGCTCTTTCCTTATCAATAATACCCTCTTCACACATTTCTACCGCAATTCTTACAGATGCTTTTGCAGTTCTTTTACCGTTACGAGTTTGCAAAATCCACAATTTACCTCTTTCGATTGTGAATTCCATATCTTGAACATCTTTATAACCTTTTTCAAGCTTCTTGGCAATATCAACATACTGTTTATAAAGTTCAGGCATTTCGTGTTCCAACTCTGCAATAGGTTTTGGTGTTCTAATACCTGCAACAACGTCTTCACCTTGCGCATTAGTCAAATATTCACCATAAAATTTATTTTCACCAGTTGAAGGGTTTCTCGTGAAAGATACCCCCGTTGCGCAATCATCACCCATATTACCAAATACCATTGTTTGAACATTTACGGCTGTACCATAGTTGTGGTCAATTTTGTAGTGTTCTCTATATGCAACCGCACGAGGGATATTCCAAGAACGGAATACCGCCTCAATTGCTTCTTCCAATTGGATATATGGGTTTTGTGGAAATTCTTTTCCTGTTTCTTTTTTAATCAAAGCCTTATATGGTTCGATTAAAGATTTCCAATCTTCTGCAGATAATTCGGTATCAGATTTGTAGCCCTTTTCGTCTTTAATTTTATCTAAGTAATCTTCAAATTTTTGTCTATCAATTTCCCACGCAACAGAACCAAACATTGTTAAAAATCTACGGTAACTGTCATAGCAGAAACGAGGATTGTTAGTCAATTTAATCATTGCTTCAACAGTTTGGTCATTCAAGCCAAGGTTCAGAATAGTTTCCATCATACCCGGCATAGAAAGTCTTGCACCCGAACGAACAGAAACAAGAAGCGGATTTTCAGCATCGCCGAATTTTTTACCTGCTTGAGTTTCAACATCTTTTAATGCCGCTTTTACTTCGTCCATAAGACCTTGAGGCATTTTATTTCCATGATTGATATAGTCCATACAAGTTTCTGTCGTGATAGTAAGCCCCGGAGGAACAGGGAGTCCAAGATTTGTCATTTCGGCTAAATTTGCACCTTTACCACCCAATAAATTGCGCATAGATGCATTTCCATCTTTAAAGAGCCATACACGTTTTTCTGCCATAATTTTTCTCCTTTAAAAAAAACATAATAAACACTTACTAAATAATACAGAGATTATAACATAAAAACTTAAAAATAAATATTTTTGATTTAAAAATTTAAACAAAATAAAATTCCGGATTTTCTTTAAAAATTTCCATATATTTTTTTATTGAATAATTATTATATTCCGGATATTTCTTTGAAAAACACTTATCCATTTCAAAAATTGAACTAAATCCTAATTTTTTTGAAAGCGAACCAATATAAGAAACCATACTATTCCTTACTAAAACATTAACCTCGTCATAATCTGCCGAACATTTTTTCAGAAGAGTTTTGTGACCAAAATCGTTCAATTTTACAGACAGGTATTCCAGTTTTGCAATTGCATTATCGTAAACTTTTTCATTATTTTTGCCAAGAGATTTATCAAACTCTTTTGACAACCTAACTCTATCTATCATAAACCCAATATCTTTCACCGTATTATATGGAGATGTCGCATTGAATATATTTTTAATGTCTTCGAGTTTTAGTTCTGAAAAATCCCTCGTTTTTACTGTTCGCCAATATATATTTCCTTGGAATGGTTCATCCAAAAATTCCGGAAATACTTGCGGTTTCAATTCATCTTTAGTTAATTTCGAAAATTTATCAAGGTTAAAATTATTTGCATAAACAGGTTTAAAATCACCGGATAATTTCAAAATTCGCTTAACTCTTTCAAAAGATTCATTCATCAACGCAGATTTAGCACCAAAAACCTCTTTTCTACAGTCAAGTATAACTTTTGCCATTTCAGCAGATTGAGAAGCAACAACACCATGGAGTTTTTTTGATTGAATTCTCTTCATTTCAGAATACGCAGAACCAGCTAATCCCGATAACGCATTACAAGACTCTTCTACTAAATCGGAATGTTTACCATCTTTAAATGGGGGAATAATAGTTAAATCCCCACACAAAACATTCTTTTCTGAACGTTTTGCATTTAAAATATCTTTAGCTTTTAAAACAGATTTACTTAAAATAACATGGAACGAATCAAACGGAGTAGCACCCGCCTTTATGGAATCATCATAAACTTTTCTTATATCATTAAAAGATGCATCAGTAAATTTCAAAACAGATTTTACATCTGGCAAAAATTTAATAGAATCAACATGTTTCCCTAACTCAAAGTTCCTTGCTCTTCGATAATCAAGAATATATTGAGATGGTTTGTCAAAAGAAGAATCAATCACATCAGAAGCAAATTTTGAAAAATCTTGAACACTCTTTTCAATTTGATAACATCTGTCTTTAACCATAGCTTTGTATAATTTAACTTGGCTTGGTCTTTTTACTCCATAATAAATTAAAAGTCCTCCACCGGCAATCATAGATAATGGTAACAATGATTTGTAGTTCTTTTTGGATTGTTGTTCAAATTCAGGTTGATTTACATTGTCTGTCGTTACTTTTGTAGAAACAACAGGAGCGAGAACAGGTATATTGGTAATTTTTTCTGTAATTAAACTCACCATAAAAAGACCATATTTTTTAATACATTATATTAATACACAAGATAAATTTTTTTGCTACAAAAGGCGGCTAAATTATAAATTTTAGCCGCCTTTATTACAATTTTGTTACACAAAAATTTTATTTACACATCAGGTAACGTGCCTTTAACTTCTGCGATTTCGTCACTTTCTAAATTAAAAATACTATGCAATGCTTTAACAGCATTTTGTGCATCATCTTTATTTATCAAACAGCTAATTTTAATTTCACTGGTTGAAATCATTCTGATATTAATACCATTATCAGCTAATGTTTGGAACATTGTTGATGCAATCCCAGGTCTATCAATCATGCCTGCACCAATAATTGAAACTTTCGCAATATTATCATCAATTTTTATATCTGCAGCATTCAATTTTGCTTTAACTTTTTCTAATACCTCCATAGCTCTTGGCAAGTCATCACTGTTGATTGTGAAGGCAATATCGTTAGTGTTAGAAGTTTTTCTTGCATAAGATTGAATAATCATATCAACTGAAACATTTTCTTTTGCTAAACTGCCAAATAATGTTGCAGCTTCCCCCGGAGTATCCGGAATATCACAAACAACAACTCTAACTTGTGATAAATCAGCAGCAACCCCTGCTACAGGTTTATTTATTTCCATTTTCTCAACTCCTAAAATCAATGTACCCATATTATCTAATTTAAAACTGCTACGAACCCTCAATGGTACTGAATATTGTTTTGCAGTTTCAACACTACGAGGGTGAAGAACGTTTGCACCTGCATGAGCGAGTTCAAGCATCTCTTCATAAGAAATCTCTTCAAGCCTTGATGCATTAGGAACAACTCTCGGGTCTGTCGTATAAACCCCCTCAACATCAGTGTAAATATCACATCTTTCTGCATTCAAAGCCGCAGCCAAAGCAACAGCAGAAGTATCAGACCCCCCTCTACCTAGAGTTGTAATTTCTCCATCTTCTGTTACCCCTTGGAAACCTGCAACTACAATAATATTACCCTCATCAAGGTTTTTTCTTAATTTATCAGTTTTAATATCAATAATTCTTGCTTTAGAGTGAACATTTTCTGTCAAAATTCCAATTTGTGTCGCATTAAAGCTTACAGCCTTATAACCTTGAGCTTGAATTGCCATTGTCAAAAGCGCAATTGAAACACATTCTCCGGTTGACAATAACATATCCATTTCTCTTGCAGACGGATTTGAATTTAAATCTTTTGCCATTTTAACAAGATGATCAGTTGTATGTCCCATAGCAGAAACTACTACAACAACATCATTGCCATTATTCTTTTCTCTGATAACTGTCTTGGCTACATTTTTAATTTTATCGGTATCTGCAACAGATGTCCCACCAAATTTTTGTACAATTACTTTTTTCAATTTATTTGTTTCCCTGTATATCTTTTAAAATATTTTCAAGCTCTTGTTTTTGTTCCGGATACTGTAAATTCCCTAAATCTTGAGCTTTTTGCGCAACAGAAATTGCTTCCTTTATATTATATTCACAAAGGTTTTTCTTGACAAGAGTGTAAAGGGTCAAAAACAACAAATTTAACACTTTTACATTATTTTTATCAAGTCGTTCAGCTCTTCTTAATTTTCTTTGAGCATCTGCAAAATCTTCCATTTCAATTAACCACTCGGAATAATCAATAAAACCATCAATATAATCGGGATTTTCAGTAATAAATTTTTCATAATTTTCTCGAACTTTATAATTATCACCCATATTTTTATATGAACGAGCAAGATTGTAATAATTAAAAGTCTGTTTAGGTTCAGTTCTCAAAGCTTTTTTGAAACTTTCAATTGCATCTTGAATTTTTCCCGAACTCATTTCTTCTAAGCCAATAGCCTCTTGAATATATGAACTTTGTCCATTTTTCTCTTTCAACTCATCTAACAATAAGAAATCCTTATTATAAGCTTTAACTAAAGCAAGTCCCAACTTTGGTTCAATAGACTCTGAATCTTTTTCAATTGAAATTGAAAATTGTTCCCCCGCTTTTTCAAACTCAAAAAACCTTAAATATCCTCTACCCCAAATATCGTGTAACAATGCACAATCTAAACCATTATCAATTGCTTTCTGAAAAATATTATCCATTTTTGTTTTATCTTTTTGTAAAGAATAAATATTTCCCAACAACAAATAAGCAGGGAGCATTTGTTTATTTATTTCAATAGATTTTAGTGCAAATTTTTCAGCTTCTTTGTAATCAGATTTTAAGAATTTCAAATTTGCATACTCATAAGTTGAACTTTCATTCGGTGCAACTTTTGCAAGAAACTGCAATTTCATTTCAGCAGAATCATAATCGTGCAAATTAACTTCCATAATTGCAGAAAGCAAAATCGCAGTATAGTTATATTTACTAATTTGTGATGCTGTTTGGAACTTGTCACGAGCTAAAGCATATTTTTTTTGCTTCATCAAAGCCATACCCCAACCGGTATAAATATCTGTATTGAAAGGAGTAACTTTATCCCCTTGTTCAAATGCGAAAATAGCTTCCGGCAGTTTTTTACAATTCAAAAGACTCATTCCAAGTCTTAACCAAATTTCTTTATCTGTTGGATTTAATTTTGAAGATTTTTGATAATAATTAACAGCTTCTTCAAACTTGTAACGTTGTTCATAAATCTTACCCAAATATTTGAAAATCATTGAATCTTGCTCTGAAATATCTAAGGCCTTTTTCAAAACAGTCTCAGCTTCTTCAAACTTTTTTTCTCGAATAAGTTTCTTTGCCTTGTTCACACACGCAACAGTAGGAAGTGATTGAATAATTGAATCACTTTTGTAATCCTCAACTACATGATTTAAGTCTTTTATATTTTCAAAAATATTTTTTATCCAACTAAACAATCTACAACCTCTCGAAATGCACCATTACCAGCTTCATTTTTTGTAATTTGAATACCCTTAATTGCTTTAACTTTATCTACGGCATGTGGAACAGTAATTTTATACTTTGCAAATTCTAAACATTCCACATCATTGATATCATCACCAATATAAACAAATTCATCTAAAGATAAGTTATATTTTTCTACAATATTTTTTAAAACATCTATTTTTTTTCTAATATTTTGATGAATTTCTACAATTCCGAATTTCTTTGCCATTGTTTGAATTGCGGCATTTCCCTCTCCGGAGATAATTGAAATTTCGTAACTGTTTTTCTTTAAAATAGAAAACCCCATAACGTCTTTAAAATTCAATTTTCTAGACATTGAAAAATCATCGTTGATATAAACGCAATTATCCGTTACAACCCCATCAAAGTCTGTAACAACCATTTTTATTGAGTTTGGTAACTTTATCCCTGACATTTTATCCTAACACTTAACAAACTTCTAACTATCTGCTATAATTATAACACAATTCTTGCTAAATAAGGAAATTGAGAGTAAAAAAGTAATAAATGTTTTCATATTTTTATATCATAAATATTTGTGTAATTATTGTTTTTATATGCTTGTTTTTTATCACAAGAAAAACAAACAAACGTTGGTCAAAAATAAATGATTACCTTGGAAAAGTTACAACCACAGTTGATTCCATTCGTTATGGGAATTTATCAACTAAGATTGAAAAAATTGAACACCCAACATATCAAAACGTTACAGATAGTATCAACAGAATGGTTGAAACCTTAAACGATAGAGAAAAAATGATTATTGAATATCAAGCAGAACTTATGCGACAAAATAAATTGCTTGAATCTGTAATCAATTCACTTTCAGATGGAATTTTAATCATTAACGAAAAATTTGATATCCTGAGAGCCACACCAAAAATTTTAAAATGGTTTGGGATTAAAGGAAAAGATATTATAGGGAAAAATGTTTTTGAATTCATTCAACTTGCAAACGATAATTCAAAAATTGATAAACTTAACAATATGGAAGTTTTTATCAAGCATACCCCAACAAACAATTTTATAATCAATTCTCAACCTCTATCATCAATTGAGAAGAAAAGATACGTCTTGATTATCAAAGATATCACAACCGAAAAAGAAATCGAAACACTAAAAGAAGACTTCGTTGCAACTCTAACTCACGACCTTAAAGTGCCAATTGTTGCAGCTGCAAATATGATTGACTTGTTTTTGGCTCACAAATTCGGAGATATTTCAACAAAGCAAGAATTTGCACTAAATAGTATGAAAGCTTCAAACAAAGAACTTTTAGACCTTGTTCAAATCCTACTTGAAACTTACAAAATCAAAGAAAAAGGGATTACACTTTGCAAGGAAAACATAGAGATTAATTCCTTTGTTAAATCAATAGTAGATGAGATGCAAAGTATCGCAAATGATGCAAAAATAGAAATTCACTTTACTCCGGATAAAACAAACCACACAATTGCAGCCGACCCAATACAAATGCAAAGAGTAGTGAAAAACTTAATTTCTAACGCAATTGACCACAGCAACACCCAAAAAGCTATTGAAATTAAAATCAGCACAGTTCCAAAATTCATCACAATATCAGTAATTGATTTTGGCCAAGGAATACCGAAAGATGAAATTAAAATGATTTTCAACAAATACTATTCCGCAGCGAAAAAATTAAGAAAAGTTGGAACAGGATTAGGTTTATACTTATCCCAACAGATTGCAGAAGCCCATGGTGGAGAAATTACTGTTCAAAGTGAAGAGAACGTAAGGACAGAATTCTGCGTAAAAATACCGGAATAAATTATTACAAAATATTCAAATAGGTGAAAAGTTAAATTTTTAGTATATAATATTAAGTAAATATAGGAGGAACAATGGAAAATATAATATCAAATCATGATAATAATAACCAAAGATCAAATATAAACCCTACCCGTATTAAAGTTGTCGGTGTTGGTGGTGGCGGCGGGAATGCCGTAAACAGAATGATTAAGGCAAAACTTGCAGGTGTTGAATTCTGGATTATGAACACAGATTTACAAGTTTTGACTTATAGTAATGTTCCAAACAAATTACAACTCGGAACAGCAACTACAAAAGGTTTAGGTTCTGGTGGCGATCCATCAACAGGTGAAAAAGCAGCTATTGAAGTTAAAGATGATATTACAAAAGCTCTTGACGGCGCTGATATGGTATTCATCACTGCCGGTATGGGAGGAGGAACAGGAACAGGTGCGGCTCCAATTGTTGCACAAGTTGCTAGAGATTTAGGCATCTTGACTATAGCTTTCGTTACAAAACCGTTCACTTGGGAAGGTAAAAAAAGAATGGCTCAAGCAGAAGCAGGTATTGAAAAGCTTAAAAAATATGTTGATGCAATTCTTGTTGTTCCTAATGATAAATTACTTCAAGTTGTTGAACGTGCAGTTGGGGTAAGAGAAGCATTCTGTGTAACAGATGAAGTTTTATACAGAGGAATTCAAGGTCTTTCTGATATCATAACTATTCCGGGTATGATTAACATTGACTTTGCAGATGTAAGAAAAGTCGTTAAAGATTCTGGTACCGCATTGATGGGTATTGGTAGAGCACAAGGCGAAGGTAGAGCTGTTAAAGCTGCTGAAATGGCTATCAATTCTCAATTATTAGAATCTTCAATTGATGGTGCATCAGGTATTATTGTAAATATCACCGGTAGCTCAAATATGACATTGTACGAAATCAACGATGCAACCTCTGTTATCAACAATGTTGTTAATGAAGATGCTGATGTTATTATCGGTACTGCTATCAATGAAGCATTCCAAAATGAAATTCAAATTACTGTTATTGCAACCGGTTTTGCTGAAAAATCAACTCAAGGTCCACAATTATCTGCGGCTGAATATTTCCAAGGGAAAACAAGTTCAACAACATCTCAAAGTTCTTCTTCAAACTTTGGATTTCCACAAATGCAACCAATGCATTTAGATGTTCCTGATTTTTTGAAGAAAAATTAAAAAATAAAAATTATATTATTTAGAAAAAAGAGTAAGTTCGCTATTAGAACTTACTCTTTTATTTATATAAATCTATTATTCAGCAAAAATCACAGAATTATTTTTTGTTGACATCATTTTATCCTTGTAATCAGCAACTTTATCTAGTTCCGCAATATACTTCTTACGAAGTTCTTCCATTGGAGAATTTTCAGGTAATTCTATCATTTCCATTAATTTTTCCACTTTTTGAACCGTATGAGCATATTCTTGTAGACCATTAACTTCACTTGCAATACTTTCAGTGATATCACTATTTAATTGTTGCATATAATATTCAAGAATTTCTGATTTCGGTTTAGTCGGATTTTGCTTCATAAATTCAATTGCAGTATCAAAATCTTTTTGAATTACTTTGAGTGAAGCTCTGTAATTAGTATTCTTGCCCTTTCTAATTATATTGTTTTCTGCCTGTTTGATTAGTTCCTCATAATTAGGAGCATCATCAATATTTTCAAGTAATTTATCGACTTCTTGTCTTGTCCAAACTATTTGTTTTGAAGTACTTTGCAATATACTTGTAACACGTTTAATTCCTTTGCGCATTGCATCAAAATCTGTTGTTCTACTAGCTATTTCAATAAATTTATCTGATAATCCTAACTGTTCTAAAAACATTTTAGCCGTGCCAAAATCAGAAATACTTGTTAGAACACCAATAATTTTATCCATTCCAAGTTCTGAATCAAAAGAAACAGACCTACCATCAGTCAAATCTAATTTTGATTTTGAAAATTCATCTTTTACTACATTTAAACTACCATTTTTAGCACTTTTCATTAATGCATACTGAATATCTTGAAGATTTGTAATTGATAACATAGCTTTAAGATTATATCTATAATTTTCTTTCTGCATTTCAAATTCTCGCATAGCATTAACTGCAGCCTCACCTTTCAAATCTCCGCCCTCAGGTTTGGCATCTTTTGCATTTAATAATAAGAACTTATTGAGAAGTCCCTCTGGAGATTCAGAAATTTGGTGTTTAATCACATAATCACAGAACTGAGTTCTTAAGCCTTCCACGTGAGCCTCAGTATTGACCTTGTTATCTCTATTTGCATTAAATCTCACAATTGAAGAAACCCATTTATTAAATAATTCTGTAGCTTTTTTCTGATATTTAGGTTCAACTAATGAAGAAATAAGTGCTGTTCGCTTAGTATTTATTACTTTATGAACAGATTTAATAGCTTCATCAATAGACATTCCTGATGTTGTAGTCAAATAAGGAGCAATAGCCGCCCACATTAAATCAGAAGTATCATTAAATTCTTTTACGGTTGAACCATTTTGAATTGTATCTTCAATAGCATTCAAAAGATCAGTAATAGAAACATCTTCTTTATTTAATTCTTGGAATTTTTGCATATCATCAATAATTTTAGCCTTTTGACGAGTCGTCAAAACATGATTTGGTTCATATTTTGCAAGTTTTCTTTGCATATCTTTAATCAAATCAGCAGATTGTGACATAACCTTAAATACATTAATAGAACTCATATCATCAAAAATTCCATCAAAGAAAGTATCTAACTTTTCATCAAAAGAATAAACATAGTCTATTTTGGGGTAAGATGGAAAGGCTTGATACTTATCAAATCCATCTTGTTTATATCTATTATATAATTTCCCAATGTTTAAAGTCTTCAACGACCAATAAAATTCTGAATAAATATCATCAAATGTTCTGACTCCATTTACATAATTTGCACCATGGCAAACTCTTTTAAATTTATCATAATCATAAGATGGTGTTGTCTTGCTAAGTTGAACACCTTCTGCATATTCATTATTATAAATGATGTTATATAGAGAATTTAGAGTTTTTTCATTTCTTGCCCTAACCTCTTTCAGTACATCATAACCTGAAATATTTTTTATACCCAAATCATTATCACTAATTTTAGAATTATACAATCTATCAAACTCTTCAGTTGTCATATTTCTAAGGTCATTAAAAATTTGAACAAATTCTTCATCAGTTGTCGGGTCAAAAACTCTATCAATCCAATTTTCTATACTTTTCAAATTTCCAGAAGAGAAAGATACCCCTTTAAAGTCTTCTAAAGTAAACTTCATATTCTCTTTTAAAATAGTTTTTATATCTTTTGCAACTTCTTTTGACACTTCCTGCTTATTAGGGAATTTTTTAACCTTGGAATTAAAACTTGCCTCAAAAGCATCTGCCATCAAATCAATTGTATGTTCTAAACTTCCATCAAAGTTTTTTGAATTCGGCTTTTTCATGGCATTTACGAGTTGCAATTTCAATAAACCGGAAATTTTAACATTATTATCTTTTTCAACTTTTTCAAGAAGATCTACAATCTGAGATCGAGAACTTTCTGCTCCATATTTTGCGACATCAATATCTTTTGCAAATGTGTAATTAAAATTCTTACGCGCTTCTTTTCTAACGTTATCTTTCATTTTCAAAATATCGGAAAAATTGTCAGCCTTTAAAAATTGTTTTGTATCCGGAATATCTGAATAAGATCTCAATATAGCAGCTTTTTCTAATGTAACTTTTAATGGATCGTTTTTAGAAATTTCTTTATACTGATCAAGAGAAGTTATTCCTTTTGATAAATACTTATCCCCGTTTATACGTTCAAGGATTTTATCATAAATAATATCAGTAGAATGAGAAGAAGAATCAACTTTCTTCATCGCAGCTTTAAGTTCTGCTGTTGTCATTCCATTAGCATATTTTTCAATATCTTCAATCCAATGTATCGGCGAAATTGTTAAATTTTGTCTTAATGTTGTAACTGTTGAACGAGCATTTGGATATTTCCCAGGAAGTACCATATCATAGAACAAAGGGAAATCAAATTCATCTGCATCGCTCTTATTTAATTTTTTATATGCTTTAGATGGAATATTTTTAGGTACAAATTTACCGGATACCTCAAGAATATTATCTGCAATTTTACCATTTCGATAATTTTCATCTGTAATATACCCTAATTTACCACCATATCCATTGCTATAATCAGTTCTCAACATGCCATTATCATCTACCCAGGTATTTTCATGTTCACTTGCACCCCAAGTATTATCATGCACCATTACATCTTTAGTAACAGTTTTACCATTTTGATTTACATTTACCGGTTTTACGTCAACAACATATTGAGCATGACCTGCAGGTTCATCTTCCAATACAGATGTAGAAGAAATACCAGAATACGGAGATTCTTTAATTTTTGCTAATGCTAATCTTCCATCATGTTCCAGATAGTACGGTCTATCTGTCATGTGTTGAATTATTTTAATTTGTTGACGACCGTTTAAACCGCTATGACCTTCACCTGCATTCCAGCTAGTACCAACTTTAACACCTATCTGTCTATTTAGTTCTTCTAGCGGTTCTTTTATTTCATTATATTGATTTTTAAACTTTCTATTTACAGATGCATACCAATTATTTATGTTGCTTTCATAATTTTTAAGAAGTCTTTTTTCATATGGAGTAAAAGATGTAAGTTCTGATGGAAGATCCTTTGCTTTAACCCTTCCACCAATCTCCAATCTAGCACGTTCTTTTTCAATTGCGTCAAATTTATTTTGGAACATTCGCAATTCTTTTTCTGTTGGAATTTCACCCCAGTTTTCTAATTTTTTCATAATTACATCTTTAGCACTTATAGAATTTAAGATAGTTCCATCTTCGTCTACAACTTTTAATGCACTTTGAAAATTTGTAACAAGTTGTGCTACATTATTATATTCTTTAATGATATTATCATATACTTGAGCGGTTTGTTCCAGTGGAGCATCAACAGGAAGACCATGTAACATATTAAATCCTTGAATAATTTTTGGATTTTGTTCCTCAAACATCATGTCATACAATTGAGCAGCATTTGATTTGAAATCACGGAATTGAGAAATATGTCCGGTTTTCTCATAAATTTCATGATATTGCTCTTCTGAACAATTATCTGATTTTAACACATTTACATATTGTTTTAACATATCAACGACAAGAGTTTTATTTGGTTTGACACCCATTCTATCAGCCATTTGAGTCATCAAATCTTTATTATTGGTCATATCTATCGCTTGAACAATAGCATTCAAATCTGTAGCAAGAAAATTTTTTCTATCAACAGATAGCGTTGCATAATAAAAATCGTCCAGCATATTTGTTGTTATTTCTTCAACTAATTTTTTATTTTCTTCCAAAGCCGCACTTAAAGTTTCATCATCTTCGACTCCAAATCTTTGAGCCAATGTTTCTTTAATTTTAGGATTGATTGTGCCATTTTTAACTTTTTGAGCTAATGTTCCGAGATTATCAATTAATCTTGTTTCATAATCAGGAATTTTCAACTCATTTATAACTTCAAAAACTTTATCCGGAACATCAAATTGCAAATCATATTGTCCCCTGTAACTTGCAGCAGCTTGGTATAAACTATTTGCTTTTCGTATTTCTCTATCCAAAGAATATGATTTGCGTCCGGCAGAGGATATAGAATGGATATTATCTGACAAATCAAAAATTGATTCAGCTTGTTTATCCAAAACTTTAGAGTTTTTATCTTCCGGTAATACAACAGATAAAAATTCTTTAATTTTATTAATCTTAGCTTCTTCTGATTCACTTGACAAATATACAAAATCTTTTCTATTATCAGTAATTTCTGCAGCTTTATCAGAATCTTTAACCTCTAAACTCAACAATGCATTTGCAACTTCACGAATTTTCACAGAATCAGAATTTGGTGAAATAGTTTTTAATATATGTCTTAAAGAATCATTATATTTTTCGATAATTTTAAGATTTTTACCAGCTTCTGCCGAATTCATCTCTTGTTTATATTTTGATTCAATAACGTCTTTTTTATATTTGCCAATTTTATCTTTAGCTTTTAATAATGCTCTATAATAATCCTGTTTAGGTAACAAATCACCTTCTAAATCAGAAGTAATATGAGCATCTGTCCAAGCATCAAAATTCCTACGGTCAAAAGCACTGTATGCCCCAACAAATTCGTTAGCAGAGCCAACTGTATCTGCAATATTCATCCAGTTCATTGCAGAAGTGTCAACAATTCGATATCCTTTTGCAAGTGCTGCATCATAATCTATAGCACATTTTGCAATGGGAACTTTTTTATGTTCACCCAAATGATTTATATCATAAACCTGCATATAATTATTATCGTCAAGTTCTGACATAATCATATCAACATAATTCGCTTTATCTTCATAAGCCAACATTTTTCTACAAATAGAAATCGCAGCACACATACCATGGTGCTTTTGGTTAATTGCTTTTACGTTAGGAATTTTAGATTCCGGAGTGTTGATTACAATATCGTTAACCATTTCTGCTAGTGCTTGAGATTTTTTATCTGCAAGCTGAGGATTGATTTTATAATCCGGACTCATAAAATAATTAAATCTTTTTAAAATATATAACTTTTGAGATGTAGGAACTTCTGATGAAACAATAAAATAGTCCAAATTATTTTTAATATTTCTAATATTCTCATTAGAAATTTCTTTTAATGAGTTAAAATCTATTTGAGATAAAAGATTTTTTCTCTCTGCTAAAATTTCTTTTTCCGTTTTAGTTAAAGGTTTTTGAGATTTGAAACCATCAGCCACCCTTGCGCCAAGTTTCTCTTGAACAGATTTATCTGAAAGACTCAAAGATTTTTCAGCAGCATTTTTAAGTTTTAAATTCCAATCATTATATGATTTTTTATTTAAATCAATATTTGTTCCATATTTAAGATTATCTGCAACATCAACTAAAAAGTTAACATTATCTTCACCGGAAACATTTGATAACTTATCAATTGCTTCCGAAATTCTTCTCTGATTTGGTACATTCAAATCGTACGGATTGTCATTTTTCAACTGTGAAACAGCATTTCTATCTTGTCTTTTTCCCTTAAAATTCGGACTAAAAATATTAATATTATTTATTCTCATAGATTTTCCCCATAATTCATGCTTGTTTTAAGTCCCATAAAAAATATTTTTGACACATGTAGTAAAAAATATTAAGAAACTGTAATGATTAAAATTAAAAAAATATGCTACAATAAAGGAAAGGAGAAATGACATGTCAGAAGAAATTTTGGAATATCAAACTTCAGGAACTTGTTGTCAACTAATGCAAGTAAAAATTGAAGATAATAAAGTTGTAGATGCACAATTTTTTGGTGGGTGCAACGGAAACCTTAAAGGAATCAGAAGCCTTATTCTAGGAATGAATATTGATGATGTAATCACCAAATTACAAGGAATTACTTGTGGTTCTAAACCAACAAGTTGTCCTGACCAACTAGCAAAATGCTTAATTGAATACAAATCTAAGAAAGCAACAACTGTTTAATTACAAAATGGTAAGTCTTTGTGGTGAAAATGTTTAACACCTTTGACATAATCATCAACTATATTTCCATCGCCAATAAGCTTATACTTATAAATTGTTAAACCCTCTAGTCCTACAGGACCTCTTGCGTGTGTTTTGTTTGTTGAAATTCCAACCTCTGCACCAAATCCATATCTAAAACCGTCTGCAAATCGAGTTGATACATTCATATAAACACCGGCAGAATCCACATTATTCATGAATTTTTCAGCATTTTCAGTATTTTTTGTAATAATACTATCTGTATGACCGGAACCATAAGTATTTATGTGCTCAATTGCCTCTTCAACTGATTCAACAAATTTGTAAGACAAAATTTTATCCCCATACTCTGTTGACCAATCATCAGGATTTGGAACTATTTTAATTTCTGACAACTGCAATGATGCCAAAAGATCATTTGCATTAGGGAAATCTTTATGAATTAAAAGAGTCTCAACAGCATTACAAGCACTAGGGTACTGAGTTTTTGCATCAATTACTACACGTGATGCCATTTCAATATCAGCGGACTCATCAACAAATATATGACAGATTCCACTTGCGTGACCTAATACAGGAATTTTTGTATTACTTTTTATAAATTTAACCAAATTATTTCCGCCACGAGGAATAATTAAATTTATATAACCGTCACACTTTAACATTTCGGCAACATCATCTCTTGAAAATACTTGTTGCACAACATTTTTAGGGAAACCGTCAACTTGCGCCAAAGCTAAATTGATTATATCCATAATTTTAGAATTTGTATGCTTAGATTCTTTTCCACCTTTCAAAATCACAGCATTAGAAGACTTAATAGCCAATGATGAAATTTGAGAAATTACATCTGGTCGAGCTTCAAAAATTATTCCTAAAACACCAATCGGACAAGAAATTTTGTATAAAGTTAAATCTTGGTCAAGTTCTCTTACCAATAATTTTTTACCAATAGGCTCTTCTAAATTAGCAATATCACGAACCCCTTGAATCATATCACGCATCTTGTTTTCATCAAGTTTTAACCTGTTAAAAGTTGATTTTGTAATTTCGCCGTTTGTTACTAGACTTTCAGCCTCAATTAAATCCTGTTTGTTCGCTTCAAAAATTTCATTTTTATATTCTTCAAAAAAATCAGCAATATTATTCAATGCAGAATTTTTGATATCCGTACTCAATTCAGCAATTTTTAAAGATGCTTGTTTAGCATTTTTGGCAATTTCAATAAAATTCAATGTTTTATCTCCTAATTATAAAATTGTTATATTGTCACGTGTAATAATTGCATCATAGTTCTTGAAACCTAAAATATCCACAATATTATCAGAATGTGAGCCAATTACCTTTTTACAAGATTCAGAATCATAATTCACAATTCCACGTGCAAATTCATTTTTATCCTCATCTAGAATAGAAATTACATCACCTTTTTGGAAATGATTTTTAACACCAATTACGCCAATCGGCAATAAACTCTTCTCTTTTGAAATAAGTGCATGTTTTGCACCATTATTAACAATAATTTTTCCTACAATATTTGTAGCATAACCAATCCAACGTTTTTTGTCAGACAAATTCTCGTCAGATGGTAAGAACATAGTACCTAAATCTTCACCCTCAAAAATTCTTTTAATAATGTAAGGTTGTTTACCATTTGCGATTAAAACTTTCCCGCCAAATCGTGTAACAAGTCTGGCAGCCTTTAGCTTAGTTTCCATTCCGCCTCTACCACCATCTGAAACTCCGGAAGCCAAAGCCAAAATACTATCATTAACTTCTTTTACTGATTTGATTAGTTCAGCATTTGGATTAGATTTTGGATTGTCATCATATAACCCATCAATATCAGACAAAATTATTAACAAATCAGCATCTAATTCACTCGCAACAAGTGCAGACAACTTATCATTATCAGAAAAACAAACTTGCATATCATCTTTAACATATCGTAATGCAACATCTAAAGTTGATACAGTATCATTTTGGTTAATTACAGGAACAACACCAAGTTCTAACAATTTGTTGAAAGTTGTTCTCAAACTCAAATACCTTTTACGCACGGAAAAGTCATCTTCTGTTAAAAGAATTTGAGCCGCTGTCAATCCGTAAGTATCAAAGCCATTTTCGTAAATTGACATCAACTTGCCTTGTCCAATTGCCGCACAGGCTTGTTTCAAAGCTGTACCACTGGTATCCTCAAGTCCTAATCTTTTTTTACCTAATCCAACAGCCCCAGAAGTCACAATAATAACTTCTTTACCCGACTTGACCAATCGTGCAATATCTTCAATAAAAGTATAAACCCTTGGCAATGATACATAACCGTCATCATTTCTTAAAACATTTGTGCCAAGCTTAATTACAATACGTTTTGCCTTAATAAAATCCAATCTGTCCATACCCGAATTCTACCACGGAGAATAAATTAATAAAAGAGGATTTTTAATAAAAAAAAAGCGGTTCAAATTATAAAACGCCTATCTTATCTAAACTATCTCTCTTCTCATACCAAAAATGTTTCTATTATAGAGAAGCTCTCCATAATGAATCATTAAACTTGCTTTGTTGAGTCGTAGTATCTGCTGATAATGTAACATTGCTTGGTGCAAATACAAATACTAAATCTCCAACTTTTTTAGGATTTCCGTTAAGCGCTTGAGATGCACCACAAACGAAATCAATTGTTCTTTGAGATTGTTCTTTGTCTAACAAATGTAAGTTAAGCATAACAATCTTTCTATCCTTAAGGTGTTGAACAATAGTAGCAGCATCATCAAAAGAACGAGGTTCTACAACGATAACTTCATTTCCGCCTCTATTAAAATTAGGGTGGTTAAGAATTTTTGCTTCTTGGTGTTTTTCAACCATAGGAACAGGTGTTGTATAAGACGGAGCAACTTCTCTTAAAGCACTTCCCTCTTCAACATAATCATAACCATCATCATCATAACCATCTTCTTCGTTCATATCAACAAATGGATTTTCCCCACGGAATCCGTCCATAACGAAATCTACAACTTTTCTGAAATTATCTGCTAATGCCACCGTTTCTCCTCCGTCTATTTATTTAAATAATTTTCTACCTATTCTTAGCATTGTTGAACCTTTTTGAGCCGCAATTTTGTAATCTTGACTCATACCCATTGAAATCTCTTTTAATTCACAGTTAAATTCTTTCTCCAAACTATCCCGAATTTGAACAATTTCAGAAAATAACTTCCCAATTTCTTCTTCCGCAATCCCCAGTGGCGCCATGTTCATAACACCTACAATCTCTATGCCTTCCAAGTTCTGAATTCGTTCAAAAACATCAAACACTTCCTCTTTAGAAAAGCCAAATTTTTGTTCTTCATTTGCATTATTGATTTGAACAAGAATTTTTTGAACTTTTCCAACTTCTAATGAGTGTTGAGAAATACTTTGAGCAAGTTTTACAGAATCTACCGAGTGAATATAATCAAACACCTTTACGGCTTGTTTCACTTTATTCGACTGTAAATGTCCAATCAAGTGAAATATTGAATTTTCTCTCACTTTAGACGGCAAGTTTGCAATTTTTGCAGAAGCCTCAATTACTCTTGATTCTCCGAAGTCACGCAATCCCGCATCAAATGCTGTAATGATTGCTTCTTCGTCAAAATACTTTGTAACTGCAATTATTCTAGGTTTACAAGGTGCAATTTCTTCTTGTATATGCAAAAGATTTTTTTTTACTGTTTCAAACATCATTCACCTCTACAAGAAAAACAGCCCATAGCATGAGCTTAATTTAATTGTACTCTATATTTGGGGCATGTCCAAAATATTTATTTCTGTAAATAAAATAAAATAACAAACAAGG
>DABJ01000048.1:13433-18064 GCA_002102825.1 Candidatus Gastranaerophilales bacterium HUM_12 | reverse complement strand
CCCAATTCCTCAAATCCAATAATAGCTTAATATTTCTTAATATTGAACTATTTCAATAGCCCAAAAGTCTTGTTATTAGCAAAAGGCATGCCTTTTTCAATATTCGTCATCAACTTATTGATTTAGATAAAATATTTACAAATATCCTCCATTTGTATGAGATAAACGTTAAATTCTTGATAAAACTCTGTGATATTGCTCATTTCGAGAATATCCAAGCATTATTCCAAGAATAAAATCTTCGTATGGCGATAATTTTGAAAGTTCTTTATTTGAAAATCTCCGAACAATTTCAAGACAAAATGGATTTCCAAAGAACAAATTTGATTTATTTTTAGGTAAATTTATAAACAAATATTGAATTTTCATCTTTTCCAAAATAATGATAAACTCTTCGACCAAATCCGACTCGCAAGTATATAATGCTAAGTCCCTCATTCCTTTTTTATATTCATAAATAAGATTTTTAAATAATTCCATAACTTCCCGCTCGTATTTAAAAAGACGAAAACATAATAAAAAAGTTGCATAATAAAATACAAAAAATAGGTGAAAGTATAAACTTCCACCTATCTTAAATTATTCTATTGACCAAAAGTCAAATTAGAACATCAAACCAGCTTCTCTAGCTGCTTCTGCCAATGCAGCAACTCTACCATGATATAAGAATCCGCCACGGTCGAATACTACACATTCAACACCAGCTTTTTTAGCTTTTTGAGCAATTGTTTCACCAACAACTTTAGCTGCTTCAATGTTTCCACCGTGAGCTAATTTTTCTTTCAAATCTTTATCATTTGAAGATGCTGATGCAATTGTTACATGGTTAACATCATCAATCAACTGAGCATAGATGTGTTTTGTACTTCTATATACAGCTAATCTTGGGAATTCAGATGTTCCTGACAATTTTACTCTAATTGATCTGTGTCTCTTTTGAACTAATGGTTTTCTTGTTTGTTGTTTAATCATTTTATTTTCCTTTCGTACCCAAACTTTCTTGGATAACCAGTCCAAGGGTTTATACGGGCTTTTGTTTTACTCAACTTGTGCATTAGCACCGAATTATCGGTCTATGCTCTATTTTTTACCAGCCTTACCAGCTTTACGTCTGATGTATTCACCTTCGTATTTAACACCTTTACCTTTGTAAACTTCAGGTGGACGTTTAGATCTGATTAATGCTGCAACATCACCAACAGTTTGTTTGTTTGAACCTTTTACAGTAATTTTTGTATTAGCTTCAACTGTAATAGTGATACCTTCAGGTGGAACAATATCAACAGGGTGAGAATAACCTAAAGCCATATTCAAAGTAGAACCTTGCATTTGTGCTCTGTAACCTACACCGTTGATTTCAAGCTTTTTAACAAAGCCATCTTTTACACCATGAATAGCATTTGCTACTAATGTTCTTGATAAACCATATAATGCATCTGTTTCACGAGATGTACCAACTTTTGTTAATACTACATGATTATCTTCCATTTTAACTGCGATTTCAGGACGAACAACAACTGTTTCAGTTCCTAGAGATCCTTTTGCAGTAACAGTTTGACCATCGATTTTAACCTCAACACCTTGAGGAATTTCAACTGGTTTTTTACCGATTCTTGACATTTTTAATTTCTCCTTTGGTATATCTAATACTTTTATCGAATTTTTCTACCAATTATATTCGACTCTTAATTTTTTACTAAAAATTAGTAAACGTAGCAAAGAATTTCGCCACCAACATTTTCTTTTCTAGCTTTTCTATCAGTCAACAAACCTTTTGGAGTTGAAATGATAGCAACACCTAGACCACCTAAAACTTTTTGTAATTTTTTAGCTTTAGAGTAGTGTCTTAAACCAGGTTTAGAAATTCTTTCTAATTTTGTGATTACAGGTTTACGATTCATATCGTATTTCAAAGTAATAGTGATAACTTTGAATTTACCTTCTTCTTTTACAGCATAATCAGCGATGAAACCTTCTTCTTTCAAAACTCTAGCCAATTCAACTTTTAGTTTTGAAGCAGGAATATCAACTGTTTCATGAGATACTGTACTTGCATTTCTGATTCTTGTTAGCATATCTGCTATTGGATCTGTCATTGCCATAATTTTTCTTTTCCTTTATTTAATTGTACTCGTCACTTATCGAATTAATGTTGCCCGACAAAAAGCAGGCTTATTTCGACAGTCTGACAAGATTAATTTATCATGGATAAATTCTAAATACAAGTATAATGTTACAAAATGCTAAATACTAAAAAAGAGCGGCTCAACACCGCTCTTTTAAACTTGATAACAAATTTGACTACCAACTTGCTTTTGTAACACCTGGTAACAAACCTTGGTGAGCCATTTTTCTTAAACAGATTCTGCACAAACCGAAATCTCTATGAAAACCGTGAGGTCTACCACAGATACTGCATCTGTTGTGAAGTCTTACTGTTGGGTATTTTCCGGCAGCAGCAAGTTTTTCGCGTCTAAGTTCTTTGTTAATCATCGCTTTCTTAGCCATGAATTTCTCCTATCTTGTACTTATTATTTGTGACTACCTTTGAATGGCATACCGAGAAGTCTCAACAATTCTCTTGCCTCTTCATCTGTTTCAGCAGTTGTGATAACTGAAACATTCATACCCTTAACTAAATCTACTTCTTCATAAGTGATTTCAGGGAACAAAGCTTGTTCTTTCAAGCCTAATGTATAGTTTCCTCTTCCATCAAAACTTTTTGGGCTGATACCACGGAAGTCTCTAATTCTTGGAAGAACTACGCAAATCAATTTTTGTAAGAAATCATACATTCTTTCGCCACGCAATGTTGCCATTGCTCCAACCGGCATTCCTTCTCTCAATTTGTATGAAGCGATTGATTTTTTAGCTTTTGTAACTACCGCATGTTGTCCGGCAATTTTAGTTAATTGAGCTTCAATTGCTTCTGCAATTTTTGAGTTGTGAGAAGCTTCACCTACACCCATGTTCAAAACAATTTTAACTAATTTTGGAACTTGGTGATCATTTTTGTAGCCAAACTTTTCTTTCAAAGCAGGAACTACATCTTCTACATATTTTGCTTTTAAGTTTTTTGTAACTGTCATTTTTCTTTTCCTTTACTATTGGTATTAATGTCGTAAATACATTACACATTAAGCATCTAGTTGTTCGCCGCATTTTTTGCAAACACGAACTTTTTTACCATCGATAACTTTCATTTCTACTCTTGTTGCTTTTTCGCAAGCAGGACAAATAATCATAACGTTTGAAGAATCAACTGGAGCTTCAAGTTTGATAAGTCCACCTTGGATACCGGCAGCTGGTTGAGGTTTTTGAGCCTTAGTAACCATGTTAGCACCTTCAACGATAACTTTACCTTTTTCAGTGTCAACTTTTTTGATGTTACCGATTTTTCCTTTGTCTTTACCTGCAATAACTACGACTCTGTCGCTAGTTTTTACATGTAAATTCTTTTTATCTTTGTTTGTCATTTTTTTCTCCTGATTTTAGTCTTTCATGGACTGACCGTATCGGCCTATTACATGCTAGTCCCGTTAGGTTTTTCGAACTTCCCCCGAAAGGGCTTCCCGAAAAACTCGTTTTCGGGAGAATTCAGTTCCATATAGGAACTAAATTACTTCCGGTGCAAGAGAAACGATTTTCATATAACCTTTGTCTCTTAATTCACGAGCAACTGGTCCGAAAACACGTGTACCTCTTGGATTGCCGTCTTTGTTAATAATAACTGCAGCATTTTCATCAAATCTAATAACTGAACCGTCATTACGTTTGATATCTGCTTTAGTTCTTACTACAACTGCACGTACAACTTCACCTTTTTTCACAGCCATATTTGGAGTCGCATCTTTTACAGAAGCAACGATTTCATCGCCAACTGCTGCAAATTTTTTATTTGAGCTACCCATAACACGGATACATAACAATTGTTTTGCACCTGTGTTATCTGCTACTTCTAATCTTGTTTCTTGTTGTATCATTTTTCTTTCCTTTTAGTATCTACTACTTTTGCCTCTCATTACTCTAATGGTAATGTTGCATATTCGCTATAAGGATTAAAAATTATAGTTTTTGCTATTAGTTAATCCTTTGTGAAACTTTCGTTACACTATCTAGCTTTTTCAACTACTTCAGCAACTGTCCAACGTTTGTCAGCTGACATTGGTTTAGATTCAACGATTCTAACAATATCACCTTCGTTACATACATTTTCAGCATCATGTGCTTTGTAGTGTTTATTAGATTCCATGATCTTTTTATATCTTGGATGTGGTTCATAATCAGCAACTTTTACAACAACTGTTTTGTCCATTTTGTTACTAACTACAATTCCTTGTTTTTCTTTCTTAGGCATTTGGTACCTCTTTTTCTGTTATTACTGTTTTTGCTTGAGCGATAAGTTTCTTAGTTTTAGAAATAATTGCTGTATTTTCTAATTTGTGAGTAGATAATTGCAATCTTGATTCCAATAATTGCTTCTTCCAATCAACAATAGCACTTTGTAACTCATCTACTGTTTTTTCACGCATTTCACTTAATTTCATTTTTATTTTCCTTTATCTTGTTTACTCACCTTATACCGACCTTGGGTCACCCCCTCGATAAGGCGGGTTAACTTATTTTGCTTC
>DABJ01000048.1:0-13428 GCA_002102825.1 Candidatus Gastranaerophilales bacterium HUM_12 | reverse complement strand
TCTCTTGGTTGTTCAACGATTTTAACTTTGATTGGAAGTTTTTGAGCTGCTAATTGCAATGCGTTTACAGCAACACTTCTATCAAAATAATCTAATTCAAATAGAATTCTATTTGGTTTCACAACTGCTACCCAGTACTCAAGTGTTCCTTTACCGGAACCCATACGAGTTTCAGCAGGTTTTGCAGTAATTGGTTTATCTGGGAATATTTTAATCCAAACGTTACCGCCACGTTTGATTTCACGAGTCATTGCACGACGTGCAGCCTCGATTTGACGGCTGGTAATCCAACCTGGCTCTAATGCTTGAAGAGCGTATTGACCGAATTCAAGTTTTGTACCTCTAGTTTCAGTACCTTTCATTCTGCCTTTCATCATTTTGCGGTATTTAGTCTTTTTAGGCTGTAACATTATATTTTGCTCCTATTATATTTATACCTTACTTTGCATCTGATGTTGTTTCAACATTTCTGCTACGTCTTGGACGTCTTGAACCTTTTTCGTCCTTGCCGCTTTTTAATTTGATGTTTTGGTCTGCTTTTTCGCCTGGCATTAAGTTACCTTTGAAAATCCAAACTTTTACACCAATTTTACCCATAATTGTATCAGCTTCTGCGAAACCGTAGTCTACGTCAGCTCTTAGAGTTTGAAGAGGGATTCTTCCTTCTTTAGCCCATTCTGAACGAGCGATTTCAGCACCACCCAAACGTCCTGATACCATAACTTTGATACCTTGAACGCCAGATCTCATTGTTCTTTGCATTGCTTGTTTCATAGCACGTCTAAACGCGATACGTTTTTCAAGCTGTTGTGCAATAGCTTCTGATACTAATTGTGCATCAGCATCAATTCTTGCTACTTCTACAACGTTGATGATAACAGGTTTGCCAATGTATTTTGCTACTTCTTGACGAAGTTCATCAATACCTTGTCCGCCACGACCAACAACTATACCAGGTTTTGCTGTTACAACTGTGATTGTTGTATTTTGTGCTTTTCTAGCGATCAAAATTCTTGATACACCAGCAGCGTATAGTTTTTTCTTAACGAATTTTCTAATTTTAGCATCTTCTGCTACGAATGTTTTGTAGTCTTTCCATTTTGCATACCAGGTGCTAGCCCAGTCTTGGATTATTCCTACTCTAAATCCGGTTGGATGTGTTTTTTGTCCCATTTTATTACTTTCCTATTTTGTTGTATCACTAACTACTAATGTAAGGTGTGATGTACGTTTCATTCTTGAATACATACGACCTTGAGCTCTTGTTCTTGCACGTTTGTATGTAACACTTTCGTCAGCAAAGATTTGAGAAATCTTCAATGATTCCGGAGCTACGCCATATTGTTCACGAGCGTTTGCAACAGCAGCTTTCAAATTCTTTTCAACTACTCTTGCCGCAAAATAAGGCATAAAACGTAACATATCTTGAGCTTCAATAACAGCCTTACCTCTAACTTCATTGATTACTCTACGAAGTTTTCTTGCTGTCATTTTTATGTCTGTTTGTTTTGCTTTTGCTTCCATTTTTATTATCCTTTATTTAATATAAATATCACTTTGGATTATTTGTACTAACCTCTTTTTGCAGTTTTATCTGAACCTGCATGACCTTTGAAAAGTCTTGTCGGAGCGAATTCGCCTAATTTGTGTCCAACCATTTGTTCTGTAATATAAACAGGTACGTGAGTTTTACCGTTGTGTACAGCAATTGTATGGTTTAACATATCAGGTACAATCATTGATGCTCTTGACCAAGTTTTGATAACTTTCTTTTCAGAGTTAGCATTCATTTTGTCTATTTTCTTTTGTAGAGCTTCTTCTACATACGCACCTTTTTTTAATGAACGTGCCATTTATTTCTCCTTTTACTTCTTTGTGATTTTGGTTAGGAGAAAAGTAATGTTACTTACCTTTTCTCCTTTACCTTAATTATCTAGATTTTTTTCTTCTTCTAACGATTAGTTTATCTGAAGCTTTTCCTTTTTTACGAGTTTTGTAACCTAGAGCTGGTTTACCCCAAGGTGTTTTAGGGTTTCCACCAGGACCAGTTTTACCTTCACCACCACCGTGAGGGTGATCGCAAGGGTTCATTGTTACACCACGTACAGTTGGTCTGATACCTAAGTAACGTTTTCTACCAGCTTTACCGATTGAAAGGTTTTTGAATTCTGAGTTACCTAACATGCCGATTGTAGCCATACATTCTTTTCTTACCATTCTCATTTCTGATGATGGAAGTTTGATTGTTACATAGTTACCTTCTTTAGCCATAACTTGAGCAGCATTACCTGCAGCTCTTACCATAACTCCGCCACGACCAGGGTTCAATTCAATATTGTGAACGATTGTACCTAACGGAATTAATTCTAGTGGAAGTGCGTTACCTGTTTGTACAGGAGCTTCAGGACCACTTACAATTGTATCGCCTACATTCAAACCTTCCGGTGTTAAAATGTATCTTTTTTCACCATCTGCATAGAAGCATAGTGAAATTCTTACGTTTCTGTTCGGATCGTATTCAATAGTCTTAACTGTTGCAGGTACGCCGAATTTTTCTCTTTTGAAATCAATTACACGGTATGTTCTTTTTACACCGCCACCTTTGTGACGACATGTAATTCTACCTGTATTATTTCTTCCTGCTGTTTTATTCAATGATTTTAACAATGATTTTTCAGGAGTTGATGTTGTGATTTCTTGGTAATCACTCTTTGTCATGCCTCTTTGTCCCGGAGACGTCGGATTAATTTTTCTGATTGCCATTTTAATTTTTCTCCTTTTACTGGCTTTTGTGTTTATCTTGGGACTTATGCCTAATTCGCCCCGCTATTTGGCTTAGTGTCTACTAAACTCCAACAAATTCAATTGGTTCGCCTTCGATTGTTACGATTGCTTTTTTAGATGAATCTGTTCTTCCGAATTTATAACCCATTCTCTTTTCGTGAGATGGCATATAAACTGTTCTTACTTTTTTAACTTTTCTTCCTGGAAAAGCTAACTCAACAGCTTTAGCAATTTCAACTTTTGTTGCATCTTTTTTTACTTCGAAAGTATATTGTGCATTTTCTGTTGCTGCCACTGATTTTTCTGTAATTAATGATTTTTTAATTACGTCATATAGTCTTTCTGTTTCTTTACTCATTATTGCAACCTTTCTGTAATTTCATTTACAGCAGATTCAGTCATAACAACAAAATCAGCTTCCAATAAATCTTTCACATTTAAGTTTGTAGGTAATAGAAGTTTTACACTTGGAATATTTCTTGCTGATAATTCTAAGTTTTTGTTTTCATCAGCTTTTGTATTCGCAACGATTAAAACTTTACCGTTAACATTCAAAGATTTTAATGCACTAACCATTAATTTTGTTTTTGGTTCAGTAATTGTTGAGAAATCTTTAACTACAACAATTTGAGCTTCTCTAGCAGACAATGCTGATTTCAAAGCTAATTGTCTAGCTTTTTGAGGCATGTTGAAAGCGTAACTTCTTGGTTTTGGTCCAAAGATTACACCACCACCTGCAAACAATGGTGAACGAAGTGAACCAGCTCTAGCTCTACCTGTCCCTTTTTGTTTCCATGGTTTTCTTCCGCCACCAGCAACTTCTGCTCTTGTTTTAGCGCAAGCATTACCTTGACGAGCATTGTTTAATTGTCTTCTCAATGCTAAGTGCATTACATGTAAATTAGGTTCAACACCGAAAACACTTTTTTCTAGTGTAATTTCGCCTAATTTTTCTCCATTTGTACTTAATATTTCTTTTGACATTTTGTTTTTCCTTTAAATTTACTGTTCTTTCGTTTAAGACTGCTTACCGCTTGCTATTTGCTTTATTTGGCAAGACCAGCCGGTTTTTATTGACTTGTCCTTGTCTGGGTTAGAGATTTTGGGTTTATTTACCCCCAATATGTCGGCTTACGCATTCCATTTAGTTCTTGTAGGAACGATTGTAACCAATCTACCTTCGCAACCAGGAACTGATCCTTTAACCAATACCAAACCGTTAGCTGCATCAACTTTAACTAACTTCAATTTAGTAATAGTAACTCTTTCGTTGCCCATGTTACCAGCCATTCTTTTACCTTTGATAACACGGCTAGGAGTTGTACCTGCACCGATTGAACCAGGTTCTCTGTGGTTTTTAGAACCGTGAGCCATAGGTCCTCTTCCGAAGTTCCATCTTTTTACTGTACCTTGGAAGCCTTTACCTATTGATTTTCCTGTTACGTCAACTTTTTCAACATTTTCTAATACTGAAAGTTCAACTTTATCGCCTACTTTGTAGTCTTGAGGATTTTCAACTCTGAATTCCTGCAAGTGTCTGTAGTTAGATAAGTTATTTTTCTTGAAATGACCTAATTGAGCTTTTGTCAAGTGTTTTTCTTTAGCTGCAACTGTACCAACTTGGATTGCGTTGTATCCATCAGTTTCAACTGTTTTAACTTGAGTAACAACAGTTTCGTCAACTTTGATAACTGTTACAGGGATAGCCAAACCTTGTTCGTCAAAGATTTGAGTCATTCCAACTTTTTTTCCTATTACACCTAGTGTCATATTTTACCTTTCTAGCAAACCCTTACACTTTCAAGCTAAATTAAGCTAATTTGCCTTGGATTTGCATTTTCTCTTGCGAGCGCTACTTGCTACTGTTCTTTACCTTTGGAGGACTTTCACCTCCCATACCACAAAGGGTATGTAGTAGATCACATTATTATGCATAATGCTTATTAAATTTTCATAAAGACCGGAATCTTAGCAAACTATCTTGCTTCGATATCTACTCCAGCCGGTAAATCTAATCTACGTAACTCTTCCATTGTTTGTTGAGTTGGTTCGTATATATCAATGATACGTTTATGAGTTCTCATTTCAAAATGTTCACGAGACTTTTTATCAACGTGTGGAGATCTCAAAACGCAATATATACGTCTTTTTGTAGGTAAAGGAATAGGGCCAGCTACTTTAGCGTCTGTTCTTTTTGCTGTTTCAACGATTTTTTCAGCAGATACATCAATTAGTTTGTGATCATAAGCTTTCAAACAAACTCTGATTCTGTTTTTCTTAGTGCTACTTGCCATTTGCATTCCTTTTTCTTTTTCTATGTACTACTTCGTCGCACCTAGTAAGGCGAAAGCCCACCTATCACGACTCCTGAAGTTCGCTATTTAAAATATTTCGGATATTTTACCACTATACTTCAAGCATATATATCTTAGGATAAACAAAACACAGTGTCAACCGTGCTTTTGCATGTTTGTTTAGTTTTGTAACGATGATGTTTCTATAATATTTTCACCGTCTAAAACGTCATCTAATTTATCAACTTTTGGAAAGAAACTACTTATGGTTTCTCTGGTTTCAACTCGTCTTTCTACAGAATTTGCCATTTTGGTTGCGCATTTTGATGCCTCTCTGAAATTTGCCGGCAGAATATCTATTGGATGCAAGCTATTCGCAGCAAATGATTCCAGAGAATATTGAATATTTGACTTTATATTATGGAAAAATTTTCTCAATCGGGAAACTTTGTGATTTTTATAATAATTGTCTTTATCCCTTAATTTTTCAACAAATTTTTCAAAATCAGTCTTTGGATAATCGCCTTTTACAGGGAATATTTTTGTTTGTTTTTCTGGGGGATAAAATTTCTTAGCATCTATACTTGCAGCAGAAATGATAAATGAATTGTCTTCAGCATTATATGCCAAATTAAAATGAATATTACTTGCTTGTTTATCAATAATATCCTTTACTCCATAAGCTGCAGCCTTTGCTCGCCTATGTTCCGTTACAAATTTCGTAAATTTATCAATATCCTTTGGAGGTAAAAATGTTCCAAAAGATGGGTTTCTATGTGGGGAATTATTCTGTATTTTCATTTTTTAATCTATCCTTTATGTATTTATAAAATGTGACTCTATCTTTTCCATATTTTTTGCAATTTTGGAAGCTTGTCGCAAAGCATCAGGGAGTAAATTTTCGGGACGAGCAACTAAAGATTTCGCTATTGTAGCAAAATCTTCTATCGCATAAGGCAATGCCGCTATTACTTTTAAAATTTTATGTTTTCCAAAAATCGGGTGAACTTCCAAAAATCTTTGATATTTATCATCTCTATAAACTAATGTTTTATCTACATTTGTTCCATATTTAGAAGCAACACATGGAACTTCAATTGGTTTACCTAAAACGCCATTTTTAGGAGTAACAACAAAAGCATCATTTGATTGTATTAACCCCCTATGTTGCGCTGGTTTAAAATAAATATCATAATACTTATTATTATGCTGCTTTAAACAAAACTCTCTATAAGCAAGCTTATGAAATGGAGTGATTGCAAGCTCCTTACGGAAATATGCATTCATTCTTTTAAGACTTTCCCCTCTTGGTTTTCTCATAGACATACCAAATGACGGGGTAATCGGGGTATTATTATCTAATTTCATTTTTTACTGTCCTTTGATATACAATTGTCGTGTCTTTAATTTTACTCACAAGTATTAAAACACGTAAAAATATTTTTTGCTAATAATTTTAAATATATTTTAATTAGCAATTCTATATGAACCAAGATATCTAAAAAATGAAGTTTTTGGACGAATCTCATCAATAGCTTTTAACATATTTGTATTTCGCAAATGACCATCAAAATTTACAATAAAAATATATTCATTCGGTTCAATCTTAGATGGACGGGAAGAAATATATGAAAGATTTATATCATATTCCAAAAATACTTTTAAAATCTCAAGCAAAGCCCCCGGAGTATGATTTGTTCTAAAAGCAATTGTCGTTTTATCTCTACCTGTAGGTTTTGTTTCTAAATTACCAATCAAAACATATCTGGTCATATTATTTTTATCGTCATAAATATTTTCTTTTAAAATATTCAATCTACAAGTTTCTGCAATTTTTTTATTCCCGATAGAAGCATAAGTCAAATTATGATTTGCTAAATCATAAGCGGATTCAAGCATAGATGGAGCTTCTATTACATTTAAATTTCGAGGAAGTTCATTTTGAATAAATCCTTGGCATTTACCAATTAACCTTGGTGTTGCAATTAAACCCGTGATACTGTAAAACTCGGTTGTCTTGGATAACAAACAGTACTCAATAGGCAAGATCATCTCAGAAACAATTCTAATATTTGGATCTTTTGCCATAATTAAAGAGTCTAAAGATTCCCTAATTGTACCGTCCAAAGTATTTTCTGCTGGTAAAATTCCTAACGTATCCGAATTATTTTCAACGTATTCAACAATTTGTTTTATCGTCTTTAATGGAGTTGAGAAGCAAGATATATTATGTTTTGCACAAAACTCATCTTTTGCCATTTCGGAAAAAGAATTCATCGGCTCTAAATATGCAATATTTTTTATTGTTTCAAAAGTTGACATTTGCTTAACTCCATATTTCAATTAGAATTATAGCAGAAATAATTAATAAGGGAAAGAGTATGAGTAATATAAAATTTGGAACAGACGGTTGGAGAGCAGTTGTTGGAAAAGATTTCAACAAAGAAAATGTTGCAATTGTTTCTAAGGCAATCGGAAAATACGTTTTTGATAATTATGGAATTTATAAAACAATTATTGTCGGTTATGACCCAAGGAACATGGCAAAAGAATTTTCAATGCAATGCGCTGAAATTTTAAAAAACTTAGGTTTCAAAGTTTTATATAGTGATAAAGTTATTCCTACTCCGGTTTTAGCATTCAATGCAAAATATTTAGATGCTTGTGCCGTTATGTTCACAGCATCACACAATCCTCCGGAGTATTTGGGGATTAAATTTATTCCAGATTATGCAGGTCCTGCAACCAGTGAAATTACAGACGAAATTGTTTCTAATTTTGGAAAAGATTTTCAAGCTCATATCAAAGGTAAATTAATTTACACAGATTTTTCAAATAATTATTTCAACAAAATAAAAGAAATTATTGATTTTCAAGCAATAAAAGACGCAAAAAAACATATAATTTTTGACGGATTATACGCAGCAAGTATTGGATATTTTGACAAATTATTGTCAGATAAAGGAATTGAATACGATAGCATTCACATGTTCCACGATCCAAATTTTGGTGGTGGCATGCCTGAACCAAAACCTCAATACTTGGGAGAACTTATTGAATATATTAAAACTCACAAAGATTATGTCGGATTTGCCAATGATGGTGATTCTGATAGATTCGGAGTTATAAATGAATCAGGGGAATATGTTACTCCAAACGAAATTATCGCAATCTTGTTATTCCACTTAAAAAAACACAAAAATTATATCGGACCACTTGTTAAAACAGTTGGTGCAAGCTTGATGTTAAATATCGTTGCAGAAAAACTTGGTGTAGAAGTTATTGAAACACCTGTCGGATTTAAACATGTTGGAGCTGCGATGAGAAAATACAACCCAATCATTGCAGGAGAAGAATCCGGAGGTTTAAGTATTCAAGGACACATACCGGAAAAAGATGGTATCTTAGCAAATTTGTTAGTCCTTGAAGCTATGGCTTATGAACATAAATCACTTGTCCAAATGCAAAATGATTTAGCAAAATTTGTTGGTTGTAAATTCTACAACACAAGAGTTGACAAAAAATTACATGACACATCTGAAATTAAACCAGTACTTGAAAAATTTTCAAATCTGAACGAAATAATCGGACAAAAAATTTCTAAAAAAAATTTCAAAGACGGAGTTAAACTATACTTAGAAGACGGTAAAACTTGGATTCTTGTTCGTCCATCAGGAACAGAACCTCTTTTGAGAATTTATATGGAAAGCGACTCGCAAGACAAAATAGAAAAAATTAAATCTACTTTGTAACAAATTGCATTGCTCTTTTGTAAGATGTTGTATTGTAACCATTTTCTATATATTGAGGATATTTTGCCTGAATATATTTATATGCTCGTTTAATTCTTTTCTCTCCAGAAGGGTGATCTGAGAAAAAGTCAAAATAATTTCCGGAAATTTTATTCAACAATGAAATTGAAGCTAAAGGATTATAACCCGCATTTACAAGGTAATCAATACTCGCCTTATCCGCTGTAGTTTCTTGACCTCGAGATAATTTTTTATTCGCAACTCCTCCTAAAACAGTTCCTCCAGTTAATATAGCTCCGGCTTTTGTCATTTTTGAAGAATCGCTAATAACCCCCAATACAGACAATGCAGTTCCGGTTACACCAGTTACCGCTAAAGCAGTTTTTCTTGCAATACTTTTCTTTACGTGAGTTTTTGAAACATGCCCGATTTCGTGCCCAATTGCAAAAGCTAATTCATCTTCAGTTTCTACATATTTTAATAACCCTGTATTTACCTCAATTTTATTATTTACATCAGTAGAAGCATTTGCATCTTTGTCTTCTACAACAACAAAATAAATTTTCTTATCTATTCCGCTATTTGAAACAAGTTTTGTTCCAATATGGTTTATCGTATTAAAAGCTTGTGACGAAGTCCAATTGTCATAATAAGGTTTAATATCAACAGACACAGAACCTTTTAAAACTTCATCTGATTCATCAACAGCATTAAGTTTTTGTTTGCTATTTTGAGCAATTTGACTTGGAAAAGTATAAGAATAATTTGGTTTTGCACAAACTGAAACAGGCATAACAAGAATTAATCCAGCAAAACCTGCAACAATTATACTTTTGAATTTAGAAATTAAATCATTTCGCCTTTTAAATACCATGTTTTTACACCCGTGATTTTTACATTCACAAATTCACCGGTCAAATCCTTGTCATAAGGAATATGGACAATCTTGTTATTTCTTGTTCTTCCTGTTATCACATTTGAACCTTTATGATTTTCAAAACTTTCAATCAAAACTTCCATTTCTCTTCCTAGAAATTTTTGATTTGAAGCAAGACAACATTTTCTATTTTGTTCATTCAATCTGGCTAAACGTTCAAATTTTGTATCTTCATCAATAAATTTATCAATCCATTTAGCAGCAACAGTTTTTTCCCTTGGAGAATATGCAGCAGTATTTGAATAATCCAAACCTAACTCTTCCATAGCCGTAAGAGTTTCAACAAACTGCTCTTCTGTTTCCCCTGGAAAACCTGCAATAAAATCACTTGTAATAGTTACATCTGGAACCATTTCTCTAACTTTATTTGCAATTCTGAAATAAGTTTCTCTATCATAACGACGATTCATTTTTTTCAAAACTTCACTACTGCCTGATTGCATTGGAATGTGAAAATATTCACAAACTTTATCAAGTTCAAAGGTTGTTTTAATCAATTCATCTGTAATGTCTGTTGGATAAGAAGTTACAAAACGAATTCTAAACTTACCATCAATAGCATTAACATCACGAAGTAAATCGGCTAGTCGATAATTTTTATCATTAAAATCTTTGCCATAGCTATCAACATTTTGCCCTAACAAAGTAATTTCCTTAAAACCTGAATTAAGAGCATCTTTAACCTCTTTCAAAATAGTTTCCGGAAGCCTTGAACGTTCACGCCCTCTTGTATAAGGAACAATACAATATGTACAAAAATTATTACAACCCTCAGTGATTGGAATCCACGCATTGACAGATTTAACTCTGTCAATTTCATATTTTACAGCCTTGTCATCTTCGGTTGCATTAGTTTCTTCGCATTCACAAACCTTTTCACCGTTGTTAATCTTTTTGATAATATCCGGAAGAGAATAAATTTTATGGGTTCCTAAAACAAAATCAACATAGCGAGCACGTTTAAAAATTTCTTCCGCTTTTTGTTGTGCAACGCAACCACAAAAACCAATTTTCAATTCCGGTCTTGTTTTCTTCCACTTGCCCCAAGTCCCAATAAGGCTAAAAGCCTTGTCTTCGCTGAGTTGTCGAATAGAACAAGTGTTAACCATAAGCAAATCGGCTTCTTTTGGGGTATCAGTTTCCTCATAACCAAAATTTGAAAGCATACCAAACATTCTTTCGGTATCGGATTTGTTCATCTGACAACCCATAGTTTCTATATAAACTTTTTTCATAATCTTCCCTTTTTGTAATAAATTCAACTGATTTTAATTATTATACAAACAAGATTTCTTCGCAAATAAAATGGCTACAATAGGTTTAAAAATTGCCAGTATCTTACAATGAAAGAATTCGCAAGGAGTCTTTCAAAATATCCTCTGCAGGAGCATCTTTTGATAATTTCGCAACAGATTTCGTTAATGCAGTTGCCACCTCATCTTTCTCATACCCCAAAGATAATAATACCATTTGAGCATCTTCAATATTCTGAGATTTCGGAACCGTTACACCACTTGATGAAGTTGTTGTAACATTTTCCCCTTTATAAGAAGTTAATTTGTCTTTCAACTCAAGAATAATTTTTTGAGCCAATTTTGGTCCAACACCTTTTGCCCTTGTTAACTCCCTGTGATTTTCATCAAGCACAAAACCTACCAAATCAGAAACTTCAAAAGAATCCAACAATGTCAAAGCCATTTTTGATCCAACACCGGAAACAGAAGTAAGAATATTAAAAATATCTCGGTCTTCTCTTTTTAAAAATCCGCATAATGACATCTTGTCTTCTCTATGAATAAGCACACTAAACATCTTCAAATTTTCGCCAACTTCTGGCAAATTTGCATAATCTCTAGCCATAATTTCAAACAAATAACCTACCCCACCACCGGTTTCAACAGTAGCGAAATTACCCTTTGCACTGGAATTTTTGTAAGAAAATTTTCCGTTTATATAATCGTACATTCTAAATTAACCCCTTAAAGATGCCTTAATCTCTTCAACTTTTTCCTGCAACTCTGAATCGGTTTTCAACTTATCTTCAACCAAATCGCAAGAATACATAATTGTCGTATGTTTTTTGCAGAAATAATCACCTATTGCCTCATAACTCATCTGCAAAACTTCACGAGACAAATACACCGCAATATGACGAGCTTGCGCAATTTTTTGCTGACGGGCAGTACTCTTCAAATCTTTGACAGTCAAATTGAAATAATCAGAAACTTTTTGAGCCACATCTTGAATTGTAATTTCTTTTTTCTTTGCCTCACAATTTAAAGCCTTTTTAGCCAAAGCAAGAGTCACACCAACACCAGTAAACTCTGCATAAGCACTAACCTTGTTAAATGCTCCTTTCAATTCTCGAACATTATTTACAAAATTTTCTGCAATGTATGCAAAAACATCAACATCTGCTTCGACTTCCAACTCTTTAGAATAAGCCTTAACAATTTCAAAACGAGTTTCATAATCTGGCGGAACAATATCCACAACCAAACCCATTTCAAAACGAGTTCTCAAACGGTTGTCAAGCTTTGGAATATCCCCAGGAAGCCTATCTGATGCGATAACAATTTGTTTATTATTTGTATAAAGAGCCTCAAAGGTTGAGAAAAAATCTTCCATCGTTTTCATTTTAGATTCAATAAATTGAATATCGTCCATCAACAAAACATCTACATTTTGGAATTTTTGATGAAATTTCCGCATTTGAGAATTGTTACAAACTTTTTTCTTTTTGCCATTTGGCATATCGTTATACTGAAAACATCGAACCCATTCGTTAAAATAATCTTCCATACGAATATAACGAACTCTCAATTCCGGTTTGTTGAAAATTATAAAATGACCAATTGCTTGCATCAAGTGAGTTTTGCCTAAACCGGATTGACCATAAATAAACAACGGATTAAACTTTCTAGACGGATTATTCGCAACAGAAAAAGCAGCATTATAGGCAAATTTTGAATTCTCACCCACAACAAAATTTTCGAACTTCAAATTTAAATTCAAGTTAGCACTGGATTGCATTTGAGCAAGAGAAACTTTAGCATCTTCAGTTTGACGTTCTTCTTCTGTTTGACCTGCAACCCTCTTTGATAGCTCTTTTTTTCTAGCTTTGATGTACTTGTTAGCAAATTCAGAATCATAAGAAAGCGAAAAAGTAGCATCAAAACCAAGAACTTTTTTCACAGAAGCCTTGATTTTATCTGTCCAATTTTTCTTCAAAATATCAACAGCCATTGGATGTGGAGATAGCAGAACAAGAGTAGAATTCTCATAATCAACCGCTTCCAACGGGGTAATCCAAGTATAAAAAATATGTTCAGGAAGAGTCTTTTCCAACTCATCTTTAACTTTACACCAAACCTCTTTAACCGCATTAATATCCATATAACTATTTTACAATAAACAAACCTCCATTAAAACAAAAGTGAACAAATATAAACTTTCCCCTACCTAATTAGGAAGGGGCTAGGAGTAGGTAACAGCTTTACTATACGTCCAAGATTACGACGTCACTCTGTATTAACTACTTAATATTTTGCCCAACTCATTTCCTCGCAATTGTACGTATCAAGTAATTCGTTGACGAAAATTAAAAAACTTTTGTACGTGTCGTAATCAGTAACACTGGGAAAATTGCAGATTTCTCAAC
>DABJ01000054.1:18514-20770 GCA_002102825.1 Candidatus Gastranaerophilales bacterium HUM_12 | reverse complement strand
GCATTGTTAGCTTAATAAAAAAGTTTAGAGGCAAATAAAAAATAGCAGGCGGAATTGAGATTCTCAATCCCGCCTTGAAGTATGTAATTATAACAAAGAAGATAAGAAGTAATAGAATCGAAAAATAAGTGGATAGTTACATATTGTAATAATAAAGAAGCTTATTAAGAAATATGCTATACTTTAGTTAAATAGTATTATTAGAAAGATTAGGAAACTTATGAAAAAGATTTTAATTGTTGATGATGAGCAAGATATCGTTGAAAGTTTAAAATTCGTATTAGAAAATTATGACTACACTTGTTATTGTGCTTATAATGGGGAAGATGGACTTAAGCTCGCAAGAGAAATTAAACCTGACTTGATTATTCTTGACGTTATGATGCCAAGAATAAATGGTTATAAAATAAGTCGTCTTCTAAAATTTGATAAAAAATACAAGGATATTCCTATCTTAATGATTACGGCTCGTTCTCAAGAAGAAGATAAGCTTATCGGGGAAGAAACAGGGGCAGACGAATATATTACTAAACCTTTTGACCTTGATGATGTCGTTAAAACTGTTCAAAAATACTTAAATCCGGAAAACTAAAATGAATATTATTACAAACAAAACACTGGAAACTCTTAAATATGATTTGGTTAGAGAAGGGCTTGTTCAATATGAAGTAGTTGAACAAGCAGAAGAGATTGCTAATGCTCAAAATATAAATATTGGGCAAGCATTGATAAATTCCGGATTTATTACAGAAGAAAAACTTATTAAATTTTTAGAATCCAAGCTTCATACTCCATTTGTGAACCTTGATGATTATCAATTGGATCCGAATTGTTTGAAATATATCAATTATTCTGATGCAAGAAGATATAAAATTATTCCATTATTTAAGATTGAAAACACCCTAACAGTTGCAATGGCAGACCCTCGAGATTTGTTTGCAATTGACAAAATTATGGAAACTGCAGAGTGTGAAATCGATCCGGTTTTATCTTCTGAAGAGAGTATACTCAAGAAAATTGATGAGTTTTATAAAATTGACGTAACTGTTGGGAATATCTCAACAGAAGAAAATTCCGGCTACGATTGGCAAGATGAACTTCACAAAGAAGATTTGAGTGACAACCACATTCAAAAAATTATCCGTGCAATTCTAAAGCAAGCAATCTTAGAGGGTATTCACGAAGTTACTTTTCAAGGTGAAGATGAAGGATTAGGTGTAAACTTCAAAAAACAAGGTGAATTATCAAATAAAGGGATTATCCCTACGGTTTTAGTTTCATCTTTTGTTGCAAAATTAAAAACATTGGCAGAACTTGATCCGTCTGTTTCAGAAGTTCCGCAATTGGGAAAACTTTGTTTTAAAGTGGATAACATAATTGTAATTGCAAGTGTTTCAACATTTCCAACAATTATGGGAGAAAGGATTTTCTTAAAGATTTATAAGCCACCAAAAGAGTTGGATAGGATTATTACATCAAAAACAGAATTATCCGAAATTAAACAGGCTTTAGATACTCCTGGAATTATCTTGGTTTGCGGATCATCTTTGAGTGGAAAAACTCATGTGATTTACTCTCTATTATTAGAGGCGGCAAAATCTAAGACTAAAAATATTATGACTCTTGAAAGTATTGCAAAATACGAGTTGTCTGGGGTTAATCAGTGCGAATTTAATGAAAATGTAGGTTTCAACATGGATAAAGCTGCACGATTTATTGAATTCCAAGATCCGGATATTATTTATTTAGAAGGAATAAAATCAAAAGAATCTTTTGATTATTTTTCAAGTCTTGTTCTTGATGATAAAACAATTATTATGGAATTTCTTGCAAATAACATGGACGATTTGAGAAACAAAATGTCTTTCTCAGATTTTGATACTCTAAAAACTATTATAACTTGTATGGTATTTATTCATTCAAAAAATAGTGTTGAGGTCTTTAATAAAGAGACTTTGCAAAAATATTTAGGATAAGTTTAATTTTATTAATAAAATAGCAAAAATTTTTATTTTTGGCTTTATTAAAATCGAGAAGAAAATATAAAGGACAAAAAATGGTTAAAATAACTGATGGTTTTAGACATATTTCAGATATTAGCAAATATAATTACAATGCAATGAATAAAAAAATTAAAACAAGTTTTAAATCTACTCCGATGCCGGTTTTTCGTTATGAAAAACCAAGTTTTGCAACCAGATTAGTTAAATTTTTCAAAGCATTGTTTTATGCAAATAAATAATTAATGTTTTTAGA
>DABJ01000054.1:13891-18480 GCA_002102825.1 Candidatus Gastranaerophilales bacterium HUM_12 | reverse complement strand
TTTTTTTAATGATGAATTTATCTAATAGCTTTTGCTAAAAATTTCAAAGCTTTTGAAAATATAGAGGGATTTCTAAATTGAGAGTTAATAACTTCTTCTCTAAGTAATCTCAATGAATTCAATTTGTATGCTTTGAAAAAGCTTTTTGCTGCTTGAATTGGATTGTTAGTAGATGGACCTGTTGTTTTTACTAAGGATTCATGAAATTTCAAATCTATTGGAGTTTTTAGATTCTTTGGATTTTTAGACACAAAACGTCTATCATAAGCCGCACTTATTACGGCATTGTACATTCTTCCAATTTTGGACATATTTTAATCCTTTCTCTGTATTTTTTCCCTATGCATTAATAAAAACATTTAGGAAGAAAAAATTGCTATTATATTTGAAAAATTTAATTTCAAAGGGTAAAAACCGGTCTTTATTTCTAAAGACCGGTTTAAATTATCTATTAAAGATATCTTCTTATTAGTGACAGCAACCGCTGCAAGCACCACAAGCTGAAACTAAAGCTTTTTGAGCTTCTTCCATACGAACTTTGATACGTCCGTCAACTGCAATACCTTCACCTGTTTTTTCAGAAATCAACAATGGGTTAATATCTAACTCATCAATGAAGCTGAAATCGTGAACTAATTGAGATAATCTCATTAGAGTTTCTTGGATTTGATCCAATTGAGCAGGTTTTGTACCTCTAGCACCTTCTAATAACTTGTATGATTTAACAGATTTAATCATTTCCATTGCATCAACATCTGTTAATGGAGCGATTCTGAAAGTTACGTCTTTCAATACTTCAATGAATACGCCACCTAAACCGAACATCATCATTGGACCATATTGAGGATCTGTAGCAATACCGCAAACCATTTCACGGCTACCTTTAACCATTTCTTGGATAATTACGCCCTCTAAACCGTCAATCAATCCTTTTTCTGTTAATTTAGCAATTAAGTCTTGATATTCAGCTCTTAATTGTTCTTCTGATTGAATGTTAACTCTTACACCGCCAACATCTGTTTTGTGAGAAGTTGTTTTTGAAGTCATTTTCATAACTACCGGATAACCGATTGAGTTAGCAATACTTACAGCCTCATCTTCAGTTGTAGCAAAACCTGATTTACATACTCTGATACCATAAGCATCTAAAACGTCGATTGATTCACGAGTTGTTAATTGAGCTCTGCCTTCAGAAATTGATTTTCTGATAATTTGTTTAGCTCTTTCGTGGTCAACATCATATACCGGAGTTTTGCCTTCCGGTCTTTCCATCCATAATCTTTGTTGATTTAATCTGTTCAAACCATCTGCAGCTTCTTCAGCATACATAAAGAATGGCATATTAACATTCATATTTGAAAGTTTTGTAAAGAATTCGCTCTTAGTCATGAATACACCGATAATTGGTTTTTCTGGGTGTTCAGCTTTGATTTCCATCAATGCTTGAGCAACATCAATATCTTTCAAACCTAAGAATGGTAAGTAGATTGTGATAATCATATCAACATTTGGATCAGCAATAACTGTTTCTAATGTTTGCTTGTAGTGTTCAATTGGAGCAGAAGCAATCATATCGATAGGGTTTTTAACTGATGCAGCTGATGGTAAGAAACTTCTTAATTTTTCTTTAGTTTCATCAGTAATTTTAGCCATTTGCATACCGTATTCACTGATAGCATCTGTAGCCATGATACCAGGGCCACCTGAGTTTGTGATAATAGCTACTCTGTCACCTTTTGGAATAGGGCAGTTAGCAAAAACTTTTGCAGTTGCAAATAGGTTTTTCAAAGAGTATTCTCTGATAACACCTGATTGTTGTAATAAAGCGTTAGCTGCTTTATCAGCACCTGCTAATGAACCGGTGTGAGATGATGCTGCTGAAGCACCAGCTGCTGATCTACCGGCTTTCAAAGCTAATACCGGTTTTTTCTTAGAAATTCTTGAAGCTAATTTTCTGAAGTTTGCAGGGTTTTGAATTGATTCCATATAAAGAAGAATTTGTTCAACGTCTTCTTCATTTTCCCAGTATTCCAAAGCTGTTTCAGCATTAACATCTGCTTGGTTACCAATTGAAATGAATTGAGCAAAACCTAAGTTTAAGTCTTTTAAGATGTTCAAAATACCGCCACCTAAAGCACCTGATTGAGAAACAAAACCGATGTTTCCTCTTTCTGGAAGTGATTCAGCGAAGCAACCGTCCATTCTAACATCTGGGTGAGTGTTAACAACACCTAAGCAGTTAGGACCAACACATCTCATACCGTAAGAGTGGATTTTTTCAACTAATTCTTTTTCTAATTCGGCACCAGCAGCACCTGTTTCTTTGAAACCTGCTGTGATGATACAAATACCTTTGATTCCTTTTTCGTTGCATTGGTCAATTGTTGATAATACGAATTTAGCATTAACAACGATAATAGCTAAATCAACTTCACCAGGAACTTCTAAAACAGAAGTGTAAGCTTGTAAACCTTCAATAATTCCACCTTTTGGGTTTACAGGGTAAATTTTACCGTTGAAGTTGTATTCTTGCAATCTCTTCATAATATCAGAACCGATTGTGTGTTCTTTTGTTGAAGCACCGATAACCGCAATTGATTTCGGTTTCATGATTTTGTCTAAAATACTCATTTTTTGTCCTTTCTTTTTTTGTGAGTTTTTTATTTACGTAATCGTTTTATTTACTTGCGCTAGATAACTTTTTCGAAAGTTTTATTTGGCATTGCAGAAAGTTTTTCATATTTTTCCATTGCTTCTGCAATTGAATTTTTAATTAGTGGTTGTTTTTGCAAAAATTTGTGAATTTTTACAGTATATTTTTCGTTGTTTGATTTAGAATTTACGGCTTCAATTGATAAAAACTTGTTATTTTCTACATTTTTTATATATAAGTCGTAAGACTTTTTAGAAATATCAATATTTTTCAATGATTTTGATATTTCATTTCTCATTTTAGGGCTTAAATTTTCAGAAATATTTACAACCCCATTAAAACTTGTTTGATTTTGAATCCCTTGAATTTTCATCACTACACCTCATTATTATCGGAAGCTTTTTTCCCGAATTTTTTACCTAACTTACCCAACCAATTTTTTATTTTTATTTGGGGTAAAAGATAGCTATCAATGAAACTTTGTGTTTTTTCGTAATCGCCAATTAAATCATTTACAGTACGTTTATACATCGTCGTAAGTTTTTCTTTGGCAGGTAATTTAGCATAATCACTGACAACTGATTTCATTTCTAAGTTCAATGCAAAGAACTTATTTTTAGGTTTAGAATTTTTTAATGAAAATGTTAAAGTTTGAGGACCGTAATTTTCTTCAATATATAAATCGTACGGTTTATCCTTTAACATTTTACTAACATCATTATGAATAGTTTTTAAAGCACTTGCTCTAGATTTATCTATTATAAAACTTTTGTAAATAGATCCTTTAAAATTTGGCTGATTTTGTTGAATGTTTCCTATTTGCATAAAAACCTCTTATGAATACCCGTTTACAATCCACTCACGAACTCTCAACTTAGCCCCCAAGCTTTCGGATATTTCTTCGCATTTTTTAACATTCAAACGGCGACCTTTGTATCCGTCAACAATTGATGTATCTGTTTTTATTCCTGACTCTGAGCATGCTTTAATGAACTTTTTAACTTCATCATAAGCACCTTTAAATTTTGGTTGAGAAAGTTCATCATATTCTTCACTTGTTGAACCATTCAAGCTAACTGAAATTTCATCAATCAACCCAACAAGTTCAGGTACGATGTTTCTTTTATAAACATAATTTGCATGACCGTTTGTGTTAATTCTTATTTTTGTATTTGGATAATTATCTTTAATATATTTTGCAACTTCTTTCAAAATATCCAATTTTAAAAGTGGTTCTCCATATCCACAAAAAACAATTTCTTTCGGAATCTCAAAGTTTTTCAATTGTTTAATAACATCTTCGGAGGTAAATTCTTCGCTATCAAGCCACAACTTTTGTCCACAAACATCATCTTTGTCTTTTCTTAGACAAAAAATACAATCATTTGTGCATCTGTTGGTTAAATTTATATAAATTTTGTCTTCCAGCGAGTAAACTAAAATATTTGACATGTCATATCCTTTATAACACCAATATTATCATACACACATGTGATTTTTACAAGAGGAAAAGTTGAACTTTTATCCTTTTTGTCCTAAATTGGGTTTATGTATGAAGATTATGAAAAGATTTTAGACGAATTAAAGCACCATTCTCACTTCAGAGATTTGAAAAATTTTGAAAAAAAAGACGAAAAATATATTTATTTTAGAGGTAAGAAATTATTAAATTTATCTTCAAATAATTATTTAAATTTTGCTGATAATAAGAAAATTACTCAAGAGTTTTTAGATTTTGCAGGAAATAAATATTCTTTCGGAAGTGCTTCTGCAAGACTTTTGACCGGAACTCTCCCTGTTTATAAAGAATTGGAAGAGCTTTTGTCTAATCTTTATAACAAAGATGCAACTCTTTTATATAATAGTGGCTATCACGCAAATGTCGGAATATCCAGTGCCATAAATCAAAAAGGTGATGTGATTTTTTCTGATAAAT
>DABJ01000054.1:0-13818 GCA_002102825.1 Candidatus Gastranaerophilales bacterium HUM_12 | reverse complement strand
GAGGCTCTCGAAAAATTACTTGAAAGAGAAAGAAAAAATTATAAAAATGCATTTATTATTACCGAGAGTGTTTTTTCAATGGACGGTGACATTGAAGACCTGAAAAGAATCATCAAATTAAAGAAAAAATACAACTGCATTATGATTATTGATGAAGCTCATGCTTTTGGTGTTTTTGGTGAAAAGGGACTTGGAGTTGCAGAAGAATTAGGAATTATTGATGATGTAGATTTGATTGTCGGAACATTTGGGAAATCAGTTGGTTCAATGGGGGCTTTTGTCACAGGTTCAAAAACGATGATAAATTTTCTGATTAACAAATCTCGTTCGTTTATTTTTTCAACGGCTCTTCCTCCAATAAATATTGCATTTACAAAATGGATAATTGAAAATCAATTCCCTAAAACCAAAGCAAAACGAAAAAATATGCTATCAATTGCAAAAAAAATGGGTAGTGATAGTCATATTATACCGGTTGTAATTGGAGATAATAAAGATACTGTCGATTTATGTGAAGTCTTATTCCATAATGGATATTTCACATTACCTATTCGACCTCCAACCGTACCTGTCGGGACTTCTCGATTGAGATTATCTTTGACTACTGATATTCAAGAAAAAGATTTGACTGTTTTAAAGGAGAAAATTAATGAAGTGCTGTTGGCTAAATAAACAAAATAATGAAAATTTAATTGTATTTTTTGCAGGTTGGAGTTTTGATGAAATTCCTTTCCAAAACTTATCTGCTCAAAACTATGATATTTTGTTTGTTTATGATTACAACAATTTAGCTATTCCGGAAGAGTTAAAAAACATTAATTCATATAAGAATAAAATCCTTATAACTTGGTCAATGGGAGTATTTGTAGCATATTTGTTAAAAGATTTGTTTTCAGATTTTACACAAAAAATGGTAATCAACGGAACAGTTACTCCCGTGGATAATGAGTTTGGAATACCTGTAAAGATGTTTGAATTAACTTTAAAACATGCCCAAATTGGTTTGCGAGGGAAATTTTATCAAAATGTGTTTAAAACAGAAGAAGAATATAATTTGTACACACAACGTCCGGTTAAAAGGTCAATAGAAAATAGGGTTTCAGAACTTGAGTGTTTGTATAATCTTATAAAAAATAATCCTAATACAATTTATGAAAAGTTTTATGACAAGGCGATAGTGAGTGATTTTGACAAAATTATTCCTCCGAAAAATCAAATAGCGAGTCACAAAAAAAATGATGTTCAAATAATAAATTTGCCATACGGACATTTCCCGTTTTATAATTTTTCCAGTTGGAGTGAGATTTTAGAATGCAATCAGATTTAATAAAAAAACATTTTGAAAAAAGCATGAAAAATTACGACCAAAATGCCACTGTTCAAAACTTGATGGCATCAAAAATGGTTTTTGAATTAGCTAAAATTTCTAAAAATTTTGAAAATATTTTAGAATTAGGTTCCGGTACCGGACTTTTGACAAAAAAAATCTCAAAAGAAATTAATTTTAAAAACTACTATGCAAATGATTTAGTTGAGAAATCAAAAATTTATATACAAAAAATTATTCCAAATGTTCAATTTTTATGTGGAAGTGCAACTAGGATTAAGCCGTTAAAAAAAATGAATTTAATCATTTCAAATGCGATGTTTCAGTGGTTTGATAATCTTGAAAAATCTATTGATAAAATAAAATTTTCACTAGATAAAAACGGTATATTAGCATTTTCAACTTTTGGACTTGATAATTATAAAGAAATTACATCTTTAACAGGTTTAACCCTCAAATATAAGACCAAGGAAGAGATTGAAGCTATTCTAAAAAAATTAGGGTTTGAAGTTTTATACTGCGAAGAGTTTTATGAAGAAGTGAAATTTAAAACTCCATTGGAATTATTGGCACACATGAAAAATACCGGAGTAAATTCTCTTTCTGAAAAGACTTGGACAATTACAAAGGTCAAAGAATTTTGTGACAGTTATTCTAAAAAATATCCGCAAACCAAATTGACTTATTCTCCGATTATTGTAATCGCAAGAGCCAAAAGTTGTATCCATTAAAAGTCAATTAAACAAACGATTCAAAAATTCTTAATAACAATTAAAATAAAAAAATGAACATTTCAGAATTTGAAAATAACTTTGAGACAGCATACAAATTATCTTGTTCGCATTTTAAATATGTAGAAAAAATTCGAAAAATTGTATTATTCATTGTGATAATAATTGAATGTGTAATATTATTTCTATTTTATAAGTTTATCATTACGCCACATTATCAATTGCTTACAAAATACTCTTTATATTTTATTTTTATAATGTGGTTTGTTTATTTTATTGCGCAAAAAGGTATTGAGTGGTTTGCAAAAATTAATGTAATGAGCTATTTTTTATCATCTTTTGGCTCATTAAATTGGAATTTCTTAGAAGATATTATTGAAAAAGATAAAATAAAAGAATCATTGATTTTCCCCTCGTTCAATTCGGCAGAGTTTTATACAGGGGAAAGTATTTCCGGCTTTTGTAATGGAAACAAATTTTTGATATCAGATATTACACTCAAAAAAGGTACTGGAATTTATTCCTTTCCTGTCTTTACCGGATTAGCTATAGACATCGGACTTAATAAAAAGTTTGATGGAACAACAATTATCGTTGAAAAAGATTTTATTCCTATAACAAAATTAGAGCCGGTAAAATTAGAAGATGTTGATTGGCTTTATAAATTTAATGTTTATTCCGATAACCAAATTGAGGTACGATATATTTTAAATCCCTCTTTGATGGAACAAATCAAAGAAATAAAAGAAACATACAAGGCAAAAAGAATTGCATTATCATTTAAGCATAATTCTGTTTTAGTTTCTCTTGATTTAGGGAAAAGTTTTTTTGAAATTTGTTCACTATTATCAAAGATAGAAGATAAAAGGAAGTGGCGATTATTGTATTTTAAAATTTATCAGATATTGAAGTTAAGTGAGTTATTTAATACAAAATTGTAGCTTATTCAAAAAAGATATCTGCAAATTTGTTTTTCAATTATTGCAAGAAAATAATTTTTTTATTGATTATTTTTTTTTCTGATAAATTGTAAATCATATCCTAAAATATCTGCAATTACGAGCATTTCACGGTGAGTAATTGTTTCATTTCTGAGTTTATTGGATAGATTTTGCATAGAGTATCTTTTGCCTAATTTTTTTGATAAAGCTTCCGCAAGTTCTGTTAAACTGATATTAACATCAAGTAAAACCTTTTTTAAATCGTTCATTATTGACATTTTAAGCTCCACTAATTCATTTATAATTATATGAATAGGTTTAGTTTTTAACGAATTAATCTAATCTATAATTGACTTTTAAATAAATTAATGTAATATTACATGTATTCATTTATAAACTGGTAATATTTTGAAATGGGAGATTACAAATGAGAAAATTTTGGGGTTCAATAAATAATAATAAAAAGGCATTTACCTTAGCCGAAGTCCTTATTACTCTTGGTATAATTGGAGTTGTAGCGGCAATGACAATCCCTACTCTTATGACAAATATTCATCATAGAGATATTTCTGTTAAATTACAAAAATTTAGTTCTGTGATGCGACAAATGTTACTTACTGCAGAAGATGAACAAGGCCCTGTTAATGAATGGAATATAAGCTTATCTCATGACGAGTTTTTTGAAACATATTTTCTTCCTTATGTAAAAGCCGGAATTTCTAACGATGAATTGATTTTTAATGATGGTTCTACAATGACATTATATCGTGGTTCTTGTATGGATTTAATTTATGATGTAAATGGCAAAAGCAAGCCAAATAAAGAGGGTTATGATCAATTTAGATTTTTAATGTGTCCTAAAGGAGATTCAACTTGGTGTGGAGAGCAAGGCTTTTGTAGTTATAGACATAATGCAATTAGAACAAACAGACCAAAACTAATTGAATGTTGTAAAAAACATTGTTCTGGGCATGCGGGTTTGACTTGTTCTGCATTATTGGAATATGATAATTGGCATTTTAATAAAGATTATCCTTATTTTAAATAAATAATTATTTTATATTTTCAAAAATGTTAAATTATTTTTGCAATGTTCCAAAAATTACTCGGTCAATATTTGCAAGATCTTTTAGTACTTTAATATTTTCAAAACCTGCTTTTTTCATCAATTGAGCAACACTTGTACTTTGTCCAATTCCTAGTTCAAACATCAAATAACCTCCTTTATTCAAAAATTTTGGAGCATCTTTGATTATTTTTTCATAGAATGCTAGTCCTTTTTCATCTGTTGTATAAAGTGCTAAATCCGGTTCATAGCTAACTTCTTCTTGTATTGTTTCTTTTTCTTTTGGTGGAATGTATGGAGGGTTAGAAACAATTAAATCAAATTTTTCATCTTCTCGGATTTTTGAATAAATATCTGATTTTCTAAAAATTGCTCTATTATAAAGTCCAAATTTCTCCATATTTTTAAAAGCTGTATGAATTGCTTCTGTTGAAATATCGACTCCCATTGCTTGACTATTGGTAAGTTTTGCAATCATACAGGCAATACATCCGGAACCAGTACACATATCAAGCACCATTTTAAAATTGTTTTCTTTTATAATTTCAATTGCTTTACGTACAAGTAGTTCGGTTTCATCTCGAGGGATTAGAACATCTTTGTTTACTAAAAATTTCTCGCCCATAAAATCTGCTAATCCAATAATATATTGAATTGGTTCGTGTGTTTTTGCTCGAAGTTTCGCTTTTTCTTCAACAATTTTGAGTTTGTCTTCAGTTAATTTTTTGCCCATTAAAATATCAACCAAACTATAACCTGCAAAATGTTCAATTAATAATCTAACTTCAACTTTTGCTTCATTTGGTTCAATTCCAGAGTCTGTCAAAATCTTTTCAATATCTTGAATTAGCATCATTCTTCCTCAATTTTAATTTTATAATTTTCGCTATGCTCCGATATAATTTTGTCTATCAAATCCCGAGCTTCCAGTTTTGAAGATAGTTCAATTTTTTCAATATTGTATTTTTTGCAAAGCCTGTCATAATAATATAATTGTTTTTTGGTCGGAGGTTCTTTGGACATTTTTACTTCTTGCAAAAATTTGCGTTTTTTCTTTTCATAAGCTTTGTTTGCTTCTATTATCGGACGTTGTTTTTCCTTATAATCATAATACTTTTTGCATTCTTTCAAGTATTTTATTGTGTCATTATAAAAAGTTTCATCATCAATAATATTTTCTAAAAATTCAAATCTGGAGCAATGTAACTCAAGATAATATTTTTCGTCTGCAACGAAACTATCCCAAATTTCATCAACGGTCAAATCTTGGGATTTTTTAACTAATGCACGTAAAAAATTACATAGTGCAGATTTTTGGTTCTTTGTAAAATCTAAGTAAATTTGTTTTTTTATTTCGTACATCGCAATTTTATTGTACGAAAATATAACTAATCATTCAAGCAAAATTTTAATATTCACAACTTCATTCCTCCGAAGAGGGCAACGAAGTAGAATTAATGTTCGACATCTTCACAAACCACACAAATTTATGTGCGTATCGATTCTCATAAAACCGTGCTACTATCGTCTATCGTGTGAACAAATCTTTGACTGAAAATTTGCGGGTTTTGTTAGACAAGCTAAAGTCCAGCAACTTTCTTGCAATAGGATTTGTTTGCAAAGATGATTTAGAATCAGCAACTTCTGTTTTACTCATCTCTCGTTTAGTCGTAATAGTTTTTAAGTCTTGATCCATCTTCTCTGCCATGATGTTAATTGTACCTCGTTACATTATAATAAACAAATTCTTCACAATTAAATTGCCTGAATTTATATAATTTTTATATATTGTTTACATAATGTTACAATTCGCGTTATTTTGCTTGTGGTCACACATTTATATGATGTGGAATGAACCAAATTATTGTTTAATCGTTATATATATGTCACGGCATTTATGAGGATTAATTAATATTCTTTATGATAAAGAAAATTACACTAGTTATAATTTGTATTTTGGCATTATCAATACCGACATTTGCCCTTGAAGATATAAATGTTCAACAGGGTTCTGTGTTGTCGTTGAATGATTGTATTTCTATTGCTCTTAATCATAATCCGGCAATAAAAAATGCACGATATAATTATGGAATTTCTAAGTCTAATGTTGGAGTTGCAAGGTCTGAATTTTTTCCGACAGTTGGTGTTGGAACAGGGTATTCTTATAACACAACAAGTTCTAGCAAAATAAATACTGATACGAATGCTTACACTGTTCAAGCAACTTTAAACCAATTATTGTGGAATTTTGGCAGAACTAACGCAAATATTAAAATGCAAAAATTTTATTTGATTGCAGACGAGTATAATTTTTACAACACCGTAAGAGAAACGACTTTTAATGTTAAACAAAAGTATTATGAGGTCCTTGCAGCTAGAGCTACTGTTTTAATAAACAAGGCTTATGTTCAAATAAATGAACGCAACTACCAAAGAACAAAAGCTTATTTTGATGAGGGTATTAAATCTAAAATTGATTTAGTTAATGCAGAAGTTACGTTGAGTGATTCAAAAATTCAACTTGTTCAAGCGGAAAATTCTTATAAAAATTCGTTGGTTAATTTGAACAATGCAATGTATTTAGTTAATGCCCCGGCTTACTCAATTTCCGGTACAGAGGTTTTTAACAACGTAAATGACAATGTAGCTCCGGTTGATTTAACAAAAATTACTAAACCGTCAGATAAGGAAATCAGTAAACTTCCGGTAAATGTTAAAGATGCAAAACTTACAAGTTCTGTTGAAACATTGGAACTTTTAACAGATTATAAAGTTGACGAATTTCCATATTCATTTGAAGAATGTATGAAAATGGCATATAAAAATCGTGCGGATTTAAAAGCTTACAATTCTACTTTAGATGCGGTTAAACAAAATTTGTTATTTGTTAAACGTAATTATTATCCTGAATTATCTGCAAGTGCCGGTTATGGATTTAGAAACACAAATTCAACAAACTCTTTGAATGTAGGTTTAAATCTTTCCAGTTCTGTTAATATAATGAATCAAAAATATAAGGTTGATGCCGCAAAATACCAAGTTGATATTGCCGAAAATTCTTTAAATCAATTAAACCAAGACATATTCTTTGAAGTTCAAAATGCGTATATTAATATGGTTGAATTGGAAAAACAAATACCACTTTTGGCGGTTAAAGTTCGTCAAACGTTAGAAAATTATGAACTCGCAGAGGGTAGATATTATGTCGGTTTAGGTGATTATATTCAATTGCAAGATGCAAAAGTAAATTACAATAATGCTCAATGTTCTTACATTGAAACGATTTATAAATACAATGTAGCAAGAGCAAATTTGGAAAGTGTAATTGCAATGCCGCAACAAGTTACAGTTACTTTAGAGGGTAAATAGAATTATGAAAATAAAAGAAATTCTAAAAAAATGTAAAAAGAAACGAGTAATAATTCCATTGGTTATAGCATTGGTAGTGGGTGAAATTTGTATAAATAACATCAAATCTAATCAAATACATTATCAGACTCAAAAACTTGAAAGATGTACGATTACTCAAGTTGTTGAAGCCTCTGGTACAATTAATCCGGTTAATACAGTTAGTGTTGGTTCAACTGTATCAGGTTTGATGAAAGCTATTTATGTTGATTATAATTCAGAGGTTAAAAAGGGGCAGTTACTTGCGCAGATTGACCCTGCTAATTTCCAAGCTTCTGTTGATCAAAATCGAGCGCAAATAAATAATGCTGAAGCAAATCTGGCAAAACTTAATGCTGAAATGGTTATGGCTCAAAAAACATATAATCGATATAGAAATTTGTATGCAAAAAACTTTGTAGCCAGAAGTGAACTCGATCAAGCAGAAAGTGATTTTCTGGCTAAAAAAGCTGCAATTGGGGCACAACAAGCATCAATTGCACAAGCAAGAGCAACTTACAAAACTGCAATGACAAACTTAGGTTATACAAAGATTATTGCACCGGTTGATGGTACAATTATTTCTCGTGATATTGATGTAGGACAACCGGTTGCAGCTAGTTTCCAAGCTCCTGAATTATTCACAATTGCCCAAGATTTGAAAAAAATGCAAATAGAGGTGAATGTTTCAGAAGCTGATATCGGACAAGTTAAAGAGGGACAAGATGTAGAATATACACTTGATGGCTATCCTGATAGTACGTTCTATGGAAAAGTTACTCAAGTCAGACTTGATTCGACAACAACATCTAATGTTGTAACTTATACTGTAATTGTCAGTGTAAGTAACGATGATTTGAAGCTTAAACCAGGTATGACCGCAAACGTTTCTATTATTACCAATAGAAGTTCAAATGTTCTTTGCGCTCCAACGATTGCGCTGAAATATTCTCCAGAAACTTCCGGTCAAAAATATAAAAATCAGGGTATCTGGATTTTAGATGACGGTAAACCTCGCAGAATAGATATTAAAGAGGGTGCAAGTGATGATACAAATGTGAAAATTATTTCTAAACGAGTAAAAGTTGGAGATAGTGTAATTGTGGGTTCTATTGGAGGAAAAGCAAAACAATCTTCATCTTCTGGAGGTAATGATAAACGTCGTGGCGGACCACCGGGAATGTTTTAGGTTAATTCACAATTTATGAAAGGTTATATGAATGGAAGAAAAAGAAGATAAACAAAAATTTATAGATAGAATTTCAACTAAACTCCTTTCTTTAGAATCTGAAAGAAAGAATAGAATATTGAAATTAATATTCAAACAAATAGCTGTATTGGTAATTTTTTACCTTACACTTAAAGGTGTTTTGTTTTTTTGTGAAGATCATACTTATATTTCTGTTGCTTGTGGTGTTATTGCTTTTTTTAGCGGTGCTATTTTCTTCTGTAACTTTTCTGATGACGATAAAAATTTTAAAAAATTTTTGAAACAACGAGTAAAATCTCAAATTGTAAGAAATTTTAATTTAAAAACTATAAAAGGGAAAGCTTTTACTGATGAATTTTTAAAGAAAAGTAATTTGTTTTCAGTATATACATACCAAGAAACTGATGATGTTATACAAGGTTGTTATAACGAAGTCGATTATACTATTGCGGAAACGAAACTTGTAGCTAAAGGCAATAAAAATGAATTTGATGTATTTAAAGGGGTAATTATTTCTTTCAAATCAAATAAAGTAATAACTGCCGAAACTCTTATAACTACAAAAGGTGATAATAGTATAAGAAATTACCCTCCTAATTCAAAGTCTGTTATAAGTTATTTAATAGTTTGTTGTTTTTTTATCCCAATGATTTATATTGGTTATGCTATATATGCAATGGTTAAGTATTTCAACAAATCAGGAATGAGTATTACAAATCTGATGACAACCCATTCTCCTTTTCCTCATATTTGGTTTTTAACTATTTGGGATTTGGTTTTTCCTGTCATTATAATTTTGAGTATTGCTCTTGTTGTGTATTATAAAAAGAAAAAAATGCAAAATGTTAAACTTGAAGATTTAACATTTGATAGAAAATTTAATGTTTATACGCAGGATCAAATTGAAGCAAGATATCTTTTAACTCCAGCATTCATGGAACGATTGAAATCCTTGGAAACATCTTTTGGAACGAAGAATATTAAATGCTCATTTTTTGAAGATAATATAATGTTTGCGATATCAACAAATAAAGATTTGTTTGAACTCGGAAGTTTATACAAATCACTTAAATCAAAAATATCAATTGAAGAATTTTATAATGAAATACATTCAATTCAAGAAATGATTAACCATTTAAAACTTGATGAAAAGTTAGGATTATAATATGGATTTAATAGAAGTAAAACATGCAATAAAAACTTATCAGACAGGAGAAGACTCGTTTAATGCCTTAAATGATGTATCTTTAAATGTTAAAAAAGGTGAGTTTGTTGCAATTATGGGAACTTCCGGTTCTGGTAAATCTACATTTATGAATATGCTGGGAACATTAGATAAACCCAATTCTGGCTCATATTATCTAGACGGGATTGATATGCTTCATTTAGATCCGGATAGTCTTGCAATGGTTCGTTGCGAAAAAATGGGATTTGTATTCCAAGGGTTTAACCTTATTTCAAGAACTTCTGCGCTTGATAATGTAATGCTACCAATGATTTACAAAGGAATTTCTGAAGAAGAACGAATTAAACGTGCCGAATGGGCATTAAAAATTGTCGGACTTCAAAATAGAGAAGACCACATGCCAAATCAAATGTCCGGTGGTCAGCAACAACGTGTTGCAATTGCTCGTGCTATTGTTAATGATGCCCCATTGATTTTGGCAGACGAACCTACTGGAAACTTAGATACTAAGACGAGTATTGAGGTTATGGAATTTTTTGTAAGGTTAAATGAAGAAATGGGCAAAACAATCGTCCTTGTTACCCACGAACCCGATATTGCAGAATATACAAAACGAGTTGTGAAATTCAAGGACGGAAATATCATACTTGATGAACCAAAAGATGTTTGGCTTTCACATAGAACAAGAGAAACCTAGAAAATAAGTTAGGAAATAAAGGTATATAATGTTAGATTTCAAATCAATATTAAAAATGGCGACGGTGTCATTGAAAATAAATAAAATGCGTTCAATACTTACAAGTTTAGGCATAATTATTGGTGTTAGTGCCGTGATTATTATGCTTGCCGTTGGTTCTGGTGCGAGTAAAAAAATTGCAAAAGATATGGAATCTATGGGAAGCAATCTTTTGATGATACGCTCTGCTTCTGCAAAATCTGGCGGTGTTCGTATGGGTATGGGTACTCGTCCTACGTTAACGATGAAAGATGCAGAAGTTATTGAGTCTAAAGCTCGTGGAGTTTTGGCTCTTGCTCCTTATTCCGCAGAATCAAAACAGTTAACTTATGGAAACCAGAACTGGTCAACAACTGTTGGAGGTACAACTCAACCATATTTTTTGATTAGAAATTATGAAGTTGAATCAGGTAGGGGCTTTTTGCCGGAGGATAATAAAAATAGTACTAAGGTCGCTATCATTGGACAAACAGTTTCAACGGAATTGTTTGGAGATGTTGACCCAATAGGAAAAACAATCAGAATCGGAAATGTTCCGTTCAAAGTTATCGGTCTTTTGAAAACAAAAGGTTCTAGTGGAATGGGACAAGACCAAGATGATTTAGTTTTTATCCCAATCACTACAGCGCAAAGAAAAGTTTTTGGTACTGATTTCCCGGGGACTGTTAGTATGATTGCTGTTAAGGCTCAGAATGACCAAGTTATAAGTATGACACAGGAAGATATTACCGAAATTCTTCAACACAGACATCATATCGGGAAAAATCAAGATGACGATTTCGAAATTCGAAATTTGGCTGAAATGCAAGAAACTATCAAATCCACAACCAAAACGATGTCGCTTCTTTTAGGTGCAATTGCGGGTGTTTCACTTGTTGTTGGTGGAATTGGTATTATGAATATTATGCTTGTTTCCGTAACGGAAAGAACAAAAGAAATCGGAATTCGTATGGCAATCGGTGCTAAAGCATCAGATATTCGAATTCAATTTTTGATTGAATCTTTCTTGTTATCTATGGCTGGTGGATTAATTGGGGTTCTAATCGGAATTTTGGGAGCTTATTTGATGCATAAATTTGCCGGCATGAATATTGCAATAACCTTATCTTCAATCCTGTTGTCTTTAGGATTTTCTGCAGCAATTGGCGTAGGTTTTGGTTATTATCCTGCTTATAAGGCTTCATTATTAAATCCAATTGATGCGTTAAGGTATGAATAATTAACCTTTAATTGCTCCCCAAGCTTTGACATCTCCTCTTTCGTAGCGGATTAGATAATATCCGCCTTTAGGGACATATTCAATAGAAGCTTCTTGGTATATTTCGTCTTCATCTTTGTTAATTAGAGGCAATCCTTTTTTCTCTCTTTTTTGATTGGTTTTAGCAATCTCTTTGGCTTCTTTTTTCTGTTTCCGGAGTGCTTTGTTGTCACGGACAACGGAATATTGTGACATATCAATATCGATTTTAAACACTGGAATAATTGCTATTGCTTTTCGGGATTGGATTAAAATCAAAAAATCTCTATCATCAGATAGTGCAAGTTCATAATGCCCTGCAGGAATTGTATTGCCTTGAGCATCAGAAATTTCGTCAACAATTGAAAGCGTTGGATAGGTTGATTCTCTAAGTGAATATTTATAAAAGGATTGACTCCCAACAATTAGACCAGCAGTAATTTGCGGTTCTGTCGGATACACTCTTGTTTCAGAATGCATCATAATATTGTCAACATAAACACCTTCAAGCATTTTTAAATTCTCTCCAATAGTTTTTGAATGCTTGATTTTATTTCTGCAAAACTCTTGTCTAGAGCATTCTCACTTCCTACAAACACTAATGACATATATTTTTGAGAATTTCCAAGGTTATTTTCTTTTAGCAGAATACGATAACTTTCTCTCATCAAACGTTTTAATCTGTTCCTTTTTACGGCTCGTTTGTGAACTTTTTTACTTACAACAAAACCTACTTTTGTAGGGTAATCTTCTTTTTTCAAAATACCTGCAAACAAAGTTACTCCACCCTTATGGGAGGAGTTTTTAACTTTATATGTAGCTTTGAAAGCCAATCTTTTTTTTAATCTAAACTGCTTCGGTAACATTCTTTCTCCGAAATTTATATGAACAACAAAAGTCACTCATCAAATCAGATTAAGCACGTTTTTTAGCAGTGATAGATAATTTGTGACGACCACGAGCTCTACGTCTGTTGATAACTTCTCTGCCACCTGGAGTTGACATTCTAGCTCTAAAGCCACTTACATTTTGTCTTTTTCTTTTAGTTCCTTCTAGTGTACGTCTCATTTTATTAATTCCTTTTACTATTTATTATTTGTCGTATAATATAGATGTTATAGTAAAAAAAATAATTAGTCAACAAACAAGAAGGGAATGATTAAATATTATGAAGAAGAATATAGGTTTTATTGGCTGTGGAAAAATGGCAAGTGCTATTATCAGTGGTATTTTAACTTCTGAAAAGGACGAACATTATAATGTTACGGGTTCTGAAATTAATGATGAAGTTGCCAAATCTGCTTCTGATAGGCTTGGAATTAAAGTTTTGACAGACAATAAAGAACTTGTAAAAAACTCAGATATTGTATTTATCGCAACAAAACCTAACTGTGTAGTTGATGTTTTGAATGCAATTAAGTCAGAATTGTCAACGGATAAACTTTTAGTTTCAATTGCTGCAGGCGTTTCAACAGAAAAGATTGAAAAAATTGCAGATAATTCAAGAGTTATTAGAATTATGCCTAACACTCCGGCTCTTGTTAAACTTGGAATGTTTGGTGTTTGCAAAGGTTCTAAAGCAACTGATGAAGATTTGAATTTGATTGAATCTTTATTAACCGCTCTTGGCAAATGTATTTCCGTTGAAGAATCTCAAATGGATATTGTAACCGCAATTTCAGGTTCTGGTCCTGCATTTTTCTATCAAGTAATTGAAGATATGGCAAGAGCTGGTGAAAAATTAGGACTAGATTATGAAAAATCTTTGACTTTAGCAACTCAAACAGCTTTAGGTTCAGCTCAGATGATATTTAACAGAGGTGAAACAACTGTTCAAACTCTGATAGATAATGTTGCAACTAAGGGAGGTTGTACATTTGTTGGAATTTGTGAAATGAAAGAGGGTCATTCTGATAAATTATTCTATGATGTGATTGATAAAACAACCCAAAAAGCAAATGCTTTAGGAAAATAGTTTGTAATATTAGAAAGCGGGC
>DABJ01000050.1:10825-13242 GCA_002102825.1 Candidatus Gastranaerophilales bacterium HUM_12 | reverse complement strand
CACTGAAGACTCAATGTCGAAGTGGGGGAATTGGTAGACGCGTACGATTCAGGTTCGTATGGTGGCAACACCTTGAGGGTTCAAGTCCCTTCTTCGATATTTTTTATATAGGATTTTTGTTATGGCAATTATTGATTTATTTAAAATAGTAGATTTAAAAGAAAAAATAAATGAAAGGTTTGGAATAAAAATGCATGTCCATGATGGTTGTATGATGCAATCATTTTCATTTGACGAAAAGGCAAGTGATGAGTTAGTTTCTTTTATCAACATGTATTTTGAAAATAGCAGATATAAAGTTATTTTTTCTTCTGATGGTTTATATTTTCATTTGGAAGATAAAAAATAGCAAAAATTTGAACTTTTTCCTTTTATAATCGTTATAAACATGTGAAGTAAAAAAGGAGAAAAGTCATGAAAAAGGGTTTGTGGATTTTGGCATTGACTTTAGTATTTGCAGGTAGTACGTGTTTTGCAGCTCCACCACCTCCGGCTGGCGGAATGAGGGGAATACCTCCGATGCATGGCGGAGTATCAATGGGAAGACCACCAATGGGTCCTCCACATGGTGGCATGGGCCGTCCTTCGATGCACATGGCTGGTAGACCTTTACCTCCGCCACCTATGATTAGACCGTTGCCTATATATCGACCTTATTACACTTCTTTCTATCCGAGAGTTTATTACACATCATATTCTTATACTCCTTATGTATATGATAGTGTCGAACCTGTTTCAACTGTTGTTGTTCGTGATGACTATGCAGGTATAAATACGACAGCTAATGTGATAAATACTGCGGCAAATGTTGCGGCAACGATTAGATATTTGACTTGGTAATTGTTATTATATTTATTAAAAAGTTTTAATCTCCTCCATTTGGGGGAGATTTTTGAGTCTTTACTAAAGAAATAAAAATGGTTACCGATACTAATAATATAGATATGGAAAACGAAAGTTTTTCATACCTCCTCCCCAAGTCTGGTAGCCGTTCTTTTTGAAACGGCTTTTTTTTGTGAAAAAAATTCTAATTTTATATAAAGAAAAAGGCAAGAACAGTTAATTCTTGCCTAATATCTTTTTCATATTTCCTTTTTTAATTTGTTAAACTTGCATTTCTTTCTCAAAGCCAAATAAAGAACTGATTGATTCATCATCATGAATTCTTGAAATAGCTTGAGCAAGTAATGGTGCTACTGAGATTTGTTTGATGTTAGATGGCATTTTGCTCATATCAAGAGGAATTGTATTTGTTACGATACATTCTTTAATTGGAGCAGAAGCTAACCTCTCTACTGCAGGACCAGAAAATACAGGGTGTGTCGCACCAACATAAACATCTTTAGCACCTTTTGACTTTAAGAGTTTTGAAGCTTCGCAAATCGTACCTGCGGTATCAATAATATCATCAAACATTAAACATACCTTGTCTTTAACATCACCGATAACATTTGTTGCGATTGCTTCATTATGTTTATCACGTCTTTTGTCAATGATTGCGATAGGAATATCTAACTTTTTAGCAAAATGTCTGGTTCTGTTAGCTCCGCCCATGTCAGGTGAAACTGCAACCATATTTTCTGTCGGAATTCCTAAATCTTTAATGTATTTAACTAAAACATTTGTTGCAAAAATGTGGTCGACTAAGATATTGAAGAAACCTTGGATTTGACCTGTATGTAAATCCATTGCAAGAACTCTGTTTGCGCCGGCTGTTGTTAATAAGTCTGCAACTAACTTTGCCGTAATAGCTTCTCGTCCGGAAGTTTTTCTGTCTTGTCTTGCGTATCCGTAATATGGAATTACTGCTGTAATTGTTTTTGCACTAGCTCTTTTAAATGCATCAATAATGATTAATAATTCCATTAAGTTTTCATTTACAGGGTCGCAAACTGGTTGAATTATGAAAACATCATCTCCTCTAACGCTTTCTTTAACTTGCACATAAATTTCTCCGTCAGAGAAATTTTTCACAACCATTGGTCCTACAGATGTTCCAAGTTGATCTGCAATTTCTTGCGCTAATTTGGGGTTAGATCTACCTGCAAATAACTTGATATCATGAGTTGGGTTAATAGCTTTTTCCAATTGAGGATAAGTTTTTTCTTCGATTGCAACCATTTTTTAATAAAATCCTTTCTTTGACCACCACGATAATTATTATAAAACCGTTGTAGTACTACGACAATATAATTTTAAGTTTTGTAATATATAAAATCTGTAAATTTAAAATTTGTTACTTATTTAATGAATATTTTACAAAGTCTTCAAAATCTTTTAAAAATTCTGCAGGTGTTTGATTAAAATTACTCAAACGGAATGAGTCATCAAGGGCTTTGTTTTTAACCCCCTAATCATGGCTTTACAAGGAAGCAACCCAATCAAAGTATGAAATAGTCTATACTGTAATAATAAAA
>DABJ01000050.1:0-10796 GCA_002102825.1 Candidatus Gastranaerophilales bacterium HUM_12 | reverse complement strand
TTCTTGTTCGAAATATTTTCGACTTATTTCTTGTTAGGAATTCTCATTCCGTAGAAAGATCTCCAAACGAAGAATAAAGCGATAATCAAGAATACAATACCTGCAATAGGTGCAACTTGTCTGAAAGCTTCACTGATTGCAATTTCCATTGCCAATAAACCAAACAATGTTGTGAATTTAATAATTGGGTTCATTGCAACAGAAGATGTATCTTTGAATGGGTCACCAACTGTATCACCAACAACAGTTGCATCGTGAAGAGGAGTTCCTTTTTCTTTTAGGTCAACTTCAACGATTTTCTTTGCGTTATCCCAACAACCGCCTGCATTCGCCATAAATACAGCTTGGAACAAACCAAATACTGCAATTGCGATTAAGTAACTTACAAAGAATGATACAGGTCTGTTTGCTAACATCGGGTCTTTAGCAATTACTGGTGCTGACAAGCAAGCAAGAGCTAAAGCGAATGCAAACAATGAAATAAAGATATTAATCATACCTTTTTGTGCATATTGAGTACAAATCTTAACAACTTCTTTTGAATTTGAAAGATTTGCTGATTTAGATGAAGCATCATCTAATTTGATATTGTCTTTGATGTATTCAGTAGCTCTGTAAGCTCCTGTTGTAACTGCTTGCATAGAAGCACCACTGAACCAGTAAATAACAGCACCACCGGCTAACAAGCCTAACAATGTGTAAGGATTTAACAAGTTAAGAATATCTTCCGGTTTGATGCTCAAAGTATTTTGGATAACCAAAATCAATGAGAAAATCATTGTAGTAGCACCAACAACAGCTGTACCGATAAGAACCGGTTTAGAAGTTGCTTTGAATGTGTTACCTGCACCGTCATTTTCTTCTAAGTATTGTTTTGCATTTTCAAAATCTGCATCAAAACCATATTGGTTTTTGATATCCTCTTTTACGTTTGGAATATCTTCAATCAAAGATAATTCGTAAACAGATTGAGCATTATCTGTTACAGGACCGTAAGAGTCAACGGCAATTGTAACAGGACCCATTCCTAGGAATCCGAATGCAACCAAGCCAAATGCAAACACTGATGAATAAATCATCACATCGGCAGGAATGTGAATACTTGCAAAGTATGCAAGACCCATTAATAACACGATTACTGCGCCAATCCAGAAACCGGAGAAGTTACCGGAAACAATACCTGAAAGGATTGTTAAAGAAGCTCCGCCCTCACGAGAAGCTGTAACAACTTCTTCTGTGTGAAGTGCTTTTGGAGAAGTGAAGATTTTTGTAAATTCAGGAATCAATGCTGCACCTAAGGTACCGCAAGAAATGATTGCTGATAAGATTAACCATAAATTGCCGCCCATAGGAGCTAATAACCAGTGGCTTACACCAAAAGTCATAGCGATTGATAAAATTGAAGTTAACCAAACAAGGTTTGTTAATGGTTTTTCAAAATCAAATTTAGCAGTTGCTTTTGCATAGAATTTATCAATTACATTGTTAATCCAGTAAGCAACAACCGAAGTCACAATCATTAAATATCTCATAACGAAAATCCAAGTTAATAATTGAACTTGATATTCAGGTTTTACACCTAACAAGATGAATGAAACAAGAGCAACACCAGTTACACCATAAGTTTCAAAACCATCAGCTGTAGGTCCGATAGAATCGCCTGCGTTATCACCTGTACAGTCAGCAATTACACCAGGGTTTCTAGGGTCGTCTTCTTTGATCCCGAATTGAATTTTCATCAAGTCAGAACCGATATCTGCGATTTTTGTGAAGATACCGCCAGCAACACGAAGAGCAGAAGCACCTAAAGATTCACCGATTGCAAAACCGATGAAGCAAGCACCTGCCAAATGTCCTGGAACGAATAATAAAATTGTTAACATCAAAATCAATTCAACAGATACAAGACAAACACCGATTGACATACCTGCTTTTAAAGGAATATTTAAAATATTTAAAGGATTTCCTTTTAATGATGCGAATGCAGTTCTAGCGTTAGCTAAAGTGTTCATTCTGATACCGAACCAAGCAACAGCATAAGAACCTAAAATACCGATAACTGACCAAGCTAAGATAATTGCAACGTCAGTGATTGGCATTTTTTGAAGATATCCGAAGTAAAATGCGATACATAAACCGATTAATACTTCTAAGCAGAATAAAAATTTACCTTGTTGAACAAGATAAGTTTTACAAGTTTCAAAAATAGTGTTTCCAACATCAGCCATAGCTGAGTGAACTTCTAGTTTTTTGACTCTCATAAATTCAATGAAACCGAAAATCAATCCAACAAAGGATACTGCCATACCAATTACTAGCAAATTGAAGTAGAAAGGATTAGCAGCTTTGATACTCGGGACCACTAAATCAGCTTCACTTGCTAATGCAGGTGAAATCCCAAGGAGCATAACGACAAACAATGCCATTAATACCATTGGTGAAGTAAACTTTTTAATCATATTTCTCTCCTTTTTCCAAAGTTTGTTCACTTTCCTATTATATATGATAAATANNAAATATAATTTTAACAATTTTTTTTACATTTTTTATTTACTTATTTTGTTCAATTTGATATCATAATTTTATGATGTCTTTTTTGAGAAAAATATGGGTTGTTTTATTTGCATTTATGATATTTGGAATGCTTACATGGGTTCCAGTAGATAAGTATCAAAAATCTTATATGAACAAATTGCATCAAGAAAAAGCAAAACCCCAAAAACGTGTTGATGATGCTTATAAATATGTTGAAAAAGTTGAAGAGGGTGCAATTGATACAGCTCCTCAAAAAACCGTTCGAGTTAGGCCTAAAAAACATATTAGACAGGGGAGAAAGCCTTTCTTTGTGAGAGATAGAAAAAATCCTAATATTTTATATCCTTATAAAGATTAATAAATATATGCACTCTCATTTAGTCTGATTTCAAAACTACTTCCTGTAGGAATGGATACGTTTCCGCCTTTTGCAAAAATACTTGTGATTGGGGAAATTGCTGTACTTACTGTATATCCTGCTACACCTACAATTGTAGGAATTGGCGAAATAATGATTCCTATTGGGTTATTGGCAAGTTTTGTGGAAGTTTTCCTCGCTCTTTGGTAGAAAGCTTCTCCTTTATCGACTTGTTTGCCTGCATTTGCCCAATATTGTCTTTGACCTTTTATATTATTTAGATAAATGTTTTTTGCATTTGCTTTTGTGATTTTTGCATTTACCGGATAAGTTTTTCCGTTAAATGTCATACTTGTAATTTTTATAACAACCAGTCCTCCATTCCCTGTTGCTTGAGGCTTATGAACGTCTGTTATTGTTCCTTTGAAAATTGTACCTGTTGGAATTGTAATATTTTTCTTATAAACCGGAGCTGTAGTTGTGAAAGAAACGGAAGAACCGACACTTAACCAGTTATTAATTTTTTGATTTGATTTTGTTTCAAAGGTTGTCCAGCGAAAAATTTTAATTGTACCTTTTTTATCGGCAGGTGTAATTTGAGGTCTTACTTCTGTAGTGTATGTTGGAGTTACCTTTGGAATTGAAGTCTTTTGTTGTGTAGTTGTAGTTGTATTATTTATTGGTGTTGTTTTGTTTTGGAAGTTGTCGATTTTTGGTAACGGTGGTAATACTGTATTTTCAAGTTTTGAGGAGTCATATTTTTTCCTGATTTCTTCATCTACGGACATATCAAGTTCTAGCGCTAAGGCAGTATTTACCACTAGTTGCATTGTTATAATTGATAATAAAATTTTAAAAAATGTCTTTTTCATATTATTTTGTACTATATTTTCCTGAAATAAAAATCATTCCGAGGTAAAAGATTATAATAGCAATTGGAAAGAAGAACAGGCAAATAAATGAAATTGCAAAAAGTACAATAGTAAGCCAAATTGCAAGGTTAAAGTTGCCTGCAATATCCCAAATTCTTTTGGTATAATTTATAAAATGTAAGTAAAGAATTGGAATTCCAAACACAATCGAAAATATTACGACAAGTGTTAGAAGTGCATTAGGACTTTTTAGTAAAAAGTAAAAAACATAGTATATAGCAATTGCAATAACTTGGAGTGCAAAAATGATGATTGAATTTGTGAAAAATTTAAGTCTTCCTATTGGCATATCAAGTTTTCTCATACTTGTGTTTTTATCATCAATACTAATATTTTCTTTCTCTTCGCCCATAAATACTCCTAATTTTGTAATTTGATTTTAGCATTATTTGAATTTTATCGCAAGTTTGTGGTTTTATTTACTTCTTAAATTCTTCGATTAGTTTATTAATTATTTCTATTTGAGAAGATATTAGTGTTTAATTTCTGTAAAAAAGACTTCTCTTTTGAGAAGTCTTTTTATCGTTTAGTAATTTAATAAATTTATTAAACTTTAAGCATTTCGTTAATTGCTTTAGCAGCTTTTTTACCTGCACCCATTGCGTTGATTGCATTTGAAGCTCCAACCGGTGCAACGTCACCACCTGCAAATACACAAGGAATATTTGTTGAACGTTTTTCCGGGTCAACAGATATATAGCCTTTAGCATCTGTGATGATTTCCATTCCCTCAGCTTCTGCTGATTTTTGGATAATTGGGTTTGGACCAGTACCAAGTGCGACAATTACGGTATCAACATCTTCTGTTACAAATTTACCTGTTCCAACCGGTCTTCTTCTTCCGGATGCATCTGGTTCGCCAAGTTCCATAATTTCAAATTTCATTCCGTCTACATAACCGTCTTTATCAAAAATTTCAATCGGTGCATGTAAGAACTTGAATTGAACACCTTCTTCTTTTGCGTGTCTGATTTCTTCAAGTCTTGCAGGTAATTCTTTTTCCGTTCTTCTGTATAGAATTGAAACTTCTTCAAAACCTACACGAACGGCTGTTCTTGCTGCATCCATTGCAACGTTTCCGCCACCGATTACAGCAACTTTTTTACCAATTCTCAATGGAGTGATACTATTGGCATCTCTTCCTGCACCCATCAGGTTAACTCTTGTTAAGAATTCGTTTGCAGAGAATACACCGTTTAAGTTTTCTCCTTTGATGTGCATCATTTTTGGAAGACCTGCACCTGAACAAATAAATATTGCATCAAATCCATCATCTTTAAGTTGTTTTAATGTGATTGATTTTCCTACAACAACGTCAGTATGGAATTCTACCCCCATAGCTTTAAGGTTTGTAATTTCTCTATCCAAAATAGTACGTGGAAGTCTGAATGGAGGAATTCCGTAGCGAAGAACTCCACCCAATTTGTGAAGAGCTTCAAAAACAACAACTTCGTGACCTGCTTTTCTTAAATCAGCTGCTGCAGTAATTCCTGCACAACCAGAACCGACAATAGCAACTTTTTTACCTGTTGGTTTTATTTCCGTTTTTTCTGCTTGAGTATTATCTCCAACGTATCTTTCTAAAGCTCCTATAGCAACTGCTTGTCCTTTAATCCCTAAAATGCAATTGCCCTCACATTGTCTTTCTTGAGGACAAACACGACCACAAACAGATGGTAACATACTTGTTTGACGGATTATGTTTCCTGCTTCTTCAAGGTTATCTTCTTTTAATGCTTTAATAAATTCCGGAATTTGAATATTTACCGGACAGCCTTGAACACATCTAGGATTTTTGCAGTGCAAACATCTTGAAGCTTCTAATTTCACTTGTTCCGGAGTTAAATTGCTTTCAACCGGATCAAAGTTTGAACGTCTTTGAATTTTATCTTGTTCTTTTACTCTTTGTCTTTCCACAACCATATTTTCTATCCCTTCTTCTAAAAATATTAAATAGATTAACAACATTCTAATTAAAAAATAGACTTAGTGCAAGTCTGTTAATATATCAATATTTTTTAATTCCTTATTTAAAATTTCGAATAAATGTGATAAAATTATGAAGAATTGAGTAGAGAGTTTTGAATATGGGTTTACAAATAATTATTTTAATTTTAAGCGTAATGGTTGCAGGATTAGTTTCTTGGTTAATTTGTTCAAAATTTTATCAAGACAAAATTGCAAAATTGAGGGTTGAAAATCTTGAATTAAAATCAAGGGTTGGTTTGAATGAAAATATTGTAAATCAAATAAGAATAGAATTTTCAAAAATTGCTCAAGAATCCTTAAAAACTCAACAAGAGGAGTTAATTTCTCAACATTCTAACGATTTGAAAACCAGAATTGAATTGTTTAAATCTGAAGAAATTAATCCTATTAATAAGCTATTAAAAGATTTTAAAGACAGTATTGATAATTATCAAAAAACTCATAATCTTGATACCTTAGAGATAAAAAATGCAATTAGTGTTGCTGAAAAATATGCAAAAGCTCTAACAACTAATCAAAATTCAAAGGGTGAATTTGGTGAAAATCAATTAGAACAAATTTTAAAATTTGCAAATCTGAAAGAGAATATTCACTATGTAAAACAGTATTCAGCAAACGGGGCTAAGCCTGATTTTGTTATAAAATTGCCGAATGATAAGCGTTTGGTTATTGATTCTAAAGCAATTTTAAAAAATTACATAGAATTTACACAAACTGAAAGTGATGTAATAAAAAAATCCTTTATAAAGGATTTAGAAAAATGTATTATTAATTTGGCAAAGAAAAATTATGAAGAGATAAGTCAAACTTCTCAACCAGGGTTTATATTAATGTATATTCCTATTGAAGCTTGTGTAAATTTAATTTATACAGATTTTGATTTTAAAAATATAATAGAATTAGCAAATTCAAAAAATGTAATAATCATAGGAACAGCTTCACTACTTGTGACTTTGCGACTTGTGATTGATTTATGGGCAATAAAAGTTCGAAATGATAATATTGAAAATATAATTATTGCCGGAGAAAATTTATATAATAATATTTCAATTCATGCTCAAAATCTTTTAAATATTCAAAAAGCAATAAACGATGCTGCAAAATCTGTTCAAACAGAGATTAATCGTATTATGACTCGTCATAATGGCAGTATTTTCAAAGAGGCTGAAAAACTAAGGGATTATGGCATAAATTCTAAAAACTCGAAAAATGGGAAAAAGTTAGTTGAATATACAATCCCTCATGAGTTTTTGGACGAGGAACAATCAGAAGAAATCTAGGAGTAAAAATGGACGAAAATTATTTTGTAGAAAATGATAAATTTTTAAGTATGAATGGAATTTTAGGCCGTAGAAATTTTGTTATAAATACTTTAATTATTGAAATAATTAAAACATTAATCGGTTCTACTCCTTTTGTATATTTTGTTCTTTTTAATCCAAAATATATTCCGGAATTAAGTGTAATTAATAATATTTCTAATTTGCCTGTCTGGGCTTTGATTTGGATTTGTGTAATGGGCTTGGTTTCTACGGCTTTGTATTTCCCAAGTATCGTAAGAAGAGTTCGTGATATTATAGGAGACATTGATGATAATAGAGTTTACCTTGTTTCATCTGTTCTATCTGTAATTATATTTGTTGCTTATACTCCCGTAGGTGCGAATTTTTGGGGTAAATGGTTTTCGTTTTTTGTAATTCTTGTCTTGATATTTCAAAAAGGTAAAATTTCCTCTCAAAGACCTATAAATACTCTTATCAAATTTAATTGGGGTGCATTTTTAGGAACTTGGATTTGGGGATTGTTCAATAAAGCTCCGATGACTGTTTTTATGTTGCCATTATGCTTAACTTTTGGTTGGTTTCCGTTTATGTTGATTTGCGGTTTGAAAGGAAATGAATGGGCTGCAAAATCAGAAGATATTGAAGATGAAACTATTTTTCATAAAAATCAAGAAAAGCAATCTGTAATTTGGGCTGTTCTTACTCCGATAATAATTCTTTTAGGTAGCTTTGCAATGATAATAGGTTCCGGTGTTTTGGCTTACAATTATGGAAAGGCTCACCCAGAATTTAAAACACAATTGGTAAAAATTTCTGATTCATATCAAGATGCTGCAATAAAATCAAATTTTACAAAAATTGATTTAAAAAAGGATTCGTATAGTTTTTATATAGAACCGGAAATCTGGAATAAATTGTCGCAAAGTTACAAAATTAAAATGTTTGATATGGCAGCAAATTATGCGGCTTCTCAATATAAAAAGCCGGAAACCAGATTGAAAGAAATGGAAAAATATCCATTTGATGTTGTTTCAATGAACAAAACAAAAATTTATAGTTCATTTAATAATGAAGTCTTGGCAAGTTTTGATTTGGATTTACAAGAATATTCTAAAAATTTGAAATCTGCAAAAAGTCTATCAGATATTATGTTTTTAACAAATTCCGGTTATAAAATAAATTCAAATCCGACTTTGCCATAAAGTAGGAATATTTATTTAGCGATTTTTGTTGCTTCTAAATATTTATCTAAAATCTTGCAAGCATCTCCAACAAGTTCTTTGCAAGGTCTTTTTTTATAATATTCAGTCGTTCTATCTGATGGAGTTGGAGAATCTTTTTTGTGGTCAAGTCCTAATAATTCTCTGCAAATAATAGAACCATTCATTTTTTCAAATTCTGCCGCTAAGTATTGAATTCTTTTGTAATGTTCTGTTTTTTCATCTTTGTTTGCATTTGTGGAATAGCCGAGTGCAAGTCCTACAACCATAAACATTCCGCTTACTGTTCCGCAAACTTCTCTCAATCTTCCCATACCCGCACCAAAGGAAGATGAAACTTTTAATGCTGTTTCAAAATCCATGCCCAATTCTTCGGCATAAGCTGCAAATACGGATTGTGCGCAATTATATCCGCTTTGGAATAAATCTTTTGCTTTTTCTTCGTGATTCATAAAACTCCTTATACAAATAATTCATACAAAATTACAGAAACAGAAGTTGCAAGATTCAATGATTCTACTGTTTTTGCCATTTCAATTTTTAGAGAATTTGTTGAAAAATTTATTAACTTTTTTGTGAGCCCGCTTGCTTCACTTCCAAATAGTACAAGTGTTTGGGCTTTTTTCATTTTATATTCTTTTAATAAATTTTTTGAACGAGGAAGAGTTGCTATTCTTTCGTAATTTCCAAAAAGTTCTTCCAATTCTTTAAAATCTGAAAGGTGAAAAATCGGAATTTTCCACAAATTTCCAACGGTTGAACGCACGCATTTTGGATTATAGATATCAACACTTTCGCCATATAAAACTATTGCATCTGCTCCGAAAGCTACGGCTGAACGGACAATTGTTCCTAAATTCCCAGAATCTTTAATGTTTTCTAGAAGTAAAACTTTTTTTGTATTCTTTAAAATATTTTTGTTATATTCTTTTTGAAATCCAATAGCAATTGCAGTTGGTGCAGATTCAGTGGTTGAAAGCTTTTTCAAGACGGGTTCTGTTGTTTCTATGACCAAATCTTTTGCAAATTCATAGTCTTTAATTTTGTTTTTATCAACAAAAATATGTTCTAATTTAATTCCAAAATCGAATGCTTCTTTAATTGCTTTAAACCCCTCAAGCAAGAATTTACCACTTTGAGTTCGATATTTTTTTTGTTGTAATTTTACGGTTTCTTTGACCAAATCATTATTTACACTTGTGATTTCCATTATATAACCTCAAAATTTGCTAATTCTTCCAATTCTTCGTCTGTTAACATTTCAAAATTAATAAGTTTGCGTTCATAATTCATGTTAACAAAAGAATGAATGTCATTGTCTTTAAAGTAGCATGAGTTTTCTAATCGAACACCGAAAAAGCCATTTTTGTATAACCCCGGTTCAATTGAAAATACCATTCCATCAAGTATTGGAGTTTTTGCAATTTCATTTGTGCTTAAATTTGGCGGATATTCGTGAACGTTTATTCCTATACCGTGCCCCAAGCCGTGATTGAAAACAAATCCGTCTAAATCTTGTGAATTAAAAAATTTGTGAACTTCTTTATCAATTTCAAAACCTATTAGCGGTCTTTGAATATGTTTTTTTGCATAATTAAAACCTAATAAAAATGCTTTTAGAACCGTTGTATAAATCTTTTTTTGTAATTCAGTCGGTGTTCCTTTGACAAAAACTCTTGTGATGTCTGTTGCGAGTCCACCCTCAAAATAAGCACCACAATCAATCAAAACAAGGCTTCCGTCTTTGATAATTTCATCTTTTGAAGATTTTGAATAATGAGCAAGAGCAGAATTTTTATCCTTTGCAACAATAGATTTGAAACTCAAACCAAAAGCCCCTTGTTTTTTGAATTCTTGTTCAAGTTGGTTTGCAATGTCAAATTCTGAAATATTTTCATTATTATAAATATATTCCCGTATTGCTTTAACAGCTTTATCTGTTCTTTCAAAAGCAGATTTCAAATGGTTGATTTCTACGTCATTTTTTTGTGATTTCATTGTTTTTACGGGGTTTGTTTCAATTGAAATTGCATTTTTCCCTAATAAATTATAGTCAAATCCATTGATTGTATTTTCGTCAACATAAACTTTTTTGTTAATATTTACTAAAAATTCTTCCAATTCTCCGAGTTTATCTTCTGTAAAAAGAATGGAATTATCTTTAAAAATAATCGCCTTTGCTTTGATTTTTGAAGAATAATTTTGAGAAAAATTTCGCATATTAAACAGGTATGAAACTTCATCTGGATCAGTGATATACAGTGCTTCATCGTCTGCTAAGTTTTGTGCAATTTTTGCGATTTTTTCTTCTGCTGTTAACCCTGTATATTTTTTGTCTAATTCAATGTTTTGAGAGATATCAATGTTTATTTTTGTATCTAATGGGTCAACGTTTAGTAATTTTATACTTCTATTTTTCTTTAAAAATTTAATTTTGTTTTGCGAATTCTTTTTTGCAAATAAGCCCAATGTTTTATTT
>DABJ01000002.1:10327-13946 GCA_002102825.1 Candidatus Gastranaerophilales bacterium HUM_12 | reverse complement strand
GCAAATTTTTTATTCGGAGTTATGCCTCTGAAAAGCCCTCTACAAGCGGGTTTTACCCCCCCCCGAAACTCGCTCTATGACTGCGTTTTGGCATGTTTATACTTCCTTTCTTTTGTTATGCTTAACTCGTATGCGTATATTTATTATATATAATTTTTTAAAGCTTTGCAATATGAATTTAAAGAAAAATATAAAGAACTATTAACACCTCACTATTCACTTGTCACTAATATTTTATGTTATAATTTCTGATATGAAAACGTTAGCAAGATTTATACAATCAAAAAGAGAAGATTTAGGGCTTACTCAAAAAGGACTTTCAATTGCTGCAAATGTTCCACTTGATATCATTGAAGAAGTTGAAGATGGAAAATCACTCTTTCTATCTGTCACAGTGAGACAAGCACTTGCAAAAGTTCTGAAATGTGAGCCAAGTGAGATTAAACACTTAGAAAAAGATATTGCGGGAGATATTGTTTCACCTGAAATTATTGAAAGTTTGAAAAAACTTATTTTGAATGGTGCAGGAGGTCTGAAATGTCCAAAATGCGGAGCACCACTAGACACAAGAATTGCGAGAATGTACGATTTGGAAGATAACCTTGTACTTCACCCCAAAGCACACTGTACAAAGTGTCCGTTCCAAATACATTCTTGATGTAAAAATAAACTATTGTCTGACTTGTAGTTTATTTTTGTTTGTTATAAATTAAGCATGTGTAATATATTATACGTAAGAGAAGGAGACTCAAATGAGTGAAAGAAAATTAGTTGGAACAAAAGAAATGTTCGAAAAAGCCCTAGCTGGTAAATATGCTATTGGTGCTTACAACGTAAACAACATGGAAATTTTACAAGGTATTGCAGAAGCTGCTGAAGAAACACAATCTCCAATTATCTTGCAAGTTTCAGCAGGTGCAAGAAAATATGCTAACCAAACTTACTTAATCAAATTGGTTGAAGCTGCATTAGCTACAACTACAGTACCTATCGCATTACACTTAGACCACGGTGCTGATTTTGATATTTGTAAAGCATGTATTGATGGTGGTTTCTCATCAGTTATGATTGATGGTTCTAGATTCCCATTAGATGAAAACATCGCTTTGACTAAAAAAGTTGTTGAATATGCTCATGCTCACGGTGTTTCAGTTGAAGCTGAATTAGGTAAATTAGCTGGTGTTGAAGATGACGTTAAAGTTCATGCTAAAGATTCAACTTACACAGATCCTGCTGAAGCTGTTAGATTCGTTAAAGAAACTGGTTGTGATTCATTAGCTGTTGCTATCGGTACTTCACACGGTGCTTACAAATTCAAAGGCGAAGCTAAATTAGACTTCGAAAGATTAGCTGAAATCAAAAAAGCTTTAGAAGAAGCTGGTTTCCCTAACTATCCATTAGTATTACACGGATCTTCTTCAGTTCCTAAAGAATTCGTTGCTAAATGTAATAAATATGGTGGTAACTTACCAGATGCACAAGGTGTTCCAGAAGACATGCTTAATTATGCTTCTAAACACGGTGTTGCAAAAATCAACATTGATACAGATTTAAGACTTGCAATGACTTCTACAATCAGAGAATTCTTCATTGAACACCCAGAAAAATTCGACCCAAGAGAATACATGGGACCAGGAAGAACAGCTGTTAAAGAAATGGTTATGCACAAAATGAGAGATGTATTAGGTACAGCAGGACATGCTAAAGACTAATTCTTGACTGTCCAATAAAACACTAATACTTTTCAATAAAAGATCAAAAGACCCGTTTTCCAAAAGAAAGCGGGTTTTTTGTTGAAAATTTTTAATAATTAGTCTATATATATGACAAATTCTAAAGACTTATTGCCTATAATAATGAAATGGACGAAAAAGAAATCGACAAAAAATACACCGAATATATAGAAAGTCTGATTGAACAAATGACACCAATGTTGCCGGAAGACGTAAATGCTCTCCAAAAAGATTACTTAATCAGCAACATCAGAAAGTCTGCCACCCTTTTAGCTTCTTCAATGGAAGATGATGAAGAATTTTCGCAATTAGATTTTGATTCTCAGTGTTTTTATATTCAAGTAATGGCAGAATGGTCATTCCACAAAGAAATCGACCTTTTCCGTTCAGGAATTCCTGCAAAATATTGGAAAATCGTAATGCAAAAAATATGGTTTACAATGTGGGAAGTTATGTATGCTTGTGTAAAAAATGATGCGCCAAATGAAGTTATTTTGTCTCTAGTTGAAAGATTTGTCAATAGAACCTACAGAGATTCTGTTGAGGAATTAAAAGAAAGCAATTTGATTGACGAAGAGACAGAAGAAAAAGCCAAAGAACAATCAAATATTGAAAAAATGGCAAATGAAATTCGTGAAGAAAGAAAAATCAGCAAACGGGTATCAAATATAATCAAATATTCAATTCTTTTTGTAATAATAAGTATAATCGTATTTTTCGTTATTATAAAATTCCAAACTTATGGTGTAATTGCGATTTTGACATTACTTGTAATCTACAACATCGCCCCAATTAAAAAAAATGAATAGTAAATCCGATATAAAACAACAACAGGTGAAAATACAACAAAAACTGATTTTATAGATGACCCACAAAAACGAGGAACCAATACTGACAATTATTTAACCTAGTTTGAAAACTATTTTTGATATGCTAAAATTGAGTAACATTGAAATAATGTTACTCAATTTGTCTTGAAAAAAAAGAAAGGACTTAATAAAAAATGAAAAATGGTATCGAAAACGGTTACTATCACGAAATTACCCCAGGGGGATACGGAATTGCAATAAAAGCAGGAAAAGTTTTATTTTCTGAACAATCACCATTCCAAAAAGTTGAAGTTTTTGAAACAGAATCGGATTTAGGCAGAGTTTTGACTCTTGACGATTTAATGATGACAACTGAGGGTGATGAATATCACTACCACGAAATGATTGCACACATTCCTATGATGCAACACCCAAACCCTAAAACTGTTCTTGTTATCGGTGGTGGTGACGGAGGAACAATTAGAGAAGTTCTTAAACACAAAACTGTTGAAAAAGCTGTTCTGTGCGAAATTGACGGAATGGTTATTGAAGCTTGCAAAAAATATCTTCCAACAATAGCTTGCGAACTTGACAACCCTAAAGTTGAAATCCTTGTACAAGATGCCATTGAGTACATTAAAGATAAAAAAGATGAATTTGACATTATCTTAATTGATTCAACTGACCCAATGGGTCCTGGGGAAGGATTATTTACAGATGAATTCTATACAAACGTTAAAAATTCTCTCAAAAAAGGTGGAATTATGGTTGCACAATCAGAATCACCTTTTGCCCAAAAAGAATCTGTTCAAAAAATGTATAAACAATTGAAAAAAGTATTTCCAATCGTTTCAACATACACATCAAATATCCCAACATACCCAGGAGGATATTGGGCTTGGGCTTTCTGCTCTGTAGATGTTAAACCTTTAGAATATTACAACGATGAACGTGCAAATGAAATTATTCCAACTTGTAAAATCTACAACAAAGATTACCACAATGCACGTTTCGCTCTTCCGAATTATTTGAAAAATTTATTATAATTTTACAGAGAAATAAACTATTCTGGAAGAT
>DABJ01000002.1:0-10311 GCA_002102825.1 Candidatus Gastranaerophilales bacterium HUM_12 | reverse complement strand
GCAGACTTCTTTCTTTAAACACTTTCTGCAAAAAATATTTTTTTTTGATTTAATAATAATATGGATTCAATAAATAGCGCTATTAATCAAAATTTATCCATACTTTCCAATTGGGTTGATTCAACACCTGTACCCCAAGTTATTGACACAATGACTTATGATATCTATGAGAGTAGCAACCCATTTAGACAAAAATTTAGCAAAAATATTGATAACAAAGTATTAAAATATACTGTTGCGACAACTACTGGAGTTGGTGCAGAAATTTTCTCCGCATTTACAAACCCATACTATCTGACACATAAAGTTGTACAATTACCTACAATGTATCAAAATGTTGTAGACGTTTATAAAAAATATTCAACCCCGCAAAACTAACCTACCACCAACCGTGATATATCGGACTATAATAATACGGTCGTGACATATAATAGAAATTTTGTCGTTCCAAATAATTTCTCATTCTTTGCTCATACAACAACTGTTGTTGCAACATATTGTTTCTCTGTTGTTCTTGTACAAGTTCTTCTTGTGCTTTTAATTGTTGTTGCTGGTAATATTGATTTTGTTTATTCTGAATATAATTTGTAAAATCTTGATTTAACGAATTAAACGCATTAGTAAGTTGTTGCCCCTTGTATTTGTTCAAATATAAATTTGCATTTTTAAAAAATTCATCTTGTTTTGCTGATAACTCTGCTATAGCAACATTTGATGGAATTTGTTTCTCATAATCTACCCATTTCGGAAGTTTTACAAATTGCGTCAATCCTACAACTCTTTGTTCAAGCTTCTTTTGTTCAAGACCCGCAATAATATGATTTACAGATTTTAACTCCCTATCACTTGTTGCCATACCCTTTGCCTTATATGCATAAGTCAATTTGTCACTATTATTTGAACATGTTTGCGCAACTTTCAAAAGATTATCAAAATTATAATTTGTGCTTAATAAAGATTTTGCATATTTATTCGCCTCAATTGAATTACCAAGTGCATAATAAGCGCCATAAGCCGTTTCTTTATTATGATAATCCATGGATGGTAATTTTTTTAAGTATGAAATTGCAGCATTATAATTGCCTGTATAATAGTAACAATCCGCAATTGCAGAAATTATATTTTCATCTTGTTTATATTCAAACTTTTTCAGATAATTTAATGCTTGAGAATACTGAGAATTATACAAATACAAAACACCTAAATTATAATCAATTGAGCTGTTANNTGTTATCAAGTACATTGTTATATTTATTCAGATTGCTTATTTTTACAAGAATAGGTAAAGCTTTTTGATAATCGTTCTTTGAATGATTATAATCATAATACTGAATATAAGCAGGATAGAAATTCGGATATTTATAAAAAACTTCATTCCAACGATTTTGGCTAATTAATTTTTGTACCTTTTTTACATATTTGTAATTGTCTTTTTCATAAGAAGACAAATTTTTTAATAAAGCCTTTTCTTCATCACGGCTCAAATTATTGTAACTTACACTAATATTTTGAGAATCAACATTATAAAACCTGAAATAAGGATCCTTAGAAACATTTTTGTTTATTTGAACATTCTCATTAGGCACTTCGGAAACAGCAGTGAATGTTTCAGCAAATACAACCGGAGTAGAGCAACATGCCAAAACTGTTAAACATACCAAAATCTTTTTCATTTCTACACCTCTTTTTTCATTATTAGCGAAAAATTTTTGAAATTTCAACACTATATTAATAAAACGAAAACAAAAATAAAAAGTTCAAAAAAATCTTCCCACCTCACGCAGGAAGATTTTTAATGTTTAATCAAATTTTAAATCTGAATTAAACTTCTTTAAATACTAAAGAAGCATTTTGTCCGCCAAAACCAAATGAATTTGACAATGCAGCATGAAGTTCAGCTTTCACGGCTTTGTATGGAACATAATTCAAATCTGCAACCTCTTCATCTTGGTTATCCAAGTTGATTGTTGGAGGGACAATATTCTCATTGATTGCTTTAACACAAGCAATTGCTTCTGCAGCACCAGTTGCACCTAACATGTGACCGTGCATACTCTTAGTAGAAGTCACATACAAATCAGGGTTAACTTTTCTATCGCCAAATACTTTTGCAACAGCATGAGACTCAGCTTTATCACCCAAACCGGTACTTGTACCGTGAGTATTGATGTATTGAACTTCTGATGGTTTCATACCTGCATCTTTCAACGCAAACTCCATAGAGTGGATAGCACCGGAACCATCTGGAGCAGGAGCTACAATATCATAAGCATCAGCTGTTTGACCATAACCTGCAACTTCTGCATAAATATGAGCGCCACGTTTTTTGGCATGTTCGTATTCTTCCAAAATCAAAACACCTGCACCCTCTGACATAACAAAACCATCTCTGTCTTTGTCATAAGGTCTTGAAGCTCTTTGAGGTTCGTCGTTACGTTTTGAAAGTGTTCTTGCTGCAGAGAAAGCACCTACACCAACATCACAAATAGTAGCTTCAGCACCACCTGCAACCATTACATCTGCATCACCATATTGGATAGCTCTGAAAGCATCACCAATAGAGTGTGAACCTGTTGCACAAGCTGAAACAACAACTTTGTTTATACCTTTAAATCCATATTTCATAGAAATTCTGCCTGATGGCATGTTAACAATCATCATAGGAACCGTAAATGGTGAACATTTGTTAGGTCCTTTTTGGATAATTCTCATGTGATTTTCTTCAAAAGTTCTGAAACCACCGGCAGCAGAACTAACAATAACACCAACTCTATATGGATCTTCTTTTTCAATATCCAATTTTGAATCTTTAACAGCCTCATCAGCCGCAACCATAGCGAACTGAATAAATCTGTCCATTTTTTTCGCCTCTTTAGCGTCCATGTATTCTTCAGGGTGGAAATCTTTAACTTCACCGGAAATTTTTACAACGTGCTTGTCGATATCAATTGATTCTGAAGTTGAAATACCGCTTTTACCGGCTTTCAAACTTTCCCAGAATTTATCAACACCAACACCAAACGGTGTTACTGCTCCCAAACCTGTAATTACTACTCTTCTTTTATCCATTTAAGAATCCCCTTTAAAATAAATAATGCGAGAATGAAATAAATATATCTCACTCTCGCAAATATAAAAATCCAGTTTTAAAAAATTCTAAAAAAATTCAATTAGTGAGATAATTTACCGTCAATGTAGTTAACTGCATCTTGAACTGTTTGAATTTTTTCTGCGTCTTCATCAGGAATTTCGCATTTGAATTCTTCTTCCAAAGCCATAACCAATTCAACTGTGTCTAATGAATCAGCACCTAAATCATCTGTGAAACGAGCTTCAGGTGTAACTAATTTTTCGTCAACACTTAATTGATCTACTACAACTTTTTTTACTGTGTCTAATGTACTCATCTTCTTTTTCCTCTTTTATTATTCGTGTATTACTAAATACGTTTCTTGCATTATTATAAACTGTTAAATATTTTTTTGCAAGGAATTTACAAAACCTTACCCCTTTTGTTAAAAAACTTTACTTTTACAGGTGAAAAGTTAATGATTAAAAGATAATGGTTCATCACATTTATCCTCCTTAACCTTTTATAAACATATTAAAAGGAGTAGCAAGGTAATCTCGCTACTCCTTATATAATTCATTTAAAAAAAACTAAATAATCATACCGCCGTCAACTTCCAAAACTTGACCTGTAATATAATCAGTATCAAGTGCCAAGAATTTAACTGCAGCTGCAATATCTTCTGCTTTACCCATTCTTCTCAAAGCAATTGCTTTCAAGTATTCATCAATATTAGGCAAGTCTTTTGTCATATCTGTTGCAATAAACCCTGGAGCGACAGCATTGACTCTAACACCACGAGAACCAAGTTCTTTTGCCAATGATTTTGTAAAACCAATCAAACCTGCTTTTGCAGCTGAATAGTTAGCTTGTCCGGCATTACCATACAAACCTACAACTGATGACATATTAACAATAGCTCCACTTCTTTGTTTCATCATAAGTTTTACAACTGGTTTTGAAACATAAAATGCACTGCTTAAATTTGTATTAATAACCGCATTCCATTTGTCTTCACCCATTCTGATAAACAAATCATCACGTGTAATACCTGCATTATTGATTAAAACATCAATTCTTCCATATTTTTCAACGATTTTAGCAATATTTTCATCAACTTCTGCTTGATTAGAAACATCAAATTTAAAGCTTTCAGAATTTGAACCCAATGCTTTTAATTCTTCAACTGTTTTTGCTGCAGCTTCGGCATTACCTGCATAGTTGATAACTACATCACAACCTGCTTTTGCAAGTTCAATAGCACATGCTCTACCAATACCACGTGAGCCACCTGTCACTAATGCAACTTTTTTATCTGTCATAATTTTCTCCTTATTATTAAATATTATTTTTCTTAACTATTTATTATACAGCAGCCATTTCTTCTTTTAAAGCATTAACTGTAGCTTCCAAAGAATCTTTATCAAAGATATTGTATGTTTTAACGTCAGAATTGATTTTTCTATTCAAACCTGCCAAAACTTTTCCAGGTCCAATTTCGATAAATGTATCAACACCATTATTAATCATATTTTCTATAGTTTGAGTCCAGTGAACTGATGAATAAATTTGTTTAGGCATTTTATTTTTGAATTCAGCAGCCAAAACTGTTGCTTGAGCATCAACGTTAGTAAATACCGGAGTTTCAGCATTATTCATATCAAGTTCTGATACAAATGATGAAAATTCTTTTCCGGCAGGCTCCATGAATTTAGAGTGGAAAGCACCAGATACTGCTAAAGGAACAACTCTTCTTGCTCCTGCTTCTGACAATAACTCTCCGGCTTTTTTAACAGCTACTTCATCACCTGTAATAACAACTTGTGCAGGTGAATTGTAATTTGCAACATCGACATAACCAACACTTGATGCTTCTTTCAAAGCTTTTTCAAGACTACCTTCTGGAGCATTCAAAATTGCAGCCATAGCACCACCTTTTGTTGCGCCCATCAAATCAGCTCTTTTTTGAATTGCTTTCAATGTTGTTTCTAAATTCATAACACCAGAGCAATACATTGCACAATATTCACCCAAACTATGACCCGCTGTACAAGCCGGAGTGATATCCAATTGAGATTTTAATGCTTCCAAAGCTGCAATTGACATTGTTACAATACAAGGCTGTGTATTAACTGTTTGTTTCAAATTCTCTTCCGGTCCTTCAAAACATAAAGTTGTAATACTTTTACCTAAAACTTTATCTGCACTGTCAAATACATTCTTTGCAGCATCAAAATTGTCATATAAATCTTTTCCCATTCCAACAGATTGAGAACCCTGTCCTGGGAATAAAAACGCGATTTTTTTAGCCATAAAATAACTCCCTTTATCTTCTAAAATACAAATTTATAAGTAAATTATATAATAAATACACTAAAAGTAAAACATATTAAGGCAAAAGTCAGAGTTTTAGTTAATTTTGATTAAATCATCTTTAATTAAACTAAAAAACTTTTCACTAATACTATTCAAATCAATAATATCAACCATATATGGGAAAGTTGAATCGCTAAACAAAGCTTTTAATCTCAAAATATTATCAAACGGAATTTCTTTATCACATTTCAATGCAATATCAACATCTGAATATTTCAAAGCTTTACCCTTGGTTCTTGAACCGTAAATAAAAATTTCTACTTCCGGCACAATCTTAGAAATCAAATCAATTATAAAATCCTGATATTTTTTTTCCAAATCAAGAGTTTTCATTTACTTGATACCTTTTAACTCTTTCAATAAATATGTTATTTCTTCATAAAAATCAGGAACAATGCCGGAAACTTTTAGTGCAACATTTTCATCATAAGTATGAGAAGTCAAATTCCTCATTTCTCTAAATTCAGTCCATTTTGCTAAATCAGATTTTAAAAGATTTAGTTGCATTGCAGTTCTAACCATTTCATTAAAAGACAATTTATTAACATCATCAACAATAAATGCTCTCTCAATAAAATATTTTCTCAATGTTTTTAATGTTATAGAATAAGTAAACTCAAAACGCTGAATTAAAGAATCTCTAACAATAGTATCTTGTGGATTTTTTTTATATATTTCAACAACTTCACCCAATCGCTGAAGAGAATTTTCTAATGCTGTAAAATCAAGATTTTCCATACCATGATACTAACACATTTAGCGCAAAATATCAACAAAAAAGGCATGACCTAAGTCACACCTTTTTATTAAAAACTATTTTCAAATTAGTTCTAGCAAATACCTTCACGAAGTCTTACAACAGCAGCACCCCATGTCATACCTGCACCAAATCCGCAAAGAATTGCAGTTGAACCAAGCTTGATTTTGCCTTTTTCAACACCCTCAACCAATGCAATCGGAATTGAAGCAGCAGAAGTATTTCCATAATATTTGATATTAGAAATAACTTTTTCATCTGGATATTTCAATCTTTGTTGCAAAGCTTCAATAATTCTTTGATTTGCTTGGTGTGGAATTAAGTAATCAATATCTTCGGCTTTCATACCAGCTTCTTCAATTGATTTATCAACATAGTTTGGTAATGTTGTAACAACAAATTTGTAAACATCACGGCCAGCCATGTGAATCTTTGAATCAACCGGATCACAAGGAGCAACCAACGGACAATTTTCACCAGGCATATTCATTGAAATATATTGACCAATAGCACCATCAGCCCTAACATCTAGTGATAAAATATCATCAACACCGTCTTCAGCTTCGGTTACAACCATTGCACCTGCACCATCACCGAACAAAATTGATGTACCTCTGTCTTTCCAATCAACTAAACGAGAATTGTTATCCGCAGCAACAATCAAAATGTTTTTGTATAAGCCGGAACCGATTAACCCTCTTGCGACTTGCAAAGAATAAATTAAACCTGTACAAGCAGCAGTTAAGTCAAATGATGGAACATAATTAGGAATTCCAAGTCTTGTTTGAATATCGCATGCCAAAGCAGGATACAATTGAGGTGGAGCAGAAGCTGCAGCAATTACACAATCAATATCTTCTGCTTTAATTTTAGATTTTTCTAAAGCACGTTCAGCCGCTTTTAAACCTAAATCAATAGCACTTTCATTACCTGAAACAACTCTTCTTTCCTTGATACCTGTACGAGTAAAAATCCATTCGTCAGATGTTTCATATAATTTTGTTAAATCTTCATTTGTTATCACCGTATCCGGAACACAATATCCAACACCGGCAATTCTTAAAGGTTTTACACTATTTGACATAATTATTATTTTCCTATCTATTTATATTTTCTGCAATTTTAGAATTAATATCTTTATTTAAAACTCTCACAGCCGCCCTAACAGCATTTTTCATTGCATAAGATGAGCTACGTCCGTGAGCAATAACCGAAATGCCCTTAACACCAAGTAACAACATTCCGCCAAATACTTCCCAATTGATTTTTTTCAAAATCCTTCTCAAGAAAGGTTTTGCAAGTAAACCAATTATGCAACCAACTAAATCTGATTTGAACTCCGTAGAAATCATTTTTAATAACATTGAAGCAGTTCCCTCTGTAACTTTCAATGCAATATTTCCGGCAAAACCATCACAAACAACAACATCACATTTGTTAATGAATAACTCTTTACCCTCAATATTACCGACAAAATCAATTCTGCCTGCTTCATGCATTTCTTTTAGTAAAGGATAAGTCTCTTTAACAAGGGCATTGCCTTTACCCTCTTCTTCGCCAATACTTAAAATACCAACCTTTGGATTTTCAACTCCGACAATATGTTTTGCATAAGCCATACCCATTTCTGCAAACTGAGTAAGCATTTCAGGAGTACAATCACTATTTGCACCTCCGTCAATTAATACAACCGGATTTTTCATTGTAGGAATAGTAACAGCAATTGCAGGTCTTGTTACACCGTGGATTCTACCCAATCCGAACAAACTGGCAGCCATAGCCGCTCCTGTTGAACCGGCAGAAACAACAGCTTCACATCGACCCTCAGCAACAGCTCTAACTGATGCAACGATGGAAGAATCCTTTTTCCTGCGAATTGATTGTCCAACAGCTTCACCCATGCCAATTACTTCAGAGGCATGTGTTATTGTGTAATCAATCTTATCAACATCAATCTTGATTCTTCTATTATGACCTTTTGTCCCGCAATCAGAATAAATACAACCGGCAGCTTTAATTCTATCCAATTCTGCTTGGATATCATCTTTTCTACCAACAAGCTCCAAGCCAACACCATACTCTTGTGCTGCCCACAAAGCACCCTCAACTATTGCTCTTGGTGCATAATCACCGCCCATTGCGTCTATTGCTATTCTTGCCATATCCTTCTCTCTCCAAAGTTTGGTTAAAATCGGAAGCGCCAATAAATTTGCCGCTTCCGATTATTACTTATTTATTCTTCTGTTTTTTCAGTTTCTTCAGCTTTAACTTCTTCAGCTTTAGGAGCTGCTTTTTTAGTTGATTTTTTAGCAGTTTTTTTAGCTGGAGCTTCTGCAGCAGCTACTTTATCTGCTAATTTAACAGGTTGGCCTTTGTAAGTGCCACATGCTGTACAAACTGTGTGTGTTAAAACTGTTTCACCGCAATTAGGACATTTAGTAGTTTCCGGTTTAGTAGCTTTCCAATTTGCTCTTCTGCTACCTTGAGCGGAATGTCCTGTTCTTTTCTTAGGTACTGCCATTTTTGTCTTTCCTTTTTTATTTTCTACTAACTAATCTTTTGGGTTAATTTGGATATTTTTAAAGACATCCAGTCTTGGGTCGGGAATATTTTCCTCTGATAGAAAATCTTTCCCTTTACAATTAATACCACAAACTTTTTTATTTGGGTAATTTAATATTACGGATTGATACAATAAGTCATAAATATCAATCTCTTTTTCGCCATTCAAATCAGTAACAAACTGTCCGTCTTTAATTTCAAACTCTTGTCCTGATTCCTCGTAATCCCCGAGTAATGAACCTTTTGAGAATAACTCATCAATATCAAAATCCAAATTATATTCAAATTTTTCAAGACACAAATCACATTCCAAATTTACAACTCCTGTAACATGACCTGTAATTTGAATAAATTCACCTAACGATTTTGCACAAAGTTCGGCATGAATTGGGGTAACACAATCTATTCCCTCGATATTTTCATCAAAGGTACAATAGAGTGTCTTATTTTCGGCATTTTCTAAATCTTCTATTGATAATATCTTTTCCATAATTTTTAACTATTCTTGCTTGGATTAACCTAAACAAAATTATACATATTGTTCTTCTTGAATAGCAAGAGCTGCAATCTGATTAGAGATAAAACAAACTTTTTTCAAAGGTCCGTCAGTATCTTTTTCAATTAAAACCGCGTTATTTGATTGCATTTTTTCAACAAGTTCTTGATAAAGAGCCTGAGCTTCTTTGACATACAAAACTAACGGTGCAGTTGAACCTTTGATAAAAACCAAAACTGCATAACGTTTTTTAATATTTTGAGCATTCATGCCCTGTGGATTAAATTGTTGAGCCATAATTTTCTCCTTTTATTCAATTAAGATTATTCTAATGGAAATTGCAACTAAAATCAATAGGATATTTATATGATTAGGGTAATTGATGAAAAGTTAATTGTGAGAGGTGAATAAGTTCTTTACAGTTTTATTGTTCCCTCCCCGATTAAGGTTGGTAACAGTTTTATTTCTTGTTCAAAAAACAATAAGCGGGGGTATAATCCCCGCTTACTGTAAATCACTTATAGACTTTTAAAAAGACCTAATCACCTACACACAAGACCTTAGCGCTGCTGTTGTAGTTGAGGGCGGCACGCGTTTCGCCATTGGTGAAGTACACCATGTACGCAGCGCCAGCGCTGTGCTCCGTAGACGACCAGAACCAGCCGGAAGTCGGTAAGCCTAGTTGTTCTTTTTCTGCTGTTGTCTTTTTAGCTAAGCGTCGCAGTTTTGAGTCATCAGTTAAACTCATTCCTAGTTCATCACATGCTTTCTTTGCTCCTGCCCAATAGTTATCAGAGGTGTAGTATCCTGCGGCATCATACTTAGGGTCATACTTTTTCATATCATCTGTTCCTGCTTTTATTGGACTATATGACGGAGGTACGTAAACACACCCGATTCCATCTATTGGGGTACAACCCTTAGAGAATTTTGCTACTTTGAAACTACGGATATCGTATTGTTTACCGTTTCGTGCTTCACTGTTTGGTCCTTTAAAACCATTTACGTCCATTACAAAATCGATTGGGTCTGTTACACTTGTTGTATATG
>DABJ01000026.1 GCA_002102825.1 Candidatus Gastranaerophilales bacterium HUM_12 | reverse complement strand
GCGTAGCACCTTTTTGCATCAAAACCAAAAAGAAAAAGTGAACTAAGAAAACTACTTTAGTATTTTTTCAAGTCCATAGACAAAATCTTTGTTTTCATCGGTATGTTTTACTGCCATCAAAACCCCCGGCATATAGCATTTTCTATCTGTTGAATCGTGTCTGATTGACAATGTTTGTCCGAATGCACCAAACAAAACTTCTTGTGAAGCCATAAACCCTGGCATTCTAACAGAATGGATTTGAATATCAGAATATGAAGTTCCACCTCTTGAACCCTCAATGGTTTCGGTTTCAGCACAGTTTCCGCCTTTGAAAGAGGTTTTTGCTTCTGACATCATCAATGCTGTTTTAATTGCAGTACCAGATGGAGCATCTTTCTTTTGGTTGTGGTGGTATTCAATAATTTCAGCATTATCAAAATACTTTGCAGCTACTTGTGCAAATTGCATCATCAAAACAGCACCTGTTGAAAAATTAGGAGCAATAAAACAACCTACTTTATTCTTTTCTGAAAGATTTTTCAAAAATTCAATCTGGTCATCTTGCAAACCTGTTGTTCCAATTACAATACTAATTCCATTACGCAGGCAGTACTTTGCATTTTCATAAATTGAAGCCGGTTGAGTAAAATCAACAACAACTTCAAATTCAGCATATCTTTTGGCTTCTTCAATTGACCTATAAGCATTACCTTTAATATCAATTTTTGCAGCCAATTTCATTGAGTTATCGGCTTCAACCGCATTACAAACCTCTTGTCCCATTTTTCCGTTAGCGCCGCATACTGCTACTTTTATCATAATTGTTCTCCTATATTAATCTCTTCTTAGCATTATTCTACAACAAAAAAACGGTCAAAACTCATGCCTGACCGCTTGATTGTTTAAACTCATTATTTATTAAAAATTAATAATCACCAATTCCGGATTCTTCCTCATCTTTTAAAGCTGACAAATCATCTTTGCACACGGAGTCAAATCCCTCCGGCAACATATCATCGTCCGGCCATACTGTATCGTTGTCAAATCTGGCAGAAGCCAAGTTTTCAGAAGCCGACAAATCAGAACTTGTTAAAACGGTTTCTGACAAAACACAACCTGCCAAATCACAATCTGTAAAGTTGCAATATGTCATTTCAGCATAGCTACAATCTGCACCTGTCAAAAGACTCTCGGTAAAATCGCATTCAACAACTCTAGAACGAGTAAAATCAACAGATGTTAAATCTGCACCGGTGAAATTTACAAGTGACAAGTTGCTATCAGCAAATGAACTGGAATTCAAATCTACATCTGAAAAGTCAATTTCTTTTAATGTCATATTTGAAAAATCAACTTCACTCAAGTCAACTTCTTCAACTTCTTTTTTCCATTCGTTAAATTTTTCGGGGTTGCGTTCAAGCAAAGATAATAATTCTTCTTTTGTATAATCAATCATTCTTATCTCCTTAAATATATATTTATTTATTATTTTCTACTAAATTCATTTGCATTGCAACAAGCACTGCTTGGGTACGATTTGTCACGTTCAATTTTTTAAAAATACTGTTGAGGTGACTTTTTACGGTAACCTCACTTAAAACAAGTTTGTCCGCAATAGATTTATTGCTTTCACCCTGTGTAACTAATAATAAAACATCTTTTTCTCTCTTAGTCAAGGAGTTAAAATTATCAGCTTGATTTATCGTAACATTTTCAGGTTTTAGAACTTGTTTATTCCTATTGGCTCTGCGTAAAACGGCTTCAATCCTTGCTAACAAATTAGGTAAAATGAACGGTTTAACTATATAATCATCTGCACCGATTTTGAGTCCTGAAATCATTTTTTGGTCTTCATTCACCGCTGTAAGCATAATTACTGGAATATCTTTGGTTTTTGAATTCTTTCTAATTGTTTTCAGGGTATCCCAACCGTTCATATTTGGCATCATTACGTCAAGTAAAACAATATCAAAGAATTCTCCGCTATCTAAAACACTAAGAGCTTGAACTCCGTCAGATACGCATTTTAAGTCATATCCGTAAAAAGGGAGAACATCTGCTAAATATTTTGGATTGTCATCAACTAATAATATTTTAGCCAAATCGGACATCAACTATATTCCTTTAGTTTCGCAATTCTACACAATTTGATATTTCAAAGCTTTCAAAGCCGCTTGTAATCTGTCATCAACTTCCAGTTTTTGCAAAATACTTGCAACATGAGCTTTTGTCGTATTAACACTAATTACCAAATGTTGAGCAATTTCCATATTACTAAAGCCTTCAGTCATAAGTTTCAAAATTTGAGCTTCTCTTGCGGTTAGGTCGTAATTTTTGTAGCTCGTATCAGGTTCTGTATTCATTTTTGTATTAGTTGTTGCTTGCAAAACGATATGGGCAATACTTGGATCAAACCAAGCAGCACCATCAGCAACAGATTGAACAACTTGAACCAGTCTTTGCAAATTTATTTCCTTTGAGCAATAAGCATTTGCACCTGCTTTTAAGCTGTTCAAAACTTCTTTTTCATCATTGTGAGAAGTTAGGATAATAATTTTAGCATCTTTATTCATATCATGGATTACTTTAGTTGCATCAATTCCATTCATATTAGGAAGACCTAAATCCATAATAACTAAATCTATCTGATTGTTTTTGAAAATTTCAAGAGCATTTTCTGCGGTTGCGGCTTCATAAATCACACCAATATAATCAACATCTTCAAATGCCGTTTTTAACCCGAATCTTGTCAACTCATGGTCTTCAACAATCAATAGATTTTTTTTAATCATATACTCAATTCCTCTTTTGCTAAACTGTAATCAGGGTTTAAATTCAAACTCTTTTCAAAGTTTTGACGTGCATCAGCGGTCAATCCTTTGTTTTTTAATACCAAACCTAAATAATAATAATATCTGTAATCACTATCGTCAATATATTTTGCAATACCCAAAAATGATAAAGCTTTTTCGTAATCTTCTTTTGTAATTTCAAGTCGTGCCAAGTCAATCCAACCGTCTTTAAAATTAGGATTTATTGCAAGAGCTTTTTTAAGATATGCATTTTCTCTGTCTTTTTCAAGTAAAGCCATTTGATAATAAGCTTCGTAAGCCTTTGAACTTGCACGCAAAACCTTAGAATAGATGTCTTTAGCTCGTCTTTCGTTATTCAATTGTTGATAAGTTTTTGCAAGACGAATTGATGAATCAAAGCCGGCATCTTTATTACCTGCTTTTTTGTAATAGCTTTCTGCAAGTTTATAATCTTTATTTCTAAATGCAACATCACCCAATACAATCAAAGCTTGTGTATGAGATTTATCAATATCAACAGATTTTAGCGCATAATCCTGAGCTTTTTCAAACTCTTTCAAATCAAAATAAACTTTTGCAGTCAAGGCATAAACTTCCTTATTGATATTTTTTTTGCCGGAAATTGAAGACTGTAAAACCCTCAATGCCTTATTCAATTGATTTTCATCATAGTAGTAATAAGCCAGATGGTATTTTTTCCAGTAATCATTTTTAGCAGACTTATACAAAATATACTGTTGAGAAGAATGCAATTCTTTATCAAAAACTACAGTATTAATATCCTTAGTCTTCAAGTCTTCAAGAGCTTTTAAGCCTTCTTGCGGTTTATTTGATTGAGCTAAAATTTCAGCTCGCAAACGTTTGTAATTGATATTCTTTGGATTTTTATCAATTGCAATATCAATTGATTTAACTGCTTGTTTAATATCACCATTTTTCATTGAACCAAAAGCGACAAGATAATTTGCGTAATCCGAATCATTCAATAGTGATGATTGTTTCATGAGTTCAGATGTAGCTTCACGACTTTGGTCATTGTACATAATATTTGAATAAATTTCAGCAAGATACATTTGATCTTTGTGAGTCAATTTGCAATTCGGGAAATAATAATTTTTTATATCATCTTCTAATAGAGAAGAAATCTCTTCGTCTTTAATCTTTGACATTGCAAGTTCTGACAAACTAAAAAATCCGATAGATGCCATGTCATGAGTCAAACGCATATAGATATAATCACTTGGCATAACATTATCAATCAACATTCTAAAATCTTGATATGAAGAACGAACATTTGCCTGCATAAATTTATCCATAGCAATTGTATATTGATTTTTTATGGCATTACGAGTAAGCGACCCTTTTTTTAGTTCAAAAGACGGCAAATTCACCTGTTCTTGATAAGTTGACGGATTTGCATCTAACGGATTGACCGGAGCAATTCCGTTCATATTGATTGCGAAACACTGATTAACCGCAAAGACCGAAACAAATAAAGAAAGGACAAGATATTTTTTCATTAAACCATATCCTCCTCTTTTGGTTCATAACTACCTAAATAATATTTGTTGAACAATTCTAACAAATGTTTTTGTTCATCAGTAGGACTTTCGATATTTACAAACCTGTAAATAGCCATCAAATCGTACCGTTTCAAGAATTCTTCGTCTTTCGGTTCAATTTTTCCGTGTGATTCAGATAAGAATACTTTGACAATTTTGTCAGTCGAAATTGACATAAATACATCAACCAAATTTTTATCGAAATGAGAACCTGCACCTTTCATCAAAATATCTAAGACATTAGCAATCGGCATTTTGTCACGATAGTGTCTTTTAGAAGTAATCGCATCAAACACATCAGCAACAGCTAAAATTCTACCGCCAAGAGTAATTTCTTCACCTTTAAGATGTCTGTAATAACCCGTACCGTCCCATTTTTCGTGATGAGAACAGGCCATTTCGGTAATAATTCTAAAATCAGGTGACATATAAATTTTGTTCAAGATATTGTGAGTAATTCTAACGTGTTCTTGAATATGTTTATACTCTTCATCAGTAAGTTTTCCGTCTTTTTGTAAAACAGAATCTCTAATACCGATTTTACCGATATCGTGAAGAATTGCGGCTTTTTCAAGCAAACTTTTATCCTTCGCATTCATACCCAGTGCATCAGCCAACAATATTGAATACAACTTAACTCTGGTTGAATGACCTGCGGTAATCTTATCTCTTGCATCAATTGAAGTCGCTAGAGTATCAATGAAACTTTCAAATAGTAACTTTTGCTCACGGTAAAGTTGCAATTGTTGGTCGAACAATTGAGCATTTTCTAAAGCAATACTTGCACTTCCGCCAATTGCGATTAATAAATCTTCATCATTTTTCGTAAATATGCCGTCAATTTTGTTGATAACTTGAAATGCACCAATAATTTCACGATTATTGTTCATAATAGGCATACATAAAATTGTTTTCGTTCTGTAGCCTGTTTTTGTATCGACTTCCGGATTGAATCTCGGGTCGTTATAAGCATCAACAATATTAACTGTTTCGCCTGTTTTTACAACATAACCGGCTAAACCCTTATCTGCAGGGAATCTTATTTCTTGACTCGAATCAAGACCCAACGCAACTTTTGACCACAATTCATCGGTATCTTTATCCCAAAGAAAAACCGTACATCTATCAGCTTGAATAGCATTTTTAGTTTCTTCGGCAATTACTCTCAACAATTCGTCAATATCAGTTAGTGCCGTAATTGAACGGCTGATTTTAACCAATGATACCAATGGGTCACTTTTTGTAGGAAGTGAATAATCCATACCGTTTTGAAGTTGTCTAATTCTTGTATTTATATTATCAGCAAGAGAATATTTATCCTCTTCTGATGATAATTTCAGAGCATTGTTGTAATGGATAATCGCAATATCCTTATTGTTTTCTGCAAAATTTATATTGCCTAAAACCAATTCGTTAATCAATTGTGCGGTAATACTGTTTGTGCGGTTAGCCATAAATGTCGCATCTTGTGTTAAAGCAAGACTGCTTTCGTAATCAGATTTGTGTAGAGAATAGTTCAAAAAAGCAATCAAACTCAAAGAGATTGAAATCCCTTCATTAAAATTTTCACTCTTGAAAATATCATAAGCCGAATTCAAAGAAACTTCCGCATCTTCGTAATTTTTTTCATCAAAAAAGCTCAACGTTTTGCGAATTAAATTCTCTGCCTCTTCTGTTTTTAGATTACTTTCTACCATTTTATTTACCCTTTAATATATTATATAATATTTTTTCAAGAAATTCAAATATTTTTTTGTAGAGAGTTGAGGTGAGGGTTTAATATTATTTGTTTGGAGGGTATTCAATTTCCACTCTCTGATTAAGGAGGGTTGGGGTGGGTAACAGTTATTTTTCCCTCCCACCTACGTGGGGGAGGG
>DABJ01000009.1:1645-10136 GCA_002102825.1 Candidatus Gastranaerophilales bacterium HUM_12 | reverse complement strand
CCTAGTCTTTTTATATAAATCGTGTAAATTTGGTTATTTCAAGCTAACTTTTACAGCCGGTCCTTTTTGTTCGATGTCAACTTTGTTTTCTCTAGCTAACCAGCCTAAACCTAAGTCTGCAAAATTTCCTTTTAAATCTAATTCTTTTTTCATTTTAGCAAAAGAAGTTGTTCCGTTTTGGTGTAAGTAGTTATAAATTTCTCCTGCTGAAAATCCGATTTGTTCTTCTAATGTTAGTGATGCTCTTTTTGCCATAATTTTTCCCTCCGTTGATTAGTTGTTCTTTTTACACTTTTTCGTTCGACATATTGATAATATTTCATTTGGGCGATTTTAACAATCATTTTAATAGACGGAAATTTTATGATAAAATACACTAGGAGGAGTATTGCATTTTGCTTATTGAGGGAAGTTTAGCCACAAATAAAACGGATTATTTGATTGACAAGTATTGTGAGCTTGTTAATAGTGGAGTTTCGACTTCTTCTATTCTGGTTTTGGTGCAAAATTCGACTTTGAAAAATGCGTTTCAAGATAAAGTTTTTCAAAAATTGACGGTAGATTGCGTTGAAAAATTGAAAATTCATTCGTTTTTTTCACTGGTTTATAACACTATTTCTGACAATTGGGCTTTTCTTGAAGATAGAAATATCTTTGATAATCCGGTTATTTTGCCTAATCTTGCGGGCTTAGAGGTTTCACAATTCATCTTAAAAGATATATTAAAGACTGTTAAGTTCAAAGGTTACAATTCAAGAGTTTCGCTTTTACAACAAATTTTTAGAAGATATTCATTGATTGTTCAAAATAATTTGACTCAACAAGAAGTTGACGAGAGAGCTGAAATTTTGAAAGAGGGCTTTTCAGATGAAGCATCTCTTGCAATAAAAAAACTTCTGCGAAAAACATTGGAATTAAGGGATTTTGACTATTTGCGCCAATGCTTAATGTTCAATTTCGTTTATAAAAATACAAATTATTTTGATGATATAAAATATTTATTTGTTGATGATGGAGATGAATGTACCCCTATTTGTATTGATTTTATTGAGTATTTGTCAAAACAGTTGAGTGATTGTTTTGTCGCAGTGGATTCTTTGGGTTCATCTCGTTGTGGGTATTTGAGTGCAGATAAGAATAATTTTGAAAAATTCAAAAAAATATTTTCAAAATCAGATGAACAAAAGTTAGCAGAAACTTCAATTATGTATTCAGATTCGCAAAAATTGTTTGATAATGCAAAAAATTCTAAATTAAATGTTTTGAATAATTTTGAATTTAAATCTTTTTCAAAACGTTCTGAAATGGTTGAAAATGCAGTAAAGCAGATTAAATATCTTTTAGATAAAAAGGTTTTGCCCAAAGATATTTCAATAATTTCACCTGTGATAGATGATATGTTGAAATTTTCATTGAGAGAAAGTTTTAAGTCAAATATAAATTTAGTTTATCTTTCAGGGAGTGAAAAACTTATTCAAAACCGTTTGGTTTTGGTAGCTATTACTGTTTTGAAACTGAATACGGATTTAAAAAAATCTTTGTCAGAATTTGATATTCGGGTTATTTTATCAGAATTTTTGCATATTCCTTTGAAATATTGTGCTGAAATTCTGGAGACTTTTGCAAAGAAAAAAGTTTTGATTCCGTACGAATTTAAAGATGAAGATTATACTCAAAAATATCGAGATTTTCTTGTATTGTTGAATGATTTGGCAAATTCAAAAAAGAAAATATCTGAGCAAATTATTGAAATTTACGATAGATTGTTTAGTTTTCCCGTGTTTGATAAGAATGAGATTAACAAATTTAATTTCTTTGTGAAAGAAATTCGGGATTTTGAAAATATATTTGGTGAAAATTTCAATTCTCGGCTTGTCGATATTATTTTGCAGATAGAAAATTCCATTATTGCAGAAAATCCATATTCGGTTTTGGAGTTTGATAGAAACGATTTAATTGTGTCAACACCGCAAAAAATTATTGATAATCATATTTCAACCAAGTATCAAATATGGCTTGATGTTTCCAGTTCCGAGTGGGTCAAATCTGATACCGGACCATTGTATAATGCATGGGTCTTTCAAAAAGATTGGGATAAAAAAACTTATACGATTGATGATAATATAAATTTATCTCATGATAAAAATGCAAGAGTTTTGCGTAAATTGACTCTTTGTGCGCAAAATGGGGTTTATGCATATTCTAGCTTGTTTGATTCCAATGGGGTTGAAAATTATGGAGCAATTGAAGATTTTCTTGTCGTTGAAACAACAAATGATGAAGAAACAGAAGTTGAAAATAGTGGTTTTAAAATTGTTCCAAGACCTGATCAGAAACCTGTGTTAGAATATAAATCCGGTTATATGGGAATTTCTGCAGTTCCAGGGGCTGGAAAGACGACAATTCTTTTGGCTCTTATTATAAAACTTCTTGAACGAGGGATAAATCCTGAGCGAATTTTTGTTTTGACTTATATGGATTCTGCCGCTCGAAATTTCAGGGAACGTATTAAAAATGTTCAAAAACGTTCTTCAAGACTTCCTAATATCAGTACGATTCATGGGCTTTCTCTTAGAATTTTGAAAGAGAACGGGAATTATGAAAAACTCGGTTTATCTGCTGATTTTGAGATTTGTGATGATTCGCAAAGGGGTAGAATTTTGCGTGAAATTGCAAGTAAAATGCATATTGAATCAAAAACTGCAGAAGAATTTGATAGGGCTGTTTCTATTTTCAAAATTGCACAAGGAAAATTCAAAGAACAACCAACTGATGCTAAATTAAGAAAATTCAAAACATTTTTTTCTTTGTATCAAGACAATTTGAAAGAGTATAATTTGATTGATTATGATGATATGTTGACGGGTTCTGTTCGAATTTTGAAAGAAAACCCTGATATACTAGCGCACTATCAAGAGATTTGCGAGTATATAATTGAAGATGAGGCACAAGATTCATCATTAATTCAGCAAGAATTAATTGCGTTGTTGTCCGGCAAGCATAAAAATATCATAAGATGTGGAGATGTAAATCAGTCCATCACATCGACTTTTTCAAATGCAGATGTTGAAGGGTTTAGAAATTTTATCACCCAGAATTACAACGTAAGTATGGATTGTTCTCAGAGATGTTCAAAAGATGTTTATGAGTGTGCAAATAAATTAGTTACCCTATCTCTTGCAAGTAAAGACAGTGAAAAATCTTTCTTTAAAATGTTAATGCACCCAGTTGAGGGTAGAAATCCAAAATCCGTAAATGGGGTGCAATCATTGATTTTTGATTCTACGATAGAAGAGAAAAACTATATTTTGAAAGTTATAAAAAATACTCTATCTAAAAATCCTGATTATACTGTTGGAATTTTACTTCGGTACAATTATCAAGTTGCGGCATGGCAGGATTTGATAGAAAATAGCGGACTAAAAGCAATTACAAGAAATCAATGTTTGGAGCAAAAAACTATATTCAAAGCAATTTTTGCTGTGATGAAAATTATATTAAATCCTTTTGATAATGAAAATTTAGCATCTAATTATGATATTTTAGCAGATATCGGATTGTATAAAAGAGGGTTGGGTGATGAAATCAGAAAGTATGAAAATGCATTTATACAAATTGATGCAGATAATTTGAAATTTATTAATTTAGAACATTTTTATTGGGACGTGAATTATTGGACTTCATTGAGTTATTTACCACCAAATGAGCTTGCTGTTAAAGTCGCAATGGGTATGAATATATTTAATAGTGAGATTGAAAAATCTAATATCTATTTGATTTCAACATTGATTAAACGAATTTGCATAAAAAATAATTCTTTAGAATATGCCGTATCAAGACTCGCAGAACTTTCTAAAAAGCCTAATTTGAGCGGATTTAAATTCTTTTCAGAAGAAGACGATGACGATAAAAAATCATTGCAAGGAAAAGTTCAAATTATGACTATGCACAAGTCTAAGGGTGATGAATTCAATCTGGTGTTTATTCCTGAAATGTCTGAAAAAGCTTTTCCTCTTACAATAGGCTCAATCAGTTTGAAATCTGCTGATTTCATTGAACAAGTTAAGGCTCTTAACCCTAATTATCGCAAAAAATCAGAGTATGAATTGAAACAAGAAATTTTAGACGAAAATTTGCGTTTGCTTTATGTTGCAATAACAAGAGCTAAAAATAATCTGATTATTACAACATCAACAAAGTCTAAATCTCGCTATGGTAAAGAGCAAAAGAATGAACCAAGTATAATTTTTAATGATTTGTTGGAGGTTAATTGTGATTGATAATTTTTCTCCGAATATGTTAAAGACTTATGAGTCTTGTCCTAAGAAATATTATTACAGATATGTTGAAAATATTTCTGTCCCGATATCATCTCTTCCGTTTGAAAAAGGTAAAAAAATACACGCACTTGCAAATTATTATCTTCAAGGTGTCAATATTTCAAGAATAGAAACGGCATTATCTCAAGAGGAGAAAGACGTTTGGCAATTACTATTGAATAATCCTTTCTATAAAAAAGACTATTTAAAATCAGAATTCCCAATTATGACAAGATTAGATGATTTTTGGATAGGAGGTAGAATTGATGCAATTGTACATGATGCAGAAAGTTATTATATCTTAGATTACAAAACCGGCTCAACTCCTAAAAATCCAGAGTTCGATTATCAAACAATGATTTATTTGCTGTGTGTAAATAAATTCCTAAAAAAATATGACTCTCTATCTTTTGTTTACATTAATTTAAAAGACAAAAACAATTATGTTATTGAATTTAATGACAAATTGAAATCACAATATGAACTTAAAATAAAGGAAGCTTGCGCATCAATAAAGACTGATGTTTTTTACCAACCGAATTGCAAATCTTGTGATAGGTGTGAGTATTCAAAAATTTGTAATGATAAATTTTAACTGGCAAATTTTTTTATTCACGTGTTTTGTTTGGGGTATGAATATCTACTCGGTAAATAACTCTCTAACTTTTGGTGCTAATTTGAACTCTCCCAAATTAAATTTTTCTAAAAAGGATTTTTATGTTCGGATTAAAGGGTATGGTAAGAATAAAAGGTGGGCTAACGAGATTATTCAAACGGCGAATATTTCAGTTGGTTTTATCAGGCATCATTATGATTTTGAAAAGGTTTTGCGAAGTATAGCTTATGGGGTAAGACGAGCAAATAAATTTACCTCTGATCAAACCAAAATTGCTCATACAAGTGCCCTTAGAATTGATAGAGATGGGTGGCGGTCGCCATCAAAATGGAAAAATTTTGCTCTCTGTACTTATTATGATGGCGGGAAGTATAAAACTTATGAAAAAAGAATTGACGAGATAAAATATAACCCGTTAAAAAGTCCTTATCCGGATATAGATTTAACTGTTCCTGTGTTTGAAGATGGTGAAAAATTTTTGCAACATGGAAGAAAAGATGTCATTGAAAATGTATTCAACCATCTGTCTGAAATTTATAAAGAATTTTCCTATTTTACTAAAATAGATGTTCAACAAGAACATTTACCAAAAATTAATGACCAAATTGCAACTATGCGTTGGATTTTAGCTCATGCAACTCCGTGGGAAAGAGGAAGTGATGCAATTGCAAATGTTTTGATGCGTGCAATGTATAAATCTGTTGGGGTTAAATCATATCCGCTTGCAAAAGGTGTATCTCTGGATATGGAAGCTTATTGCACGAATTTAGCAGATTACAAAAAAAAATTCCCAAAATATTTTGCTAAACCTCCAGTCGTCATTTCAAACAAAAAAACGAGCTTTTTATCTAAAATATCAAGCTTTTTTAAATCCTAATTTAATACTTCTTTGATAGCTGCAATCATTCCATCAGGGTTTGCGATATTTTTCCCCGCAATATCAAAAGCTGTTCCATGCCCTGGGGAGGTTCTGATTATATCAAGTCCGACGGTCATATTAACCGTGCTAATCCCAGCAACGGTTTTAATCGGAATTAAGCCTTGATCATGATAGTTTGCAATATAGCAGTCAAATTCGTCTTTTTCCCCTGCAAAATAATGCTTTGCGGCATTCACAAATAACGTATCAGCAGGAAGAGGCATTGTAATATTTATTCCCTGTTCTTGAAGATATTTTACTGCCGGAATTAAAATATCTTGCTCTTCGTGTCCTAAAATCCCGTCTTCACCGGCATGTGGGTTGAAGCCGCATAGCGCGAATTTAGGATTTTTAATTCCGAAATGAGTTTGAAAAGTTGTAACAAGATTTTGAATTTTTGTAGTAACAATTTTGGGGGTCAGGTGAATATCTTTTAATGCGCAATGTCTTGTCAAAAGCAAAACTCTAAAGTCGTTTGCGACAAATAGCATTTCTGCTAACTGTCCATTATGTGACAAATATTTTTGTAAAACTTCCGTTTGACCATTAAATTTGTGCCCTGCAAGATACATAGCATTTTTTGCCGTTGGAGCTGTAACGATTGCTTTGGGTTTAATTTCACAAACCTTTAATAGTGATTTGAATGCAAAATCGCCGGCTTCTTTTGTAATTTCTCCTGCCTTAATATCCTTTGTTTCATAAGGAATTTCAACAATTTCGTAATTCTTGTCAAGTTTTCCATAATAATCAAGAATTTTTTTATTTGAGATAAGAACGATTTTATCAACCGGTAAATCAATCTTTTTTAGAGCTTTTATTGTAATTTCAGCGCCAATTCCGTTTGGATCACCCGTTGTAATTGCTATTTTATCCATAAGATTGCTCTTCATGTTTTGTGAAGTATTTCAAAATTTCAATTAACGTATTAACTCCGCCTAAATTTCCGGATTTTGTAACAATCCATTGGTCAGAATTTACACTTTTACTTAGAGCGATAGCCGGCAAAACCTCATCAATAAGTTTAAGTTGGTTTGCATCAATTGCGTTACAGCATTTGTAAGATGTTTCACCTCCGAGTGTGATAAGAATTGCTTTTTTCTTTTCCAAAACTCGTTTTGCAAGTTCAGATAAAAAGTCCGTAATTACATTCGCTAAGCCTGATTTTGTCAAATCTGCTTTGATTGTATCTTCTGAAAAACCATCAAAATTCTTTAACAATTTTGACGTGTGAACAAGTACAATGTTGTCTTTTCCTAAATTTGAAACAACTCTATCTACAATTTCATCTTGAACACCTGATAAAACAGTATTCATATCAAGTTCAATAATCAAACTGTTTTCTTCAAAATCATCACATTGCTCAAACTTGTCAATCTGATTTGCGGTAATGTGAGTTGCGCTTCCGGATACGATGAATTTGGGAAGTTTGGGAAGTTTAACCGGTAGAACTTCTTCCTCTTCATTTGTTGGAAACCATTCATTACTCAACACTTTAGCTGCTGCTGCTGTTCCGACAGGTAAAATTTTGTAATTAGACTTTTGCATCGCAAGAACAATTTGCTCTAAATCTGTTGTAGAAACAGAATCTGCAACAATAATCTTCTTGCCTTTAGAAATTAAATCATTTAATTTCATCAATATCGGGCCTGCACCATCTAAAATAGTTTTTAATTCAATACTTCCGATAAAATCGCTTAATTTTTCTCCCAATTGAGATTTTAATAGTGTAGGAAGATGAGATTCCGTGATTGGAGAATGCGGATCTCTTGCCATTTCGGTTCTTTCAATTGGAATACCTTTTAAAAGATGGTATCCGCCAACCGTAATTCTTCCCTCTTGCGGAAACGCCGGCATAACAATTGCAGCGTCCCAATCTAAAACTTTTAAAACAGACAAAACTTCAACCGCAATATTCCCTCTTACCGTTGAATCAATTTTTTTATAGAAAAAGTCCGGATTAATTTCGTCAACCATAAGTTGAACGGCATCTTTTACTTTTTCAAAAGCTTCTTCTTGCGGAACATTTCTTGATTCTGTTGAGATTGCCCAAGCCTGAGCCGGTGAAGTTTGCTTTTTTTCAATATGTTTGTCTAATAAAATATTTGTGTCAGCACCATTTAGTTGAAATTGAAGTGCCGTATCATTTGCACCCGTCAAGTCATCTGCAATAATGCCGACAATATTTGAATTTATTATCATAATACAGCTTCTTCTGCGTCTTTTTTAGAGCCTAAAAGTTTAATAGTGTTAGCTCTAATGTAGAAATTTTCTCTTTCATTGTTGGTTGTTTTGTCAACCCATCTGTTGTTTGCAATAACACCGTCAATTGCAACTAATCTTCCTTTTTTTACATAATCAGCTGCGAATTCTGCTTGTTTATCCCAAACATCAATGTTAAACCAATCTGTAACTTCAGCTTTAGTTTTTGAATCCCATCTGTTAACAGCAACAGAAAATCTTGCTTTAGTTTTTCCGGAGTCAAAAGATTTGAAATCTTCAGATGCATCTCTTCCAACTCTACCAACAATAGTAACTGTATTCATTTAAAAGTACCTCTTTTTATCGTATTAACAAATATTTGTCATGGACAAATTTTATATCCCTAACGGGATTATATAACAAATGCTAAAATATAAC
>DABJ01000009.1:783-1607 GCA_002102825.1 Candidatus Gastranaerophilales bacterium HUM_12 | reverse complement strand
AAATAATAAATTAATTAAAAAATCTGCAACGAGCATATAAATGGTTGAAAGGATTGCGGCTTGGGTTGTAGAAGTTCCGACTTCTTTAGCGCCCCCCTTTGTTTGATAACCTTTTGTTGCACAAACAAGAGCAATCAAAGCTCCAAAAATACAGGCTTTTAATAGGCTGATGTAGATATCTTTAGTAGCCATCCATGCCCACGCAGAAGCCATATATCTTGCCGGATTAAGGTTAATTGTTTCAAGAGAAACGAACATGCCGCCTAAAATTCCGACGAACTCTGCGATTAAAACCACCATTGGAACCGTAATTGCTGCAGCAACGATTCTAGGTGTAAAATAATATCCTACAGGGTTAATTTTTAAAGTTTTGATAGCATCAACTTGTGATGTTACCTGCATATTTGCGATTTCGGCAGAAATCGCAGTTCCGGCTCTAGCTCCGATAGCTAAAGCGACAAACCCCGGGGCAATTTCTCTAATCATTACGACTGCAATAGTTCCACCGATATAAGCTTCCGCACCGGTTAAAAGAAATTCTTTGGAAACTTGTATTGCGATAACAGCTGCAGAAATGAAAGCAATGACTAACGAAATTGGTAATGAATCATAACTGATAGATGCCGCTTGGGTCAGAACCGTTTTAAATCTGACGTTTCCGCCAAAAATGTATTTAAAACATTCTATTAAATTTTGAACGCACAAACCTAAAAATTTAATCAAATTAAATCCTCTTTTTCTTTGAGTAATATTGTAGCATAAAAGATGTTTTAGTGAATAGTCAGTTAAAGGCACTACACTATTAAAGTCTATAGGTGAATAAG
>DABJ01000009.1:209-696 GCA_002102825.1 Candidatus Gastranaerophilales bacterium HUM_12 | reverse complement strand
GAATCTCCTTAACTTTTGAGGCTCTGAAACGAGTTCAGGTATAGTTTGCTTAGAATGACATATTTATTCCAACTTATTTTAACTTTGGATTTGGTTTTCCGTAATATTTTACTGGTATGTGTGCGGAATTAAACCAACGATAACTGTAATAATTCGAATTATCTATAACAACTTTGGGTTCTATGTATTTTGGTTCCTTTATATCAACTTTTTCTATTTTACGTGAAAGAACCTTTCCGCATACTCTTAGTCTTTCTTCGTATTTTTCCCCTACTTTGACTTGTGGCATTGCAATACTCATACGAGTATTTAATCTCCTTTCAAGCATTTCAGGATTCATATAAAAGTTAAGTGGTATTGTATCTTTTGCAAAGCATCTATATTCAGAATTGCTGAGAATTTTTTTACTTTCTTTTGCAAAAGAATCAACAACTTCTTTTGTTGTTGAAGTTAGCAAAGGGTTGTTCGTCTTTTTTAGAACCGGTTT
>DABJ01000009.1:0-202 GCA_002102825.1 Candidatus Gastranaerophilales bacterium HUM_12 | reverse complement strand
CAAGCCGTCAAACCAGAAACCATCGCCCCTATCATAAAAGTTTTTATATTATTCACATTCATACTAGTATTTTACTATTAATGTATTGGATTTGTAAATGGTAGAGGCGATGACTGTCATTACGAGGAGAGTGAGCCGTGCATTGTGTGGAGTCTGTCTATACAAAGTGACATCGTAATCTTGCCCCCTCCTCGAAATCAAA
>DABJ01000027.1:113997-117198 GCA_002102825.1 Candidatus Gastranaerophilales bacterium HUM_12 | reverse complement strand
AGAGTGCCACTTCGACATTGTGCCTGCTCTACGTTTTAAACTTTTCTCGTTCTCATTAAACGCAAGTTCAGAACACAACATTATTTTAATATAAAAAACATATTTGAACAAAATAATATCCTTATGGTAAAATATTTCCGTGAAAAAATTTATTAAAATATTTCTTATATTTTTGTGTTTAGTGGCTTCATTAGGGATATTTAATTCCGACAAAATTTTAGAACATGCCTCTAAAATATCAACCACTCAATCCGTTTTGCAAAAAACGACCTCCCCCCATTTATCAAGCATCAAACACGAAACAACTATTGCAACCACAAACTTTCAAAGGAATGAAATTTCATCACTTTCAATTATAAAAAAAGACACAAATAATAGTTTTTCAACATTCAAATCAACTGTTCAGAATAAATTATTACAATATTTTCTAGTCACGAAGTTTGCCCAAACAAAATGGCAAATTTCAAAAAAAATATCTCTATGCCTAAAAAATGAAATACTCACAAGAGCGCCATAACAACCCTATTTTTATCTAAATATTTAACCAAAAAATAATAGGAGAATTTGTTATGAGTTTTGAGCTACTTAAAGAAGGCGCTCTTATAATGCTTATTGGCATGGGAGTTGTATATTTATTTATTACAGTAATGATATGTTTTATGCAATTATCTTCTAAAATCATGGTATTTATCAACAAATATTTTCCTGAAGAAATTGAAGAAAACATTTCTACAACTAAAAAGAAAACAACATCAGATGATGTAGCAATTGCACTAGCTATAGCATGTGCCGTTGCAGAAAGGAGTAAAGGTGCTTAGTAGTTTTATATCAAGCCACAGTGTAATTATATCGGCAAGTTTGCTAATCCTTGCTTATATATTTATCGCTTTAGAAAAAATTCCTAAAATGACAATTGCTCTAATTGGCGGAGCTTTGACTATTGTTTTAGGATTAGTAAGCCAAACAAAAGCAGTCAATGGAATTATCAATCCAAATTATTTTATCAATTATATCGATTTTAATGTAATATTCTTACTTGTTTCAATGATGATAATCGTATCAATAACTACAAGAAGTGGAATATTCAATTGGGTTGCTAATGAGTTATTGAAATTTACCAAAGGACACCCGATAAAAGTACTTTGTGCTTTAGGTCTGTTTACCGCAATTACAAGTGCTTTCCTTGATAACGTTACAACCGTTATTTTAATCATGCCAATAACATTTGCCATTGCTAAAAAATTAAATATCGACCCAATTCCATTCTTATTGACAGAAATTTTTTCATCAAATATAGGAGGTACAGCAACCTTAATCGGAGACCCGCCAAATATTATTATTGGAAGCGCAGGAGGTTTAACTTTTATGGACTTTGTTAAAGAGTTAACTCCAATAATCATTATTATAATGTGCGCAGTAATTGGAGTTTTAACATTAATTTTTAGAAAAAAATTACATGCCTCTGATGATAAAATGAAAGAAGTTGCAGAAATTGATAACACACACACAATTACAAACAAGAATTTAATGCTTCGTTCTACAATAGTTCTTGCACTGGTAATTTTAGGTTTTATGTTACATGATGTTATTCACATTGAAACCTGTGTTGTTGCAATGCTAGGTGCAGCATTTTTATTGATTTTTGAAAAACCAAATGACATTTTAAAAGATGTTGAGTGGAATACAATTTTCTTCTTTATCGGATTATTTATCATCATTGGAGGTTTGGAAGCCTCTGGCGGTATTAGATTAATGGCAGAATGGATTCTCAAAGTAACACAAGGCTCTCAGGCTGCTACATCAATGATTATACTATGGGCATCGGGTGTTATATCCGGAATCATTGATAACATTCCATATACTGCAACAATGGCTCCAATGCTTGTCGAAATTGAAAAAGCAATGGGAACAGATTACACATACCCATTATGGTGGGCATTATCTCTTGGGGCATGCCTTGGAGGAAACATGACAATAATAGGTGCAGCCGCAAATGTCATTGTTTCTGAAAACGCAGCCAAATCTGGACACCCAATTTCATTTATGAGATTTTTGAAGTATGGTGTTGCAGTTGTTGCAATTTCATTAATCCTAAGTACAGGTTACCTTTATTTAAGATTTTTACACTAATTATTTTTAAAGGACAAGTTATATCTAACTTGTCCTTTTTACGTTTTAATTATGCATCTTCATCTTTGTATTCATCTTCTTTTTCGTCTTTGTCTTCTGTAATGCATTCCTTTGTATGGTGCATTTTATCCTTAAAATCTTTTTTAAGTTCTAATACCGTATCTTTAGCTTTTTCTAAAGCATTGTCCATATCTTCTTTAATCTCATGAGCCTTTTCTTTTATATCTTCTTTGACTTCATGGAATTTTTCTTTTGCCTTGTCTGTTGTTTCGTGCAATTTTTCTTTCATATTTTCTTTATCTTCGTTATTCATAACAACTCCTTTCTTTCAAAATCATTATAAAAGATTTCAAAAGAAACTAAATTGGTAAAAAGGATTATAAATTAACGTTCACAACGCGTAAAAAATCTTATAAAATATTTTATATATCTTTTTTCATCTCATAATATTCTAAAGTCTTAAAACCATGTTTTGTGTAAACATGGACAGCATGTTTGTTTTCTTTTTCAACTTCTAATTTTAAAATTGAATTAGGATAAAGTGCCTCAATATAACAGAAAAATTTAGGAATTATACCATGACCTCTATATTCTGGTTTCAAATATAAATCCTCTAACCAAATACAAGATTTTCCAAATTCAGTTGAAAAACTTTTGGCAATCATTGAATAACCTAACACCATAGAGTTAGTTTCAAAAATATACCCCTCTAGAAACGGGGAATCGCCCACACTACAATCAATATCCGTGTTAAAGATACTTAAACTACCATTCGTAGAAACAGCAGGAGAATTATAGAAGTCATTCATCATAGAAAGAACTTCTATCCTATCAGTTTCTAACATTTTTCGAATATTAAAATTCATTTTTGCTCCATAAAAAGTGTTTTAGTTATTAAAAATAATAGATTTTTGAAAATATTTTTCTGGAAGAAAATTATTAATAATTTTAGAGATTTTGGCATTATCAGCATTTTCTTTCGTGGTAATATTGATTTCTATTTTGTTATTATCACACTTCACCTGAGAATGCCCTCTCCATTACCAATATATATATTTAAACATAAAAATA
>DABJ01000027.1:26702-113958 GCA_002102825.1 Candidatus Gastranaerophilales bacterium HUM_12 | reverse complement strand
AACTCTATTAATTACTTTTTATTCATAAATTTATTCCACAAATCTCTTTTTTCAGCCTCTGTTGTTGCTGGTACAAAGTTACAATTATTTTTGAAATTATTTGAATTTATAAAACACAAAAAGCAATAAAAAAAGACATCTTTAGAGATGTCTTCTTTTATTTGGGACCAGAGGGATTCGAACCCACGACCAAGGGATTATGAGTCCCCTGCGCTACCGCTGCGCCATAGTCCCATCTACAGAAGTTTTTACAAACTTCTTGTATAAATTTATCATCAAAATTCAAAAAAATCAAGCCCTCTATACAGTAATCAATTCTGTTGTATTTGATTTGATTCGTCTGTTTTGAAGTTCTTTTGTTGACGGAACAACAATACAATTTGACAATTCTGTACCTGTCTTGATTTCTGCATTGTCAAGAACAATGCAATTATTCAACATCACATATTCACCGATTTTACAATTATTTCCAACAGTGGAATTACCCATAAATCTCACTGTTGGCGAGATTTTAGAATTACCGCAAATATATGAACCTAGATTTGTATCACAAATTTTTGAATGTTCTATTTTGAAAACACCATTAAACACATCTTGAATAGATTGTTTATACTGTGCAATTGTTCCAATATCATTCCAATATTCATTGACTTCAAAAGTATTAATTTGTCTTTCTGCTAACAATTTCGGAAATACATTTTTTGCAAAATCATAGAATGTATTTTCTGGAATATAATCAAAAATTCTGTAGTTAAAAACATAAATTCCGGTATTAATTAAGTTGCTTTTAGCTTCTTCAACTGATGGTTTTTCTTGAAATTCTGTAATATAACCATCTTTATCAGTTACTACAACACCGAAATGTGAAACTTTTTCATGCGGAACTTGTTTAACACCGATAGTCGCGATTGCCCCTGATTCTTTATGATGTTTAATTGCTTGTTTTATATCTGCATTTGTTAAAACATCTCCAGACATAACAACAAAATCTTCGCCCTCATCAAAGAAATATTGACATTTCTTCATTCCACCAGCAGTACCTGAAAGCTCAGTTTCTTTGATATAATTAAAATTAATGCCTAAATTATTTTTCTTATACCTATCAATAATTTGATTTGAAAGATAATAAGTATTAGAAATAACGTTCTTAATTCCAATAGAATGTAGCTGCCCTAAAAGAATATCCATCAACGGTCTATTCATAACAGGAATTAACGGTTTTGGCATAATCAAAGTAATTGGTTCTAATCGAGAACCCATGCCTGCAGCCATAATCATCGCTTTAATATTTGAATTTGTCATTTATATCCCTTTTTGTTACTGCTAGAACGATTATACTACCAAGGGTAATTATTGTCTATCACCCATAAATTTTTGTAAAGCAAAGCTCCACATGCAGCCCCAACCCCAAAACCATATTTACTTTCTTCAGATTTCTTACTACAACCATCTGGAATATCCTTACGAATTAAATCCTTATAATCATAGGTATCATAAGGAATTCCGCAATCATCATAGCCACCAAAATGAATTCCGTCTTTAATTTTCGCATTTTCGTAAACGGAAGCTTTACACAATTTGGGTCGAATTTTATTATTATAAAAAGAAAAGACAAAAACATCTTGACCTAACGTATTTCGTCCTTCAAGCCCATTAGTATCAACAATCACAGATACTAAATTTTTCTTTGGTTCTTTATGAAAGCCTAAAATAGTATTATCATCAAGAACAATTGTATATAACGATTTGTTGAAATATTTTGTGTTTTTCAAATCTTTATACAACGGGAAATTCCAACAACCAGACTGATCGCCTTTGCAATAATTTGCTATAGACAAATACGGAGTAAAATAAGTTTCCACAAATGTATTTATTGGCAGGCTCGTATCATAAACATCTTGCTCCTGAGAATCAATAATTGCATACATTCTGTTAGCTTCTAATAACTTTGAATAAACTGTTCTATAAGTAACAACAGATTTTTTTAGTTGAAAATTATTATAAAAAGGAATAAATACAACAAAAATCAAAAATGAAAAGACAATTCCCATAACTAATAAATTTTGAGCTAAAGTAAATGCAAATTTCTTTTCCATCATATTAAACCCCATAATTTACACACTTAGTATGTCAATTATTTTTTCTTTTGTCAACTTCGGATTAATTTCTTTTATTGAAGTAATTTCATCAGTTGAAACAGGTTCTTTAAAGATTTTTTCAAGAAGAGCTTTATCGTAATCATATAAAATTGAACCGTGCTGCAAAATATATCCTTGTTTTCGACACTGAGCAGAACCGATAAGTTTTTTCCCGTGATAACACAAATCAGCACCGGTAGATATCAGCATACAATAGTCAAAGCCTGTTTTAATTGGTTTATTCGACCCAAAATCCAAATCAATTCCAATTGTCTTGAATTTGCCAATCAAAATCCGAGAAATTTCTTTATACGAAGACACTACATGCTCCCCATTTTTCAAATATAATGTCGGGCAAATAAAACTATACGTAATTTCATCAGCGTGCAACAATGCTCGTCCTCCAGTCAAACGACGAACAACATCAATATTATTTTCTTTTAAAAAACTTCTATCTAAAAAATCATCTTTCTGATTTCGCCCCAATGATACACAGGCAGGTTTCCAAGCATATAATCTAAATATCGGGTAATCCAATTTGTTTTCTATTGCAGAATCAAGCAAATCACTGTCAATACGCATATTTTCTTGTCCTGTCAAAACTTGGTAATTAATATACTTCATCTTCAAAATTAGTAATCTCCGTCAGAATAAATTGAATAACCGTGACCACTCAAATCAGGAACTTTAATTTCATCTAAAGGAGGTAATTCTTTTATTGAAGAGTCTGTTTGAGTTTTTTTAGTATTTTGCTGCGGAACAACAGGTTCTATTTCATCATTACCAGATGGTTGAGTAGTAATTGTCGTTTTTTGGTTATTATGTATAAAGATAAAACCCTTTGTTGAATATTTATCTTTCTTTGGCGGCTTTTGTTTTACCTGCTTTGGTTCGGATTTTTCTTCAAGTGCCAATTCATTTTCAGGTTTAATTTTGGCAGATTTTTTTTTCGATTTCTCTTTAACCGGAGAAATATTTTTTTCTTCTTTTTTTTCTTTTGTTTTAGAAAATTTTGATTTTAACGAGTTTTTTTTAGTCTTATTTTCTTTTAGTGTTTCAGAAATTTCCTCTGCTGTAGGTTTTTCTTCTACAACAGGCGCAATATCTAACGGTTTAAGTTCTGGAACTTTATCCAAATTCGGATCATTATCATCTGTTATATAAACAGATGGGGAAGTTATAGTTTGAGGTTTTGTAGTTTCCTCTTTTGATGTTGACGGATTTGAATTCAAACTATTTGTATAATTTTCAACATTTTGAATTGTATCTGCATAAGTCGGAGTATTCTCTTCTTTTGGAGATGGAGGATTATTATCTACATTTGAAACAGGTTTTTCACCTCGTTCTCTTGCATCTAAATCACTTTCAAACTGAACAAATGTTTCATTTCCTACAAATTGTTCTAAAGCTGCACGTTTAGAAAAGAATTCTGATTTTGCAGTACGTTGTTTATCTATAGCGGTTCTGTAATAAGCATCTGTTATAACAACAAGTTCTCTTGGTGCATTATTTTGTTGAGCTAATTCAAACTTCTTTTGTCTATCCTCAACAAGTTTTGTCGTCATCTCTAATTGCTTTTTTGCACTCATATAATCATAATAAAGATTAACCGCATTTTGTTGCAAGTCTTCAATTTTACGAATAAGAATAATCATATCAGCATCAGTAACTTTTGTATATTTATAATTAAGAGCCTTTGTATCTTGCGACATAATGCTGAGAATATTTCCACCAATCAAAGAAGAACCGGCAAAAATCGGACTTCCCATACTTGCCCCGACTAAAGTGGACATACTCGCAATAGTTTTCAAAACATTTTTAATTGATTTTGGATCAGGTTTATCTGCATCAGGATTTGCAAGTTTATATAAAGCAAAATTTATTGTATCACTTTGCATTGCCGCTCCTTGCCACAACAAAGATAGGTCAGAAATCATATCTTGTTCGTCCATCTCTAAATCTTGTGCAACCTCTTTTGACAATCTTTTTATGCTCAAATCAGCATAAGTCAAATCTGCAACACCAGAATCAATTGAGTCATCAATCTTTGCATAAGTTTTTTCAAGTTTGGGTTTTACTTGTTTTGCCTGAACGTATTGATTTTCCGGAGTTGAAGAGATTCCAACACGATAAGCCGGAGCTTTCGGATATTGAACATCAGATAAAGTTTCAGCATTCACACTAATTCCACTCAAGCATAAAATAAAAGACAATAACAAAATTCGTTTATTTAACATTATTACCTCCTACCAAAGCAGAATTGTAATCATACTGATACAAATTCAACCCGTCAACAACTTTTTTCCCCGCTAGACGCTGCAATTCCAAGTGATATTTTTTAGCAGACTGCAAATATTTCATCTCTTCGATTTGCATATCATCATACAAAGAAGATGATATTGCAATTTCCAAAAAATCTTCCTCATCTAGTGCTTTTGCGTAATTTTTACTATACAAAAGTTCTCTTGAACGAACTTCCTTCAACTGAGATAAACTTCCTTTATAATTATAATAAGCATTGATAATTTTATCCTGCAAATTTTCAACAAGTCCCGCTAACTCAATCAATTCGGTATCTGTTAAAGGAATTTCTTGGGGAACGTTTTTTCTATTCAATAAATTTTGAGCAATTCTTCCTGCTGCATAAGAACCGGACTGAACCATATAATCTGCTCCAACCAAGGCAGGAGCTAAAGATGCCCCGGACACAATTGCAGAAAGAGTTTTAGCCATCAAAGAGGAGTGAATACGTCTTTGGCTTTCCGGGGTCGCAAGTTTTTTCAACGCAAAGCCAATAACTTGATTATTTTCTACAGTACCTTTCCAAAGATTATCAATATCTTCCAAGTCTTTTTCTCTTTGCAATTTGACAATCTCATCCATAATTTCTTTATCACTAATCAATAAAGAATCTTTTTCTTTATATTCAACTTTAGGAAGTTCATATTTTGCTTGCTGCACCTCTTCCAAATGAACTTCTCCACTATCCTCAAAAGCCACAACAGGAGTAGCAATTACGGACATTATCCCTAAAAAAATTAAAAGCTTTCTCATAACAAAGTTATAGCACAAGATTAATTATAAATCCAATGATTGATTAATGTTTAAATCTAATGATTGTTCATCAAATTCAAAAAAAAATCTAAGATATAAGAGTATAAGAGGAAGAAAGAGTTGAGTACAGATAGTAACAAATCTCAATATATGAGTGCCCCTATTATTAGGAGAAAACAACAAAAAGAATTTCAAAACAAAGCCGATTTGCTAAGAACTAAAAAATCTTTTAAGGAGGCTATTTCAGCTTACTTGAATTCTGTCTTAATGGATAGAAACAACCCTGATACTTATTTAGGATTAGGAATTTGTTACAAAAACCTCGGCAAAATCAAAAAAGCAATTCAATCATTAGAAAAAGCTGCATTACTTGACTCAAACAGATTTGAAACATTCTTTGAACTAGGTTTGTGTCATCTTAAAGATGAAACTCCATGCTGCGCAATAAAATGTTTTATTCATGCGATTCAAATTGAACCAGATAATCCGGAAGCAATTTATAATTTAGGACTTGCACATGAACAATGCGAAGAACCTGATATGGCTCTTATGATTTATCAAAAATTAATTGAAAACAGCCCTAATTACATCAATGCATACATCAGAAAATCTGCACTTTTCATGAAAATGGAACTTTACCGTCAAGCATTGGGTCTGTACAATGAAATTTTAAAAATAAACCCTAATTATGCACAGGCATACTCAAATATCGGAATTTGCTTAGACAAACTGGGAAAACATACAGATGCTAAAAGGTATTATAGAAAATTCTTAGCAGCGAGACCCAATGATGATAATGCAAACCTGATAATGCGAAGAGTTGAAAAACTTAGAAATATAAAAGTAAAAGATAAAAAACTGTCATTAGTATAACATTCAAAAATAACACTGACTTTAAACCTCAGTGTTATTTTTTTTTTAGAATATTTTTAGCCATAAAAAAAACCACTCAACAAGTGAGTGGGTCGTTTTCTGCATCCTAATGGTCTCTTTTAGTGTTTATTATTTAGGAGTTTATATGTTTTTGGGGTTAATGAACTATTTATATTTAGTGTTTCGACTACACTTAAATCTTATGTAATTATTATGCCATAAGAAAAAATTAAAGTCAATAAGATGTTTTAATAAAATTTTCTAATCTCTTGAAACCTTGATATAGTGTACATTTTACACTTTACAAAACTTAACATTTTCTTTGGGAAGATAAATTTTGACAAAACTTGCAAAAATTTCATTATATTGAAAACATTTTAAGTTTTATTAAGAATAAATTTCATAAAAAAGCAATTATTTATTATTTATATCATTTATATATATAAGAGAAGAGATAATAAGGATTTTATCATGGCAGACAACAGAGAAATAATGGCAATCAACCGAACAGCAGCAGCCCAAGAAGGAAACTATGTAACTTCTGATTTTGGAATTAAATCATCAAATGAAGAAACCAGAAACATCATTAGTTCAACTTTTGGAATGATTAAACATAATTTAGATGCATTATGGAACTCTGTTGGGTTAGACCCAAATGTTAATAATGCTTATGAAAAAACAATGACCGACCCGAATATGTGTATGGAAATTCAAGGTAAAAAATTCTACCAACACCCAGGGGTTGGAAATTTGCGCCCATATAACGATATGGGAAACCCTGCAGGTGGTTGTTTTACAATGCACACAATGGCTTAAAAAGAAACTAAAAGGAGATAGATTTTAAATGCAACAAATCGGAGGCATACAACTTAATTCAAAACCTGGGACAGATTTTAATACCCAATATTCTGTGCCTGATACCGGTTTGACAAATAACACAACTCTTGCAAAATCAAATCCTTTATATAATTTGTTGCAAGTAATGTTTCAAAACACACAAACTAACAATATTTCAGAACAACTTGCAAAATGTGATGTTATTGGCGCAAACGGATTGAAAGCTAATCAGGACAAAGGTTCTCATAAACTATTTACCCAAGCTTAATTTATTTAAAATTTCATCATTTTATTGCATATTCTGAGGTTAGTATGAATAAAGAAGACAATAATGTGAAAGAGTTGTTCATAAAATTAAGTAATCTTACCAATTAATAAGTCGGNNCGAATCCGACAAGAGGCTCGAAAGAAAAGCAGATGATACGAAAGTGTTACCTGCTTTTTTCTTTTTGCCCCGCAAAGAATCCTCTAATTTATTTAAAATCTACACAGTTGCAACTGATTTTGATTTTTCAATACATTCAATCAATGTTTTTGCTACTGTATCTTGTTCTTCGCGAGTTAATTCTGGGAACATTGGAAGAGAAATAACAACTTCTGTATTCTTTTCTGTTACAGGAAGAGAACCGGCTCCCATTCCTAACCAAGCATTAACTTTTTGGAAGTGAAGAGGAATTGGGTAATATAACATAGCACCAATACCTTTTTCTTGAAGCATCTTATGAACTTCATCTCTGTTAGGGATTTTAACAGTGTATTGGTGATAAACACAATAAGTATTATCCAATTCTTTTGGTGTTTGGATATCAGCACAATCTGCAAATAATTTATTATAGTATGCAGCATGTTCTCTTCTTTTTGTGTTCCATTCATCAATGTGATTAGCTTTCACTCTCAAAATAGCGGCTTGAATTTCATCAAGTCTGCTGTTTACACCAAGTTCATCATTGTGGTAACGAACCATTGAACCGTGGTTTCTCAAAGCAATCAATCTGTCTCTTAATTTTTCATCATTAACAGTACATAAACCGCCATCACCCATTGTTCCTAAATTTTTAGTAGGGTAGAAGCTATAACACCCAATGTCACCAAAAGTACCAACTTTTTGTCCTTTGAAAGATGAACCTATAGCTTGGCAACAATCTTCAACAACTCTTAAATTGTGTTTTTTAGCAATTGCCATAATTGATTCCATATCACATGGTTGACCATATAAATGAACCGGAATAATCGCTTTTGTTTTTGGAGTTATAGCAGCTTCAATTTTTTTAGGGTCAATATTGAATGTATCAGGATCAATATCAACAAATACAGGTTTTGCACCTACCATACCAATAGCTTCTGCTGTAGCTACAAATGTAAATGCTGTTGTAATAACTTCATCACCTGCTCCAATATCTAAAGCTCTTAGAGCAATGTGCAATGCATCTGTACCAGAGTTCAATGCAACTGTAAAATTGCAACCAATATATGATGCTAATTCTTTTTCTAAAGCTTTTACGTTTGGTCCTAAAATATAGCAACCTGATCTCATTACTTCACATACTGCTTTTTCAGCTTCTTCGCCGATTTGAGCATATTGTCGTTTTGAATCAAAAATAGGAATCATTTTTCTCTCCTTTACTTTCTACCTGCTAATAACTCATGATTTTATTATACCATAGCTTTATTGGTCTTTATATAAACTTTATATTAATATTTTCAGAATATTCTTGCGCAAATTTTTATCTTTATTTGTTTTATAACTGAAGTAGGTGAAAAATTGAAAATCAATCAAATCAAATCTTTTATAAGTCATACTCTGGTAAGAAAAGCAAAACCAGTATTACCTCAAAATAAAAAATATTATTTAATAGAAAAACTTGAGAATATGCCGATTAAGAAATTTCCACGTGATTCTTGGGCTATACCTCAAAATGCCGTGACATTTAAGCAAGTAAAAATAGGAAAAACTAAAGACCCTGAATATCGAAGAAATATCATAAGTTTTTATGATAAAGAAAATAAAATCATAAGACAATTTCAATCTGGTACAGAAATTCCTCATACCTGCAAAGAATACAGATATTCTGATAATTTGACAAAAGATGAAGAACTAGTTCATGTCAAAAAAATTCGTACTGCAAAATACTTGCCAATTGATGGGTATCCTGATTGGCATGACACATCAGATGTTGAACAATTTATTCACACAGATTTAAACAAATTAAAAAAACATACATTTGCAAAAAAAATTACAATCAAAAGAACAAAATATAACTTGGCATCTTTAGGCAAAAAATTTACAACAGTATTCACTGAATATCCATTCAACTTAGGATTTGAACCTAAAAAAAATTTAAAAATTCTAGGTGCAGATATTGAAATAAAAAACGGAATTCCTTATCTATCAGGAACTATTGAATCCCCAACAGTAAAATTTCCGGTAGATGATAGTTTTGTAGCATTTAGATTTTTAGAAAAAGAACAAAAGCAAGAAGCCTTGACTAAATACTTTTTAAAACAAAAAGGACTGGAAAGAGCCAATGTAGAAGTTGAAACAGGGGAAGGACTAGTTCCGGAAAATGCCTCCGCTGTATTTGTTCACGGATATGGTTCAATTTATTTTAAATACATTCCTCAATTCGTATCTCCGGCAAAATCTGCCGGACACGAAACAGAGCACGCATATCAGTACTCTTTAATCGGAAGATTATTATATGGTGCGGATTCTGAATATGAAAAAAGATGTTTTAGAATTTTTGGAAAACTTCCCTCAACAACTAAAATAAAAGAGGCTGAAAAATATGCCGATGCAAAAGCTAAATATCCCAAAATTGATGATATTGAGGACTTATCCCAAAATAAAGAATACATGAACAATTTACTGGAAGTAAAAGCAAGAGAAGCTGGGAAAAAAGCTTCAGAAGATTATGAAATCGGACATAAGTTCCTTTTGAACCAATTCAAATACATTCCCAATAATTACTACTACTTTTAATGTCTAATTTGAGGTGGCGGATTGTTTGGATCGTATTGAACAACAGGTCGTTGTTGAGATTGTATTGGTTGAGTTGTATAAACATTTTGCGTATCAGTTTGGTTTGAAGAGTACGAATCGCCCGCAATAGCAGCATTTTCTTGAAGTTGTTGAGATTGAACAGGCATTGAATTATTGTAACCGTTCATAAAATTATTCATTCGCTCCTCTGTATTTGAATATAAAGAATCACTCTTTTCAATATCATCTAAAATGTGTTTTAACTCGTCTTTGTAGGTAGAAGACTGTTTACAAGTTCTATAACTATCTAAGATTTTTAAGAGAGAACGAATATTTCCTGCTGCAACATCTTTTCTTGAATCATCTGTTTGAACCCCATTATAAGTAAGTTCATACAATGAAACTGCATTATGTTCTGCATAATCAAGATAAACGCACGTAGAATTTTTGAATAACAAATCCTTATTTTTATTTAATTTTTGAGTTAAAAAGTCAGAATTTGATAAATAACGATAATATTTATCCGTTGTAGACATTTGAACATTGTTATCTAATTCGTCAAAATTCATCTTTTCATCTAAAGATTTCAACTCTGTATAAGATGAAATTGAATAAGATAACAACATTAAACCAAGAACTAAAATACTTATTCCCAATGCTAACAAATTATTATTCTTTTTATTCATCAAGCTCCCCTTTTGTAGAAATTATACAATAAAACCTAAAAAAATACCATTCATTTAGTTTATATGAAAAATTGGATTAAGATAATATAATAATAAAAAAGGAAATGAAAGCTGGATAAAAAATGAAAAACAAATTTAAAACAACATGTTTAATTACACTACTAAGCGGAATAATTTTTATAAGCAGTCAAGTTTTTGGAGCCGTGGTAACAGAAAGAAAAATAAACCGACCAACAACAACTCAATCAAGCTATAAATCCGGAAATAACTTTGCAAATAGTATCAAAATGTGTAAACCATATTCAGAAAGCATGAAATCGGATTATTTAGGAATGAATATTAATTACAGATTAAAAATCGATGGTTGGGTAAATAACAAATGCAGACTTAATTTCACTGCCGATGTTGCAGGATTAAGTTCATCATTCAATAGCTTATATGGTGTAAATCCGTCTGATGCTTCGGTTTCAACTTTTGCTCCTAAAATCCGATGTGAATTTACAAAGCAACAACTTCAATATGTCGGAGATTCAATACTTGAGGAACAATCAAGAAGTAATGGTGGAAGAATGCTCAAAGACCCTAATAGCATTTCTCTCCCAGGGTTAAATAACCTTAGCGCATCGGACCAAAGGCTTCTTAATGTCGTTTTGGGACAGAATGCATGCACCCTCCTTAATTCCGGAGATTTGGGCAACCTAATGAATTCACTTATGGGTTATTAATTATATAAAGGAAATAATATGAAAAAGATTACAAATTTAATTTTAGCAATTGCAGTTATTTTGACACTACAAAATACAACAAATGCAATTCAAACAAAAGCAGTAGCTGAGCAAAATCAAATAAATCAAAATACTGCAAAACAAGCAAAAATTATGACAGACGAAGTAGCTAATAGTTCTTTTGACAAAAAATTTGAAACACTTTCAGAGAAGTATATCAATAATTTTAGAACTTGTGAACCTTTACATATTAACCAATATTGGGACGTTTTTGGCCTTAAATTCGGGTTTAAACTAGATATAAACGGTTGGAATGCTGATAAATGTTCTTACAATTTCACGGGTAAATTTGATAGTTTAGGCAAAGATATCAGAGATGTTTTTGAAATTCCTATATCTGACGAAGTAATCTCAAAATTTGAACCAATCATCAAATGTGACTTTACAAAAGAGGAGTTGAATATTTTAGTTGATGCAATCATTGCAAGAAATAAAAGAAATCAAGACCAAATAAATCGAATTCTTAAAAATCCGGACGATTTATATTCTATTGCAATGAAAAAAGAAAAATTAACCCCAGAAGAAGAAAAACTTATTAAAGTTTTAGTTGGTGGTAAAGCTTGTACTATACCAAATCAACAAGAACTGATGAAAACATTTACAGATATGACAAATTCACTATAAAAATGAAAGAAATCTTTTTAAAAACAGAAGATAATATAAAAATTGCAATAAACTATATAAATAATGGAAATGAATCTGTTGTTATAATTTGCCCGGGGTGGTTTATGACAAAAGACTCTAAGGCTTTCCTAAAAATGTCAAATGATTTATCCAAATACTTTGATATTATAACAATGGATTTCAGAGGGCATGGAAAAAGTTCCGGTTTCTACACATTTAGTGCAAAAGAAGAATCTGACCTCAAAACAGTTATTGATTATGCAAAAAGCAACAACTATGAACAAATTCACCTTTTAGGTTTTTCTCTTGGTGGAGCATTAGTTCTTCTTCAAGGCGAAAAAACGTCTAATGGAATTTCAAAAATAATTACTGTTTCGACACCGAGTGAATTTTATAAAATTGAAAATAGAATGTATTCTCCCGATGCGTGGATTCCAACACTATTCCACAAGTTTGAACCTCGTAGATGGTTAACCATTCGAGCAGGAAATCCATTTTTAAAGAAGAGAAAACCAGTTGATATTATACAGAATATAAAGTGCCCAACACTTTTTATTGCGGGGGAAAAAGATCCGACAGTCTTACCTTGGCATACAAAAAAACTTCATGATAAAGCCACATGCCGGAAAGCTTACAAATTATTTCCTAAAACAAGACACGCAGAAGATATCTATTTAGACTATCCAGAGGAATTTATTAAAACTTGTGTTAATTGGTTAAAAGATTGAAAGATTATTTGTGTTTAACATCAGCACTACCAGAACGATATCCGCAGAATGAGTAAATAAATGGCAATGCCCTTTCAATATGAATTTTATCTGCAAAAGGAATTTTTGCCAAAACCAAAATCGCAACGGCATCATCTAGATTTGCAATCATATCAATCAATTTCAATTCCCGTTTAGGCTTTTTAGCTTCTTTATCACTTCTCAATTTGTTTGATACGTACAATGCAGAATTTGAACCAATTGTAACACCGACACAAGAAGCAACGATTTTACAGAAATTGTTATTGAATTTCTTTGTTTTAGCACAAAGAGACAATGTTCCATCGACTAAAAGCATAGGGGCAGCAGTTAGCATCATCTGGAATGCTCCCTCTTTCCATTTTTTCTTTTTATCGGATTTTGTTTCGCCAATAGAGCTTAATAAAACCCCTCCGATATTACCTGCAGCTGCCATAGAAAGCATAACTGGAACAGAATATTTGATATGAAAAGGATTTTTAACCTCTTGTGCTTTCATAATTCCGACAGCAGTAAGAGCAACTGCAGAAGTAGAGCCAATTCCTGATAAAATTCTATCTTTCTTATTATTCGCTTCTTGAGCTTTTTGCTTACTTACATCAATATAACCGTAAGAAATATTCTTACGACTTGTTGAAAAACCACCTATTGTGGAGTTTTGAGCATTTATTGCTGATACAGCCATATCAAAATCCTTTTAACAAGTGTTACTTATACAACAAAAAGTCACAAAAGTAAAATTATTTGCTAGTTTGTTAAGAATGCTTAATATCTAATAGAAAATGCTTGTTCTTTTGTTTTAGTTACACGAATTGGGATTATATCCCAAGATGCGAAATTAGGAACATCTTCTACATGAATTTTAGAAATTTCACCATTTGAATTGTACTCTGCGGAATATTTTCTCATGAGTTTATGATTTCTATCATAATGAAGTTCTGTAAGAATTTTACCATCTGAATCTTTTTTGAATTCAACATTAATAAATAAGTCATTATTCATATACTCAAAAGTGGAGTCATTAATTTGTTCTTGAGAAATTATTTTACCGTTTTCATCAAAAAATGTATGTTTCGAGGTTGAATATACATACTCTTCGACCTTTTTACCGTTGGAATCATATTTTACATACTTCAAAGCTTTTGCCATTGGATTTTCGTCTAACTCTGTTACAGGAGTTTTGAATAAAACTTCTTCTGTCGAAATTAAAACTTCTGAATCTTTTTCAAAAGTTTGACATTTTGTCATTAGATTTCCGACAAAATCACATTTTCTTGATACCGGAGGTTTGGAAATGCTTGGAAGAGATTTTATTTTCATCGTATCAAAATACTTGCTGTCTTTTAATAAAATTTCCAAAATTTCTTTTTGAGTCGGACTTGTTATAAAATTCGGAGTCCGTTCATATAACAAACGCTCGTCAAAAATAAAAGTATCAATTGACGGAATAACTTTTGGAATACAAAACTCCGGATTATCTTTTGTCATACAATTTTCCGTATTTTTCGGGATATCAAATTTTATTATATCCAAAGAATTTCCATCATTTTTTGTAAGGTAAATATAAGAAGTTACATTTTTGTCTTTAAAATATTCTTTAGGCCAAATTCTAGAAAAAACAACATCATCATTGTCTGCAATTGCAGACAATTGATTTATCACATCAATCTTTTGAATAGATTCTAAATTTTGAAAACCTTTAACAAGCAATGAGCTATCCGGGTTTTGCATTGCCCAAACAGAGTTTGATGTTATTGCTAATAATCCTAAAATTAATAATATCTTCTTATTCATTTTCACTTTCACTTTAAACTTATCCAACTATTGAAATATAACTAAAAATTTACATCTTTACATCAACTAATAATATTATTCTATTCGTGATAGAATACAATTGTAAAAACTTCGGATATTATTATGAAAAAAATTGTTATTACATTATTTTTATTATTTTCTATATGCTTACCCACAAGCAGTCAGGTTGTCCACATTACGCTTGATAATGCCGTAAATCTTGCCTTAGAGAATAATCTTGATTTGAAATCTAAGAGGAAAAAAGCCGAAGAATTACAACAAGAAATCAAAATTGCAAATGCTCTGAAAAATCCACGATTTGAGTCAAATTTTTTAATAGGTAGAGTAACGAGAGGAAACTCCAGTCAATTCGGACTTTCTGTACCTGTTGAAGTTGCCAAAAGAGGAATTCGGAAGAAAATTGCTCAAACAAATCTTGATATAGTTGAAAAAGAGATTAAAGCATCAGAACATGATATAAAAATTGAAATAATGAAAAACTATTTCAACATTTTATACTTGAAGTCTGTTGTTCTTATCTTCCAAGAAAGAGAAAAACTTTTCAAAAACTTAAAAACAATTGCAGAACAAAAATCAAAAAAATATGTGAATTATGACGTTGATATTCTTCAAGCAGATATGAAATATAAAAGACAACTTGTGTATTTAAACAAAGCAAAAGCAGATTTACTAATTGCGCAATTCAAACTCAACGACACAATTAATATAAAAAACTCCGAAAATATGTATGACACAATTGAAGAATCTCTTTTTATAAATGATTTAAACTTGTTAAACCTTACACTTCTTCCATATCAAACAATTGAAGATACAGCAATGAAATACAGTTATTCTCTTGCAATTGCAGAATCAAATATTACCAAAAGCGAACAAGAAGTAACCCAAGCAAAAAGACAACGAATTCCAAACTTGACAATTGGTGGCGGTACAGCATATCAAACCGCACACCAAACAGGAGGAGATTCTCTCCCTGGGGCCTATATTGCAATTGGTGCAGATATTCCGATTTTATATTCATATTCTCCAGATATTAAAAAAGCAAAAATTGTTTTAGAACGTTCAAACATTGATAAAGATTCTTTTGAAAACCATTTAAGATATGCTCTTAAACAAGATTATAATGAATTTAAATACGCAAAAGCAAATATGGAACATTATAAAAATATATTATCTGAATCTCAAAAGCTAATGAATACTTATTCAAAAAGATACGAAAAGGGACAAACAAGCTTACAAAACTTTATCCAAGTTGAAACAATGCACCAAGAGACATTGAAAGATTATATTGGCGCAGCCCAAGCGTACTACGATTCTTATTTAAACTTGATGCATAATGTCGGACACGACATTTTAATGACAAATCAAAACTTATAATGTATTTTTCTCTATCCAGTCTAAATAAGATTTTGAGCCATTATCAATTTTTAAACTAACAATTTCAGGAACTTCATAAGGGTGAAATTCCTTGATTTTTGTTTCTAATTTTTTATATAAATCAGATTTTGTTTTTATAATTAACAAATATTCATTTTCTTCACAAATTGCATTCTCCCATTCGTAAACAGATGTCACACCAGATACAATATTTACACAGGCAGCTAATCTAGCCTTAACAAGATTGTGCGCTAATTCATTTGCATTTTTAATTGAATCTATAGTACATAAAACTATTCTATATTCAAGCATACAAAACTCCTTTAATATAATTTGCAAAAATATAATACAACTTTTAACATACATTTTCAATTTAAAATATTTTTGTGCTAGTATAAATTTATTCGCTATACCTAAACAATATTCAAGGAGAATTATATGAACAATTTTGATAACTATACTAAAGAAGATTTTTTAGAACTGTATGACAAACCTGTAGCTGAACTAATTGAAATTTCTCACAAGATTACAGAAGAGAATTTCGACAATAATATTGAAGCTTGTAGCATTATTAGTGCAAAAACAGGTGAATGTTCAGAAAATTGCAAATACTGTGCTCAAAGCAAACACAACCACGCAGAAATCAAATGCAATCCGTTATTAGATGTTAAAACAGTAAAAAAAGCCGCAATTTCAGCAAAAGAAAACGGCGCGACAAGATTTTGTATAGTAACATCAGGGAGAGTTCCCAATGACAAAGATTTTCAAAAAATCTTACAAATGATTAAAGAAGTTGCATCAATTGATGGTATTCATTGCTGTGCATCTTTAGGATTGTTATCAGAAGAACAAATTAAACAAATTAAAGATGCCGGAGTTGAACGATATAACCACAACATCAATACTTCAGAAAATTATCATCAAAAAATTTGTACAACTCACAACTTCAAAGACCGAATTCATACAGTAGAACTTATTCAAAAACACGGAATAGAAGCATGTTGTGGTGTAATTATCGGAATGGGAGAATCAAAAGAAGATAGAATTGATATGGCACTTTCGCTAAAGAAATTAAATCCTAAAACTGTTCCAATAAACTTTTTAAATCCAATCAAAGGAACACCTTTAGAGAACTTTGAAGATAAAATTAATGAGGAAGAAATTTTAAAAACTATTTGTATTTTCAGGATTATTTTACCCAAAACTCTACTTCGTTATGCAGGCGGAAGAACAACAAGATTAAGCAAATTTCATCAAAAACTTGGAATTATCGCAGGGATAAATTCTGTTCTTGTCGGGAATTATTTAACAACTGTAGGTTCTGATGCAAACGAAGACAAAGAAATGTTGAAAGAACTTGACCTTGTTATGGTATAATTAAACACGTGAAAAACTATACTAAAAAAGAACTAATTGAGATTCTACAAGATGACTCCATCAATGATGAAATATTTTCACTTGCAGACCAAATAAGAAAAGAATATGTCGGAGATGAAGTTCATTTGAGAGGACTTATTGAATTTTCCAATATTTGCAAATGCCATTGTGAATATTGCGGACTTCGTTGCGAAAATAAAAGTCTTGACAGATATAGAATATCTCCGAAAGATATTATTCAGTATGCACAAAAAGCCGTTGAAATGGGTTATAAAACAATTGTTCTTCAATCCGGAGAAGATTCATTTTATACCAAAGACATAATGTGTAAAATCATTCAAGAAATCAAGAAGTTTGATGTAGCCTTAACTCTTAGTATCGGAGAAAAATCAATTGATGAATACAAAGCATACAAAGATGCGGGAGCAGACAGATATTTAATACGAATTGAAACAACTGATAGAAATTTGTATAAAAAACTTCACCCACACATGGATTTTGACAACAGATTAAGATGTTTAAAAGATTTAAAAACACTAGATTATGAAGTAGGGACAGGGTGTTTGGTTGGACTGCCTCATCAAACAATTGAATCCCTAGCAAATGATATATTATTTTTCAAAGAAATCAACGCAGATATGGTCGGAATAGGACCGCTTATTTCCCATCACAATACGCCACTAAAAAATTGTAAAAACGGAAGTTTTGACCTGGCAAGAAAAGTTATGGCTTTAACAAGAATTTTGTTAAAAGATATAAACATTCCCGCAACAACAGCAATGGAGACTCTTAATCCTAACGGGAGGATTCTAGCACTCCAAAGTGGAGCAAATGTCGTTATGCCAAATGTAACAACAACAGAATATCGCGCTAAATATGAAATTTACCCTAATAAAATTTGCATAAATGAAAATCCATCTCAATGCAGAAATTGTATCGGCGGAAAAATTTTATCTATAGGAAGAACAATTGCAAAAGATAAAGGTTTTAGATATCATAATTAATTTCGCCATACCTAAACATGTTATATTTAGGTAGCATTACCCTTGACAATAAAAAATGTTTTTGATTAAATATCTTTAAAAAGGAAATATTATGATTTACACAAATACCAATAAAAAAATGAATTGTTGTTGCTGTAAGATTCGATGTCGGAACTTACGCTAATTTGTGATATAAATTTTACTTTATTATATAATCGACGTTTTTAAGTTCCCTCCGTACACTAGGGAACTTAATTTTTTTATTGGAGGAAAAATTTAAAATGATAACAGATATAACAAACAACACAATTACACCACACAGACCACAATTTACAGGTGCAGTTGACAGACTTGCAACCCAAGTACTTAGAACTTTAGACACAAACCCAATGGCAAATGCAGTCGGAATAGATTTATTTGCAATGGTCGGACCAAGAACTTATATTGATACAAAAGAACGCAATGTTAACGCAGGTTTTGAAACATTTTTTAGAGAATTCACAGGAACATTAATTGTCTGCCTTTCTGCAAGCTACTTAGCAAAAGGAATTTCAAAACTTGCAAATAAAATAATCACCCCTGAAACCCCAATTAATACAAATTCATGGTTCTCAAATGAGAGTATTGCAATTTTACAAGCCGCCCACAAAAACACAACCGAATCATCAAACTATGTTTTAAATATTTTAAATAACATTTCCGGACGAGATGGAAAAACGATTAAAAATTACAAAGATATTGATTGGACAAACACGGAATGGGTAAATGATTCAAAATGGAAAAATTATAAATGGGATAACCCAAAATTCAACAATATTGCAGATAAATTAAAATCGGGAAAAGAAATAAATTCGCTAATTTCAGAACTTATTGAAAACAAAAACATTTCAGAAAAAGACAGTAAGCAATTGCAAAACATTTTAGAATTCCGAATTACAAATGCGCTAAAATCAGATAAAGTAAATGTGAAAATTGGAGAAAAGACGTTATCTTCTTCTTTACATAATATTCTTAGAGATACTATTGATTTAGGCAAAAATGTCTTTTATAATTCAAAAATTGACTCTGAAAAAGCGATTTCTAAAATATTAAAAATCAATAAAATCAAAGGTCTTGGAGCTTTAGCAATCGCATCAACTTTAGGTCTAACAAACCAATATATAAATAGAAAACTTACGGAAAAAAGAACAGGGAAAAGTGGATTCCCAGGGGATTCAAATTACAAAGGGGTTGAACCTTCAAACAAAAAAGATACCAGCAAATTATTCCTAGCAGAAAAAATTTTTGCAAGTATTGGGATGGCAGCTATGGCATTAGGTGTAATGAAAATCAAATCACCTGCAGATTTCATTAAAAAACTTGAATTCACCGGACCTGTTACAAGCGGGAATGCAATTAAAACAGTTTACGCATCAACCCTTATTGGAAGATTTTTGGCATCTGACAATAAAAGAGAATTAAAAGAAACGGTAACAAGAGATTACTTTGGATTTTTAAATTGGCTCGTCCTTGGAGGTTTTGCGGCAAAAGGTGTTGCAAATATTCTTGACCCGAAACAAGAAAACTTGTTTAATATTTCAAAATCAGGAAAAGGAATTAGACACTGGTTGAACAATATTTCATTAAAAAGCCATAACGAAATACTTGCTCAAGGTAGCAAATTCGCAAAGAAAAATATGTGGAAGATGAACCTGGCTCACGTCGGAGGTTTGGCATATTCAACTCTTGCTCTCGGAGTTCTTTTACCGAAATTAAACATCTATTTGGCAAATCATTCTCACAACGAAAAAGTAAAAAACAAAATTAAAGAAATGAAAACTCAAAACATATCAATGACAGGTTTTATGAATAAACGAAATCAAAATTCGATTGCATAAAAAACACTTTTTCTTTATAGTAAATGTATTAACTTTAAAAGGGGAAAAGAAGTGCAAAAAGAACTAACAGAAAGTCTTGAAAAATATCTTTTGGCAATTTACGAAATTGTTAAAGTTAATCAAGCGGCAAGAGTTAAAGATGTTTCAAATTATTTAAAAATCGGAGGACCTGCAACATCTGATGCGGTTAAAACATTAGCGCAAAGAGGATACATAAATTATGTTCCTTACGGCATTATTACAATAAAACAAAAAGGAATTAAAAAGGCAGAAGAAAAAATTTTGCGGCATCAAACGATTGCCAACTTTTTGGAAAAAGTTCTTCAAGTTGAACCGGAAAAAGTTGACTTTTCTGCAACAAAAATTGAATATGCCATGCCATGTGATGTTCTTGAAAAATTTGTACAGTTCCTAACCTTTATGGAGAAATGTTCTTGCAAAGAACCTAAATGGGTAAAAAGTTTCAAATATTATTCTCAAAATGGACAAATGCAAGACAAATGTCAAAACTGTAGGGCAAACATAAATAATTTTGACAACTCATCATGTTGTAGCTCTTGTGTAAAATAAATCAAAATAAGGAGTTTTGAATGAAAATCTTACCAATAAATATCTACTCTGCCAAAAATATCCAAAATTCACAAAATAGAATTTATAATTCAAATCCAATTTTCACATCTCAAAATGATAGTTTTGAAAGTGCACCAAAATCAATGATTGATGTACAATTTGAAACATTGGAAAATAAAATTGCAAATAACGTTCAACCATACTTAGAAGCAACAAAAGATAAATTTATAAAAGTTGCCAAAATAGGTTATGATTCACAAGAAAAATTAAAAATCGTTCAAAAAGGAGAACAACGTTTATTTTCAAATGTTGTTAGTGCATTAAAAAATGATAGTTTTGAAAATGCAGAAAAAATAGCTCAACCTTATAAACAATACCAAAATAATATCAAATATTTTGAAGCAACTGCAAAAAATATGGAAACTAGTTCTTTTTCAACTCCGGAAATTCAAAATTACATTGAACGAAATAGAGAAAAAATGTACCAAAATTCAGAAGAAGTTGAAAAGCTTGAACCGATTTATGATAGAGTTGAAGAATCAAAACAAAATATGCTAGAAGAATTGGACAAATATAAATTTCAAAATAGAAAAGTCAAAGACCTTGCAGATGTGAATAAAAGTGCAACAGTAGGACTTCTTTTTAGCAGTTACCAAGAAGCAAACGATATTATAAAAGAATTTAATAACCTAAAAAACGGGTACAAAAATAAATCTATTCCAATGTATCAACTTGAAAAGAGATTAGAAAAATTGCACTATAATGTAGATGATTTTAACCCGACATCTGAAAAGAAAAATGAAGATTTAGACTATATAGATAGATTCTTAGAAAAAAATAAAGACTATTACGTAACAACTGTTTCAAAAGATTATTTAAAAAGTGTATATGAAAAATTAAATCAAAAATCAAATGAAGCAATTGAAAAATACTCAAACGATTTAGATGAATACATTGAGCAGAATTCACCTAATTTAAATCAAGACATTATAGATAAAACTATTGAAACTCAAAACAAAATAAATGAAAGATTAAATAATTTAATCCAAGCAGAAAAGAATAAATTTTACGAACAATCATATAAAGATTTTCAAAAGAATAATCCGGATTTTTAATTTTTGTTTTTTGGGAAAAATGAAATAGTCTATTGCATTTTCCACCATTTCCCTTAAAATAATGGAGAGGGTTGGGTTTATTTATCATGTCATTACGAATGTGTGTAAAATCATTTGTTATTGGAATTAAAAAAAAAGTAGCTAGTGTCGTAATCCATACCTCGGGGATAATTAATAATTCCGTCATACTGAGGGAATAACGTGACCGAAGTATCTAATAACTCTCTTTGTTGCTCTATTTCTCAATCCTATGAACAACTGAGCCCCAAAAAATAACAATAAGAAAAGGGGCTCTTCGCCCCTTTCCATTCAAATGAACTAAAAAGTCAGTATTTTTAACTGATATTTCTATATACGGAATAAAACACTAAAAACTTTAATCTTTTATTACATCTTGTTACATTTATTTACAAAAACTAAAAAGTCTACTCCAAAAAGATTTCTTTTTCGTTGGTTCTTCAGGAATCTCCCCTGCGTATTTGTCAAATAAATTATCTATTGATTTATTCAATTTCTCTTTTTCGCTTAGTATTTGAGCCTCTTTTAGCAATTTGGCAGCCTCTTTAGTTTTCATATCTGCAATTCTTTGAAGTTTTTGTTTTTCTAATAATTTAGATAATTCCGCAGCTTGAACCCCAGAATCATATATTCCTCTAAAAGAGGCATACTTCTTCGGAGCTTCCTTGCCATAGATTGAACGAAATATCTCTGGTTCATTGGGATTATAAAATCCATAAGTTTCATCTCCACAAGTTAAATAAACAAAACGACCTAATTGGTCTTCTTCACGTTGCAGTGCTGAATAGTAATTTTTTTGAGGATTCTCAACTGATCTCACCGCTGGGGTATAAACACTATCTTCAAAACAAACATCATAATGTTTTACATTTTCAACCCTTTTTCCCAATTTTTCAAAATATTCAACCCATTTAGGACCAAGTTTTTCAACTTCGGGACGTAATTTAGGATTTATTTTTAATGCCATTTTAAAATTTATATTAGCACTAGTATTTTGTACATTATTTACTTTCATATTATTCTCCTTTGACTAAATAAAATATTACTATAATAATGCTAAATAATAAATTTTGCTATCATTTATGAAAAGAATTTTAAAATGGACAAAAGAATATATTATTAATTATTCCAGTAAACTTTAAAATTTCTAATTTCATCTAATGTATTTTTATAATCCCCCTTAAAACAAATAGTCCTATCATCAATATACAAATATGATGGGATTTTTATATTCGTAACATCTTTAAAAAATTTATCTAAATTATTTTTCATTAACCACTTGGTAGAAAGCATCAGATTTCTTGTAGTAAACAGATATAGATCAGCAAATTGAGAAAGTTTTTCAATAAATTCATAAGCGCCATCTTTTATATCCGGAATAAAGTTTTCATCAAAATTGCCCTTACCATATTCATTTAATACCCCATCTAAATCAATTAGTATCTTTTTTACAAACATAACTTTATCTTTCTTTGTCCGTACTACGGTTTGTTTCCTTTGTCATTATAGCGGACAATTTAGTTATGGACAAGAGCTTGTTAGAAAAATTAGCAAAACGAATTAAAGAACTAAGAAAAAAGAACGGTTTTACTCAAGATGAACTTGCATTCCGAGCAAATATTGAGCGTTCAACCCTTGGGAATATTGAAACAGCACAAAACGATGTTACCCTGACAAAAGTAAACCAAATTGCAAAAGCTTTTGACTTAACGATATCTGACTTATTAAAATTTTAGCCCCACAAAAAAGTCTTTTAGCTAAAATTTTAATGTAGCATTTGACTAAATTAATAAAATAAAGGAGATGTCAAAGACATCTCCTTTATGGCTCCACCCGCCAGAAGACGCTGGAAATTTTTGTAAGTAAAATTTACAAAGAAATAACGAATGTGGTTAATATGTCAGTTTTTAAACAAATAGAATATTTAAGAAAAATATCCTAATAAACATTGATAAACAAGTAATAACTAGGTTTTTATATTTCACTGAAATTTATAAAATACTAAATATGTGATACTGAAGCACACCTGCAAATTCGTGTCAGTGGCTTCCTGTGAATATTTTGCTATATCAACAAAATAAAAATTTAATACAATAAAAACAGCATACTTTAAGTATGCTGTTTTTTGTTAATCAATTTCCACTTCTTCGTTTATTTCTATCGGAAGTTCGGCAGTTTTGGGAGCCGGATTATTTTTATATCTGTAATACAAAAACATATCTAGCAACAGAAACGCTGCATTTGCGTAATATATCCAAATTACATAGTCATTATTATGCAAAAGTTTATTTAAAATTCCGCAAATATATCCAAATAGAATTAAATATGAAAAAGTAAGGCTTTTTCCATGTACGCATTTACATTTATAAGTTTTGTATGCTGCAATCGGCCAACTTAATCCAAAGCTTGCCATCATACCGGCTTCTAATAAGCTCATAGCAACTCCTTATAAATTTTTAATACTCTATCATAATCTAATACAACAAAATTATTTGCCATCAAACGCCCTTGAGTTTTAATTACGCTTTCAGCGAAATCTTCTGCATCCTTTTCAGTTACACCGTATTCGTGCAAAGGTTTCTTTTGCAATACAGAATTCAACAAGTTTTCTAGTTCTTCATAAACTACTTTTACATCGCAATGAAGAAGGTTTGCTAAAAATTCATTCATTGTTGCGATTTCGCCATCTTGTTTAATTTCCATATAATTTTTCAAAACACCAGTAAATACGGCATAATTGCTTTCTCCATGTGGAACGTGATATTTTGCACCCAATGGATAACTCAATGCGTGAACCGCTGCACAACCTGCTGTTTCAAACGCAATACCAGCAAAGTTGCTTGCCGTCAAGAATGTATCCATCAAATCAGGCAAAATTTCTTTACCTTCTTTAACAAGTCTTTGATAGCTTGTGATAATCATTTCAATAGCTTTATAACCAAATAATTTGGAATAATCGGTTGCTTTTGGAGATAAACTTGATTCAACAGAATGTACCAAAGCGTCAATTGAACTTGTTGCAAAAACTTTAAACGGTAATGATCTCAAAAGTTCAGGAATTAGAACTGCCATTTCTGCAAACATTTCAGGCGAAGTCAATCCCATTTTTACACCCAATCTTGTTCTGTTGATGATTGAAATATTTGTAACTTCACTGCCTGTACCACAAGTTGTAGGGATAATAATTAGTTCATAATGTTTCTTTAATTCATTTTTTTTGTCGTATAATTTATCGACAGATTCTCCGTTTGTTACTGCCAAAACTTTTGCTATATCAATGATTGTACCACCGCCGATTGCAATTATTCTTTTGAAAGTATGTTTTGCAGCTTCATTAATAATTGCATCAACCATAATATCTGTTGGTTCACCTGCACCGAATTTTTCTTGGAAAATTGTTTTTACAGGCAAATTTAATTCTTTGAAATATGGATTAAAAATATATTCATTTGTAAGAATTAAATCATCTTCCCCCAATTCAAATTCTTTTGCAAATTCTTTGCAAGTTTGGAATTTATGCAATTCCGGTTTTAATATTAACTGTTTCATGATTAAAAATCCTTTCTTTTAGGAGAATTCCGGACTACATTATGCAATCCGGAATTTATTATAACAACAAATTTAAGCCCAAATTTCTTCATCTGTCGGAACTTTTTTATCCTTATTATAAAGTCCGATTTGAGAAACGTTAATTAAGTGAGTGTAATTCAAGTTTTCTGAAATACTGTTGTTACCCCAAGATCCACAACCTAATGTTGTAGTTGGAGCAAAGCCATTATACAAACTGCCGCCTGCACCTGTTGATGAGGATTGGTTAACAATTAAACGACTTACCGTCAAATTTTCACCTGCATAACGAACATGTTCCATATCATTTGAATGAATTGATGCTGTATGACCTTTTCCTTCGTATTCCAAATCTGATTGAGCAAGTTTAATAGCATCTTCAAATGTATCGTAAGGAGCAGTAATCATTACAGGACACATTTTTTCACGACATAAAGGTTCGCCGTTGCCTTTACCGATTGCCCTTGCCTTAATCAAAATCATTCTTGTACCTTCCGGAACTTCAACATCAGCAAGTTTTGCAATTGTTTGAACAGATTGACCAACAATTTTTCTATTGATTGGACCGTTTTCAGGGAAGATTGTATCAGCAAATTTCTTAATTGATGCTTCATCTTCAACAACAAATACGCCGTTTTTTCTAAACAAGTCAAGAACTTTATTAAAATCTTCTTTTGGAATGAATACGGCTTGTTCACCTGAACAAATGATACCATTATCAAAAGTTCTGCCGATGATAATTTTCTTAACGGCATCTTCGTAGTCAATTCCTCTATCCATAATAACTTGAACGTTACCAGGACCAACACCTAATGCAGGGTGACCTGATGAATAAGCAGCTTTAACCATACCGCCACCGCCTGTTGCTACAACTACATCAACTTTTTTCATTAATTCATTTGTAGCATCAATTGATGATTTTTCGATTGTTTGAATTAAATCAACAGGAGCGTTGTGTTTTTTCAAAATTTCTCTAAACAGATCTACAACGTATTTGTTTACATGTTCTGCTCTTGGGTGCGGAGCAATAATAATTGCGTTTTGACCTTTAATAGCAAACATAATATTACACATTGGAGTTACAACAGGATTTGTTACAGGGGTTACTGCACCAACTACACCTTTTGCTTTTGCAACTTTAATAATTCCTGTTTCTTTATTTTCTTCAATAATCCCTACTGATTTTTTGCCTTTCAAACTGTTCCAAATACATTTTGATTTACCGTGGCATTTTGCAACCTTGTCTTCATAAACACCCATTTTAGTTTCATCAACTGTCATTCTGGCTAATTCTTCAGCTCTATCATAAACGACTTTACCAATTTCTTTAACAATAGCATCTGTTTGTTCTTGAGAAAATGATTCAAATTCTTGTTGAGCTTTATGAGCTTTTTCAACTAACGAATTAATCAATTCTTCTGCACTAATTTCGTTTTCCATTTTTATATTTCCTTTCTTACAATTTCAACCTATAGCAATATGTTAGTTTTGTAATTCAATTTTGTACATTCTTTTGTAAGTATAAAAATTTTTTTGCGTTATTTAAAACTTTCTTTACTTTCCAAACTCTTTTTTTAATTTCGTTAGTACATACAAATTTTATCAATATGATAAATTATTGGTAAATGAAAGAGTAAGTGAGGTAAAGACTGTGGACAAAGAATTTGAAAAAAGGATTAGAGATAAAAGATATTTAACTAAAGTTATGGAACCGGCTGAGGCTGCAAAGTTTATAAACCCTAATATGACACTTGGTGTTAGTGGTTTTACGATTGCAGGTTATCCTAAAGTTATTGCAGGAGAGCTTGCCAAACGTGCAGATAACGGTGAAAAGCTTGATTTAACAGTTTATTCAGGAGCTTCTCTCGGAGATGAGTTTGATGGTGAACTTGCAAGAAAAGGAGCTTTAAAAAAACGTATTCCTTACCAAACCAATAAAGATTTGAGAAATGCGATTAATGACGGGAAAGTCGGCTATCATGATGTTCCGCTTGGTTTGATGCCTGTCTGGGTAAAAAGAAATTTCTTAAACCATGTTGATGTTGCAATAATTGAAGCAACTGCGATTGATGAAAACGGAAATATTATTCCGACAACTTCTGTTGGTACTTCTAACATATATGCAGAATGTGCGGACAAAATTATAATTGAAGTAAACACTTATGTTCCAGCGTCTTTAGAAGGGGTTCATGATGTTTATTCTCCTGAAAATCCTCCATATACAAAACCTATTCCAATTACAAAAGTTGACGATAGAATTGGAACACCTTATATAAAATGTGATTTTGATAAAGTTGTTGCTGTTGTTCACAGCACAATTCCTGATAATGGAAGGAAAGTTGTACCATCTGATGCGGAATTTGATGCTATGGCTAAAAATTTGGTTAACTTTTTGAAAAATGAAGTTGAACATAAAAGATTGTGTAATCCGCTTCCTCCCATTCAGGCAGGTGTCGGCAGTGTTTCAAATGCAGTTTTAGAATGTTTGAAAGATTCTGATTTTGAAGATTTAACAGTATATTCAGAAGTTTTGCAAAATTCAATTTTCGACCTTATTGAGGCAGGAAAAGTTAAATGTGCATCGGGTACGTCCTTGACAATCTCTTGGGATAAGATTGATGAGTTCTTTAAAAACTTTGAAAAATATAAAGATAAAATTGTACTAAGACCGCAAGAAATCAGTAACCACCCCGAAGTTATCAGAAGACTTGGTATAATTGCGATTAACACAGTTATTGAGGCAGATATTTATGGTAACACTAATTCTTCATACATTAACGGTTGTCGTTTGATGAATGGTGTCGGCGGTTCTGGCGATTATTGCGAAAATGCTGGACTATCAATTTTTATCACAAAATCTACTGCAAAAAATGGAGAAATCTCTTGTATTGTCCCACTTGTTAGTCACGTTGACCATACAATCCATGAAATCCACGCACTTATTACAGAACAAGGGGTTGCAGATTTGAGAGGTTTAGACCCGATAGAAAGAGCCAAAACAATTATCGAAAATTGTGCACATCCGAAATTTAAACAGGAATTGTACGATTATCTTGATAAGGCTATAAACACTTGTGAGTACAAGGAAATGCCTGTTGATATTGAAGATGCGTATAAATTTCCTAATATTTAATAGCAAAGTTGTAATTTCAAGGTAAAATAAAATTATGGATGAAAATAAATTACTTGAAATGTTTAAATTGCGTGAAGATATCCTTATGGCACTAGAGGAAGGCATCTTAGCGATTGATAAAAACAAAAAAGTTATATTTATAAACAAATCAGCAATTCCAATGCTGCATATAACAGAAAGTGAACCTATCGGAAAAGATTTGAATGAGATTTATCCTGCATCAAGATTAGGTGAACTCTTAACGACAGGCAAAAAAGAATTCAATGTGCAGATGAAATCATTAAAAAATGATTACGTAATTTCTGATAGAATGCCAATTTATGATAATGGTGAAATCGTTGGAGCATTTGCTATTTTTAGAAACAGAACTGAGGTCGTACAACTTGCAGAAAATTTGACCGGGGTTAAACATCTTGTCGAATCAATGAGAGCTAATAACCATGATTTTGTGAATAAATTGCATGTAATTTTGGGCTTAATCCAAATGAAAAAATACGATGAAGCAGTTGAATACATTATGAATGTCAGTATGGTACAAAAAGAGATAATAAGTACCATTATTAAACAAATTAAAATTCCATCTATTGCTGCTCTTTTGATTGGAAAATTTGCTAGAGCATCAGAACTCGGCATCCATTTTGCATTGGATTCATCAAGTTCACTGGAAGAAAACGATACAAGAATTCCGTCAGATGTTTTTATAACAGTGCTTGGAAATTTAATCGAAAATGCGATGGATTCACTAAATTCAACAGATGTTTCCAACAAAAAAATATATGTATCTATTTTATCAACACCAAAAGAAATAAAAATTGTCGTAAGCGATAATGGCAACGGAATAAAAAAATCTAATTTGAAGAAAATTTTTAAAGACGGATTTTCAACAAAAAGTAATTCTAGAGGAACGGGACTTTTTGTTGTTAAATCATTGATTGAGACTTATAACGGTAAAATTTCAGTTACGTCAGAAATGGAAATAGAAACAAAATTCACCGTTAAATTTAAGAAAGAAGGGAAATGATGAAACTTTATGCACTAAATACAGGGTATTTAGAAACCGATAAAAATACCGTTGTTGCATGTGCAACACTTGGAACACGCACTAATCCGCATGTTCAAAATGAATGGATTAAACTGCCTGTAATGGCTTATTTAATTGAAACAGATGATGGTTATATTTTATATGACACAGGTTCAAACCCTGAAGCCATGAACGGTTATTGGCCCAAAACTATGCAAGAAGTTTATCCGCTTTATCAAAAAGAAGAAGAAAGATTGGAAAATCAACTTAAACTTTGCGGTGTTAAACCGGAAGATATTAAAACCGTTGTACTTTCTCATATGCACTTAGACCACGCAGGAAATATCAATTTATTCCCTCACGCTGATGTTTATGTTCCTGGGGAAGATTACAAATATGGACTTGCAAAAGTTCACATGAACCCTGATAGAGAAACTCATGGCGGTTATATAAAAGGAGATTTGGAAGCACCCGTAAAACAATATCATTTGGTTGATGAAGATTTTGAACTTGCAAAAGGGGTTGAAGTAGTTTGTCTTGCCGGTCATACTCCAAATCTCTTAGGGCTTGTTGTTCATCTTGAAGGACAAACTATAATTCTTCCTCAAGATTGTGTTTATACATCAGAAATTTTTGGACCACCTGCAAAAATGAGCGGTTTTATGTATGATAGTGTAAGTTTCTTAAAATCAATCGAAAAAGTAAGACGTTTGGCTAAAAAATATGATGCAAAAGTCTTTCCTGCTCACGATTGGAAATTTTTCCAAACAATGAAATTAGCACCTAAATATTATGAATAAGAGGTAATAAATGTACAAGGTTTTAATCGTAGAAGATGACCCTATGGTTGCAATGATAAATACTCATTATGTTGAGCAAGATTCCCGTTTTTATGTTGTTCAATCTTTCAGGAACGGGAATGATGCGTTCAAATATTTGTCAGAAAATCAAGTGGATTTGGCTATCCTTGATGTTTATATGCCAGTGTTAGATGGTTTATCTTTGCTAAAAAAAATCAGAACGGAAGAAATTAATACTGATATAATTATGGTTACGGCATCAAATGATAAAAAGACCCTTGATACGGTTTTAAACTTTGGGGTCATTGATTACCTTGTCAAACCTTTTGTACAAGAACGATTTCAACAAGCACTGGACAAATTCGTTGAGTGTAGAGTTCAAAAAAATAATGTTTGCGTTCTGGATCAGAAAAAAATTGATGAAATTATGAATAGCGAACATTTGGGGAATAATAATTTTGAACTTCCAAAAGGTATTCAAGAAAAGACATTAGACAAAATCCGTAAATACTTAAGAGAAGATACAAATAGCGGACATACATCAGAACAAATTGCAGCATTTTTGGATATTTCAAAAGTTACGGTTCGAAAATACATGCACTATTTAACAAAAAACGGTGAAGTTATAGAACAAATAAATTACGATACCGGCGGCCGCCCTTGCATGGTATATTTTATGAAGTAGCCAATGTAAATATCCGATTCTAGTGTAGTATTTATTATAAAAATCTTTTTTGTCACTGTTCACGCGAGTTTTAAGAGAATTAGAGTTCTAATTGTAAAAAAAGTTATGCTAATACACTTGAACATACCTGCAAACTCGCGTCAGCGGCCTCTTAGCGAATATTTTGTTATAGTAACAGGATAAAGATTTCAATTAGATTAAGATTTCAAGCTTATTGTAATTTCCCACATTAATGCCTGTATTTTGCCATAATGTTCGTTTTAAACTTCGTTAGCTTGGTTTTCCCTTCGGCATAAATTTTTGTTTTAAAAACAAATAGTAATTGTCGTAGCTCTCTTTTGAAATAGTTTGTTTTTAGGCCTAAACAAGGACAAATAAGTTCATTTTTTAAAGAAAACTACCGGAAAATTATTTTGGTTAGAAATGTTAAAACGTACTAATCACATATAAAGATAAAAACTTTGATATAAAACTAAAGCCGATATTCCAAACAATAATAGAAAATCAGTACATATAAAGAGAAGGATAGATTTATAAATATGTAAAGTTAAGCTATTGGGGAAAAGGTTAGTATTATTGGGGATTGTTGCCACTTCCATGTCTGAAAAAATGTAATATAGAAAATATCCGATTTATCCTTTTCTTATCCTTGGAATTATCCTTTTTTCTTTTAATATTCTGCATTTCAGCCTCAAACTCGATTGTTTTTTGAAGTTTATAGAGGTTAAAAATGGATAATAACCATTACATTTTTGAATAAAAATTTTTTGGCACACAACAATTGTAAAATTCTTAAAGGGAGAAATAAATCGCATTTAATAAAAAATAGCAAAAATTATTTTTTTCGGTTTTAATTTTAATATGAATATTTCACCCCTTTATTATGGATATACTCCCCATAATAATATTCGAAATAAATCTAACATTTATCGTCAAAATAAATCAAATATATATTTTGGCAGTAATTTAGGAAGTACAAATTTAACTACAGACAGATTTCTTAAGATTTTGGAATTGGGATATCCTAAAAAATATACAATTAATTTTATAAGAGATAAATTAAATAGAGTCGAACAGGCTAAAACTCTTATGGATATCAGGCTTGCAGGGTTTAATAGGCGTGATTTTTTGTCATCATTCTCGCATAAAGTTACTAATGACGAAATAGAACAGTTAATTTTTAAAAAGCCTAAAAAAGTATTAAATACAGTAAAAATTCTTGGGAAAAAATCTTTTATCGCATCGTTTGACAAAAAGTTTGAAAATGTCGAAAGTTATATAGATACAATTGGCGATATAAGTACAAATCACCCTTTGTATCAAAAGTTATTGGAATTAACAAATCCAACAGAAAGTTTGCAATATAAAAACAGGCAAACTCAAATCACTAACTTAAAAAAACAGTTTCATATAATTGATAATAAAGACAATTTAATTAAAGATATAAATAATTTAACAGATAAAAATAAAAATTTAGTAAAAGAATCAATTACAGATTATCCTTATAAAATTGAATTAGCTAAGTTTTTTTATATTATGCAGAATTCTTATGATATTTTAGAGTCAGTATTAAATAAATATAATAAAAAAAACAATATTAATGAATTACAAAATATATTGAATGATATTGTAAGGACTGACTCAAACGGTAATGTTTGCAAACAAGTGGATTTTAGAAATAATAAGTACTTATCAAAAATGTTTACTTCAAAGGAAGATTTTAAATCTCCTTATAATCAGTTGCTCACAATTCTTAACCAAAGTCCAAATAAGACTGTGAGAGAGGTTTTACTAGAACTTCCTCAAAATAAAGCGACAAAAGTTCAATTTGAAAAATCGGGGATAAATTTTAATAGATGGACTAAATTTGACCCAAAATCGAAATTACAAAAAAATATAACAGATGAAGATAAACAAAATGATATAATAAATAATTTAGAAGAAATTTTGACATCTCCTATATTGGGAATTCTTTCAATAGATAAGAAAGCAAAATTATTTGAAGAAATAAGCATAAAAGGTTATAAATTAAATACTCAAAATTCATTATATAGTCTTTATTCAGATATTAATAATCAAGCTTTAAAACTTTGTAAAGATAACCAACGGATATCAGCTAAAGAATTGCCTGAATTGATTGATATTATTAGTGAATTTATGAAAAAGAATTCTTTTTGGAAAAGTCCTGATAAAAATCCTGACGCAACTATGGCAAGAAAAACTTTTGAAAGCTGGATTTTAAAACTTAAACAAAAAATGCTTTTATTACAGAAAAATCCGAATACTAACAATATACAATTAACTGTACAACAAGTTGATATGAATAATGTTTCTCATTCATTATTTTTAGGTATTGATGCTTCCTGTTGCACAGCAATAGGAACAGGCACGAGACAAGCTATAGCACCTAATTATATAAAAAATAAAATGATTTCTGGAATGGAAGTTTTAGTTAATGATAAACCTGTTGGTAATACTATGTGTTATATTGCAGAAATTGAGAATAAACCAGCATTGGTGTTAGATAATATTGAACTCAAAAAAGATTATATAAAAGAAAGTATTAATAATAAAATTAAAGATTTGATATTTGCGTATGCTAAGAATTTTACAAAAGAGCTTGGTAATCCTGATATGCCTATATATGTTGGTCAAAACATGAATAAGCTTAATCTTAAAAACTATCCAAATGAAAATAAAGAAATGAAAATTATAGGTTCTTCTGGCGAAGATAAAATTTATATTGATACAATCACTCAAGAATGTAAATTTGACGGAAACACAACTTTTACTTCGTGTTTATATGAAATATTTAATCCTATAGAAAAACCAAAAGTCGAAAAACCAAAATCCTCTATAATAAATTTGAATGAAATGTAGGGTTTTGATTAGTAAAATTAATTATACTGATTATAAGTAGAAGGATAGTTTTATAAATATGTAATCATAAGGAATTAGGGAAATTGTTAGTATTATTGGAGTTTGTTGCCTCTTCCCATGTCTAAAGAAATGTAATATAAAAAATATCCAATTTATCCTTTTCTTATCCTTGGAATTATCCTTTTTTCTTTTAATAATCTGCATTTTAGCCTCAAACTCGCACACAAAGGCAACTTTCCCCAATAATATAACTACCCGCCAGAATTGAAATGACTCAAAAAATACACCGGGTTCTCCGTACAAGCACATTGAAAAATTGAGTTTGTTTGAAGATTTAATCTTTTCAGTTAGAGAAACAGGCATTAAAAAAGGGCTTGAACCTGATTCAACCCCTAAATATAGAAAAAACTCCCCAGGCTGGACTCGAACCAGCAACCCTTCGATTAACAGTCGAATGCTCCGCCATTGAGCTACTGAGGATTATGTAATTAGTGTATAACAAAAAAAAATTATTGTAAAGTCCTTTTTCAAAAAAATTTTTAGAACAATTGAGATTTTTATTTTATATGCTAATATGTGAGTGATTTAGAGGATATTTATAAGAAAGGAGCTTAATATGGCTAATCCTGTTTTAGGAGAAAGAAGTTTTAAATCAACTTTCGATAACGGACTTGAACTTGAGCATGTCATGACAATCAATGGAACAATTATAAAAACCTGCATGCTTGGTTTATTTTTAGCATTGACTTTTGCGTACACTTGGTATTTACAACTTGCCGGTTTTGCCGATAAAGTTGCAATTCTTCGAAATGTCGGAACTTTCGGAGGTTTAATTTTATGCTTAATAATCTGTTTTGCACCAAAAAATAAAATGCTTGCAATAACAACTCCACTATATGCAATGTGTGAGGGATTATTCTTAGGGAGTTATTCTGCTTTGCTTAACCAATATTTCCCGGGAATCGCTTCTCAAGCAGCTATGGGGACAGTTTTTGCATTATTTGGCATGTTCTTGTTGTACAAAACTAAAGTAATTAAATGCACTGATAAGTTCAGAATGGTTATATTTAACTCTACCCTAGCAGTTTTTGGAATTTACATGCTTCAACTCATTTTGTCATTCTTCCATATCTCAATCCCAGGATTATTCTCTAATTCATTACTAGGAATTGGTTTCAGTGTGGTTGTTGTAGCAATTGCATCTTTCAATCTAATTGTTGATTTCGACTTCATTGAAAAATTTGCAGGCAACGTTGATAAATATTTTGAATGGTACGGCGGATTTGCTTTAATGGTTACAATCGTTTGGTTGTATATTGAAATTCTTAACCTACTTGCAAAAATACAAAGCAGAAATAATTAATCTAAAAAAAATTTATTAAAGAAACTCAAAATTCGACAGGCATTATGTTTGTCGGATTTTTTAATATAGAAAATACTCCAACCATCTAGTACAAATGTATGAGAAATTCTTCCATGTATTAAAGATATAAAATTTACCCACGACATGTCATGTAAATCTATATAGTATATTGGAGCTTCAAAATGTCAGAACAAGTTTTAATGCCAATGATAGGCACAGACAGTTTAGAAAATAAAGAAAGAGCGCAGAACTCATTAGAAAAAGCAAGAATTGCTCACGAAAAATATCTAATCGGGCAAAGAAATTATGACCTGCAAGAAGCAATCGAACATTATGTCGATGCGGTTAAATATGACCCGACTATACCTGAAACTTACTATCGTTTGGCGACTTTAATGTGGGAACAAGGACAAATCAGCATAAATACAGCAATTGAGCAATGCAAAACTGCGATATCTCTTTCCCCAAGAAATAAAGATGCACACCTTTATACAGGCTATTTCATGCAATTAGCTCAAGATTTTCAGTCTGCAGAAAAAGAATTCAAATCTGCAATCGACATGAACAAGTTGAATTCCGGCCGTCCGAGAATGATTCTGTCTCAATCTATTTTGCAAAAAATCAATTCTCAAAATGGAACTTTAAAAGATTATGCAGGATTTTTGTACTATTTCTTAACTGGAAGTATCATGCTTGCATGGGACAGACCAACAATGAAAATGTTCTACAAGAACATGTCGAATGATGTTTCAATCTTTTCTTACAACACTGTTGGAAAATTTTTTGAAAAATTCAAGATGTTTGACAAAGCAGAAGAAGTTTACAAAGACGCAATAGAAAAAACGACTAATACTGAATACTATTACAACAAAATTGGTGATATTGCTCTTCAAAATAAAAACATTGATACAACTGTTGATTGCTACAGAAAAGTTTTGGAGGCAAATCCACTAAATCGCGCAGTATTAGTGAAACTTGCAACAATTCTTCAAACCTATTTCCCTGAAAATACAAATGAAGCAATTGATTGCTACGAAAAGTTATTAGAATTTGATGTTGATACCGCTCAAATTTATTATGAACTTGGACACTTATACATGTCTAAAAATGATAAATTGAATTCAGTAAGTGCATTCAAGCTTGCAGTTGAAAAAGAACCAGATAATCCGTTCTTTAACAATTCATTAGGATATGCTTATGCAAAAGCAGAACTTTATGACGATGCAATTGAACATTACCAAAAAGCGATTTCAATAAATCCGGATCCTGAGTGGACATCTATTGTGTGCCAAGCTTTAGGCTCTATTTTTGCAGAGAACAAAGGAAACGCAGAAGCAGCAATCTCCACATATCAAGCAGGAATTATTCTTGACCCTAAAAACTATGACTTGTATATCGCACTAGGTGATATATATATGGCAGATTATGATTTAGATAAAGCTATTCGTTCATACTGTGATGCAATCACACTAAATCCTGAAGATTTTAGAGCATATTCAAAAGTCGGTATAGCTCTTTGGGAAAAGGATTACCTTGAAGAAGCTCTTGTTGCTTACCATAAAGCCGTAGAATTGAATCCGGAAAACGAATATGCTCAGAACAATTTAGGAATTCTATACCTTGACGGACTTGCAGATGCAGAAGAAGCATTAGAATACTTTGAAGAAGCAATTGCACTAAATCCGAACTACACTCTTGCATATTTTAACGCAGGGCGAGCAAGTCAAGAAATGGGCTTCACAAACGATGCCGCCAACTATTACCAGATGGCAATCGACTTAAACCGATTAACAGAAGAACTTGACGAAGAAGACATTCAAGAACGACTTCACAGTTTATTCGAAATCTAAGGATATATTTATTCACATTATATTAAAGAGGTAATTTAGTGCTTGGTAATATCAAGCACTTTTCTTTTATAAATTTTCTATAATTTTTGAAGTAAAATCTGTGGTTGACAAATTTCCGCCTAAATCCTGAGTTTTATCACCATTTGCTAATGTTTTAAATAAAGCATGCTCAATCTTCTCCGCATAAGAATTTTCATTAATATATCGGAGCATTTCAACAGCAGATAGAATCAATGCCGTAGGATTAGCCTTGTTTTGTCCTTTTATATCAGGGGCAGAACCATGAACCGGTTCAAATACTGCACAATCATTTCCGATATTTGCACCTTGTGCAACACCCAATCCCCCGATTAGTCCTGCTGTTAAATCAGAAACAATATCTCCATACAAATTAGGAAGAACTAAAACATCAAATTTTGTCGGATCTTGAACAAGTTGCATGCAAAGATTATCAACCAAAATTTCTCTTGTTTTTATTTGTGGATAATTCTGAGCAACATTTCTATAACATTCTAAAAATAATCCATCAGATAACTTCATAATATTTGCTTTGGTAACAACACAAACCTCATGCCTGTCGTTTTTTACAGCATAATCAAAGGCAAACTTACAAATCCTTTCTGAAGCTTTTCGAGTAATGATTTTAATACTATGTGCAGTATTATCATCAATTTTTTCTTCTACACCTGCATACAAATCTTCAGTATTTTCTCTAACGACAACTAAGTTCACATTATCAAATCGAGTTTTTACACCGGTTAGGTTTTTACAAGGTCTTATATTTGCAAACAAGTCCAAGTTTTTTCTAAGTTGGACATTCACAGACCTGAAACCTTTTCCAATCGGTGTTGTAACAGGAGCTTTAAGAGCAACTTTATTTTGTCTTACAGAGTCTAAAACTCTTTGTGGTAATGGAGTTCCCTCAGTTTGAATAACATCTGCACCGGCAGTTTGAATATCCCAATCTATCTTCAAACCTGCAGCATCAATTATTTTCATCACACTTTCAGAAATTTCCGGTCCGATACCATCACCATTAATCAAAGTTACACTATGCATAATAAAAACCTCCATTTGATAGTTAAATTATACTATAAAGTGGAGGGAAAAATTTGTAGGGGAAAAATATATTTATAAGTCTTAATGAGATTTTCTACGAGAATGTTTTGAATGATCTATCAATGTTTTTACTCAATGCACTCTTAATTGAATCGTATTCTGTTTGTAAAGCAGTATGTTCTGTATCAAGATTTTTTATTTTTGCTTGATATTTTTCATCTTTTGCATTGATTTCTTGAGTTTTTCTTTCATATTCAGCTTCTGCTCTCGCAATTGCTTGATCATCATCTTTTTGAGTTAAATCTGAACAAGAGGAGAATAATGTTGCTTTCCAGCTTATTCCTTTCAAATTATAAACGGTCGGATTATTTAAATCCGGAATCGTATTTTTAGAATCCTCAGCCTTTGAGGCAACTTCAATAGTAATCGCACCTTGTGTAATTGCATCTTGAATCCATGTTGTACTATCTGCTAATTTTGTATTCAATACGGTATAATTTGATTTGCTCTTTTCTGATTTTTCAGAAGATTCGCCGTTCAATCTGTACCACAAATTTGTGTACCATTGAGCTTTTGTAGCATCATCATAAGTATATAAATCTGTAATTGTTGAACCATAATCCTCTGCTTCTGCATTGTATTCAGCAAGGACAGGATTGTACTTATCTTGCATATTCAAATATTCGCTATTCAATCTATTCGTAACATTATTACTTGAGTCCAAATATGCAGCCTTAGTTTTAACCCAATCATCATAAGTGAGACAACTGCTATATTTCGTTTTTGCTTCTGACAAAGCTTTAATAGCATTGCTCAATTCAACTTGATTATTAATACCTGCACTTGCCTTTGCAACTTCGTTATTATATGTTGCAAGTACTTCATTATAGTTGCTGAAAGCTTCACCTTGTTCTTTTTCCCAAGCTTTATCAGATGATAAATTACTCTCAGTTACAAGAACTCCATCTTTGTGGTAAGAAACAGAATAATCTTTTTTATCAATAGCCGCTTGAACTTTTTCGTCCCATGCTTTTCTATAATTTTCAAATTCAGCACTTTCCAATTTGTTATAATTTGATTCTAATGTAGTTGATTTCCATTGTTTCTTTAATCCGTAAGATTCTAGAAATTCATCTAAATTACTTGCTTCTTGGAACTTATGAGCATCTTCTTGTTGCAACAAAACTTGACCAGATGTATTTGTAAGGAGATATTGATTTTTCATATCTGCATACTGATACATTGCATTTGCCGTTAATCTTTCTGCTGTAGAATTACCTTTTTCATCATAAGTTGTATAAAGAACTTGTTGAGAATTTAGGGCATTAATATAATCATCACTAGCTGCCTGAGATTGAGTAGCCAATCTCATTTTTGCATTGGAAATCTGTTGAGATTCATACTCATTTGATGTTAATCTCGCAGTTATTGATAATAATCGACCTTGTGATGATGACAATCCCATTGTATCAACATTCCTTTCATAACTTTTATACTCTGTTAATCGGCATAGTTTTGTGGATTCTTTAACTTTTTGAAATGTTTATTAAGTTATGTAACAAAATTTATATATTTTGAATATAAAAAGTCAATAAATTTTTAAAGGAAGTTTTTATATATATGTAAGAGATAAATAAAGAAAAAGAAAAAAGTTTTAAAAGTTTCAAATAAAAAGAGAGGATATAAAAATGGCTACAATGCTATTATTTTCTGATGCTGTGACATCTGCATATAAAAATACTTCAAAAGCAATTAGCGAAGTTGATTTAAACGATAAAAAAGTTGTGAAAAAGACTTTGACTCAAATGATGAAACAATCTTTCTTCCACGGAGCAAACAGATTTGGAACAAACTTTATAGCATAAATTTTACGAACATCGTTGGAAATTAGGAAAAGCAAAAAGGAAACATTTTTAAAAAGATTTAGGATAGGATAACAATTCAGAACCGGTCATTACCGGTTCTTTTTTTGAGTTGTTATAATCCTTTACAATATGGCAATTTTATTTTTTATGTGACTTTACTCTTTCTGAAAGGCATAAAAAATGGCAGATATCAGTTTTACATCTTATATCAAACCTGTAAATAGCAAAACATTTTCAGAAGTCACAAGCAATATCCCTAAAATAAACTTTGCTGATTTTCCTTGGAGTCTGGAGCAAACAGTGCAAGGTAAAGATGTTTTTACAAGAAATATTTGTGATTGTACGTCATGTCTTTTGACAAATGGCAAAGAAGCCTTACTAATGCATATAAACCCAAACGATGGGGCAAACCACAATTTTAGTATTTTTATTCCTTATTTGAGGGATAAAATAAATTTAGCCGACAATAATTTGCAAGGAATCCTTGTTGGCTCTAAAAATACCAAAAAGAGTCTTAATATTTATAACAAATTTAAAGAACTCTTAAACAAACTCGACATTCCTTTTTCTGAAATAAGAAACGGAAAAAGTCCGACAAATATTGCATACAAAACAGATAAAGACGAAATTTATATTTCAAACGCACACATAGATAGAGCATTGAAAAAGAGGTTAAGTCCGGAAGAAGCTTTAAATAAATCTTTTGAAGAAATTAAAATTGCAGATTTTGATGAAATTAGCTAAACTTTAGAGTTTTGCATTTTTATATATGCATTTTTTAGTATAGATAAAACTCTTTTGCAATAATTAAAAGGTGAAAATTTTCCCGCAGAAACATTCTTAGAAGCTCTTGTTTTATATGCTTTATGCCCCAAATGGAAATCCGCAGTATGTTCTGCCCAGAATGCAGTATACGGGTGTTTTTTAGATTCTTTAACCGTCAAATGAATAATATCATCATCGGTTCCAATATTTTTAGCTATTGCCTTTAGAGTATTTGAATCTTCTTTTGATAATAATTTAGCTTGCGCAATCACAGATATCTTCGCTGTAAAAACCGGTTGAGAACTTATACTTAGAGAAGAATTCATCACGTATCTCCTTTGTTTAGAAATATTTTTTAGATTTTTTTGTACTTATTTTTATTTATTTCTTCAGCTCGAATTTTAGAATAACAAGACTTCAAATGTTCACCACTATAAGAATTACATTGTTCCAAAGACTCCTCAAACTGAACTCGTCTGTTATACCAATAATTCTGCGTAGAATTAAACCTTGAAGATTTCGAACTAATATATTCAGAAGGACAAAACTCACTCCACTGAGGAGAAACAACAACATCTGCCCACACCATAGGTGCCAAAACCACAGATAAGATTGTTAGCAATAAAACTTTTTTCACCCTTTGCATAAAATCCTTTCTTCTACAAAGTTTATGACTTAGTATAAAATACGAAAATTAATATTTTTGATATATTATTAAAAATATTTACAAAACTATTCAAAAGCTTCTGGAGGAAGTTTTGCCGCCTCAACTTCTGCAATTACAGAATAAATATCTTCAACCTCTTTAGTTGACATACCTTGTTCACAACGAGCAGAATAATATCCGCTTTCTGCACCAAAATACATCACATAAATCTTATCCCCGTCTTTTCGGACATTTATTTCTACACCATTATCTAGTACTAGTGTTGAATTTTCAGGATACTTTGTATAATCCCCGCTATTATCTCCGCCGTTAATTTCTTCTAGGCTTTTTCTTACCGTAACATCACGATGCTCATCTAACTGATACGTAACCTCTACCAGTCCTTTCATTGCTCTTACAGTATAATTTGAAAGATGCAACGGCATGTTAAATCCGGCAATTTTAACCGCACAAGAATAACTATCATTACAATCAGTCCAAGGGTTAGATGTGCCTATTGGCATTGTTTTATATGTGCAACCACAAGCAAATAACATAATTGTACATACAATAACAGATAACAAGTATTTATATTTTATAATCATAATCGTCCTACTTTCTAGTTGGTTTATAAATTTCTTTTCCACTGTTTACATAATCTTGAAGAATTCTTTCTCCTGCCTGTTGTTCAATATTCCCATAAACAGTTATGCCTCTTTTCTTGAATTCATTTATCCAATTCGGTTTAAATCCCTCATCAAAACCGGTAATTTCTTCAACACTCTTAGATGGGACACCAAAATATACTGTTTTGACTCCAGACCACATAATTGCACCGGCACACATTATGCAAGGTTCAGCATTAACATAAATTGTCAAATCTTTAGGTGCTAAATTGTACTGCTTATAATATGAATGAGCCTTTTTCAAGGTATTAACCTCCGCATGATAAATTGAACAATTATCTTCGACTACACTATTAGAAGATGCAGCAATTAATTTCCCGTTTTTATCATAAATTTCAGCATAAAATGGGCCTTTACCTTGTTTTACACCATCAGAAGTCTTTTCATATACACCCAACATAATCTTTTGAGCCTTTAGCAATTCTTCCTTTGATATAGAGGAATTTGCATCAATATTCATCTTTTTCAAATCTTTAATAGAATAAGTTTCTCCGGCAAAAACAATTGATGCAGAAGAAAGTAATAAACACATCAAAATTAAAATCCTTTTCATAACAACCTCCCTACTTCCCAATTGTACCAATTAGATGTTTTATAGCATTAAATACTTGCATTTGATTATACAAACCTGTTAATTTCAATCTTCTATTGCCTGTTACTCCACTCTTGTCTCATTGTCTTTATTTATTTTCTTCGACAACAATAATTTACTGATAACAAGATTTTAAATCATTGTTAGTATAAACAATACCTTATCCTTGAAAGATTGTAACATAAAAATTTTATAAACTTACTTTGTAAATTTTTCAGGGTTGCATAAAAACTGGCATGCTAATTTAAACTTTTCATTAAAAATCCTAACATCATCGGGAGTACTAAATTTATATAAAAAATTTCCATCTCTGTCAACCGCATAACGAGAAATTTCATGAGGATAAGTAGAATCTTTCACGCGAACAAAATATGTCCCATTTTCATTGAATGGCGATAACTGAACTCGAGTATCTCCGGTTGTTTTATCTTTATAAAAAGTTACTCCTCTTGAATCTTTTACCCTTGTAACTTCATCATTAGTAATACCAAATTTTTGAAAAATATATTCATTTATAGGTCTACGATAATTTGCTTTTTGTTTCATTCTATTACTTGTTACAAAATCAATTAAATCTTTAATTTTTGTAATAACTCTAGGTTTGTTTTCTAATATATACTTTTCAGCATCTTCCAAATATTCAAAACTTGCCTTTGTATTAATATCCGGCATATATTTAAAACGTTTATTATTTGCCTTTAAAAACATTGCAGCATCATAATCTTTGCTATCTTTCAATACATATAAAGTTGTGTCTTTTTTCCCGCCAAAACCGTCAAATATCAACCTTTTATGTTTTCCGATTGCATGCTCAAAGCCCTCACGCATTCCAGAAATTGAGTTTTTATAATTTACAACAAACGTGCCTTTAAAATTAACATTATTATTAGATATAGTATTCATTATATTTTCCTTTACTTATTAAGTTTATAATCCTCTCAAAATGAAATTTTGCTAAAGTTTAACATAATCGTTACAAAAGAAATTAAAACCTCTTGACAAAGTTAGATATCTAACGGAAATGGCAAAGCATTTTTGCATGATTTGCCAGGATTAACAAGTTGAGAAATTTCAGTTAGTACAATGCCTGCAGGAGTGAAATTGCCATTCAATCACAAACACAAACAAAATGAGGAAGTTTATATTTTCTTAAAAGGTGAAGGTACAATGACTTTAGATAATGAAGTTGTTGAAATAAAAGAAGGCAGTTGTGTAAAAGTTCTTCCAAATGCGGTAAGAACAATGGAAGCAAAAACCGATTTGGAATATATCTGTGTTCAAGCAAAATCAAACAGCTTGGAACAATTCGGACTTAGCGATGCTGAATTGTGTTAAAATTGAAAGGGGCAATCTTGCCCCTTTTTAATCAGGAATAAAAGTATAAAATGATAATTAACACAGGTTCAAGAACAGATACAGTTCAATATTATTCAGATTGGCTTTTGAAAAGATTCGAAGAAGGCTTTGTTTATTCAAGAAATCCAATGTTTCAAAACAAAGTAACAAAATACGAACTAGACCCAAAAGTCCTTGATTGCGTTGTATTTTGTTCCAAAAATTATGAACCGATTTTAAACAGATTAACAGAAATTACTGATAAGTTTAACACATATTTTCACTATACAATTACGGCTTATGGCAAGGACATTGAACCTAATGTGCCAAGTATAGACGAAAGCATTGAAACTCTTATTAAATTATCTAAAATTGTCGATAAACAAAGAATTGCATGGCGATATGACCCAATTCTTTTGACAGAAAAATACACTAAAAATGTTCATTATGAAACTTTTGATTATATGTCTGAAAAACTTTCACCATATATTGACAGATGTATTTTTAGTTTTGTTGAAATGTATAAGAAACTAAAAACGAACATGCCTGAAATCATTACGTTGACTGACATTGATAAAAATGAAATCGCAAAAAATATCGGAGCGATAGCGAAGAAACACAATATAATAATTCAAACTTGTGCAACAGTTGAAAATATTGAACAATATGGAATTCTGCAATCGGGGTGTATGACATCTGAAATTTTAGGCAAAGCAAATGATATTACATTCAAAAAGGTACGACATTCAGGTAACAGACAAGGCTGTCGTTGTATGGAGAATAGAAATATTGGAGATTATGACACTTGTCCAAATGGTTGTAAATATTGTTATGCCAATAAAAATCCACAAATAGCTCAAGAAAACTATAGAAAACACAACTCAAATGATTTGATGATTTTAGGAAATCTTAAACCGACAGATGAAATTCAACAAAGCAACCAAAAATCTTTTTTAGAAAAAAAGTGCAACAGAAATTATTTTAATCCCTTTAGCAAGTAAAAAACTGTTTGCCAGGGCATTCAAAAATAACAACAACTCAATGCTATGCACATCCTTGCGATTAAGTTTTGAATTTTTCATTACCCACATATTACACACAAAAAATTTGCTGTAAAGAAACAGGTGATTTGATTATTTTTAACAGAGAGTTTGAGTACTCTAGTATATTAAGATTCTTTAATAAAAAAAGCAATTTTGGGGTTATAAAATACTTTATATTAATATCAGAGGAAATTAAAGGGGTTTATATGGGATTTGGAAAAGTTGGAATAAATTTAGCAGAAAGAACTGTTTCTTGGGTAAAAACTGTAGGTAAAACTAGTGTTTTACAAACAAAACCAACTAAACCTGCTAAGTTAAACGGACTAAAATATGCATCTGAACTAAAAACAGATACCTTTGTAAAAAAAGTTGAATCATGGTGGAGCCCACCGCCAGCAGGCTATGTTAGACCATATTGCAAAAATGGAAAAACTGAGGTAATCGGTCATCATGATTTTCATGCGGTTAATGGTTTTTATAATGATACATTAGAAAGCCGTCTTAAAGGCATAGAGCACTTTAAAGAGAAAAATCCCAACAAATATAAAGAACTCTATGATAAGAGAGTGGCATATTATAATGAACAAATTATAGATTTACTGGATACTAATGTAAATTTTACAAAACTAACTCCACAACCAAGAGATTGTGTTGCTTATAGAGGGGTAGTGCGACGCATAGGAACTGCAAGACAAGATTTTGATGTAATAAATGCGGCTAAAATTGGTGATACAATAGTTCCAACAAGAGGTTTCGCTTACGCTGCTCACGATAAATTAGGAACTAAGCAATATCTTTGCACTCCATATAATGTTGAAGGAAAGATTGCATTTGAGCCTATGTTAATAGAATATAGAATACCTAAAGGTTCGCAAATATCATCAAATATGGAACATGGTGGAGAAGTTGTATTTCCGGCATTATCTAAATATAAGTTAATATCAAAAGATACGAGATTCCTTGAAAAACTAGATTATCTGACAGGTAATGTTATTGGCTCTTTCCCATATAAACATGTTGTGCTTGAATATATTCCTAAAATACCGCTTTAAAAGAGGAAATATCCACAAAATCTCCGCTTTCGACCATTTTGACTTATATATAGTTTGATGTTTCATAACCGTAAAACGCGCTCATAAAGCAAATTTACAAAAAACATCTCCACTGTTATTGTAAAATAACACATGGTTTGATTATTTCCGCCCCCTCAAACTCGCACACAAAGCCAATTACCCGAAAAAATCGCACCATCTGTTATAACCAAACCACTCAATAAAATACACCACATATTACACACAAAAAATTTGCACTAAAAAAGAGACTCTTAAAAGTCTCTTTAAATGGCGGGAACGACGAGCGGATTTGCGGACGGACGACACGAAGTTAGTCCGGATAGCGAGCAGATGGAGCAAACTGCAACCGTGTTGCTATTGCGGAACTCTGGGAGCGTGGAGCAAATCCAAGACCGGCGAAAAGAGCCGAGTCGTTTAAAAACAAAAAGAACCCTCAAAGGGTTCTTTTATAATGGCGGGAACGACGAGGCTCGAACTCGCGACCTCATGCGTGACAGGCATGCGCTCTAACCAAACTGAGCTACGCTCCCAGATGTTTTGGCTACTTCTTTATTATATGTGCTAAAAAAAAAATTGCAAGAACTTTTTTGAAAAATTTTCATTAATATTTGTAAATATAGTCGCAAATTCAATCAATTATTATTTTTAGCTTTCTTTATCAATCTATGGAACTTAGAAACACAACAAGTCAAAGTTTTACCTCCCGTTGTTCTCAAATCAAAGATGCTCAATGGGTTTCTCACATTGTCAATTCAACATTCCCACACTTCTCGACAACTAAACATCAAGAGGGTATCATTTCTTATTTGAAAAGCAATAATTTATGTTCTACCCGTCCTAACAATCTTGGACAAGTAATGGATTTACTTGAACAAACACCCACAATTAACAAACGTCGTTCTTCCAAAACGATGTTAGAAAAAGTTGAAGATTTCGTCCATTACTTATTCCTCTCTAAAGAAAATAAAAAGAAATTCAAAATAAAAAAACATATTTATGACAAAATTTATCAATTGATAGGACTCAGAAAAAACTGTTTTAAAAAAGAAAACCTTAAAAAAGATTCTCCAACAATGGAAATGCTTAGTTACTTAGAGAAAGAAAAAATAGGTAATTGTCTGGAAGATGCAATGCTTTCCGAAATTGTTCTTAAATTGAATGGGGTTAAAAATGTGTCTAGAATTCACATGTACAATCTCGTAAATGGAAAAGAAAAGAAAATAGACCATTCAGTTTGTCTTATAAATCCACCTAATGTTCCAATTGAAAAAGGATATTTTCACCCAAAATCAATCATTGTTGATGCGTGGAGTGGAAAATGTGATTTTGCCGAAAACATGCTTCGAGATTACAGAAACACAAGAGGTAAATTCTTTAGAGTAAAAGGGATCAAAAAAACTATTTACGAACCTGCAAAAGAAATTCCTATTAGTAATGAAGACTTAGAAAAGATAATAAATAAATATCCGCAACTTATTTACCCAAACAAAAACCGAAAATTTCTTGATTTAAAATAAAAAGCCTTGGCTTTTTGAGCTAAGGCTTGTAAAATGAATTGTAAAATATTATTTATGTCTAATCTTTATATAAAGGTGCTAACTTTTTAGATTGTTGCGGAATTACACCTTCTTCAATTGATTGATATACACGATAATCAATCACAGGGAAGCAGTTATCAATGCTTTCAATTTTTTCCAATTCAGCATTATCAATATTGCCGCTTTCAATCATGTCAGCAATCTCTTCAAATCTATCAACATGTTCTCTAAATCTGTCTGTTGCATAGTCTTTAGCCTGCCATGTGGTAATCAAGAATGGCCAATCTGAACTTTGCAATAGTAGATTTTCTCTAGCTAATTGATTCAATGCTCTATGCAATAATTTATCATCTGGAATATTTGGATATTTATCTGCAATAGATGTAATACGTTTTTCACAAGAGTGGATAATCGGCCACATCCATTCAGTTAAGTGGTTATTCCATACATAGAAGTGTCCACCTTGTCCCCAAGAAGATTCCGGAATTTGAATTGCTTCTGTAGGAGGGTGAGCATGCAAATATTCACCTGCAGTCATTCTTTCAACTTGTGGAAGATATTGATTAAACTTTTTAATAACTTGTTTAATAAATTCAATACCCTCAAACCACCAGTGCCCGAATAACTCGGTGTCAAATGATACCATAATCAAGCCTTCTTTACCGTTGTGAGAATTTTTGTAGTCATTCAACAAGTGGTAAAGCATTGTAGTATAATGATCCGAATTTTCATTAATTTTATTCAATGCCAAAACCGGGTCATAAAGCATTTTATCCCCTAAATCAGTTTTAGGTGAAGTAATTCTCCAATAATTCATACCGGATTTGTCATCTTTTTTGTGGAATTCCCTGAAACAACCATCTCCTGGGTAACCATCAGCAGCAGACCAAACTTGGTAACCAGCTCTGTCATTCCTACCCATAACAGCAACCTGTGCATCAGGTAACCAGTAAGCAGAATATGTATCATACCCGGTTGGTTCCCTATCAGGTAATGGAATATATTCAATATTTCCGTAAACACCAACTACACGGCGACAACCGATTGAATTTCCACCCTCAATAACATGAGATTCTGTAAAGAAGTATTCAATGTCATTGTTTTGAAGAGTAACCTCAATCGCCGGTCTCCAATGTTTTTGACCATCTTTACCAATATATTCATAACCTTGACGATATGCACATTCTGGCAACCAACAACCTTTTGCCTTTTTGCCAAATAATCTTTTTGTTGTATCAGAACCAATTTTGAATTGAGCATTTAAATTGTTATCTGTTGCAAGTAATGGAGAAAAACCGTGTGTAGCACCGGAAGTTGTGATTTCTATACATCCCAAATCTTGGAACTTCTTGAATGCTGAAATCAAATCCATATGATATTTGTTAACAAAAGAATCTTTAATATTGTTAAACCAATCAAAGTAATATTTTGCTAAATATTTCAAATGTTGAGAATGAGGAACTTTTGGATCAGGATATCTGTCCAAATCTTTAGATACACTTTTAATTCTGGAATCTAAGTATTCAACAAACCCTTGTTTCAAGTGTTCATCATTCAACTGTTCAGCCAAAATAGGTGTAATACCTACAGTTAATTTCGCTTTTATGCCTTCATCATATAATTCTGAAATTGCATTAAGAAGCGGAACGTATGTTTCTGCCATACATTCATAAAGGTTTTCTTCACCGAACGGCCACATGCCTGCTTTTCTATAGTAAGGTAGGTGACTGTGTAACATAAAAACGAATTGACCTACTGCCATTTTTTCCTCCAATCTACTGAACTATAATAAATATAATATAATTCATTTATGTACAATTTATATATACCACAAATGGGTAAAAAATATAATACTATTTAACTAGTCCTAGTGAATAATTTTACAAATATTAACAGAATAAAAATAAGAAATTTTTGAGATTAATTTACTAAAATATTTTTTACAATATATTATTAAACAAGGCTTTGCCGTATTTTTAAGGTACAAAATTATAATAAAACATAAACATTTGATAAAAAAATAGATGAGTCATAAGGCTCATCTATTTTTAACATTCATAACCAAAAATTAAATTGCAACTGATTGAGATTTAAGTTCACCTTCCATAGGCATTGCTTTAATCATTTGAGCGTTAACCTTTCTAGCTTCTTCAAATCTAGAAACCGGTAATGGAGCTGACTTCACTGGAGCTTTAGCAACCATCTTAGCTGCACCTGCCGGAACCTTTGGAGTTTGAACTGCAACTACAGTACGGTTAGCAACCGGTGTTGGTTTTTTAACTGCAATCATTGCAGGATCTGGATGAGCTTTAAAATGATTGTAATCAGACATAATACCGGCTACAAATCTTTTTGTTTCCTTATAAGGAGGAACTGCACGATATTTTTTAACATTTGCAGGACCTGCATTATAAGCTGCTAAAGCTAATTCCATTGATCCAAACATTTTGTACATTGACTTGTAATACATGATTCCACCTTTGATGTTATCATCAAGAGAATATGGGTTTAATCCCATTCTTCTTGCAGTGGAAGGCATAAGTTGAAAGACACCTACAGCACCGTGAGAACTTCTTGCTTCGTGTCTAAAACCTGATTCTGTTTTCGCAATACTAAGTGTAATTGCTGGATCTACACCCATTTCGATAGAATGTTTTACTATCGCTGCCTTTACTGTATTTACATTGGCCGCCTGCACTTGTGTACAACACATGAACACTAATGCAATAGTGAATAGTAATAATTTTTTCAAAATGTAATCCTCTAGTTGTAAATTGAAAATTCTCAAAAACTACTTTTTGCTCTTACGTTTTTATAAGACTTTCGTTTTTTCGAATGTTTTATACACCCATTATATTACAAAAATTTAAAATTTCAACCCCTAGGTTACTTTTTGAGATTTTTACAACCTACAAAACACTTGATATGAGGGGATTTGAGTTGCTTAACAATTAGTGTAAAATTTACGATAATTATGTCAAGTTTTAATGTTTTTCTAATATCATTTTGAATAAAAATTTTCTCGGAATTGATATCTTTTATCATGGGTATCATAAGAATAAATTTTGTATTCATTGCCTTCAGTCATAATTTTTATAGAATTAAGCAAATCCGTTCTTAAAATATCCGTATTGCGCAAAATATCTATAGTTCCTTTATTGGGGTGCCCAAAATAATTTATACCGGTAGAAATCAGTGATACTCTATTCCCGAGATGTTCTAACATTTGAGAATCAACAACTCTCGGACCACCATGATGACCAACTTTTAGAACTTCTACATTATGAGGAATATCTTTTTGTAACTGACTGAAAGACGTAACACCGGCATCACCCATAAATAGCATATCAAATTTCCCATAACTCAATAAAATGACAGTTGAACATTCATTGCTTCGATTTTTTCCACCAATGTTTGCTTTATATGTTTTTAAGGTTAAATTAGGTTCAAAATAAATGATGTCTTCATTTTTCACAATTCTAACATTTTGTTTTAATTTTTTAACCGCATTAAAAATATCCTTTGCAGTTTGAGTTTCTTTTTCTGTTGAATTAAGATACAAAGTTTTTATATTCGTATTTTCAATAAAATCAACAGTTCCACCGGAATGGTCATTATCAAAATGGGTAACAATTACCCCTTCTAAATCCTTAATTCCTCGGTCTTTCAAGTATTTAAGCATTATAATTTTTGCTTGCGAATTTCCACTTTTATAAGGAGCTTTACCGGTATCAATAAAAAAATACTTATTTTGTGGTGTCTTAATAAGAAATGAGTCCGCATTTTGCACATCAAATGCAATAATTTCTAATTTATGCGAAACCGGACGAATAGTTGTTCCGAGAATTATTACCACCCCAATTATCGTAACAAGTATGGACTCTTTATATTTTTCATATTTGACAAGAAATGTTACCGTTAACAAAACAGAATAATAAAATAGTAATTGTAACAAATTAGGATGAGTTGTTTGTAATACACAATGCGGAAGATTTGCAAAGAAATCTGAAATCCAAACTAAGATATTCAAAAGATAATTTAAACCAAAATCAAAAATCCTGCATGTAATATCTGCAAGAGGAGTAATTACTGAAATAACCGAACTTACAAAACCACAAAAACTTATCACACTTAATAAACACACAGTTGAAATATTCGCAAATATTGAATATAAACTAAACGTATTAAAATAAAACATTTGAATTGGAGCAATCCATATTTGAGCGACTAATGGTATAAGAATAGGTGCTTTCAACCAATCTGGAACTTTATCCAATTTTTGAGAAAAAATCGTTGCAGTTGTAATTAAACCAAAAGTCACAAGGAATGATAGTTGAAAACTTACATTATTCAAATATGCAGGGTTATAAATCAGCATCAACACTGCAACTAAAGATAGAAGCGAAACACTATGAGTATCCCTATCTAATAATTTTCCGGTCAAAACAAACAGCAACATCAATGCAGCACGAACTACAGACGGTCCAAGCCCTGTCATTAATGTATAGAGAACGATTAAGAGCATGCCTGACAAAATTCTTGGCTTATAAGGAATCCTTAAAAATCTTAATATTACAAACCAAAACGAAAAAATAAATGCCACATTCATGCCAGAAGCCGCTAAAATGTGTAACAAGCCGGAATTGATAAAAGATGTTTTTATATAATCTGGAGGTGCAACAGCATCATCACCAAAGACAATTCCACCAAGGATTTCAAGATTTGGACTTTTCAAAAATTTTGAATGAGTTTTTAGAATTTTATTTCTAGTATCATTTAATCTCTGCAAAAATTTCCATTTTACAGACGGTTTATCTTCTAAAAACTTCAACCCCTCACCATTAGAATATAAAACAGTAAAAGCATTAAAATTTCTAAGATACACACTATAATCAAATTGTGAGGGATTTGAAGCTGAAAATGGTCTTCTTAAATTTCCATTTATTGAAATTTTTTCTCCAATGTTTAACAGCTCAATAACTTCTGGATTCGTAGAGATTGTAACAAAAGTTTTTCCTGCAACATTTTTTCCTGCGACATTATCAACTTGCATAAAAAATCTTACTTTATCTTTTTCCGGAGAATTCGGAATACTGACAATTCGTCCGGTAAAAGTTGTATTTAATGGTGCAAGCGGTAACAAATCATCATAATTTTTTATTTTAACAAAACTTATAAAAAATCCAAAATAAAAAACAAATATTAAAAATAATACTCTCTTAAAGCTAAACAAATTCAAATACAAACAAGTAAGCAATCCAACTGTAACTATAGCAGCAAAAAGAATTGCCGGTCCATAAAAATATGAACTAACCCCTGCAATAAAAATTAACGACGTCAAAAACATCACAAAATTTTTATTTTGCAGTGTATCCCTAATATTTTCAATATTTATCATAATTCCAACATCTGAATGATACCATGCACAATAAACTTGTGCAAAACTAAAAAAAATGATATACTGTATTATGTTAAATTAAGAGGACTGTATGAGCGCAAATAACGATTTTTATATAGAAGATTTTTTAAGACAAGCAGTATCAGTTGGAGCTTCAGATGCTCACATCTGCGAGGGAGAAAGACCTGCTATTAGGGTTTCTGGACAAATCATGAGGATTAATCTTCCTCCTTTAACAAGTGAAGACATGGAATTTGTTATCAGAACAGTTGCTCCTCAACACTTGAAAGACAGAATTACAAGATTCTTTGATATCGACTTTTCTTATGAAATTCCAGGGTGTTCTCGTTTCCGTATCAATATGAGTAGGCAACTTGGTAAAACTGCGATGGTTATTCGTGCAATTCCTTATTATATCAAGACTTTTGAGGAATTATATCTACCTAAAACATTAGAAGAATTCGCCAAATTTAACAACGGATTGGTTCTTGTAACCGGTCCTACAGGATCAGGTAAATCAACAACAATTGCATCTTTGATTGATTACATCAACGCATCATCATCAAAACACATTGTTACAATTGAAGACCCTGTCGAATTTATTTTCTCAAACAAAAAATCAATCGTTTCTCAAAGACAATTGCTTATTGATACTCCATCATTCTCAGATGGTGTTAAATACGCTTTGAGACAAGACCCAGATGTTATCTTCATCGGTGAAATTCGTGACAGAGAAACAGTTGAATCAGCTCTTAAAGCAGCTGAAACAGGTCACCTTGTTGTATCAACAATCCACACAAACGACTCTGTTCAAACAGTTGCCAGAATTATCAACTTATTTGACCCTAATGAAAGACCTTTCGTTAGAAGCCAAATCGCAAACACTTTAAGGGGTACAATCTCTCAAAAACTTGTACCTGCAGCAGAGGGAGGTTCAAGACTTCCTGCGACAGAAATTCTTGTTGTAACTCCAACGGTTAAAGACTTTATTCAAAAAGATGAGCTTGAACAAATCTATGAACTTGTTAAGAATGGTTCATTTAACAATATGACAACAATGAACATGTCATTATATAAGTTGTATAATGAAAACAAAATTACCAAAGAAGTTGCCCTTGAATATTCTGATAACAGATCTGAACTTGAACAACTTATGAGAGGTATTTACCGAGGAACCGGCATGAACAAAACAATTGCATAGAATTTTTGCAATTATATAGTATTTTAATATAAAGGGACAATGCAAAATAATTTTGTAACAGACGCAATTAATCTAAAGTCCTACAATTTGAGTGAATCAGACAAAATTATTGTTATGTATTCAAAAGACAAAGGACTAATCAGGGGAGTAGCTAAGGGAGTAAAAAAGCCCAAGAGTAAGTTAGGTGCTCGCATGGATTTGCTTGTCGCAAACACATTGATGTTACACAAAGGGAAAAACCTTGATACAATTTGCCAAGCAGAAGTTCTAAATACTTTTAACAAAACAAGACAAGATATTGATAAAATATTTTACTCTATGTATGTAACAGAAGTTGTTAATAATTTTGGACTTGAAGAAGACCCCAGCTCTGAGCTTATTTATAACCTTTTATATAAAACTCTAAATGCAATTTCAACTTCAAACTCAAAAGTTGAAATAATGATTGCAGTTATTAAATTTCAACTAAAAATGATGATTGAATCAGGTTTTTCTATTGAACTTGACTCTTGTCTATGTTGCCACGACAAAATTGGGGAAGAAACAATGTACTTTGTACCAAATTTAGGAGGAATTATTTGTAAAGATTGCGCAGAAGAAGTTCACTATTTAAAAAAACAAATGCCTTATAAATTGAGAGATTTCTTTAAACAAATGGCAATTAATGATTTTGATGAAAAAGGAGAATTTGAAACAAAAGCAAATGAAAAAGTTTGTGCTGTAACTTTTGAAGCTTTGAAAGAATACATTTCTCTAAAATCACCTAAAAAATTCAAATCAACCGACATCTTACAAGAAATGCCTATTACCTAAAAAGCTAATCTCATAAGGGATATCTTTTTAACGGTTTTATTATATAATTATTTCAAAAGAGAGGTTTTATAATGAAAAAATTTATACTGGTTGCAGCAATAATGATTTGTGGAAACATTGTTTGGGGTGCAAGTGCTCAAACATACAAACTTGATAACGGACAAACCGTAGTTATCCAACAAGTTAAAAGTAATCCAATTGTAACAATTGACACTTGGATTAAAACAGGCTCAATTGATGAAGATGATTCTAACAATGGTGTAGCACACTTTTTAGAACATTTATTCTTCAAAGGAACATCAAATCATGCCCCAGGGGAATTTGACAAAATTCTTGAAACAAAAGGAGCAATAACAAATGCCGCAACAAGTAAAGATTTTACACATTATTATGTAACAATTCCATCTAAGGATTTTGACTTAGCAATGGATTTACATGCTGATATGATGATGCACCCGCTTATTCCTCGAAATGAAATGGAAAAAGAAAGAAAAGTTGTATTAGAAGAAATTAGCAAAGACTTGAATGCACCATCAAAAATTCTCCAAGATAACCTTAATGATATGATGTACACAAATCACCCGTACAAAAGAAGAGTTATCGGAAGAAGTGATGTAATTGAAACAATTACACGTGACCAAATTCTTAGTTTTTATAATGCTCACTACTCTCCATCAAATATGATTACAATCGTAATTGGTGATGTTGCCCCAGAACATGCAATTTCAAAAATTAAAGAAGATTTTAATGCTGGATATAAAAAACAAATAAAAAATGTGTACCCCAAAGAAGAACAATTAACAAAACAAGTAAAAAAAGTTGAATATCTACCAAACACCGAATCAGGTTACATGCTTGTAGGGTTTAGAGGCACACCTATAGAAGATAAAGACTCTTATGCTTTGGATGTTCTTGCTACAATTTTAGGTGATGGGAGATCATCAGTATTAAATCAAGTAATGAAAGAAAAGAAAAGAATTGCATTCTCAGTTGATGCAGGGAATTCCACATACCGTGATGATGGAATTTTTTACATTTCAGCGAACTTTGAACCAGAAAAATGCAAAGTAGTTCAAGATACAATCTTTGATGAAATCAAAAAAATTCAAACAAACGGTATCACAGATGAACAACTCAGTCTTGCCAAAAATATAATCGAAAGAAGTACATTCTATTCTAGAGAATCAATTACAAACATTGCAACAGAAATCGGCTACACAATGGCTTTGACAAATGATATCAAATTTTATGATAACTATCTTACAAATATCAAAGCAGTTACAAAAGATGATGTAAAAAAAGCGGCAGATAAATATTTAGGCGAAAACAAAAGTGCAATTTCAATAGTTCTTCCGGAAAGTGCTAAAAATGTTCCTGTTGCAAATATAAAAAGAGATACAGGAAGTGCAGAATTAGTGAGTGAAAATTCACAATCTCAAAAATACAAATTATCTGACGGTGCAACGTTACTTTATACCCCAAATTCATCAAATGATATTATCGCAATCAGTATATATGCAAAAGGGGGACAGCTATTAGAAAAAACTCATGGAACAGCAAACCTTGTCGCATCATTAATGATGAAAGGAACTAAAAATTATTCATCACTAGAACTTTCTCAAATTTTAGAAGATAATGGAATAAAAATTGCACCTGTTGCAAGCGCTGATGCCTTTGCAATTTCAGTCCTAACAACAAAAGATGAATATGTCAAGACATTAGAACTTTTGAATGAAGTTGTAAATAATGCAACTTTCGATAACTTTGAAATAGAAAAAGTTAAATCCGACAAAATGAGTTCAATAAAAAGGAATAAAGATATTCCAATCCAAAGAGCAATTGAAGAATATAGAGATTTAATTTATCAAAACACACCATATTCAATTTCGTCTAAAGTTTTAGAAAAAAATATTCCAAACATATCAAAAGAAGAAATGGTTGAATACTATAATAATGTGTTTAATCCTGAAAATATGGTAATTTCTATAAACGGAAATGTTGATAAAGATAAAACAATTCAAGAATTAAATAAAATTTTCCCTAAAAAAGAGAATGGCAAAAAATTCGATTATCAAACATATTCCTCAAAAATTCCAACTGTCTCAGCTCCACGTAAAACAATTCAAAATATGCCACAAACTCAAACGGCATGGATTATGCTTGGTTGGCAAACAAATGGTGTTTTGAACAAAAAAGATTATGCGACATTGCAAGTTATTGATTCAATCCTAGGAACAGGAATGAGTTCAAGACTATTCAAAGACCTGAGAGAGCAAGAAGGATTAGCTTACCAACTAGGTACAAGTTACTCCCCAAATATTCTCAGAGGAAGCTTCTTGTTATATATTGGAACGAATCCGGAAACACTTGAAAAATCTAAACAAGGATTGTTTGAAGAAATCAAACGTCTAAAAACAGAATATGTGGGCGATAAAGAATTAAAAGATGCAAAAGATAAACTCTTAGGCAACTACGTAATCGGTCTTGAAACAAACCTTGATAAAGCATCAAATCTTGGTTGGTACGAAGCATCTACAAGAGGCTATGAATTCAAAGACAAATACGAACAACTTATTAACAGTGTGACAGATTCAGATATCATTGAAGTTGCAAATAAATACTTTAACGACAATTATATATTGTCTATAGTTACAAAATGATTTTCTAAAGGTCGAAAATATTTTCGACCTTTTTATTAGGAACTACCAATTGGTACGAGTTAAAACTTGTTTGCCATTTTTGTCATACATTTTATCTTTGTACCAAATCCCCTGAAATTCTTTATCTGGCCCAAACATGTATTGCAAATCTTTTGATGCAAAATAAATTGCACTCTTTAATTGTCCTTTTTGATCATATTGCATTGATGTGTATGGGAAATTCGGATATTCATCAGACATCAAATCTGTATATCTCAAACCACCAAATGCGGTGTAATAAAAAGCTTTATTCGGAGTATTTTTGTATTGAATCGCATACAAGACTAGTGTTTTTTTCTTATAGAAAAATGCGCAATATTTTGCATCTTCATCTTCTGTAACTCCGTTATTTGTTAACATATAGTGAAGTTTAAAATCTTTGTCTTTATAATATTTTGCAAATTCTTTTTTGAATTCATCTTTTGTAAAATAGATATGACTGGAATTATTTGCAAATAACAAATCTTTGTAATGTTGAATTTGATTTTCTCTTTGTGCTAAATCAATATCTAACCAGTCAAAAGAAACTGTAGCCTCTAATGGCGCATTAACATTTGTTACTTGAACTTCTTCGTTTTGAACAGGTGCAACATCATCAAGACTATAAATATTTTCTATCGCATTAACTTTCGCATTAAAGCCAATTAAACCTATTAACATCAAAGAAACTAAAATATTTTTCATAGAAATTTAATCCCCTAACTAGCTATTCAACATTTTGTATGCAACTCGTAACTTCACGGAAAATAAATTATCTTCCGCTTCAAACAAGTTATTCTCATTAACAGCATACTCTTCCGGTGTAATAATTCCATTAATTTCAAATCCAATAAAATTTTTATTTGAATCCCTCTTTGATTTTGTAGAAAGAGCATAAATAAAAGCAGCCATATCGTGCTTATCAATCAAATTATCCCCTTGCTGTTCGCCATGAGCAGAAATTTTTTTAAAAGCATTTTTTATCTGAACTTTAACCTTTGATAAATACTCTGGCTTATTCATTATATCATATCTTCCAAATCGATATTTGAGCATATACATTTCATACTGTGCATAATCAAGTTTTCCGGTAAGATTTCTTGTTTCTCGAGCCATAAATAAAAGATAAGATTCTGCAAGCGATTGAATTTCTTCTTTAAAAGACAAATCTAATTTTTTAATATCATCAGGAGTTTTTTCTGGCTTAGCAGCAAGCTTCCTCCAAGAATCAGGAACGACATCAAAAGGCTCAGACTCAGGATTTGTAATACCACTTTGTACAACCATATCACTAAGAATAAGGGCAAAAGCCTCTCCAAGTTCAACGTTACCGTTGGACAATTCTGTAAGAATTGATGTCCTTGATAAATTTTTTTGAGGATTTTGCCCAAAATTCTGCATATATATTTTTTATCCTAGCTTATATCCCAACGACCACAAGTACCGCCCCATCTTGCAATGATATTGCCTTTAACATCTTTAATTTTCTCAACGTGTTGAACTTCATTTACTCCCTCAACGATTGTAATAACTTCACAATTGTTTGAGCAACCGGTACAACCGCAAGTAATTGATGTAAAGTGCATATCTGCGACATTCCAACCTTTGAACTTAGTTGGGGTTTCCGTGTATTGGTGATTTTCCATAGCAAGCAACGCAGCACCAATTGCCCCCATTGTTTGGTGATTTTCAGGGACAACAATTTTTGTATTCAAAGCTTCTTCAAAAGCCTTAACCATGCCTGTATTTGTTGCAACACCACCTTGGAATGAAACAGTTGGTAAAAGTTCTTTGCCCAAAGCAAGGTTACTCAAATAGTTACGAACTAAAGCTTGGCAAAGTCCATATAACAAGTCTTCAACAGGATAACCTAATTGTTGTTTGTGAATCAAGTCACTTTCCGCGAATACACCACAACGACCTGCAATTCTAGCAGGATTAGTTGAGCGAAGAGCTGTTTCACCAAATTCTTCAATCGGAACATTCAATCTTTGTGCTTGGTGGTCTAGGAAACTACCTGTACCGGCTGCACAAACGGTATTCATAGCAAAATCTGTTACAATACCATCTCGCAAAATAATAATTTTACTATCTTGCCCTCCGATTTCCAAAATAGTCTGAACCCCTGGAACATTGGTACTTGCGGCAACTGCGTGAGCCGTAATTTCGTTTTTTACAATATCGGCGCCAACAAGTGAACCTGCTAAAGCACGTCCGGAACCCGTTGTACCAACACCCATAACATCATATTCCGTTAATCGTTTTTCATATAATCTGTTTAAACCTGTTTGGACAGCAACGACAGGCTTTCCTGCCGTTTTCAACATAACACTGTCAACATACTTACCTGTCTCATCAACTAAAGCTAATTTAGTTGTAACAGAACCAACATCTATCCCTAAATATACTGTTAAACTCATGTCTTTTTCCTTTTCTATAACAGTATAATGATAGCATGAAAAATCAATTAATAGAACTCTTTAAATAAAAATACTTAACACTAAAATCAGTGCATAATATCAGCCCTGTTCAAATCTCCAATATAATTAACAGGATTAGTATTAGGCATATCTTCCAATGCATCAGATAAAACTTTTTCAATCTTTGAAAATTTCAATGCCTCAATCACTGATTTTATCTTATTATCCATTAAATTTAATGAAATACTATTTTGTTTTAATGCTATATCCATAATCTTAAATATCCTCCGGCTAATCTTAATACTCTTTATATACCCATTTCTAGAGTAATAATTACACTATTTTAAGAAATGTTAATGTGTTTTTAATCTCCATTATTTATACTATTAAATTTTCCAGATTTTTCAACTATACTGTAATGTATGAAAAAGATAGTATTAACATTATTATTAACAGCTTTAATCATACCTGCAGTAAATTCTCAAGCAGAAGCATCTCTAATTTCAAATAGAAGTTACAGAATTGAACAGAATAAAGAAAATAAACAAGCTATTAAACAAATTAAAAGCTTGTTTGAAGTTCATAACACTTTTGCAAACAAACATGGTTTAACACAATTAAAAAACTTGTATGCAGATAATTATATTAACAATGACGGGTTTAATAAAGATGCCTATTTCAAAAGCATTGAAGAAACCTGGAAAGCTTGCGAAGACTTAACTTATTCTACAAAAATAGAATCAATAAGTGTAAATGGAGACAACGCAAGTGTACAAGTAATTGAAACCGCAAGTGGAACAATCCATGACACGATGGATTTAATGCCCGTATCCGGAGAAATTCATTCAACATCAACAGGTATTTATCATTTGGTAAAAGTTAATGACAGATGGCTAATTTCAGGAGAAACATCATTAACAGACGAATCATCTCTCCTTTACGGAGATGCAAGATTTATGAATATTGAAATTCAGGCACCGGCTCAAGTTAGCTCCGGAGAAACTTATACAACGACAGTGAAAGTTGATGGTGAAAATAATGATAATACATTCATTGTCGGTTCAATTGACCATGACCCTGTGTCATATCCTGCTTCAACTCCAAAAACGGAATTAAGAGCTTTACCACAAACACAAGTTCTTGAAAGACTTATAAAAGCTAATACTGATAATGTAAATGAGTATGCAATAGCATCTTTAGCAATCTCAAAAGCAAGAAATGTGAATGATGGACATTTTCAAGTTTATATGTCAGGACTAGCTTGCGTAATGAAAAGGGTTAACGTTGTACCTAAAAACAACTTGATTAAAATAGAGGATTAATATGAAAAATTCAATCGGGAAATACATATTTTTTATAGGCTGTTTTATTTTTTGGTTATTCCTAGCTTTGTTTTCTTCAAAGCTAATTGTTGATAACTTAACATCAGGTCACCATTATTCTAATGCAGTTTTCCAATTGCATTATTTAAAAAATGCTGGAGCAGCATTCAGCCTATTACAAAACGCAAGAGAATTCCTAATAATCGTGTCAATCGTTGCAATTACAATGCTATTTATGTATGTTCATAATCATATTAAAAACATTCATTTCATTTCAATATCATTCATTGCTTTGTTATGCTCAGGAATTGCAAGTAATTGCCACGAAAGAATTATTTTAGGTTATGTAAGAGATTATATCCAATTGAATTTTGTAAACTTCCCTATTTTCAATGTTGCAGATATTTTCATAACTATTGGAGTTATTGCACTTGTCGTAATTTTACTTTGCTACAAGGGAAGATAATATGATTTTAACAATTGATGAAAACTCCGAAGATTTAAGACTGGATTCATATTTATCAGAATTATATGAGGGCATTTCTCGTTCAAAAATTCAAACAGCAATTAAAAAAGGAAAAGTTCTTGTTAACGGGACAGAGAAAAAACCATCTTACACCTTAAAAGATGGGGATAAAATTGAGTTTGAAAACCTTGTAGAGGAAAGTATTCTGAAAGTTGAACCGGAAAATATTCCATTAGAAGTTATCTGGGAAGATGAGAATATGGCTGTAATAAACAAGCCGTCAGGAATGCTCTCTCACCCAACATTTATTGAAACTTCAGGAACATTAGTAAATGCATTGTTATATAAATACGGTCAAAATTTGTCTGATGTTAACGGAGAATTCAGAAGAGGAATTGTTCACCGACTGGATAGAAACACTTCCGGACTTTTGATGATTGCAAAAAACAACAAAACTCACGAATATCTTGCAAATATCATTAAAGAACATAATCTTACAAAAAAATATCATGCCATTTTGGTTGGGAATTATCCACGAGATAATGACGTAATTACAGACCCAATAGGCAGAAACAATCTTAATCCTAAAAAAATGGCAGTAAGACCGGACGGGAGACCGAGTGTTACAAAGTTAAAAGTAATTGAACGATTTGGCAACGAAGCAACTTACGTAGAACTAACTCTTGTCACCGGAAGAACTCATCAAATCAGAGTTCATACAAGCAATAAACGTCACCCTGTGTATAATGACACATTATATGGTGCAGGACAAGGAAAAGTCAAAACTCAAGAACAAGTTTTGCAATCATTCTATCTAAAATTTGCAAAACCGTTTTCAGCACAGATAATTGAACTTGAACTGAAACCGGACGAAAAATTAGAAAAAGTTCTAAATTATTTTAGAAACAGGAGAGTTTAATAATGAAAAAAGTATTCTTAATTTTAAGTGTAATAATTTTACTTTGTTTTATATATTTAGCAATAATAAATTTTGAGAACTATTCAAGTATCAATTTTCTAAACAGAAATTTGACAGATGTACAAATTCAAAACGGCTGGATTATCCAAGGGGTTTATATTGCAAAAGCCGTTAGAATTTCAACATTTCTTGTATTAACCCTTATATCCGGAATTTTTGTTGGCGCAGGAACTGTTTATATGTTCTTGGAAGCTACAAAAATCAAAGTTAAAGCCTATGAAAGAGAATTAGAAAAGACATCAATTTCCGGTACAAACAATGCCTCAAAAGTTGAAGTTTTAGAAGCAAAAATTAAAACACTGGAAAAGGCTTTCAATACGGTAATTGATGAAAGAACAAAACTTGAAGTTCAAATCAAAACTTTGAATGCTGAAATTGATAATTTGAACAAAAAGAATTAATCCTGAAATTTATCATATTCAAATAAAGAATCAAGATAATCATTTGCAAGTTTTAGTCGTTGTTCTTTATTTGGATTTTGAGAAATTTTTTCAAGATTATGCAATACTTCACCATAAGGATTATCCATTCCGCAAAGTTCATTCACAACATTTTTCCAACTGGAAAGATTCTCGGTAGAATGTTTACTGCGCATTGGCAAACCCGCTTTCATACCTGCAAGGACAATCTTTTTGAACAACTTTTTCCTTGTTGTTTCACTATACAGTGAATACTGAACAGGTGTATTTAGGAAAGACTTCTCCAGAAAAACATTAAACAAATTCGCAACACTATTATCTTCTGATGATTTTAAAACATTTATATCATCAATAATCCTAATTTTGTCATTAACAATTACAAAATTATTAGGATTTATATAATCAAAAGTGTAATGAGTTTTATTTTTTGCCCCGAGTTCATTTAGACGTTGACAATCTTCAGCCACAGCATCGAAACTTTTCTGAGGGAGATCACTCAATCTTGGAAGGGCAATACATTGATAATATACAAAATTTTCATCTGAAGAATTATTTATAGCAAATTTTTGAGGAACCCCAACAGGAATATGCTCCCCATCTGGTGAAACATTTTTCAAAATAGCAACATCATCAAAATCTGCAACCTTGCTACCATAATATGTTTTTAACCCTTTAAAGCCATTTTCGGGAAGCTCGCCCATCTTTTTGGCTCTGGGTTTTGTTCCAATATCGAATTTCATACAGAAATCGTCATCTATTTTATAAACCGAACCATGTGCACCTTCTCCAAGCAATCTATCCGGAGATAATTTTTCTCTGATAAACTTTTGAATTTCTCCCAAAAGACTTTTCTTTTCAACTTCGGTCGGATAGCCTCTATCAATTGCACTATGCAAAGTTTTACCAAAGCGAGAAGTGTAACCTCTAAACACAGGTGTCCTTGCTTGCATTTGAGAATTATAATTTGAATATGTTGAAAATCCTTGGACTTGCATACCACAAATAAAATCCGTGAAAATTTAGATTGCTTTAAACTCGAAAAATCTTTGCAATTCTTAAAAGTTTTTCTTTATCTGTTTGGTCTAAAGAATCAAAAACCCTTATCAAATCAGCCTTTAAATCATCTTCACAAACTTTATGATCGTAATAAAAAAAGTCTTCCAATTCAATACCCAATTTAATAGCAATTTTATCAAGATTTGATAGTAACGGAAAATTTTTACCAGATTCAATTTTACTTATTGATTGAGGTTCTATTCCCGCAATTTCCGCCATCTTATCTTGTGTATAGCCAAACTTTTTTCTAATCGCTTTGAATCGCTTCCCAAAGAGTTGTTTTTTGTTCATATATTCCTTTATTTAAACGAAAATACTAGATATTTTTTAACAATAATAATACTAATTCCTTAAATTTTGCTTTTACTTTGTCTGTTGTTTCAATTACTTCTTCATGACTCAATTTCTTTGTAGAAACACCGGTTGCATAATTTGAAATACAACTAATACCGATTACTTCAATACCACAATAATTAGCAACAATTGCCTCCGGAACAGTAGACATACCGATAGCATCAGCACCCATAAATCTTGCCATTTTGATTTCGGCAGGGGTTTCATAACTTGGTCCTGTTGTTGCCATATAAACACCATGTTTTAAGTCTAATTTTAATAATCTACCGGCAGCATCAACTATTTTAATCAAGTTTTTACTATAAACTTCGGACATATCAGGAAATCTTACCCCAAAATTCTCATCATTTCGACCAATCAATGGATTTGTACCCATAAAATTGATATGGTCGGTTATAACCATCAAATCAGCAGGTCTGAAACTTTTATTAACAGCTCCGGCAGCATTTGTAAGAATAAGAGTTTTAACCCCTAATTTTTTCATCACTTTTATCGGATAAGTAACATCACTCATTGAATGACCTTCATAAAAATGATTTCTGCCTTGCATCATAACAACTTTTCTGCCATTGATATCTGCAAATACTAACTGACCTTTATGACCTTGAACAGTAGATTTTGCAAAGTGAGGAATATTTGAATATGGAATAGCAATATCACAATACTTATCTGCTAAATCACCAAGTCCGGAACCCAAAACAATACCTATTTCAGGCTCAAAATTGTCTGTGTACTCATTAATGTAATCCAAAGTCTCTTCTATCATAATATACCCCAAATAATTATTACTCATAAAAATGCACAAAAACCTTAAAGTCTTTGTGCATTCCTTAAACTTTATTACCCAACTAATCTGTTGTCATCAGCTTCAGATGCTTTAACCATCAAAGCATGCTCAACAGGGTTTTCTTTAGAATAACTAGTTTCATGAGATTCATCAAAACCGAAATCTTCACGAGCTTTTCTTGCTTGATTTTCATCTACAATTTTTTTAGCAAGTTCAGCAATCTCATAAACTAATTTATATCTGTTATCGGTATTTTCATTCAAATCCCATGCTACTTTAATAATCTGTTCCATCAATAAACCTCACTTTTTTAAGTATATTCTAATAATATAATACAAATGATTTTTTCGCAAGTAGGAAAAGAAATTAAAAAGAACCTACTTACCAGTTATTTCATGGTACATATTCATATATTCTTTAGAACTACGTTTCCAAGAAAAATCAGCTTCCATTGCAGATTTTCTCATTGCATTGAATACATATTTATCACCATAAACATACAATGCGCATTTGATAGCATTTAGCATATCCCAACCGTTGTAACTCCAGAACTTAAAGCCATTTGAATTATCTAATGGATAACCGGTAACAGTATCTTCTAAACCGCCTGTTGCTCTAACAATTGGTAAACTTCCATATCTCATTGCGATAAGTTGACTTAATCCGCAAGGTTCAAATTTTGATGGCATCAAGAAGAAATCCGAACCAGCATAAACTAAATTAGCAAGTTTTGAATCATATCCGACATAAGTTCTTATATTGTTTGTATTATTAGAAAGCCAGATAAATAAATTTTCATAATTTTTATCGCCACTACCCATAAATACAAAATCAGCATTCAAATTTTGTAATTCATATTGCATATCGCGGATTAAATCAATACCTTTTTGACCTACCAATCTTGAAATCAAAACAATCAACGGTCTATCGGGGTTATATTTCAATCCAAAATATTCACAGACCGCTTTTTTATTTGCTTCTTTTTTATGCAAAGATTTTACGTCATAATTTTTTACTAAAGCTTTATCTTTTTTAGGATTAAATACGGTATAGTCAATACCATTCAAAATTCCTTTTAATTTGTATTGAACACCCCGAAGAGTATAATCCATGTTTTCGCCATATTCAGGTGTTAAAATTTCTTTTGCATAAGTTGGAGAAACAGCAACAACCCTATCAGAATAATTTATTGCCCCTTTCATCCAATTTACACGGTTATAATGTTCACAACCCCATTGGTTATAAACAATATCTTTTCTCATATTTGCAAAATCCAGAACGTCTTCAAACCAAATTCCTTGATATGCAAGGTTATGGATTTCAAACACACATTTTGTATTCGCCCAGAATTCATCAAACTTGTAATTTGAATGAAGATAAAGAGGAAGCATTGCAGTATGCCAATCGTTTGCATGGATTACGTCAGCTCGAAAATTCAATGCCTTTGCGTATTCCATAACAGCAAGAGAAAATGAAATATATCTTTCGTGTTCATAACGAGGATCTAAATATTTTGGATAAACTTCTTTAAAGCAAGAAAAATACCAATCATTTTTGATAAAAAACACATTGATTTTTGTATCCGGAAGTTTGGTCATATAAAGATTAAATTTATGAGGTTGATTTCCGAAAGTTAGCCACATTTCAGAATTTTCAATTTCTTTAATCCCATATTTTTCTTTATCAATACACCCATGAAGAGGAGTAAAAATTGCAATTTCTGCATCTTTTTCAAGTTCTTTAGGTAAACTGCCAACAACATCGGCCAACCCACCAGCCTTTGAAAATGGTGCTACTTCAGCTGATGCAAATAAAATTTTCATTATTCCTCTCTTTCTGAACCCTATTAATTATCAGAGAAGAAATCTTCAGGATTAACGACTTCACCGTCAACATCAGAATCATTCTCTACTGGCTCTCTTGTACTTTCATTCTCTTCAACCGGACTATGTAACGGATTATTCACCGGCTGAACGTATCTATTTGAATTCTCGGACATAAGTTCTCTGATGTCAACATTTAAGTTAAAATTAAGTTCATATTTTTGTACAATATCGGTTGCTTGATTCAAGCAAATCTCTGCTTTATCTTTAGCTTGAGTACACATCAAAACTTTGTACATATTAAATTTATTTAACATTGTTAAATATTCGCTAATACCACCAATTTTTTCCATTTGAATGTTTGAATTATTTAAAATACCATAAGCAATATCGTATTTACCTTGTTTAATATTCAAAATACTTAAAATATACCAAGTTAAATGAACAATAGAAACCATTCCTTTTTCTTCAGCAGTTTTTATAATTTTGTAGCACATAGTATTGGCTTTTCTAAATGAATTCAACTGAATATAAGAATAAGCAATCAATACATCAGCAAACAATTCAAACTTGAACAGGTACATTGCTTTCGCTAACAGTTTTGCTTTATAAACTTCTTGAGCAAAAGCAACAGCATCATTTTTGTGCGAAACAAATGCATTTATCAAATGATAAATAATATTTGGGAAAACATTATCGCCTTTTAAATTAGGAGTAAGTAAAACTTTTTGTCCTTTAATAAGATTTTGTAATTGTGAAAATATTGCAAATTCTTTTGGAATAAAATTGAATAATTTATTCGAAATATCCAAAAATTCATTTACATCTTCTTTCAATGAAATAACATCAACAAGAGCAATATCTGCAATACATTCAACAAGTATCAACTTGAATTCCTCTTTTGAAATGCCAACATAACGAATATTATCAATTTTTGAAGAATCCAAAACATTCAAAACATTGTACCCAATATCTAAACAATCATCATACGCTCCTGTATTGAAAAGAATTTTGACATGAATCATCGACATAACTAAATAGTTCAAATCAAAATTTTCTGCAGCGGGATCAATAGAAACTCCGTCCATTGCAGATAAGACCTTGTGTGTAAGCCCTAGTGCATACATATAATCTCCGTGCAGCAAGGAACCTTGTACCATTTTTGTACACAACGATACAAAACCGGTAACATTTCCTGTTCTTTGAAGACTTATTAAAGTCTTTTCTGCGATATCACGAGTTTTTTCAGGGTCATATTCAAACATATTATTTGAAATATTGTCATAAATAGAGGCCTTATATTGTTCCAAGTCCGCAGCAGACCAAGTGTCTGAATACTTGTCTAAGGAATTAATAATTTCACCTGAGCAATTCAAATATGCTGAAAAATCGCCCATTGAAAGATTTATATTTGCCAATTTTTCCCATTCGAAAATAACTTTTTCTTTATCTTCAAAATACCCATATAAAAATGCTTTGACAGGACTTGGCATATCTTCAACAAATACCAAATTAAATAAATCTTTGGCTAATATTTGAATTTTTTCTTCTGACAGAACTTCCAAAATATTTTTTCTCAACAAATTGTAATTTGAAAAATACATACAATCATTATAAAAATACAAATATCCCATGCCGGCAAGTTTATCGGCAATTGGACGCCAATTTGCAAAACCAAGAGCTTCAAGAGTTTTAACATCAACTCTTGTACCTAAAAGAACCGCCATTGCAAGGAATTTTATCGCTCTTTCATCATCTTTCAACAAGTTCAATCTTCTTTTAATCAATTGAGATAAACTTGACGGAATAATTATTGTTTTCGGATTAACCATTACAATTGAGTATTCGGTATAAGAATAAACACCTGACTCAACAAGATATTGAATAGCAAAATCAAGGAACAACGTACTTCCACAAGCATATTTCGCAATTCTTTGAAAGTAGAAATCGTCCATGATATTTTTGTAAAACGCCATATCCGCAGCAATAATATCTTCAAACGGGGTTGGTTTGAGTGTTATTTCCGTATAATAAGGTCTTGATAATAAGAAATGACAATTTTTGTGTAATGAATATTCTTTGCCATACGAAATTAAATAACTAATATTCAACTCGTCAAAATTATCAAACAGTTGTTCCAAAATATACATTGAACTTGAATCAATTTTTTCAAAGTTCTCAATATAGATTAAACTTTCCGGAATAGATTGTAACAAATCCAGAAAGACCTGGAAGTATTTATCTCTTGTATCTTCAAGATTTTCCATTGGTCTTTGGGTAAGACTAATCAAATCTTTTACCATATCAGAAGAATTTATTCCGGCAAAAGCTGAAAAACTATTTGAGCTAAACAACTGTTGAGAAACAGTGTACTGAAAAACAGAAGATATCAATTCTCTAAAAAATGCATAAGGAGAATATTTCATATCATCACTGCAAGTAATTGGAATAATATTTTGATAAATTCCGGTTTCATCAACAACAGACAACAATTTCAATGTGTATGGCTGATAAATTTCAGAAGCTTTTATAGCAATAATTCCTTTAGGTACATCTTGCAGAACAGTTGCAATATTATCAAGTACTGCTGCACTTTCAGTTTTATAAAAGACACAATTAATTTCTTGAAAATTAATCATCTCTCCATCATACAACTCATCATCAGAAATTAAATTTTCATCATCTAAAGTTTTCTTAGTAATTTCTTCTTGCTCATTCATCATTGATTGAACAAAATTAGGAACTTCAATTTCTTCGGCATCTCTATCTTTTGCAGCTTCTCCTTCAAGGATTTCGGACATCTTTACAAGCGGTTTTGCATCAATTTCATAAAATCTTTTCATTTTACCATCAACTAATGCAGAATTAAGAGCCTCTAATTTGTAATTATCTTTGTACAAATCATACAAATCTTCATCTGTCATTACCTGAAACAAATCAAGGGCTTTCATCTCTTTTAAAGCCGAACCCTGCGAAACCATATTTGCTTGAAATCCTGAATCTATATCATAAGGATTTTTATCCGCATCACGTTTCATTATGGTAAAATTACACTTTAAACCAACATTTTTTTTCTTTAAAAGTCTAACATTTATTCTGGTAATAAGATTTACCAATTCAGTAACAGCTTTCATTGCAGATGCTGAAGAAGAGGACAATGTATAATCCTTATTAAATCTTATTATATAAATATCATTATTTATAATTTGTCGTCTAACCTTGAATTCTTTTAAACTGTTCAAAATCATATTGTCAAAATTTGAACGGAATTTTGTAAATAATTTATTTGAACCTAAAGCGGATTTTACAAGGTCACTATTTGGAAAATCTATTCTAACCAGAGCAAAAGTATCTAAATTAGACTCGGATTGAACAGCACTAATCTCTGTAGAGAAACCACATTTGACACATTTTTTATTTTTAGTTTGATTGATTTTTCCACATCTGGAACATTTTGTGACAAGAATTTCACCACATTTTCGACAAACATTTTTGGTGTTAACCGTTCTGCAAACAGGACAAACTATTTTTAGCACCTTTTTGCAATTAGGACACACCATCGCATTTTTATCAATTTCTGCACCGCATTTAGGACATTCCATATTAAAAATTATAACATAGTAAGGTCATTTTAAACTAATTCAAACAGATGATATTCACCATTTTTCAAAAGGTAAAATTTGTGATATTATTTATACAAAGAGGAAATTTTTGCAATGAGCATTATCGCAGACGATAACGATTTTGAATACAAGAAAGAACAAAAGAAAAATCCGGTAGTAAAACCGGAAGCAATTGATTGCGATAAAAATTTTGAAAATTGCATAAGACCAAAATCTTTTGACACTTATATTGGACAATCAGCACTAAAAGATACCCTAAAAATTACAATTCAAGCAGCAAAGAAAAGAGAACAACCACTTGACCATTTGCTATTTTACGGACCACCGGGGCTTGGTAAAACAACACTTGCAGGAGTAATTGCTCAAGAAATGGGTGTAGATATAAAAATTACATCAGCTCCGGCTCTAGAAAGACCAAGAGATATAATCGGAATTTTAATGTCCCTCCAAGGTGGAGAAATTTTATTTATTGATGAAATCCACAGACTTAATAAAGTTGCAGAAGAAATTTTATATCCTGCAATGGAAGATTTTTATCTTGATATGACAACAGGGAAAAGCCAAACTGTAAAGACTTTGAGAGTTCCATTGCCAAAATTTACACTAATCGGGGCAACTACAAAAGCCGGCGAACTCTCCGGACCTTTGAGAGATAGATTTGGTATTATTCACCGATTGGAATTCTATACAAACGAAGAACTTGCACAGGTAATCAAAAGAACGGCAGGAATTTTAGATATTGAAATTGATGACAGAGGTGCGCTTGCAATCGCAAGACGTTCTCGTGGAACTCCTCGTATTGCAAATAGACTTATTAAAAGAGTAAGTGATTACGCACTAGTTAAACATGATGGGAAAATTACAGAAGATATAGCAAATCAATCTCTGGATATTCTAAAAATTGATGAGTTCGGTTTAGATACAACAGATAGAAATCTTTTAAAGCTTATCATCGAAAAATACGATGGAGGACCTGTTGGAATTGAAACAATTGCAGCCGCAATTGGTGAAGATGTTCGAACAATTGAAGATGTTTGCGAGCCATTTTTGTTACAAGTAGGATTACTCCAAAGAACACCTCGAGGGAGAAAAGTTTCTCCTGCTACTTATAGGCACTTAGGCTATCTGACAAAACGAAATAACTCAGTCCAACAAAATTTATTTTAAAAAATATTAAAAATTTTAACATTTTTTTTCTAAATTAATCAATTTTTCCATTAAAACTATTTTTAATACAGTACGGGGAAAATTTAGAATATATTTTGGAGGATTTTTATGGTTTCACCTATTTCGAAAAATAGTAAAACTGGTAGTTATGCTACAGCGCAATATAATGCGGCAAAACCAAACGAAAAGGGCAAAAAAAAATACAGAGTTGTCAAAGGAGATAACCTTTGGAACATTGCAAAAACTCATATTCAAAAAAATAATGCTAAAAAATCTGAAATATCAAACTTCATGTATGAAATTGCAAAATTAAACAAAAAATCAACAATCAAAGCAATGAACAATTTAAAAGTCAATGAAGTCCTTTATATACCAAATAACAATAATAGTAAAATAGCTAAAGCTCAACCCAAAACAAATACAGCAAAAACAACAAAACAAACCCCAATCAATTCAAAAACTTCTGCGTCTAAAAATACAACAAAACCACAAATAGCAAAGAAACACATCACACCATTAACAGGAATAAATTATCTGCAAACATCAAAAGAAATAAATAAAATACTGACTCACCCAAATAGTAGAGTTAACTATACAGAAAAAATGATTTATAAACAAAATCAAATTAAAAAGATTCCACCCAAACTATATCTTGCACATGGGAAAGCCGGAATCGACTACTGGACAAAAACAACTGCAGGTAAAAATGCTGAAAATAAGTTCTTCTATGAAAAGAATTATTCTTACGACGGAAAACCCTCAGCATTAATCATCTCAAAACGTGAGGGAAATAAATGTCAGGGAGCAATTCAAGCTGAAATTTATGTAAATGTCAATGACAAAGGAAAAGTTACATCATTTTCTTACAACACCCCTGGAGTTAATATAAACGACATTGCATTTGATTATAAAGTTAGTACAAATGGGAAAATGGAAAAACCGACAGATTACGGCTATTATAATACAATTGCAACTTTACCTAAAACTACTGTTGCAAAATTAACAAACAATCTTCAACACATAATTGATAAAAAATTATAAATCACATAATTAATAAGAATAAAGAAAATATTACCTTGTTCCTTAATATTAAAATTGTATTCAACATATTCTTGATGTAAAATCAAAACTATGGTTGAAAATCTTGAAAAAATTAAAGCTGCTATTGATATTGAAATAAAATATCGTTACATTGATATCCATGGTAAAACGCAAAAATTTTCAAGTTTCATTAAAAAAGAAGCTCAAAAAAATTACAAACTATCTAAAAAAAATCCACGCTGGGAAGTCGTAATTGAATCTTTTGAACACTATCCTTATGCTTCTATCACAGAGAGAAGAAAGGCAATTGAACACTTAATCAGAGTAATAAGAGCGGATATTCAAACGCAAAACCAAGAGCAACAGGAAGAAAAAGAAAGACAAATCCAACGCACTAAACACCCGTCAGAAGTTGATGTTATGTATATCAAAGGTGTTGGTCCAAAAGTTGCATATAAATTAAATAAATTAGGAATATTTACAGCTCAAGATTTGATGATGTATTTTCCGAAAAAACACATTGATTATTCTTCCAGAACTTTAATCAGAGATTTGAAAGAGGGACAAACAACAACAGTTTTCGGATTTATAAAATCAGTTTCATCATTCAACACAAGGAATAATTTATCAGTCACAAGAGTTGTTATCGGAGATGAAAGCGGAAGATTCGAACTCAGCTTTTTCAATGCAAAAGGAAACCGCTATTTACTTCAAAGAATGAAAACTCAATTTCCACAAAATGCAGGTATTATGGTGTCCGGAGTTGTAAAAATGAACAACTATTCAGGTCAACTTACAATGGATAAACCGACATACTCAATTATGACAGGAGAATTCAAAGAAGATGCAAATTCAAACTTAAATATCGCAAGAATTGTTCCGATTTATACCATTTGTGAAGATTTGAGCATCAAGACATTACGCAAAGCAATTTTCAACGCAATTGAACTTTACAAAAATGATATTAAAAATATAGTGCCGGATTTTATTAGGGAAAGACTTGGCATTATGAACAAAAAAGATGCCGTTAAACAAATTCACTTTCCTGAAACAATGAATGATCTGGAACATGCCAGATTTTCACTAATCTTTGAAGAACTGTTTTTAATCCAATTAAAACTTATCAGACTTCGAGAGAACACCGCAAAAACAACTTCTGCATACAACTTACAAGTTCATAAAGACGGACTAGTGCAAAAGTTCATTGCAGGATTACCGTTTGAATTGACTTCCGGACAAAAACAAGCAGTTAATGAAATCTTGCAAGATATGAATTCTGATGCTCCAATGCAAAGACTTTTGCAAGGTGACGTTGGTAGCGGAAAAACCGTCGTTGCAACGATTATGTTACTTGCGGCCGTTGAAAACGGATATCAAGGAGCTTTGATGGCACCAACAGAAATTTTGGCTCAACAACACTACAACAACCTCGTTCAATGGTTAACCCCACTAGGTTTAAGTGTCGGGCTATTTTTAGGAAGCCATGGGAAAAAAGTTCGACAAAAATTCGAAACAGATTTGAAAAACGGTCAAATGAATATCGCTGTCGGAACTCATGCTCTTATTCAAGAGAATGTAGATTTCAACAATCTTGGCGCAATTGTTGTCGACGAGCAACACAGATTCGGAGTTAAACAAAGAAACATCTTAAAGAGAAAATCACAAAATCCGCAAATGCTTACTATGACAGCAACTCCAATTCCAAGAACATTAGCACTTACCGTTCATGGGGATTTAGATTTGACGGTAATAAATGAACTGCCAAAAGGTAGAAAACCAATCAAAACAATCCTTACAGGCTCGCATAGACAGGTTTGGGATTTGATTAAACAAGAAGTTGAATCAGGCAGACAAGCTTATATTGTTTATCCGTTGATTGATGAAAGTGAAACACTTTCGGCTAAAGCAGCCACAATTGAAGCCGAAAAACTGCAACAAGAAATTTTTCCTCAATTCAAAATCGGATTATTACACGGGAAACTTAAAAATGACGAAAAAGAAGAAGTAATGAAAGACTTTAAAGACGGGAAATATGATATTTTGGTGTCAACAACAGTTGTAGAAGTTGGGGTAGATGTTCCAAATGCAACAGTAATGGTCATTGAAAATGCCGAACGATTTGGACTTTCACAACTTCACCAATTACGTGGACGTGTTGGAAGAAGTTCATTACAATCATATTGCGTATTAATCACTTCTTCCCGTTCTCAAGAAACTCTAGAACGATTAGGAATTATGACCGAAACAAATGACGGTTTTGTCATAGCTGAAAAAGATTTGCAATTACGAGGCCCAGGGGAATTTTTAGGAACGAGACAATCCGGTTTACCGGATTTGATAATTTCTGATATTGTAAGAGATGCAAAAATTCTTGAAATAGCGAGAAACGAAGCAATAGATTTTGTTAAAAACTATAATATTGATGACTTTCCAATGCTCAAAAACGTAACTTCACTTGAAATGTTCACAGGACTTGATATATAAAATTTTGTTAATTTTGTTTCAGGGGCTCAAAAAGTTATGATCTTTTAGCCATTGAACATGAGGTAACAATTCTTTTATTTTAAAATCTCGTCTATCTTTTTTATTGAAAATCTTTTCAGTCATCAAAATATCTCGCTCAGTCAATGAGAGAAAAACAGAAAAAATATTATTTTTCTTATTTCTTTTAACAAGCCTTGAACCACCGACATTCGGATCTATATGTTTTAGAACCAGTAAATCTTTACCTGTTTCTGCATCTTTATTAATAGAAAGCATAAACTCATCACTGCCAAATTGCAAAATGTCATCAATTTTTTTAATAAGCCCAACCTTCAACTCTCGGCGAGTTTCCTTGTTATTCAAACACTCAGTAAGTTTTTCCTGCAAAACAGGCGATAACTTTGTCCCAAAATTTATACTCAAATTATTTTTTACTAAATCCATAAAAACTCCTTTTACGAATTTAAAAACAGGTAAAAATAATTTTTGCTAATTTACTTTTTTAATAAAACAAGTTATAAATTAGTACACAATTTGTACATTAACTTTTCTTGCTCGAGCCTTGTTATCAAAATCAATCAACACAACTTGTTGCCACTGACCAAGTTGTAAAACTCCATCAATCAAAGGTATATGAGTAGAATTTCCAACAATTGAGGCTCTAACATGGGCATATCCATTACCGTCGTGCCACATTTCATCATGATGATAAGTCGCATCAACAGGTGCTATTCTCTCCAATGCTTCGGGCAAATCAACCAACAAACCAGGTTCAAATTCAATATTTGTAATAGAAACTGTACTACCTTGTGCATAAACATATACAACTGCATTCTGCAAAACATGATTATACACAACATTTCTAATTTGTGGTGTAATATCAATTATATCAGTATGTCCTTTTGTATGGACAGTGAAAACATCATTCAAAATAGTCATAATTAAAACATATACCCCTTTGTTGAGTATATCGTACTAAGAACACACTTCGTTTTCAATGAAAAATAAATGAATATTACAAGTGTTTAATAACTATCAAGTTACGTGTAATTTTTTCACCAAGTGGCAAATCATATTCAATAATATCTACAATCTTTGAATTATACTTCTTTAAAATATTTTTCGCTTCCTCAATTTCTTCCGGAGTTTTGCGAGATTTATATGCAACAAAATAGCCCCCTTTGTAGAGCTTTGGGAGTGCATATTCACAAATATTTTTTAATGAAGATACCGCACGTGAAGTAACCAAATCAAACTTACCATCTGTATTTTCAACTCTATCACAGACTGCTACTAGATTTTTCAAGCCCAATTTGTCTTTCATTGATTGTACAGCTCGAATTTTCTTTGCAATACTATCAATTGCCGTAACCTTGATTTCAGGATATGTCAACGAAACAGGTAAGGCAGGGAAACCTCCACCTGTACCTATATCAAGCATCGTTTTCGGTTTTTCGTATTTATCAAAAAACTTCTCTAAAGCCAGAGAATCAAAAATATGTTTTTCCCACAAATATTTTTCATCATTTTTCGAAATCAAATTCACTTTAGAATTTTCTTCCAAAAATATTTTCATATAATCGTTATAAAATTCTTTATTTTCCATATTTTTCCTGCAATTTTTTAAAATCTTGTTCATTTAAACGATGCTTAATATCATCAATCCTTGATTGAATCTTATTTAAATTATCCTTGGTAAATGATTTTTTTGCAACATTATATGCTAAAATAAAATACCTATAAGCACCCTCAACATCACGTCTTAACATATAATAATCACCAAGCTCAAGAGATGCTCCAGCAATATAGAACGGCTCATTCAACTGTTTTGCATAAGACAGAGCTTGCATCATAAAATCCAACGATTTATTTGTATCTTGAGCTGAGTAAATTTCAGCCAAATGAATTGCCGAATAATACAAACCACTATAATTCTTGGTTATATTATCAATTTTCATGCTCTGATTATAATATTTTATAGCAAGAGCTGAACTTCCGGCTTCGTCAAATAATTCGGCCAAATTTGCCAATGCTCTTGATAAAAACCTATTAGTCTTTGGATTTGAATCCAATTCAATGCATTTTTTATAATATTCAACAGCAGTTTTAGTATTGTTACGTTCATCACTCATGCCGGCAAATTTATAATATAATTCAGAAATCAAAGATTTCTTTGTTTCGTAATTAATCAAAGGAAGAGATTTTTTGTAATATTCATATTCTTCCTGCGGATTGTCACACAATTTTGCAAGAGCCAAATTTACACGAATTTTAATATCATTCGGCAAATCTGAACTGTTATTTAATTCATTTAGAATAAATTTTGCATTATCGTGTTTGTACATAATGTAATAAATATTTGCAATTTCAAGCTTGATTTCTGCAACTTTATCCAAATTTGAAGCATTATAATAAAAATCCTGAGCTTGTGTATAATACTCCAAAGCCTCATACCAATCAGAAGTATTCTTATAAGCTTCCGCTAATTTCACATAAATTGTCGGTAAGAATTTTAAGAAATTATCATCATCTTTTTTTGTCAAAGCATTCTGATATAGTGAAATGACAACTTTATAATTATAATTTTGTTCCTCTTGTCTTGCAGAATTCAACAATTGAGTAAGTGAAAGTTTACTATTCTGCTCTGCGATTTTGGTATTTTCAACCTTTTCTGAAACAAAATCTTTAATTGAATCTGCTATATTGTCTAAAATTGCATTATCTTCAATTATAAAACTGATTTTATCAAGTTTTTCTTCTTTTGTCTCAATATGTGGCTCTTCTTTAGGTTGTTCAAGTTCTTTCTGTTCAACTTTCTTTTCAATAGCTTGAAGAGTTTCAGGAACCACTTCAACAACAGGGTTAACGTCAATAACTTGAACATTTTGAGGGTTTATTTCCGGTTTTCGTGGTATAAACATTGAATGATATTCAATTTCATTACGCATTGTTTGACGAGATAATCTCAAATCTCTTTCTAAGGGTTTTAGCGGTAATTGAGTATTATACAAATCAACGCAAGCGCTATGGAGTTTTATCATAACATTTTCCGGTATTTGATGTTCAATAATTTCTCTAAAAGAATCTTTCAAATACAAACTCTCACCATCAACCGACAACAAAGAATTCATAACAAAAAACATTACTCGTTCTTCATTATACAAATGCAAAGATTTTATCAAATTGATATGAATAGGAATCCTCATAACGGTGAGCAATCTGAACAAATGTGCACTCACCGGATCAACAAGGGAAAGAGCTTCTCTCAACACAAATTCTGAAAATGGCATATAACTCTTTGAAAAAGATTCCAAAAACTTCACAAGTGAAAGTTGGCGCAAATTCATAATTTTTACAGACAAATTCAAATATCCATAGTAACCTTTTGATTGCTTGTAGAGTTCTGTCGACAACACACCAATATTCTTTATCCCATTTGCTTTTAAATATTTTTCAAAAATCGGTTGTGACATTGCAAGCAAAGTTGTTGAAGAATATTCAATATCTTCAAAATCATCAAAAGTTGCACCTCGTGATGTTATTATTATTTTCACATTAGAGAACTTATTCAAATGTTTTACAAAATTCAAAATATCAGCTTTGTTAGTTTTTAAAACAGCTTCAAATGAATTCAAAATAATACATACAGGACGACCAATTGAATTAAAATACGAATTGATTTTTTGAGAAAAATTTTCTGTTTTAATTCTTGGTGGAATAATTTTTCCTTGAAGAGTATATGTTCTAAAATTATCAAAAAACCCTAAAAGCAAATCGTCTAAAATTGTGGTTTCTAAAAAATTATATTTTAAAACTAAAACATCACTATTTAAATACATTGAAACAAAATCAACAATTGAAGTTTTGCCTGTTCCTTTAAACCCATTGACAAGCATTAAATGATTTTTATCTTCCATTAGAAAATCGCAAATTTGTTCAATTTGCTTTTCATTGTTCTCAAGCAAAAAGGTATCAATCGGACAATCTTTAGAAATTTCTTTAATATTTATAGGTTTTTCAAGAAAATCTGTTATCATATAATTTTAGTTAACTCTATTTCTTCCATTCTCTTTTGCGTGATATAATCTTTTGTCAGCAGATGCAATAAGTTCAGTCGGTGTCAATCCGTCCTCTTCTCCATAAGTAGAAACTCCTAAACTAATTGTTACATTGCTTTCTTTTCCATTAGCAAGCTTACATTTCTTAGTTCCAATTATGGTACACAATTTATTTGCAATTGCAACGGCTTCTTCGTTTTTGGTATTTGGNNNNAGATTTCTTCTCCGCCATATCTACAAACTATATCGGTTGCTCTGACATTTTTCTTTAATGCAAATGCAACTTGTCTTAACACGGCATCACCTGATTGGTGTCCAAAATTGTCATTAAATTTTTTGAAAAAGTCAATATCAATAATAATCAAAGAAAACACCGTATTATATCTATCAGAATGAGATACAAATCTTTGCATTTGTTCTTGGAAATATCTATGATTATAAAGTTCAGTCAACCCATCTGTTGTTGCAAGTTTGTACTGAGTATCAAAGTCACGAGATTTAATCAAGTATTTAACAATTACCGCGAGAATAAATGCAAATAATACAATAGATAGTGGGGAAACAATTTTTATCCAATAATACTTGAACCTCATAAGTTCATACGCAAACATAACATAAAATGCAGAAATCGTTACAGAAAGTCCAAAAGCAGTCGGCATTGATTGAATTTTCATAACAAAAATCACAGTTAGTAATGCCAATAACAACCCCGCTAAAATATTTACATACTCAGGACATTGTTTGATTAAACTACCATCAAGCAGATTATTTACATAAGTTGCTTGAACTTCTACCCCCGGATAAACCTTATCAACGGGAACCGTTTTAATATCAAACAAACTAGCTGCAGTTGCGCCAAAATAAACAATTTTATTATGAAAATCAAAAGCCTTAATATCGTTATTTTCGACAGCTTTTAATAATTTGTACATTGAAATATTTTCAAAAGTTCCTGCCGGACCGTACCAATTCAAAATAACACTAGCATCTTCATTTGGTTGAACATTTTTTACATTCCCAGATGCCAAAGCTACACGATACCCTAATTGCGGATAATATTTACCATTATATTTTAAATATAATGGCATTTCACGAAGCACTCCATCATCAGAACGAGAAACATTTATCATACCTATGTTGGAGGTTGCATCTAAAATTCCTTGCAAAATCACACGACAATTAGAATATTCAATAGTATCTTTTACATTAGGGTAAGGCTTTACAGTCAACTTCTCGGGAAGTTGAGGAGGAATTCTCAAATCTTCCGGTTGATTATCCAAATTCATTGAGGTGTAAACATTATCATATTTTTTAAACACATTAATCAATGCATTATCAGATTCAATATCACTTTTCATTGATTTTACAAACATCAAATCAAAAGCAACTGTTTTAGGTTGTTGCGCCTCAATATAATCAACCATTTTGGCATACATATCACGTCTTAGTGGCCATTCTCCATATTTATCCAAAATATATTCATAGCTGCCATCATCAATTGCAACAATTACAATATCTTTATTGTGATGACGAACACCGGAATTTGCACTCAAATTTTGGCGGATATCAAAAGTTCTATTCTCCATTGAACCTATAAACGAGAAAAAACTTCCATTTTTGACACTGAAGAACAACAGCACAGCAAAAATAGAAATCCACAAAATATATAAAAACTTTTTCAACATAACCTAAAAAACCTTGTTACTTAACGTTTTCTGTATAATTTAACACGGAAATATTCGCAAGGATATTTTTCACAACAAATTTCTGCTCCAAAATTTTGTTATTTAATTTTAAAACTTCTGTAGCATAAGACAATTCATCTGGATGCTTTAAATATCTAAGTAAACATTGCTCGTGTAAATTCATGATACTCTTCCTATAACGGGTGATAACATTATGATTATGGCAAATTTTCACCTAAATTAAATCAACCTTTTATAGAATTTGAACAAAGATTTCTAATACAGTTAAAGGATATTAATAAAGGAATGCGACAGANNTAATAAAAATCTGTCGCATTCCAAACCTTATAACAAAGCTTATTACATTTACTTAGATACTACGTAATTTCCACTTGCCAAACTCTGAGCAACTTCAATTGCTTTTTTCAATTGAGCATCATCTTTGTTTTTGATATTTTCTTCTGTCAAATCCACAATAATATCCGGAGTAATACCTTTTTTATGAATATCTGTGCCGTTTGGAGTCAAATATTTTTGAATTGTGATGTTAATGCCTGAATTATTTGGAAGTTTGTTGATTTCTTGAACAAGACCTTTACCAAAAGACTGAGTTCCCACTAGAACTGCTCTTTTGTTGTCTTTCATCGCTCCGGAGAAGATTTCACTAGCTGAAGCAGAACCCTTGTTCAACAAAATTACAACCGGTTTTGTTGTTAAAACACCACGAGTAGCTTTTTGGGTTTCTTTGTAACCGTCACGGTCAACAGTACTAACAATTGCACCACCATCAAGGAACATATCTGAGATGTAAATTGCATTACTTAACAATCCCCCAGGATTTGAGCGCAAATCCACAATAAATGCTTTTTTGTTTTGAGAATTATTCAAAATATCTGCGAATTCTTTAGATGCATTCCTGCTGATAAAAGAACTCAATCTGATATAAGAAATGTCAGATGGTATTTTGATATTATCAGGAACTTTTTGAGATACAGATTTAATCTCGATTTCTGCACGAGTAATTGTGTATTCTTTAGGCTCCATATCTTTACGTTTAATTAAAAGTGTAACTTGAGTACCCTCTTCACCTCGAATTTGATCAGCGGCTTTATCAACAGTTATACCCTTTGTACTTTTGCCATCAATTGAAAGAATTTCATCATCAGCCATCAAGCCTGCTTTTTCAGCCGGAGTATCTTCAATTGGTGCAATAACCATCAATTTACCGTCTTTAACTCCGATTTGAATTCCAATACCTTTTAATGAACCCTTGATTGAACCTGTTTCATCTGCAAATTCTTTTGGATTTAAGAATTTTGTATAAGGGTCGTTCAAACTTGCAACCATTGTGTCTATTGCAACATAAGCATCATCTTCAGATTTAATAACATTGTCATATTTGTGACGCCATTTACCCCAATCTTGTTCATTGTTTGTCTGGTCAACATATTTTGTATTGATTAATCTCCAAACATTGTCATACAACTCAATAGGAGTCGAAGCTTGAACATTAGATTTAATCACCCAGCCAAACATCACAAGGAATAATCCAAGGAATATTATACTTTTCTTCATTATTTTTCTCATTCTTATTTAAAACCTCCAATAATTCCCTTTTTAACTATGACGAAAATAAAGTCAAAATGTTTCCGCCTAAAAGGGTTATTACTGAGGATATTCTAACACATATAAAAAAAAATGTGAATAATCTAGTTATTTATGCTCAAATTGTAAAAGTTTGAAACCCGCCATTTTTGATTTTTTCTTAACATCAGGGAGTTCATAACATTTTATACATCTTGCTTCGTAAGTTTCATCTCCGCCAATCATAATTAGTGGAGAATTTTTATCTGCAGGTTTTCCGTCAATCAAACGTTGAGTACGAGTAGCATGCTCGCAACCGCACTTCATACAAACGGCATGCAACTTATCAACTTGAGTTGCAATACACATCAATTCCGGCATACAACCAAAAGGTTCTGCTTTAAAATCTAATTCCAAGCCTGTACCGATAACCTTTTTACCCTCATTCATCAATTGAGTAATTACTTTTGCAATATTTGAATCAAAGAATTGTAATTCATCAATAGCAACAACTTCTGCATCTTTTACTAAACTCAAAATTTGAATAGAATGTTTAACTTTAACTGCATCAAGCCAGAGACCATTTCTTGATTCAATATAATCGCCTTTTGCCCTTGTATCAACATCAGGGGAAATCACTTTAACCTTCTTTTTAGCAATAATACAACGTCTGATACGACGTAAAAGCTCTTCTGTTTTCCCGCAACTCATAGGTCCGGTGATTAATTCAAAACTATATCCTTCCATTTTCCCCTTTTCTTCTCCCAAAATATTTGTTCAAACTATATGCATGATTATAGAACTTAATATGCGAATTTTAAAGTAAATAATTATTAAAAAAAAAGCATGCCGAACACTACTTTTTGGGAAAAATCTTTTCTCGAAGTTTCTTGAAACCTCTACCATAGAAGTATTTAAGTTGTTCTGGGAATTGTTTATTAATATCTAATAAATACATATCATGAACAATAAAACTTCTTAACAAATTTGCAATATCAGAATTTTTAGTCCATACAACTTTTGACTCCACATGTCCGAAAACACCCTCACATTCATCAGCCAAAAGATAAACCAAACGAGAAGAAGCGGAATGGTCAAATCCCTCATGACTATACATCATTCCAAATGGAGAAGTGATTACATCGTACCCCGCAACTTTTATATCAATACCTTTGTCATACGCAACTTCTAAAATCGACTCAATTTGTTTGAAATCAACATTCCAAATCTGCAAATATATTGATTTTTCGGCATTTTGAATAATTTCTTTAACCTTGTTTAAAATATTATCGTAACCATAAATATTATGAATAGGTTCGTTATAATCCTCTTTGACATTAGGAAGTTTCTTTTCTAAATAATCAATAGTTGAAGACATTTTTCTTTTAAAACGCTGAGTCAATTCCTTTGGCGCAATCGGGGAGTACTTTTGAGGTTTGTCATCACTTGAAAAAACTACCTTTTTAACAACAAGTGACTTCAAGGTGTCATAAGCTCTTGCTTGCGGGATATCAGCAATTTGCGACACTTCATAGCCTGTTGCGGGATATTTTTTCAAAAGAGCAACATAAACCTTAGCTTCGTAAGAATTAAACCCCAAATCTTTTAACTTTTCGATAACATCTTCCATAACTGAAATTTTAGCAAATTTGACCTGTTGTTGCAAGTATTTACACTATATTTTGCACGGTAAAAGTTGCAATTATTACGATTTGTAAACAGGGTAAAACTTAATAATGACAAGTGTTTTTAAGATTAAAGAGCTAAAAAATTTTAAAAGTATTAAAGTTCAAATACATGAATGTCGACAATAGAAGTATGTAAAAGGTTACGAGTAAATTTTGAAAGGTAGAAGATGACACATTCAAACATTAGAAGTAAGCCATTAATCTAAAAAATTTGTAGGTAAAGCTTAGTATGTTAACATTTCTTTACAGTCTAAAACATACGATATATTTGGATTTTATCTACTTTGTATATAAAAAGTGTATATTTTGAGTAAATTTTTGAACTCTAAAAACGTTTATAAAGACATAGTGAAACATAATACCAATTTTCGATAAGAAAGAAAGGACTAGAAAAATGGGTACAAATGGTGTGAATGGTGCAAAACCTACAGTTACCAGAGAATTGCTTGTTGATAGATGGAAAAACGCAATATCTGGAGATCAAAGCAAAATTAATGAAGCACAAGCAGCTCTTCTCGATTTTCAAGAGACTCAACCGAAAGGTGGTACAGAAGTAGAGCACGCAGAAGCTCAACCTTTGACAGCAGAACAACAAGAAGCTAAAGCAACTGCTCAACAAAAAGCAAATGAAGAAATTGCTCAAATGAAAGCAGCTGCAGTTATTGATAAACATGAATCAAAAGCTGACGGCAAAATGGCTACAGATACAACTGCTTTAAAAGGTCAAGAAAGATATGCAAATAAAGAAGATGCCAAAACAGAATTCGGAGTTTCCGGACGTAAAGCTGGAAAGATTGCAAAAGCAGCAAGACAAAACCTTGAAGCTATGAAATCCTATGATGCAGTTGAAAAAATCTTTACTGATAAAAAACAATATGAAGCTGCAGTAAAAGATGCAAAAGATAAGGGTCAATGGGATAAAGAACACCCTAAATATACTCTACTTGAAGGCAAAGCTTTAAAAGGTGCTAAAACTTTAGCCGCAAAATCTAAAGAAAGTGTGGATAATGCATTAGCATCATATAAGAAATATGCTGCAATGTATGAAAATCCTAATACATCAGCAAAAGATAAAGACAAAGCTTTTGAAGTAATGAAGAAAGCCGCAGCATATATCGCAAGGGATTATAATGCATCTCAAATGATAAAAGAAGACGGCTCAATTGATGCTGAAGCTTATAAGAAAACAATGCTTCAATACACAGGTTCAGATTTCAAAGCAGGCTTAGATGAAAGAAAAGTTCTTAAAGGCAGTGCAGAAGTTAAAAACCATACAACAAAAGCAATGTTTGAAGCTGCAGGTTTAGATGTAAGATTGAATTATACAGGTGTTAAAAAAGCTGCAGCAGGTTTAGGCACACTTGGTGCAGGTGCTCTAGCTGGCGTATTAGGAGGCGGAGTCTTAGCTACCGCAATCGCAAGTGCAACAGCAACAGCAACAGCTACAGCGACAGCAACAGCTACAGCTACTAACCACTGGACAGCATCAAATGGTGAAGAATTCTTTGACCAAGCAGAAGCATCAGATTCTCAAACATCTACTGCAACAGCTTCCAAAGTAGCAGAAGCAACTGCTAGAATTTCCAAAGGAGAACAAGCATTAAGAGGTCTTTTAGGTGCAGTTGTTCCAGGGGTAATTGCAGCAGTTGTAACAAAAGATAATGGTGAAAAAGACATCTTCAAAGGTGCTTCCGTTGATGAAGTTTTAAGTAACAAAGTAAAAGTTTCAGGTAAAACAAACCAAGCAATTATGAATAAAATATTGGGAACTTCAATCACAGGTGATGCTGAAAGAGATAAAATGATTAAAGCCGCAATCTTAACTAATGCAATTGGCGAAAGAACAGGTAAGAGTGCAAATAGACGTGAGTTGTTAGCAGCTTATGAAGCAACTAAGTTCTTAAGCAATAATAAAGACCTAGTTGAACCGGAAGAGAAGCCACAAGCAACTCCTCCGGAAGAGGGACCACAAACTCCTCCTCCAACTGCAACTCCACCGGAAGAAGAACCATGCAAAGATTATCAAGATAAATATTCTGGAGTAATTTCTTCCAGCAAAGTTAGAGGTCACGGTCAATCACCATACTGGATTGCTCAAGCTTATGTAACTCCAGATGGCAAAGAGTTAACAGCAGCTCAACGTAAAGACTTGCAAAAACAGTTAGGCAAAATTGAAAATAAACAAGCCCAAGTTCGTAAGAATGGTCACATTGGATACCAATACAAAAATGTAATTACCTTATCTGATGGACAAGAAGTTGTACTCATAAAAGATGCAGAAGATGTAGCAACTCGTATTGGAAAAGGTCAAATTAAAAAGATGAAAACAGTTATTGTTAATGGTAAAGCAGTTCGACAAGTACGTGCAGTTCACTGCGGTACAAATACTCCAGTTGATGGACCTGAGGGACGATGGCATGATGAATAATAAATAAAAACTAAATAGTTATTTGGCAG
>DABJ01000027.1:19859-26684 GCA_002102825.1 Candidatus Gastranaerophilales bacterium HUM_12 | reverse complement strand
TTCACCCTGCTTTTTGTTGTTATAAGTTTCACTAACCTCATCATTGTTGGTAGCAAGCACCCTAACTCCAAATGGAATTGCCCTAAGTCCATTTTGAATCCAATAACCATCTTCTTGCTCAAACTCTTCCGTCAAAGAAAAATAAGTCGAACCGGAACCTGTCATCATTGATTTAGGATACTTATTCTTTATAAACTGCAATTGCGGGTAATCCTCAATCACCGCCCATTCTAAATCATTTTCAAAATTATCTCTTGTTTTTAAAGATTTACTATTATTTTTAAGTTCTGCAAACTTCGTATATGCCTCTTTAGCTGAAATTCCGAGTGCTTTAGGCTTAATTAAATTTACATTGAACTCTTCAAATTCTAATGGTTCTGTAACCTCCCCACGACCTGTTGCAAGGATTCGTCCGCCATTCAAACATACATTCAAATCAGAACCCAACCCTGCACACAAATAATTCAACTCATCACGAGTCAAAATATCTTTAAAAATTTTATTTAAGCCATAAAGAGTTCCGGCAGCATTAGTACTTCCACCCGCAAGCCCAGCAGATACTGGAATAGACTTGTCAATATATATTGAGATTTTTTTGTTTTGCAAGTTCGTTTTATCTAAAAATAATTTTGCGGCTTTATAAACAAGGTTCTTTTCATTATACGGAATTTCTTTATTATTTCCATCAAGTAGAATTTCAGATGTTGAATAATTTTCAATATTTATCGTCAAATAATCAAACAAATCTATAGTCTGCATAATGCTTTCTATATTATGAAACCCATCTTCTCTTTTATTCAAAACTTTCAACAACAAATTGATTTTTGCAGGACATTGAATTTTTATACTTTGCATAATATTAAAATTTATCCTTTTTGCAACTCTTCAGACAATTTACCAAACATTTCAATTGACAACTTTTCACCTCTTGTGTTTTCATCAATTCCAAGATTTGATAAGGCTTTTATAACTGTTTCTTTAGGGAATGCAGCATTCATCAAACAGTTTTTGATATTTTTACGACGTTGTGCAAATGCAGCTTTAATTACTCGTCTGAAATACGAATAATCAGTCAATTGAAGTTTTGGAGTTTGTTTTACATCTAATTTTACTAGTGCCGAGTTCACTTTTGGTGCAGGATAAAAACATTTTCGACCAACAAGACGAAGAATCTTAACATCTGCCCAAAACTGAGAAAGAATCGTTAACAAGCCATACTGTTTTGACGGAGAATCAGGAGTTGCAACCATTCTACGAGCAACTTCTTCTTGCACCATAAGAATAATATCTTTAATTTGACTTCTGTTTTTATTAGCCAAATCATCAATTTCGCCCAACAAATGAGCAATAATCGGGCTTGTAATATAGTATGGAATATTGGCAACCACTTTAAACTTTTCATTTGTTAAATTTGACAAATCTGTTTTCAAAACATCATTATGAATAATTTCCAAATTTGGAGCTTCAAGTTTTTTAAGTTCTGCAATTGCTTCTTCATCAAGTTCAATTGCAATAACCTTTTTAGCATGTTTAACTAACTGCTCTGTCACAAAACCAACCCCAGGACCGATTTCAAGAACGGTATCATCAGGAGTGATTTGTGCAAAATCAATGATATCCTGAATAACTTCACCATCTACAAGGAAATTTTGTCCAAGACGTTTTTTAGTTCTAAAGTATCTTGCTCTATCGAAGTAGTTCATCTTACTAATTATAATACCACACATGGATAAATGTTTACAAAGTTTTATTTGATATTTTAAAGAATGTTATAATATTATGGGGACGAGGATAATAACATGATTAAACTTGGACAAAGAAATGAGCTATTAAAAGAAGACATCTTAAAGCTTTACACAAAAGGTTTTACAAGACCCGAAGATTTTACAATAGGGATTGAGTATGAGAGATTACCTATCTCGGCAACGTCGTATAAATCTATTGACTATTGGACAGAATACGGAATTAAAAATCTTTTAGAAGAATTTGCAAAAGAGAACTCTTGGGATTACATACTAGATGAAAAAAATGTAATAGGACTGCAAAAAAATCATGATACCATTACTCTTGAACCGGGGTGTCAAATCGAAATTAGCGCCAAACCGGAAAAAACAATTATACAACTCAAAAACAAAATTGATGCTATAAATTCAAAACTTGATTCAATTTTGGAAAGCATGAATATAAATCTATTAAATTATGGTGTTTCGCCTTATTCAACTCACAAATCAATAAATTTGATACCAAAACAAAGATATAAAATCATGGCTCGATATTTGTGGGGGATTTTATCTGATGTTATGATGAGAGAAACCGCAGGAATTCAATGCTGTATCGACTTCAAGTCCGAAGAAGATGCAATGAGAAAATTTAAACTTGCAAATAAACTAAGCCCTTTCATGACCGCAATGTTTGCGAATTCGCCAATCCGTGGCGGAGTTGACACCGGTTATAAAACATTTAGAGGACTTAGTTGGCTTAATACCGACAACGACAGATGTGGATTTTCCGGAAAAATTAGTGAAGAATTCTCATTTGAGGATTATATTGACTGCGTGATGAAAACTCCGATGATATTTATTCATCGAGACAATTTAAATATTGAACTGAATGGAGATATAACATTTGAAGAGTTTATTAAAAACGGATTTCACGGAGAATCTGCAACACTTGGAGATTATGAGCTTCAAGCGAATCTCTATTTCCCGGAAGTTCGATTGAGAAACTTTATCGAAATCAGAAACCATGACTGCGTTGGTGGAAATTTGAAATATGCAATCCTTGCAATTTACAAAGGAATCATGTATGACAATTGCGCAATGGACGAGTGCGAAGAACTGTTCAAACATCTTCAATACAAAGATTTTTCAGAACTTAGATACAATGTTCCAAAACTTGCACTTCAAGCAAACATCAAACGAGCAAAAGCAGCAGATTATGCTAAAGAAATCATTAAAATTGCAGAAAAATCTCTCCGTAGAAACCAAACAGGTGATACACTATTTCTTGATGAAATCAAAGAATATACCGAAAAAGGACTATCTCCGGCAGACATTATCCAAAAGAATTGGAACGGTTCTTGGAACAAAGATTTACGAAAACTCATCAAGTATTTAAATTCTAAAAACTAAAATTTATCAGGTTCCAAATGAATACTTGAAGTTACATCACCCAAGCGATTTTTCAATTCTCTCTCAACAGAGTCACAAATTGTATGACAATTAAAAATTGTCATATCTTTAGGGAAAATAAGAGTTAAAGTTATACTTTTTTGAGGGCCTAATCTTCTTGCCCTCAAATCTTTATAACCCACAATCCCTTGAGCTTTAAACGTATCTAAAATATCATCAATAGCTTTCAAATCAGATTCAGGCAATGAACAATCTAACAAATTGTTCATTGTGCTTTTTGAAATTGAAAAACCTGCTCTAAAAATTACCAATGCAACAATTATTGCAACAATAGGGTCTAACAAATGTATTTCGGTCAATTTTATGAGTAGCAAACCAAGAAATACACCAACAGATGATAAAATATCTGTTCTTAAATGTTCTGCATCTGCGTACAATGAAACAGATTCAGATTTTTTTGCAACTTTAAATAATACCGTACTTACAACAAAGTTTGCAACAACAGAAAAACCCATTACGTACAATCCAATTGTTGTATCAACAGAAGCTGTTGCAGGGTTAAATATTTTTTTTAAAGCTTCATAAACAATAAAAGCTGCTGCAAATATAATCAAACCACCCTCAATAAATCCGGACATATCTTCATATTTTCCATGCCCGAATGGGTGAGTTTTATCTGCGGGTTCAGAAGATTTCATAACAGAGAAAAACGTCAAAACAGATGCTAAAAAGTCACTCAATGAATGTATAGCTTCTGAAATAATACTTATACTGCCAGAAATATGCCCTGCAATAAGTTTTAAAATAATTATTACAGAATTAGAAAAAATAGATAATCCTGCTGCGAATTTTTTTTCTGTCTCAATCTTCATAACAGTTTCATTATACACTTCGACAAGAAAAATGCAAATTATTAGACCAAAGATTTCCTCTAACAAGATATTTTCAAAAATCACAAAAACTGATACAATGAAGAAAACCGAAAAAAGGTAAATTCAAATGAAAAAATTTCTTCTACTTTTATGTTTAATATTCGTTTCAACAAGCATTGTAATTTCTGAAAATGGATTTTATTCTTCAAACTATATTAATAATCTCGAGAATTGTTCAATATTTATGAGTAAATCTGATATAGAAATTCCGCAAACAGATATTGCACCACTCCACATGCAAATAACAGAAAGTATTTCCGGCTGGAAAAATGGCAAGTGTATAACTAACGGAAAAATATACAGCAAAGAATTAAAGCAAGATATTTTGACAACACATTGCGAATTTGACGAAAAACAACTTGCACAAATCGTGAAAGACATGGAAAAAGCAAACAAGGGGACTTTTGAAGATTATAAGAAAGTCCAAGAAAAAATGTATGCAAAGAAAAGCACAATTTGTACCGCAACAGATTTAATTAAAGCAAAATAATTTTTATTGCACTCTAAAATGCATCAAAAGAATCATCTTTAATAGGGTTTTTGAATTTCGTAATATTGCCTTGGAATAACAATTTGATTGTTCCGACAGGACCGTTTCTGTGTTTTGCAATTATGACTTCTGACAAACCTTTAGATGAAGCTTTGATATTTTCTTCTTCTTCTGATTCACCTTTGTTATAGTAATCTTCACGGTAAATAAACATTACGATGTCGGCATCTTGTTCAATAGAACCGGATTCACGCAAATCGGACAACATCGGACGTTTATCGTTACGACCTTCAACTGCACGTGACAACTGAGATAGTGTAATAATCGGAACATCAAGTTCTTTTGCAAGGATTTTCAAACCTCTTGAAATTGCAGAAATTTGTTGCAAACGGTCATCTTTTCCGCCACCTTCCATCAATTGCAAATAGTCTATTACAATCAAGCCCAAATCTTTTTGTTGAGTTTTCAATCTTCGACACTTTGTTCGGATATCTGTTAAAGTACAACCACTTGTATCATCAATATAAATAGGTGCTTGGCTAAAATCATTCATAGCCATAGCCAATTTATCCAAATCTTGTTGTAACATATTACCTGTTTTTAATCTTTGAGAATCCACCTCCGCATAAGAACACAACATTCTCTGTACCAACTGAGAGGCTGACATTTCAAGAGAAAATATACAAACAGGAACTTTTTCATTTATGGCAACATTTTGCGCAATGTTCAATGCGAATGCAGTTTTTCCCATCGCAGGACGAGCAGCAAGAATTATCAAATCCGATTTGTGCAACCCACTCATCATAGTATCCATTTCATAAAAACCGGTACTCAATCCAGATAGCTCATCTTTGTGATTAAATCTGTATTCAATACTATCCCACGTATCTAATACCAAGTCTTTAACATGCTTCAAATCAGCAGTGGCTTTACTTGATCCAATATCGAAAATTAATTTTTCAGCCTGCTCTAAAGATCTGTCGCTCGGTTCTAAATCGTAACCGTGACTTACGATTTCTGAACCCGCATTGATTAAGGCTCTTTTTACGGATTTTTCTTGAATAATTTTTGCATAATATGAAATATTTGTTGTTGTAATTGTATTTTCAGCCAAATCATTAATATATGCTCTACCGCCAACAGCATCAAGTTTCCCGCTATAATTCAAAACTTCTGAAACAGTTACAATATCAATATTATCATTGTTATTAAACAATTGAAGCATCGCTTCATAAATATATCTGTGAGCCGGCTTATAAAAACTCTTAGGAAGCAATGTATCAGAAACTTTTGCTAAAGTCTCCGGATTAACTAAAATCGCACCAAGAACTGCTTCTTCAGCTTCTACATTCTGTGGAATTAATGACTCATCAACTTTTCGTCTTGTTTCTTTTGAAGTTACAGGCATATATTTTATTTCCTCTTTTATAATAATTCTATTACATAAAAGATTTCATTACCTGTTTGATTACATAATTTTTACAAAAAACTTAAGCAAAATTTTCAAAACGAGGTTGAGCCTTAATTCTACACATAAGAAGTGTAATATATTTTCTGTTTCCTTTTTCACCGGTTCGTCTGAATATATCTTGGGCAGATTTTAACTTTTTCAAAGCCAAATCAGGTTCTTTTTTCCAGATTAACTTACTCAATTCTGTTTGAATATAAGCAAGCATCGTTTCGTAATCTTTTCTAGGAGCCGGAGGTCGAGAAATTGTATGGAATTGACCAACAACTTTATCATAAGATGATGTAATAGTTTTCAAACATCTTTCTTGCTCAAACAAAATATTTACATAATCATGCAATCTTGCCGGTTGACAATAAATAAGGCGCCTGATATCATTCAACCTTGCAAGCATGTGTATCGGGTCATTATTACGTTGAGCTGCTTTATAACCTTTATAAGCATAATATTCTAATTCTTTAGGGAATGGTTCTGTAATTTTTGCAAGCAAACTATAAACAATACCTGCAAAATTTCGATTTTGTCCGGATTCCAATTGTTCTGCCAATCTATCTGCTCTTTGGCAAAATAATTGACGCTCATTTGCAAGCATATAGTCATTCTTAATTGAGCGAAGTTCTGTAGCAAAGAAGTTCGGTGTTATTTTTTCCTGATTTGAGAATATGAACTTTGAAAATTTTCTAAAATCAGGTAAATTCTTAACTATCCCTGTTGGAATTTTTACCATATGTTTATATTTTCCCCTGTATTATAATAAAGTATTTTTACAAAGGAAAATTGCTTAAATCTTAATATAAAATTAGG
>DABJ01000027.1:2986-19824 GCA_002102825.1 Candidatus Gastranaerophilales bacterium HUM_12 | reverse complement strand
CCTAATCGAATTTCTATTTAATTGCTTCAACACAATCCGGACAAATACCGTCAGAATTTAGTTCTCTATATTTCCAACATCTTGTACATTTTTCACCGCGAGCCTTTGTAACCCAAACAGTATAACCGTCTTCAACATATTCATTCAAAACATCTTCCGGTTTTTCTTTTGCCAAATTAGCTTGAGAAACAATATAAATATCAGCCAAATCTTTTTCATTTGCTTTTAATATTGCATCATTTTCGGCTTTAATCCATACTGCGACTTCTAAAGAACTACCTACTTTTTTGTCTGCTCTCAAAGGTTCAATTGCACGAGAAACAACTTCTCTGGATTTCAAAATTTTTGTAAAATCTTCTTCTAGCTGTGGGTTGTTCCATTTTTCATTAACAACCGGCCAATCTGAAAGCAAGATGCTAATCAATCCACCACGTTGAACTTCCGGAACATTTTGCCAGATATCTTCTGCTTGGTGAGGCATTACAGGAGCCAAAATCTTAACTAATGCCATCAGATTTTCAAATAAAACAGTTTGACAAGCTCGACGTGATAATGATTTTTTGCCTGCTGTGTATAATCTGTCTTTTACAATATCCAAGTAGAATGAACTCAAATCAACCGCTGCAAAATTTTGCAATGATTGGAAATACTTGTAAAATTCATAGTTTTCAAAAGATACCGTAACTTCCTCAATCAATTTGTTTAATTTATGAAGTGCAAACTTATCAATATTTTTAAGTTCATCATATTCAACGTAATCAGTTTCAGGATTGAAATCAAACAAGTTACCAATCAAAAATCTTGCAGTATTTCTTGTTTTCTTAAAGATTTCAACCAATTGACCAACAATATTATTACCGATTTTAATATCGTTTCTGTAATCAACTGAAGCCGCCCACAATCGCAAAATATCTGCACCATACTTTTTGATAATATCATCTGGGCGAATAAAATTACCTAAAGATTTAGACATCTTACGTCCGTCTTCTCCGAATACGAATCCGTGAGTAAGAACTTGTTTATAAGGAGCTTTGCCTTGAGTTGCAACAGAAGTCAATAATGAAGACTGAAACCAACCTCTGTGTTGATCAGAACCTTCAAGATACATATCAACAGGAGTATGACCTAATTCCTCGCTTCTTTTTTCAACAACAGCTCTCCAAGAAACACCTGAATCAAACCATACGTCCATAATATCTTTTTCTTTTCTAAAATGTTTTTTACCACATTTAGGACATACAAAACCCTCCGGCAAAAGTTCTTCTGCGGAATATTTAACCCACGCATCAGAGCTTTCTTTTTCAAACATTTTAGCAACATTCTCAATCGTTGAATCATTACAGATAACTTCTCCACAATCTTCACAGTAGAAGATAGGAATTGGAACGCCCCAAGCACGTTGTCTTGAAATACACCAATCCGTACGGCTTTCAACCATATTACCAATACGATTTTCACCACTTGCAGGAATCCATTTTACACCATGAACTGCTTCAAGTGCTTTATCTCTAAATTTATCAACTTTAACAAACCATTGCGGAGTTGCTCTATAAATTACAGGTTTTTTACATCTCCAACAATGAGGATAACTGTGTTGAATATCTTGTTGTTTTAATAATGCACCACAGTTTTGAAGCATTTCAATAACCATTGAATTTCCTTTATAATAAGGAACATCAACAAGTTCATCAATACCAACAGTATCTGTCCAAACTCCACGGCCATCTAATGGTGAAAATACTTCAATTCCATATTTGCAACCAACTTCGTAATCTTCCAAACCATGACCAGGAGCGGTATGAACAGAACCGGTACCTGCATCTAATGTTACGTGTTCGCCCAAAATAATTGGAGATTTTCTATTTAGTAATGGGTGTTTTGTATTCAATAATTCTAAGTCTTGACCGGAACATGAACCCAATACTTTAATATCAGCTTCATCCCACTCAACATCATTCAAGAATGAATTCAATAATTCTTCTGCAACAACATAAATATCATTTTTGTATTCAAAGAATGTATAAACAAATCTTGGGTGCATTGAAATAGCCATATTTGATGGAATTGTCCAAGGAGTTGTTGTCCAAATAATTGCATAAATATCTTTATCAGTTTTTGAACCCAAAATATTTTCAATTTTTTGAACTGCATCATCTTCAAACTTAAATCTTACATAGATAGAAGTAGATGTATGATCAGCATACTCAACTTCCGCTTCAGCTAAAGCAGTTTCACAGGCAGCACACCAATAAACAGGTTTTAGACCTTTTTCAATGTAACCTTTTTTATACATTTCTCCAAAAACTCTAACCTGTTCAGCTTCATATTCAGGATTGATAGTCAAATATGGGTGCTCCCAATTACCCAAAACACCTAAACGTTTGAATTCACTCTCTTGACCTTTCAAATTTTTATGAGCAAATTCTCTACATTTTGCACGTAATTCAGCTTCTGAAATAGAGTGACGTCCACCTTTAAGTGTTTTAACAACCGCATTTTCAATAGGCAATCCATGCCCGTCATACCCCGGAACATACGGAGCATAAAAACCTCTTTGTGATTTATATTTAATAAGAATATCTTTTAAAATTTTATTTAAAGCCGTACCAACGTGAATTTTTTCAGAACTCAAATACGGAGGTCCATCGTGAAGTACGAAAGAATTAGTTTTGTCTCGTTCACCAATCATTTTTTCGTAAATATTATTTTCTACCCAAAATTTTTGGATTTCTAATTCTCTAACAGTTGCATTTGCTCTCATTGGTAAAGTTGTTTGAGGCAAATTCAGTGTATCTTTAAATTCTGTTTTAGTACTTTCTGCCATATTTATTTATCCTCTGTTTCACTGGTTGTAACTTTTTCACAAATAACTTTTTTCGGTGCAGAAAATTTCCAATCTTGTTTTTCTGCATCACATTGTTTTATAAATAAATCCATTTTGTTATAATCAAAAGCATTTTCCCATCTTGCAATAACAACAGTAGCAACACAATTACCGACAAGGTTAACTGTTGTTCTACCCATATCTAAAATTTGGTCAATACCGAGAAGAATTGCAACACCTATTAATGGGATATTGAAACTTGCTAAAGTTCCTGCAAGAACAACAAGTGAAACCCTTGGAACCCCTGCAACACCTTTACTTGTCAGCATAAGCGCAAGCATCATCAAAATTTGTTGATTCAACCCCAAACTAATACCACAAATTTGAGATGAAAAAATTACTGCCATTGCAAGGTATAATGTACTTCCATCAAGGTTAAACGTATAGCCCGTTGGCATTACAAAACTAACAATGTTTTGCGGAACACCAAATCTTTCCATAATTTCTAAAGCTTTAGGAAAAGCCGCCTCTGAACTTGCAGTAGTAAATGCCAAAATTGCAGGTTCTTGTATCGCTTTTAACAAATTACGAAGGGATATTCTTGCATACTTACAAGCAATAAATAAAACCAACAAAACAAAAACTGCAAGAGCTGTATATAATGAGAAAATTATTTTTGCATAATTTTTAAGAATTGAAAGCCCGTTCATACCAACAGTAGAAGCCATTGCACCAAAAATACCCAGAGGAGCAAAATACATTACATATTCAGTAAATTTGAACATAATTTGAGAAACAGAATGTAATAAATCCATAACCGGCTTAGCTTTTTTACCTACTGTACAACAGGCAACCGCCATAAAGATTGAAAAAACAACAATCTGTAGCAAATTTCCCTCAGCCATTGACTGAACAATACTTGTAGGGAAGATATTCATAACCATTTCGGAAATTGAAGTGTGCGGAGTTGTAACAGCCATCAAACCTGCTTCTTTTAGAAGTTCCGGATTTGCAACAGTACCGGAAATAAACCCTTTTCCGGGGTTGAAAATATTTCCCATTGTTAAACCAATAACCAAAGCTAATGTCGTAACAACTTCAAAATAAACAATTGTTTTGACACCAATTTTACCAAGCTGTTTAACATCACCATGCCCCGCAATACCAGTCACCAAAGTTGCAAACAACAATGGGGCAATAATCATTTTTACCATACGCAAAAATATAACGGCAAACGTCCTCATTTTAACCGCAATATGGGGGCAAAAATGACCAAATAACATACCCAAAACAAGGGCAATAAATATCAATAATGTAAGTCGTGAATGTTTCAATTCTAACCTCTTGTTTTTGATTATAAAACAAACATGCCAGACATTGCACAGTTGGGTAATATTTTGTAAAATTTCTTGAAGTTTATTTGTCCGAGATTGAAAAAGATTCGCTCATTTTGTTTTCCTAGACAAAAAAAAGAAGACAATTGTACAAAAATTACACCCAAATTTCCTAAACTTTTGCTTGAAAAAATCATTTTTATAACATATAATCTTCGTGTAAAAATGGTTGTAGAATGAAAGGAGAGTTTATTATGTGGGAAAAAGATATTAATATCCACGACGTAAAAGAAATTCGTACAAGAACTAGTGTGTTCTTTGGTGTTGGAGCAATTCAAAAAATCCATGATATTGCAAAAGACATCAAGTCAAAAGGAATCGACAAAGTTATTGTTATGTCCGGAAAACATGCATACAAATCAACTGGAGCTTGGGACGTTGTTGAAGCAGCTTTGAAAGAAAACAGTATTGGTTACATCAATTTTGACCAAGTTACACCAAACCCTAACACTCATCACGTTAATGATGCTGCAAAAATGGCTAGAGAATTCGGAGCAAAAGCAGTTATCTCTATCGGTGGAGGTTCTCCAACTGATGCTGGTAAATCTGTTGCTATTTTGCTTGAATATCCTGACAAAAACGCAGACGATATTTATGAATTCAAATTCACACCAACAAAAGCTGCTCCGGTTATTTCAATCAATTTGACTCACGGTACAGGTTCTGAAACTAACAGATTTGCAGTTGTAACAAACCTTGAAAAGAACTTCAAACCTGCAATTGCTTACGATTGTATCTATCCGACTTATGCAATTGATGACCCTCAATTGATGACAAAATTATCTCCAAAACAAACAAGATATGTATCAATTGATGCTGTTAACCACGTTGTAGAAGCTGCAACTTCAACAGTTGCTTCTCCTTATTCAATTTCTTTAGCAAAAGAAGTTATTGAACTGGTTGCAAAATACCTACCAAAAGCTATTGCAAACCCGGAAGATTTAGAAGCCAGATATTTCTTATGCTACGCAGCTATGATGGGTGGTGTAAGCTTTGATAACGGGTTGTTGCACTATACACACGCACTTGAACATCCATTGAGTGCAGTAAAACCTGACTTATCTCACGGTTTTGGTTTAGCAATCTTATTGCCATCTGTAATCAAAACTATCTACAAAGATAAAGCAGCAACTTTGGCTGACATCTTAGCTCCAATCGTTCCTGATTTGAAAGGTGAAGCTTCTGAAGCTGAAAAAGCAGCTAATGGTGTTTATGCATGGTTAAAATCAGTTGATGTTCCTGAAAAACTTACAGATATCGGATTTGCAGAAGCTGATGTTGATAAATTAACAGATTTGGTATTCACTACACCATCTCTAGCTGGTTTGATTGACATCGGTCCAAGCGGTAATTCAAGAGAAGTTGTTCGTGCAATCTACGAAGATGCTCTAAAAGCTTAGAGAAAAGAGCTGAAAGTAGATCAGCATTGACCACAATCAACAAATAAAAATTATAACAGTGCGGATTCAATTGAACCCGCACTGTTTCATATTAATATGATATTAAAATAATATAAAGTTATCCCAATAAACATTCATTTGTACTATAATTGATATAACGGACAGTTAAGAAGAGGGAAAAACATGATTGATAAAACAGCGATTATTCACCCATCAGCAAAAATTGCAGAAGATGCAATTATCGGACCTTATGTAGTAATCGGCGAGGGTGTAACAATTGGAAGCGGAACTAGAGTAATTTCTAATGCTCACATTGAACACGCAGAAATTGGTAAAAATTGTACAATTTCACCATTCGCAACAATTGGTTCTGAGCCACAAGACTTAGGTTACAAAGGTGAAGATACAAAAGTTGTAATCGGAGATGAAACAATTATCAAAGAAAACGTAACAATTCACAGAGGTGCAGCTTGCGGAGATTATACAACAAGAATCGGTAACAAATGTTTATTAATGGTTGGTTCACACGTAGCACACAACTGCGTTTTAGCGGATCAAGTAATTTTAGCGAACCTTGTAACTTTAGGTGGACACGTTCACGTTGGATTTGGTGCTTTCGTAGGCGGAATGAGTGTATTCCACCAAAACATTAGAATTGGTGATATGGCAATTATCAGCGGTTTCTCAGCATCTCGTCAAGATATCTTGCCTTACTCTAAAGGAGAAGGCAGACCTCCTGTTCCACGTGGAATTAACGTAATCGCAATGAAAAGACGTGGAGTTCCGTTGGAAATCAGAACTGCAACAAATGAGGCATTTAAACTGTTAATTTCTGATGAATACAACACATCACAAGCGATTGAAAAGATTAAAGCAGAAATTCCAATGAACGAGTATATTGAAAAAATGATTGAATTCATTCAAACGTCAAAAAGAGGTGTTCTTTTAAAATCACACAAAAAAGGACATGAATGTTTGTCTGATGAAGATTAATCTTTTATAAAAATCTAATAATTTTTTCAAATGACAGATATAAAATCTGTCATTTGTTTTATTTCAGAGAATGCTCAAGATTTATCATTAAAAATGCAAAATTAAAAGACATACATTACTGTATGTCTTTTAAATGGCTGGGACGGAAGGATTCGAACCTCCGAGATGGCTGGACCAAAACCAGCTGCCTTACCACTTGGCGACGTCCCAATATTCACCTGTCTATATTTATATTCTATTCCCTAAAAAATTATTGTCAATAACTATTTCTAATTTTTTAGGCAAAATGAATAATTTTACCCTAAACTCTTTTGATTGCTCTAAGTGAATTTAACACCGCAAGCAAAGTTACACCAACATCTGCAAATACAGCACCCCACATGGATATAAAACCATAAGCTCCGCAAATTAAAAACAAAATCTTAATCCCAATTGCAAAAATAATGTTTTGTTTAACAATTGTCATTGTACGTTTTGCAATTGTTATTCCGGCTTGAATTTTTGGAAGTTTGTCGTCCATAATAACAACATCAGCAGCTTCAATTGCGGCATCTGCACCAATTCCGCCCATCGCAATCCCAATATCCGCCCTTGTCAAAACCGGAGCATCATTGATTCCATCTCCTACAAAAATAACTGTTTTATTTTTGTCTTTTTGAGTAATTATTTCTTCTAACTTCTCAACTTTATCTTTAGGCAGCAATTGAGAATAAACCTCTGTAATACCTAATTTAGTTGCAACAGTTTTTGCTGTTTTTGAATTATCACCTGTAAGCATAACCGTTTTGATTTTATTCTTGTTAAGAGAAGAAATTGTTTCTTTTGCATAATCTTTTATTGTATCCGAAATTACGATAAAACCCAAATACGTGAAATTCTGTGCGATATAAATTATTGTTCCGGTTTCATTTACAGGAATATAATCAATTCCGAATTTATTCATAAGTTTTTCGTTTCCTACAATAATTGTATTTCCAGAAATATTTGCCTTTACTCCATTTCCGGCAATTTCTTCTACATTTGTTATTTCTGATTGAATAATTTGATTTGAATATTTTTCTTTAATTGATGTAGCAATTGGGTGATTTGAATAACTTTCTGCATAAGCCGTAAGTTTCAAAAGTTCATCTTCGCCAATTCCAGATTGTGGAACTATTTTCACAACTTGAAATTTCCCTTTTGTAAGAGTTCCGGTTTTATCAAAAACTACAGCATAAGGTTTTGACAAACCTTCAAGATAAGCACTCCCCTTGATTAAGATTCCTTGACACGAAGCGCCACCAATTCCTGCAAAAAACCCTAATGGAACAGAAATTACAATTGCGCACGGACATGAAATTACTAAGAAAGTCAAAGCTCTGCTAAACCAAATACTGAAAATACCATTAAAAATAATAGGCGGAATAATTGCAAGTAAGACTGCCAAAATCACAACTGCAGGGGTGTAAATTCTTGCAAATTTTGTGATAAAGTTTTCTGCTTTGGCTTTTTTAGAACTTGCATGTTCAACCAATTCCAAAATTTTAGATACTGTTGATTGAGAATAAATTTTATCAACCTTGATTTTAATAAGCCCATTTGTATTGATACAACCACTAATTGCAGAATTTCCAACAGATAAATTTTGAGGAACAGATTCTCCTGTTAAAGCTGAGGTATCAATAATTGCACTTCCGTCTGTTATAACACCATCTAGTGGAATTTTTTCACCGGCTTTTACAATAATTGTTTCACCTATATTTATTTCTTCCGGAGATTTTTTAACGATTTCGCCATTAATTTCGACATTCGCATAATCCGGTCGAATATCCATCAAATCAGAAATTGACTTTTTTGATTTTTCAACAGCTTTATCTTGGAAATACTCTCCGATTTGGTATAAAACCATAACCATTACTGCTTCTGGATATTCTTTGATGGAAAAAGCTCCAATTGTAGCCAAACTCATAAGAAAGTTTTCATCAAAAACTTCACCCTTTATGATATTTTTAATTGCGGTTAGTATTATGTCGCAACCTACAATGATATATGCAACGAAAAAGACTAAAAATTTAGACAGTCCTTGCAAATTACAAAATAATCCGCATAACAAAATACAAAATCCGATAGTAATCTTCAATAGTCTTTGTTTTTCGTTTTTTTCTTCATATTCGTGGTAATGTTCATGTTCGCACATAATCTATAACCTTATTTGAATAATTGTTCAACTATACTACTATTATAATTGAACAACTATTCAATTGTCAACCCCAAAACACGTCATTCTTTACAAATTTTACACAGTTGAACAACTATTCAATTTATGGTATTTTGGCTTTATAAAGGAGTTCTCAAAAATGGAAATCAAACATTCTGATTGTGATGCAATAAACATTGATATAGTTGATAAAGTAAAACCGAACATGCCTGATATGAATCTTTTATATGAACTTTCTGACTTTTTCAAGGTTATGGGCGATAGTACAAGAATTCAATTACTATGGGCTTTAGAAGAAAGTGAAATGTGCGTTGGTGATTTAGCAGTACTATTAAACATGACAAAATCTGCAGTATCACATCAATTGAAAGTTCTTAGAACTGCAAAACTTGTGCGTTCTCAAAAGAAAGGAAAGAACGTTTATTATTCACTAAATGATGCACATGTCAAAGATATTTTAGAAAAAGCATTAGAGCATGTTTGTGAATAAATTAAACAGTAATATCATTTAACTGAAATTTGATGAGCTTAGACAATTCGTCTAGGCTCATTTCAACTTGATAGCCAATTTTTCCGGCACTAAAAATTATTGTATCAAAATCCTTGGCAGACTCATCTATTGTAGTTGTAAAAAATTTTTTCATACCTAAAGGAGAACAGCCACCATGAATATACCCGGTAAGTGGTAAAAGTTCTTTAGATTTAATCATTTCGACAGATTTTTCACCAACAGAATGAGCGGCTTTTTTCAAATCTAATTCATGTTCAACTGGAAGCATGAAAACATAATATTTCTTTGACTTTCCCTCTGTAACAAGAGTTTTAAAAACTTGTTTAGGATTTTGATTTAAAACACTTGCAACTTCAAGACCACTAATCGCCTCAGTATTGACATAAGAATAATGGTTGTAATTTATTTTATGTTTATCCAACATACGCATAACATTTGTTTTATATTCCATAATTTAACCTATTTGTCTTTTTATCCATTCCATAATCAATCCAACAATATAATCCTGTTGCTCTTGAGTCAATTCAACATCTTTTGGGATTTTATGCCATTTATTAATACAACCTCTGCAACAAGTTGCAGTAGCATGTTGAGCAATGAAAACAGGGTGACCTTTCATAGGTGTTTGTTTCCCATCATTTGGAATAATTGACGGAGAAACCCTATCTCTAATAAAATCTTCGGCATGAGATTTTATTCTACCTAAACCTTTTTGTTCTATATATTGTTTTTCTTTATCTCTTAATTTAAAACGGCCTCTAAAAGTTGATTTAGAAAGTCTTTCCAAAATATCATCATACATATTCATCTAAGCCTTTTCAACTTGAATTCTAGCATAAAAAAAGATAAGCTTTTTGCTTATCTTTTTTTATCTTATATAATTTTTTTCCCTGTAATTCTTTCAAACAATTTTTTTAAATAAGGATTTTTTCTAATTTCTTCAAAACTTGGAAAGACTTGATTCATAACGGGAAGTTCACCTGAAGTATGTTCCCCATAAACAAGAACTCTTAAACCCTTTGCAGGATTACCGGGTTCGTTATATTTTACTTTAATCTCATTTCTACCGCCATACAAAACATTTACGGCATCTTTCAAATCAGGATTCTTTTTAGTACCTAAATTAGTTAAATTCCTAATAAATGTGTATGGATAATCCGGATCAATATTTTGAGTTGTTTTATTAATATATGTATCACCTTTATACACGGTAATTCTTTTGTGACCGTCATAATGTTTTAATGCTTGTCTAGAGTTTCTAGGTAAACTTTTGAACAAAGAATTAAGTAGTCTTATTTCATCATTTTGTATCGCCATTACAGATTATTCCTTTCAAAATCAAGTAGTTTAAATAAGAGTTTTTAGAAGTTGTAATTATAATAATCGTAAATATCTTTTTTTGCTATTCTTTTAGTAAAAATTTTACAAACTCGTAATATTTTACTATTTTTATAGTACAAAAAGAATTATCATCTGTGCTATGATAAATTTATTATGATTAAAGAAGAGTTAAAGAAGTTATTTAATGCAGATGTTCAACCTTTTGAAAAAAATGACATTACAACATCAGTTCTAAGTGATTTTGATAATTTAATATTGGATTTGATTGATGAAGAAAAATTTTCATCTGAAATTTTAGATGTTTATAAAAAATTTGTTGTGATGAAACAAGAAGCACCAGACTCAATGAAAGTAAACTTATTCACAACTATTCGAAATTTTGCAAAAGACTTAATTTCAAACAAGATTTTTATTGAAGCTTTTGTTTTATACAGATTTTTGATTGTTAAATCTGAACTTATTCCAGATGATTATTCCACAATTGCAGAAAACTTGGTAAAAATTAATGCCCCAAAACTTGCCAAAAACTTTATGACAATTTATGCCACAAAAGAGCAAAACAAAGTTTTGATGTTTTTAACTCTTGCTAATTTTTATAACTTGCAAATCGGAGATTACAGAAAAGCAATCAAATATTACGAAAAATATGTTGAAATAGACAAAACAAAAGCCGTGATTTATTCAATTTTAGGAAATCTTTATTCAAAAGTTTATGGCGACTCTTCAATTTCAGAACAAATTTTCTACTTTGAAAAGGCCTATAAACTAAACCCTACAAGCAGATTAGTACTACATGCTCTAGCTTTTGCCTATGAAAAAAATAGAAATCAGGATAAAGCAGATAAATTCTACAAAGAAATCTTAAACAACAATCCAACAGAAATAGATTATTACAACTACGGTTCATTTTTAATCAGTTGCGGGAATTTTGTACAAGGACACAAATATTTTCGCTATAGATTTTTGATTGATGATGAAAACCTGAAATACCCGATAGATAATTCATTTTCTAAAAAATGGGATTTGGTATCTGATATATCGGATAAAACTCTTCTTGTTCACTATGAGCAAGGATTTGGAGATACTTTTATGTATTGCAGGTTTATTCCGTTATTGAAAAAATTTGCACGTAAAATTATTTTCGTTGTTCAAGATAATCTGTTTGACCTAATTAAAAATTCACCAATAATTTCAGATGGAATTGAGGTTTTATCTGATAAAACTTCTGTTAGAAATATCTATTATGACTATGATATGGCTCTGTTAGATGCACCTTTCGTCTTAAAGACTACAACAACTTCAATACCATACCCACAGGGCTATTTAACAGTAAATGCACCCGAAGTCAAAACTTATGCTTCAAAATATCTAAAAAACAAATCTAACTTGAAAATCGGAATTGCCTACAGCGGAGATAAAAATGCAAATTATTCCGGTCGAGATATTGATTTGAAAAAATTCAACATAATAACCAACCTAGAAAATGTTAATGTGTATTCTCTACAAGTCGGTTCTGAAATTGAAAATCCTAAAATTATTGATTTAGGTAATACTTTCAACGACTTTACTGACACTGCCTGCGCAATAAAAAATATGGATATTGTTATCTCTACAGACAATGTGATTTTGAATTTAGCCGGTGCATTAGGTGTAAAAACATTAGGATTATTCAATAAACAAACCAACTTTCGCTGGTTTAAAACAACAGGGGAGAATGTCGGCTGGTACAACAGTGTAAAACCTTTACAAGCATGCGTTCAAGATGATTGGACAACAGTTTTTCCACAAGTTGTCAATATTTTATCTGAATACCACTCATAATTTTAACATGCTATAATCTGAGTTATGAATGAGAAATTGAAAGAAAGTTTAAAACTTTTACCATCATTACCGGGGTGTTATATTTATTACAATTCGGATAATGAAATCATTTATGTCGGAAAAGCAAAAATCCTTAAACGTCGTGTAAAGTCGTATTTCAACAGAAAACATCACGATAGTGTAAAAGTTAATATTTTAGTTTCTCAAATTGACCATTTGGAATATATTATTACAAATACCGAGGTTGAAGCTTTAATTTTAGAGAGCCACTTGATAAAAAAGCACAAACCTCGTTACAATATTTTATTGAAAGATGACAAAAAATATCCGTATTTTCTTATCACAGATGAAGATTTTCCACGAATTCAAATAGTTCGAAAACGAAATATCAATCCGGAAAAAGGAAAATATTACGGACCATATACAAATATTAGAGCAATGCATTCGACTTTAGATTTTTTAAAGAAAATTTTTCCTCTAAGACAATGCAAAACACCTAAATTCAAAAACAGACCTTGTCTTTATTACCATATAGGAAAATGTCTTGCACCTTGCCAAAATATGGTAACAAGTAAAGAATACAAAGCAATTGTTCAACAAGCAGAGTTGTTTTTATCCGGCAGGCAAACGGAACTTATGAAACAATTGATGGAACAAATTCAAAAATACTCTGACACGGAACAATTTGAAAAAGCCGCACGATTAAGAGATAGTTATTTCGATTTACAAAAAACACTTGAGAAACAAAAAGTTGTCTATGAAAATACAAAACTTAACGAAGACATCATCTCTCTTCAACATGAAGACGGAATTTTAGCTATAGTCATAATGATGATTAGAGAAGGACGTTTGATTGATAAAAAAGATTTCACCTACGAAGTTGAAGAAGAAGACAAGACAGAATTTTTTGAAACATTTTTCAAAGAATACTACAATACTTTGTCTTTGGAATTTCCGGATAGAATTGTTTCAAACGAGCTTGAAGCCGTTGGTAATAAGGCTTTGTATGAAGAATGGCTCGAAATAATTTCCGGTAAAAAAGTTAAAATAAGCTACGGAAAATCTGTTCAGGGTAAAGAACTCCAAAGTTTAGCGGATAAAAATGCTCAAGTAATTTTAGATAATGCAAAACTTTCTAAAATGTCTAAAATTCGAGATGATTTCAACCAAATCGGCTCATATTTGAAAGAGAAATTAAAACTTAACAATTTTCCCTACCGAATGGAGTGCTATGATATTTCGCATATTCAAGGGACAAATACGGTCGCCTCTATGGTTACATTTATAAATGGTTTGAGCAAAAAATCCGAATACAGAAAATTCAAAGTTAAATCAACCGAGGGAAAACCGGACGACTTTTTATCTATGAAAGAAGTTTTGACAAGACGACTTTCAAGATTAGGTGAAAAAGGTTGGGATAAACCGGATTTGATTATCATTGATGGTGGTAAAGGGCAATTATCAAGTGTTATGCAAATTGTTGAAGAAATGGGCATTACCGGAATTGATTTTGTCAGCCTTGCAAAACGACAAGAAGAAGTATTTTTGCCTCATTGCTCTAAATCTATCCTTCTTCCTCGAGAATCAAGTGCACTATTTTTAATCCAAAGAATAAGAGATGAAGCGCACAGATTTGCCATAACTTATCATAGAAATTTACGCTCAAAAAACAGTTTGATTGACAAAAAATAGACTACTTTCTGCGAAACATTGATTTCAAAAAATCTTTCAAATCTTTCTTCACATTATCGACCGTTTCCATACCTGTATCATTATTTTTTTCAGTATGAGAATGAACAGTCCTATTATGAACTTCTTCAGATAAAGAAATCATTTGTTCAGATTTAGAGACTTCTTCAATTGGAGAGTCAGAATTCATCATAGGAAGACCACCCTCTAGTATCTTTTTAAATGCTGTTTTCTTACGAGGAGCCTCTCTTTTTACTTCGTCTGCTTCACCCTCTTGAGAAATTTCTTTTGCAACATCTTCGGCCTTAATAAGGTCACTCAATGCTGCATAAATTTCTTTCAAATCTGCAGCAATAGTACTTGTACCCATCCACTTTCTTACATATCTTTCATCTGGTCCTAAGCCGCCATCAGTTTTTGTACAATCTTCAATATTGAAAATTGCCTCAGAAATACCGATAGACACAATAATGTGCGGGTAGTGGTATTTTGTGCTCATTCTTATCTTCAAATTGTTGTATTTATTAACATTTAATGTTGAAGAGTTGTGAGCATCATCTTGTTGTTTAATAATGGATTCTTGAAGTTTTACAGCCATTTCATTTAGCGTTTTCATCGTTATTAATCCTTATTATTGTTCTTATTTTTCTTTTCTTCCAGTGATTTTTTGAATTGAGCAAATCGTTGTTTTTTCTTTTCGATTTCTTTTCTCTTACCTCTGTTCAAACCTGTACCTGTCATATCAACGTTAAGGTCTTCGTTTGAAGCTCTACGCATTCTAATAACAGCCATTGCACGTCTTTGGGCATCTTCTTCACCCATTTCAGTGATAAATGCTTCTTTTACAAGTTTCCAGTGATTTTTTAACTCTTTATTAATGTTAACAAGTTCAGCCCATCGTTTCACATAAGTTTCTTCGTTTCCGAGTCCACCCTCAATTTTTTTACCGTCTTCAATAGAGAAAACTGCTTCCGAAATACCAATCATAACAATAAAATGCGGGTCAGAAATCCTACTCGGATTCATATAAACTTTCAGATTGTTATATCTGTATCTGAAAGATTGAGCATCACCATATTTGTCAATCATTACATCAACAAGGTAATCCATTAAACTGTTTGCAAATTTTGCTATTGATTGTCCACTCGGTACTGCCATTGTTTTTAATTCTCCTTAATTGTTCAAACTATGAATTGGGGCAGGAATTCGACCGCCTCTTTTGACAAATTTTGCTGAAGATAACTCTTTTACAGGCATAATAGGAGCTTCGCCTAGGAGACCGCCGTAAGAAATTCTATCACCAACATCTTTTCCTGCAGCCGGAATAATTCTAACTGCCGTTGTCTTTTTGTTTATCATACCAATTGCCATTTCATCTGCAATAATTCCTGCGATTGTATCAGCAGGTGTTTTCCCTGGGATTGCAATCATATCAAGTCCAACAGAACAAACTGATGTCATTGCCTCAAGCTTGTTAAATGTCAAATAACCTTTTGTCGCAGCTTCAATCATGCCGGCATCTTCTGAAACAGGAATAAAAGCACCTGACAACCCTCCAACGTGAGAACTTGCCATAATTCCACCTTTTTTAACAGCATCATTTAACATTGCAAGAGCAGCAGTTGTTCCATGTGCGCCTGCGTGTTCCAGACCCATTGCTTGAAAAATTCCAGCTACACTATCACCTGCTGCCGGCGTTGGAGCTAAAGACAAATCAATCACCCCAAACGGAATATCTAATTTTTTTGCAAGTTTTCGTCCTACAAGTTCACCAGTTGAGGTTATTTTGTAGGCAATTTCTTTAATCTTGTTTGCAAGTTCGCTCATATCGGCATCTTCCGGTAATGCTTCGACTGCAGCTCTCACAACCCCAGGACCTGAGACTCCAACATTCAATGCACATTCAGGTTCACCAATCCCGCAAAATGCACCTGCCATAAATGGATTATCCCCCGGAACATTACAGAACACAACAAGTTTTGCGGCTCCAATTCCGTCAGACTCTTTTGTCAATTCTGCGGCTTTTTTAATCGTTTCAGACATCTTCAAAACTGCGTCCATATTTATACCTGCTTTTGAAGACGCAACATTTACTGATGAACAAACTCTCTCTGTCTTTGCTAAAGCCTCCGGAATACTTTCAATTAATAACTTATCGCCTTTTGTAAATCCTTTTTCTACAAGTGCAGAAAAACCACCCACAAAGTTAACCCCAACTTCTTTTGCTGCCTTATCCAAAACTTGCGCAATTCTGACATAATCAGGTTCTTTACAAGCTTCTCCAATCAAAGAAATCGGAGTTACTGCAATTCTTTTATTAATAATTGGAATTGAATACTCGTCTGCCAATTCATCAGCATAAGCAACCAAATTCTTTGCATATTTTTTTATTTTGTTATAAATATTATCGCAAACTTTATCAATATCCTCTGAAACACAATCCCTCAAACTCAATGCCAAAGTCACTGTTCTGATATCCAGATTGTACAATCTAATCATATTTATAGTTTCTAATATATTATTTTCATCAATCATCTTTAATTTTTCCTCAAACCTAATGCCGTTGATACATTCCAATCTTTTATTTTTAATTTCAATTCAACACGTCTGCTTTTGTTGTAATCTTCTTTACCGTTCACAAGAACAGGTTCATTGAAACTCTTTCCCT
>DABJ01000027.1:0-2978 GCA_002102825.1 Candidatus Gastranaerophilales bacterium HUM_12 | reverse complement strand
ACAAGTTTTTTTCTAAAGGCATCAGCATATTTTTTATCATATCCGGTATTGAAGATATACTCAGCAACAGCATTTGCCCTTTTCAAACTCAAATCCATATTTCTCATAAACTGCTGGTCTTTAGAATTTACCCCAGCAAACATCTGTGAATCAGTATGCCCCTGAATAACTATATTATCAATTTGGCCAGCCAATTCTTTATCGGCAAAAATTGTATTAATATATATAGGAGCAAGTTTATCTAACAATTTTTTCCCCTCAGGAGTTAAGACATAGCTGTTAAGTTCAAATAATTCTCCATCAGAAATTTTCAAATCACCCGTCATTTTATCTATATCGGCATCAATGTCTGATTTCTTTAATTCCTCACTAATTTTTTTAGATACGTCCATTTGAACTTTTTGTTGCTCAATATTTTGTTGAGAAAAACCAGTCATAGCAAGTACAAACATAGTAATAAAGATAATTGCCAAACCTAACATTAGGTCTGACATTGTCGTCCAGAAAACATTATTATTGTCTCCATCATCGCTACTTATTTTACCTCTATATCGTATTGCCATTTTACCCTCTTTTAGAACAAATCATCTACATCATCGCCGGAAGATTTGCTTGCTTTTGCAACTTCTTTCATTTGTTTATTCAACTGATTTAACCCGAAAATCAAATTTTCCAAATAAGGAACTAAATTGCTTGCCATACTCGCATTGAATGCAGTCTTAAATTGAGATGGAATATTTGTCATCAAATTTGAAGCAGAATTGTTTTGGATTTTTGTTTCTCTTAGCAACTCATACAAGAATTTTTCAGACGAAATACTTGCAAATAACGAGCCCATAATTTCTTGAATTTTTACTAATGGAGCCTTACACATTTTACTGTATAAAATTCTCTCAATCATAATATAAATCAATGATGAACCTACAGCTACAACTGAAACCAAAGCCGCAGTCTGCATACTCGTCATAAAGCTTGAAATTGATGCAATTGTTTTTTCTTGAGACGTAAAATCAAGTTTACCGAACGCAATCGCGATATTCAAAAAAGTGAACAATGGACCAAAACCTGTCAAAACAGTAGGAATAGTTTGAATCATTTTGAAGTTAAATTTTGAAGTAATCAAGGTTTCTTCATTGAAGAAATACAAGGGATCCATTGTCGTTTGAATATTTTGAACGGTTGAAGATACGTCTTGATATGTCAAATTTGTATCATTTGTCTTTAATGCAACAGATTCGGAGAAAACAAGAGTATTCTTAAACTCTGTCCATACTGCAGAGACGTAAGGATTTGACTTCATCCAATTGTCAATTTCTTTGAATCTAAAATTCAAATCATTTCTTTTAAATGGAGCCATAAAGCCCAATAATATATTCAAGTTTCTACTGGTTGCAACATATTTTGAAAAACAATAAACCGTAGAAATGATAAAAACCAAAATAACGATTAAAATAGGTACATCTGCAATAAATTTCATAACTTCACCGTCCTTAGTGGTCATTGTAGCACATTTTGTGCTTTCAGGCAAGATTATTCCATAATAAACTTAGTCACAGAGTGAAAATATTTACCCATAAGAATTAACACAAAACTGCCAACAAAATCATAAACCATTTTCAATCCGCTCTGCGCTGAAATCCAACCCTCAATAAATGAACTGCCGTCATGTTTAATAAGTGCAATTAAAATCATATATAAAATTCCACAAAGATGAATCGTTAACACTCCGGAAAATGCAGCCAAAAACATATTTTTAAAAGAATAAACCTTTCTCAATGCTCCACCCGCAATCATAACCGCCGGAACGAAACCTAGAATATAACCAAAGCTATACTCTGTTACATAATGAATTCCACCACCAAGTGCAAACACCGGAGCAAAAAACAATCCGCCTAAAATATATAAAATAATACTAGTTAATGCCATTCTCCGCCCTAAAAAAGAACAAATAAACATCACAATTGGAATTTGCGGAATTATACAAAAACTTTTTATATAATCATCTGGAGTTAAAGTCTTGTCAGAGAAAAATTCCAACGGTAAATAATAATGCTTGATATTAATATTTACAAAAGTTGCGCCAACTAACAGCATTGTACAAAAAATTATGACAACAAGATTCAGCAAAGGAATTCTTATTTTTCTTTGCCTTTTATCAATCCTCTTCATTTTTGGAATTAGGACTTCTTGTGTCATTTTATAATTATTTTTTCCTCCAAATCTTTAACAATTTTTTCATAAGGAATTTTAAATTCGTCAAAGAAAATATTTTTTGTCCACATTATCATTGCATCTTCGTTATTATCTTGATAATACCCTTTTCGCGTACCAAAAGAGGTAAATCCGTATTTAGAATACAAATTTATCGCAGGAGTATTGCTTACTCGAACTTCTAATGTTATGTATTTAATTTTTTCTTTGTAGCAATCGTCAATTATACGTTTCAAAAGAGCTTCGCCATATTTCCTGCGTCTAAAATCCGTAGAAATCGCAATATTTGTAATGTGAGCTTCGTCTAAGATATGCCAACTTCCTGCATAACCAACTAAAATGCCCTCACTATTAAAAAGCACATAATAATACGCAAGTTCATTGTTCAATTCATTTAGAAATGACTCTTTGGACCAATGATGATCGCCGTATGCCTTCTCTTCGATTGCAATAATCCCATCGACATCTTGTGGCTCCATTCTTCTGATTGTAATTGTTTCTAACTCTGATTGCATAACTTTATATTATCACGAGAAAATAATAAAGTCTATGTGATTTTGGAAGTAAGCAAATTCCATTACATTATCAAAATTACTCTTAACTTTAACCCTATCTTGCAAAGCTTTAAAAAATCTAGTATAATAAGAATACTTCTAATCTGTCATTACGAGGAAAGATAACAAGCAAGTAATGAGTGGATTGGAACGGAGTGACGTAGTAATCTTGAACAAAGAACACAAAAGTCAGTGAGTTAAGCATAACAAAAG
>DABJ01000037.1:25769-27868 GCA_002102825.1 Candidatus Gastranaerophilales bacterium HUM_12 | reverse complement strand
TTTTCTTCAAGCATAATTTCATAACCTACAAGTGCAGTAGATTTCCAATCTAAAAAGCCAACTAATGTTGCTCTTGTTGGTTTACCTGTAAATGGATTAATCACTTGAAATGCTAATTTATGACCGTCAGCAACTAGAATATCTCCGACTTCAAGTAAACTTGCATCACGTTTAATATATGGTTCAACTTTATCTGATAGTGCTTTTTCACCATCTCTTGCAAGAACCCATTTGTCGTAATTATTCTTTTTATACCAATTTGCATAACGTCTAAATGTCGTATCAGTTGGAATAAAATTTTGTCCTTGTTGTTGGAGTTTGTATTTTGTAAGTGCTATGGCTTTGCCGATACAAAGTCTGTTTGGATGAAGTAATAAATTCATAAATATTTTAATTTCTTCATCTGTTAAAATCGTGCGATATTCATCTACTTTTGCATATTTGTATTGTGGAATTAATTTTGTATAATCTTCTGTACCATTGAGAATTATGTTCCAACGATGTAAACTTCCTCTGCTTATTTTCCCTAATATTTGGAAAAGATGAGAATTGCTTGTGTTATGCAAATTCACAAAATCATAATCTGCTTGAAGTTTGTTTTTATATTTTCGTCTAAATTCTTTCCATTGATTTAGTAAATCTAATCTTGCTAATGCTATCTTTTTTGATTTTTCTGGAGTATAAGTAACTAAATTTTCCATAGTTAATCCAACCTTTCAATATACCAATTGCTCATACCAAAATGATTGAAGTTCCACTGTAAATCAAAATAGAAATTAAATTCCATTGAATTATCATCTTTAAATTTGTAAGAATACTTATTTAACTGAGTTTTACAATAACTTTCAAAGGCGTCTTGAATTTCTTTTGCAAAATTTTTTCTGAATTCTGGATATGTAATATTTAATGTTTCTCTGGTTAGCTTATTTTTGATAAACATAACAATCCTCCATTGGTGAAATCAAATCGAGCTCAATGTTATAGCGTTTTCTGTTTTTGTCTACGCAGGTCGCATAATCTATAACAGTGTCAGCGAAATTGTTTTTCCATGTGCAAATAATCAGACCTATTTCTTTTGATTTTGAATTAAAAATCTTTGTGCCATAAAGTTTGTAATCTTTGTCCATTGCGGAACTCCTTTCATTACACTCATTCATCGCTTGCATCTCAAACAATTTCAAGTCTAAATCCAAATCTCAGAGATAATTCGACACAATTTAATATGCACCATTCCAACCTAAAATTTCTCTATTAATTTCTTCAATGATATCTGGTGTTAAAAACTTTACAAATTTCTTTTTATGTGAAATATTATCTAAATTTTTTGCTTGTCCTTTATCTTCTTTATATATAATTTTAATAATATTTTCTAATGCACAAATTTCATGTTTGTTAAAAATTCTATTATTATCTATATCGTCATTTAATTTTGTAAGAAGTTTTGTTCCAACATTATAAACATCAACAGCAAATTGATTTGAAAAATCTTTTATTTTAACAATGTGATTATCCCACTTATATTTCTTTTTCCAATTAAAAATTGTTCTGCGTGAGATATTTAATTTTTCAGCAATAATATCTGGCGTTAAATTTTCAATGCAATATAAACTTTCTGCTTGTTTGAGTAAATGTAGTTTGTTCATTTAAAACCCTTTTAAACCTTGTTTAAACACTATTTAAAAATCGTTTACAATGACATTAATCGCTCTTGTTTCAATGAAAGTCAAGTGCCATCTCAATCTCAGAGATAATCTTTAGCATCTCAAACCATGATATAATTTTTTACTTGCACTAAATTTACTTGGTTAAAAACCAAATATATCGGTAAAAATTGGCAATTTATTTTTAAAAAGATAATATTTGTGTGCAAATAATTAGCAAATAAGTGCAGATAAAGTTTAACTAGTGCAAGTAAATCTCAATCTTTTAAAATCGCCATAAAGCCTAATATATTTGAATATTTACTCAAAAACTTCAATCTCACACTTGCACTTTATTTACAGTAATTGCAAGCAAAAAAAAGATAAGGTCTAAACCTTATCTTTTTTATTTACGCTCGAAGAGATTCGAACTCCCGACCTTTTGGTTCGTAGCCAAAC
>DABJ01000037.1:24305-25671 GCA_002102825.1 Candidatus Gastranaerophilales bacterium HUM_12 | reverse complement strand
AATTATTATTAAGAATTTATTCTTTCCAAATATTATAATTAAATTGTTCACAGAGAGGATATAATATGAAATTAACAAATCGAGAAAGAGAAGTTTGCGAATACCTTATTGAAGGTTTATCAAACAATGAAATAGCAGAAGAACTGTTTTTGAGTAAGCACACTGTTAAGCTCTATGTTAGTCAATCAATCGCAAAAGCTATGGCAAAAAATAGAACTCAACTTGCGTATATCTTAGGAAAAAAGAATATTATATAGATGTAACATTTTTGCTCTAAAGTAAAAAGTATCATATAATCTTGGAAAAGGTATTGATTATATGAAAAATATTTTTATTAAATTATTCTGTTTATTTACATTTATCCTAAGCTTTGCAACATGCACAGTAGCTGATGAAACTTTAGGAATAACTTCTGTTATTTACGACAATTCGTCTTCTATTGTTGCAATAAACAGTTTTGATAATACTGATTTTAATTTTTCAAGTCAACCTAAGTTATATGTCGTACAAGATGAAAACAAAGCCTACTTTGATATAAATTCTGCAATTTTGAAATGTCCGGTGCAGGATTTAGTCTTGTCTAAGGGTGATATTAAAGAAATTGTAGTTAGTCAATTCTCAACAAATCCCAACATCGTAAGGGTTGTAATTTCTTATAAACAAGGCTTTAATCCTGCAAATATTCAGCTCAAGAAATTAAATAATACATTGTTTGTAAGATTGAAAAATCCGACAATTTCAAACTACTATTTCCAACAAGTCTATGAAGATGTTGCAAAAAGTGGAATTTTTGAAACATCTGGGGTACAATCACCTGTAACTGTAGCTAATTCAAGTTTAGTCGGGCAAATAAATTCCGCTTTTAAATTAGGGCAAACAACAGACGACAAAAACTATGTTCTTGTTAAAAAAGATTTACTTTTAAATTCTAAATTTTATATAGATAATTTAACATTCAAAAGTAACAATGTTGTAATAACCGGCTTTGGCTCATTGACCGTGACAAAACCGATGCACTTGTCTAATCCGTCAAGAGTTGCTTTTGATATTCCAAATGCAATTGTAAATCCTGCAATTCGTAATAAAGATTTCAAATTCAACCAAACTGAATCGGTAAAAATCGGACAATTTGACAAAAATACTGCAAGAATTGTAATAACAAGTTCTACTCCCTCCAGATACATTCCTGTAATTTATGGTGATGGTGAACGTCTTGTTATTGTTGATAAATTGAATGTTTCACCAACCGGTTTATACACATCAAAAGTTAATTTGAATAATGTTTTGTACGAAAAAAATGATACCAAAACCCATTCTATGAAATTACTTTTTTCTAAGCCGGTAGTTTATGGTTTGGAACGTACGT
>DABJ01000037.1:0-24292 GCA_002102825.1 Candidatus Gastranaerophilales bacterium HUM_12 | reverse complement strand
CTGGCGCTATAGAATTGCTTTTGTATAATGTTGACAAATACACAGAGGGTTCAATCAAATCTACATTAAAAAATACAGCATTTTCGAATGTTAAAATAACCTCTCTCTCTCAAGGTGGGGTTAAATTTGTTGTCCCGGTTGAAAATGAAGATAATATTGATATCCATGCCGGAGCTGACGGAAAAACTATTCGAATTAAGGAACAGTTTAACAAATTGGCTGAACTTCCAAAACCAAAAGTTGAACCTGTTGTGACCGTTCCAAGTATTGTTGTGCCAACCAAGAAAGAAACAAATAAACATTATGTAGTAATTGATGCCGGACATGGCGGTTCAGATGTTGGAGCAACTCGGAATGGTGTTTATGAAAAAAATATTACATTAGATGTTTCAAAACGTGTTGCCAATTTGTTACGTAAAAAAGGTTATATTGTTGAAATGACAAGAACTACAGATACTTATGTCTCTTTGCAAGATAGAGTCGCAATTAGTGAAGATATAAATCCTGATGTTTTTGTAAGCATTCACGTAAATTCAAGTAACAGTGATTCTCCAACCGGTTTAGAAACCCATTATTATAAGGATAACAGTCTTGAACTTGCTAAATATGTCCATGCTTCTTTGCTAAATCACGTAAATTCAAAGGACAGAGGCTTGTTTAAATCACGATTTTATGTTATAAATCATACTACGGCACCTGCTATTTTGGTAGAAATAGGATTCATTTCCAGCCCTGTTGAAAGAGCTCAATTAGTTTCAGAAAGTAGAAAACAGGCGACCGCAAAAGCTATAGCTGAGGGTATAAATGACTACTTTAACAAAAAGTAACTTTGACAGTGATGCTCCGATTGCTTTCTTTGATTCCGGAGTTGGCGGTCTTACTGTCTTGAATAAAGTAAAAAAGATCTTACCAAACGAAAATTATATTTATTATGGAGATACTTTACATGTCCCTTATGGTGAAAAAACAAAGGAACAATTGTTAGAGTACTCGGATAAAATTCTAAAATTCTTTGAGCAAAAGGGGTGCAAGGCTGTTGTAATGGCTTGCAATACAACATCATCTGTGATTTATGATGATATTAAAAACAAATACAATTTAAAACTTTATCCGATTGTTCAATCTGTTGCGGAAATTTTGGCAAAAGAACCTATTGAAAGATTAGGCGTTTTTGCAACGAGTGCAACTATTAACTCAAATGTTTATCCAAAAGAAATCGCAAAATACAATTCAACAATGAGAGTTTTTGGTCAACATTGCCCTGATTGGGTTGGAATTGTTGAAAATAATACGATTTCTGACTTAGATAGCATTCTTGTTATAAAAAATGATTTAGATACGATGTTGAAAAATGAGCCACAAAAAATTGTTTTAGGGTGTACGCATTATCCGTTTTTGCTTAAAACTTTATCGAAATTTGCACCTGAAGAATTATTTATTGACCCTGCAATTCCATTTGCAGAGTTTATTAAAAACGATTTGGAACATTCTAATTTGTTAAATAAATCAAATAACAAATCTTTTGAAGAATTTTATGTAAGTTCTGAGCCAATTAAATTCCAAAAAGCAGCTAAAATGTTTTATAATTTAAAAAGTGTTCCGAAATTATTAACTTTTTAGGATTTGATTTAAACATTCTTCATAAGTATCTACTTCTATAATGTTCGATGTTTTAAATAATTTATCTTTTGTGATATCAAGCTCAGAAGAGTTTTCTCTGATAGCATAAGTTGGAATATTTCGTTGTTGAGCTTCAAGTACGGGAACTGAACCTAGTGCATTGTGTGGCATAACAAGGAAATCTACATCTTTTATATTTATTCCAATATTTTTGTCGGTTATGATTTTGGGAGCTTGAGATAATCCAAGCAAAATACAAGATAAAAATGTTGGTGTAATGTATTCTGATGCTGATTTTGGGTTTACAATGTCCGGATAAATTGTATAGTCAACAAAGGCCGGAGAGTGTGCGCATGGTATTTTGTAATGTTTTGAAATGTAATGCGATAGTATTGCTTCAACTCCTCCAACCGGGTCTGCTCCCTCACCGTTTGCGTAATCTTCATTGTCTTCCTCCGGATCTTCAAATAGGCAAACAATTGCAATAGCATCACAGCCTTTTGTGAGTAATTCTTCGCAAGATTTTCCAAGTGTTGAAATATTTTTTACATCTCCAACAGAAATGCCGTCATCTGTCATATAGAATTCAACACCAACAGGTTCTTTCGTAATCGTATAAGCATGAATATCTACACCATATACAGTTTTTACGGCATTTTGTGTATTAATATGAACATTCAAAACATCTTGTGGAATAGCTTTATCATAGATGATTCCGATTTTATTGTTATTTGACGGAATTAGATTGATTTCCCCCTTGAAAAAACTATCTAAGGTGTACCCTTCAGTATATAGCATGTTTTGAGTAATTCCCGAAAAACAACCCGCATTTACAACATTGGGATTTACAATTAAATTTATATTATTATTGGCAAATTTTCTGGCATAAGTGCTTGCATCTCCTGCGTATCCGCCAATTGATGCGCCAATACCTGTTGGAACAATAAAAGCTCCAAGTTTTTTATTATTGTATGCCATTTAAATAATTCTCCAATCCATGTTTAATTGATTCTGCTGCTTTATCTTGAAAACATTCGTCCATAAGTTTTGCGTTGTCTTCCGGATTTATTATATAGCCAAGTTCAAGCAAAACTGCAAGACTGTTTGTATTTCGGATAACTGCGAAGCTTTGTTGTTTCGCACCATTGTTTTTTAATTCTAAATCTGTTGTAATTGTATTTAGTAATGTTTTGGCAAGTTCTCTTGATTGTGGATAGAAATAATACGTTTCAGTTCCTGTCGCTTTCCTATCTGCAAGTGAATCCGGCAAAGCATTGTTGTGAATACTTAAAAATATTTGAGAATTATTGTCATTTGATTTTTTTACTCTATCAGAAAGTGAAACTTCACTATCATCATCTCTGGTCATATAAACAATTGCTCCAGCTTCTTGAAGCTTGGTTTGTAATTTTTTTGCTATAGCTAAATTTATGTCTTTTTCTTTATTTCCAAGAGGACTGATTGCACCATATTCACTACCACCATGTCCCGCATCAAGAGTTATTTTTATGTCTTTTAGCGGACAGTTTTTATCAATAACAGGGGCATTATTTACTTCAATTACAAGTTCATTATCTGATTTGTAATAACTGTTAAACCCAAATAATTTCACAATCGGGTTTATATGAATTTCATATTTATTAAAAGGACAGCTATCTACGTTATAAACCGTTAAATCAAGTCCGTTATTATCATATAAAACGTAAGGTGTTTTTTGTGATAATTTTAATTTGAAAATTCTTTTATCCGGAGTTTCTTCATAAGTAAAAGAGTCAATTTTTACAGGTTTTAGGTCTATATTTTGAAGTTCTTTCATTGAAGACTTTGTAATCCAAGCGTAATCATCTCTTGCAAGTTGCACCTTGTAAAAATCCCCATACTCACCAATGGCTCTAAATAAAATACCTTTTTGCAAATGTTGAAGTCGATTTATTCCGAAATCAACAGGAGTTGAACGAAGCGGAATATTATTTTCATTTGTTACAATTGTGATTGGTTTGTTATATTTTTTTTCTGTTAATTGAGTTTTATTAGGGTTTGAGTTGGAGTTATTTCTTGTAATTGTATAAGTTTTTGATTCTTTACCATTGTCAATTTTGAATATATTTTCTCCAACAGATAAATTTACAGTATGCCAAAAACCACCTGAAGGGTGAATTTCAACGGGTTCACCATTAATCGTCAATTTATTATCAGGATTTACACTTCCGATAAAAAATGTTCGTGGTGAATCAATAGTTACATTGTTACTTTTGGGGTAAACAATCTCAGCACAATTTACGTTTAATGTGCTTATATTTAACAACAAAACCAGACCTAAAATTGATAAAATATTTCTCTTCATACTATTACTATACAATAATTAAGAAAAAATTATAATTTCGTAAATTTATTTAATAATTTAGATATTTGTCATTCATTATGGTAAAATTAAATATATAAGGGATAGGTAATGAGAAGAGATACAGATAAAACCCGAAAAACATCAAGGGGCCGCTATTGTAACAATGCTACTGATTTTATGAGTATTGTTTATTTAGTTGGGGTTATATTATTAGCATTACATTTATTTGTATTGCAAATTGTTGATATTCACAAATACCGTGAAAAAGGCAGAATGCAACGTGCAAGTCATGATTTTGCAGTTCGTGGTGATATTTATGATAGACATGGAATTAAGTTAGCAACTGATAGAATTTATTACAATATCTATGCTCGTCCTGTTGATTATTCTGACAAGGAAACCCCGAAGAAAATAGCTAAATTATTTGCTCCGATACTCGGAATTCCGGAACAAACTTTATATGCAAAGTTATCAAATAAAAAAATTCAAGTTATTGCAGTTAAAAAAGATGTTGATAGAGATACAGCCAAAAAGATTATGAAAATTATTTCTGATAATAGTTTTCGTTCAATAAGTTTAGACAAAAAGAATACTCGAGAGTATCCGCAAGGAGTATTTGCATCTCATGTTTTAGGCTTTTATAACTTTGATGCAAATGTTTCAAATGGAGTGGAACTAACCGCAAAAGACAAGTTAGAGCACGTTGTAAGGGCGACAAGATATCAAAGGACAAGAGATGGTAAGATTATCTATAACTTTACAACTGATCCCGTTGTTCCTACGATGAATCCTAAAGGGCAAGATGTTGTTTTGACAATTGATGCTGCTATTCAACACGTTTGCGAAAAAGAATTACAAAAAATTATCCATGAAAAAGATGCTTTACGTGGTGCCGTTATTGTTATGAACCCTAAAAATGGTGAAATTCTTGCTTATGCCGTTTATCCAACTTATGACCCTAACAAATTCCAAAAAGCATCTAATACCCAGATAAAAAACTGGACGTTGACTGATGTTTATCCTCCGGGGTCAACATTCAAAACTATCACTGTAACCAGTGCGATGGAGCTTGGTAAAATCAATGAACATTCAATTATTGCCGATTCCGGCCGTATGAAGTTTGGAAATTACACGATTGAAAATTACGACTACAAACAAAAAGGTGCGCCCGGAAAGATTAACTTGGTTTACTTATTTGAACACTCCAGTAATATCGGTTCTGTAAATGTCGGATTTTTGATGACGCATAACGAATTTTATACAATGCTTAAAAAATTTGGTTTTGGTGAAAAATCTGGAATTGATTTGCCAGGGGAGTCTTCGGGATTGCTTGCTTCTCCTAAATATTGGGATAAAGGTTTGCACATGACAATGTCTTACGGGTATGGTACATCTGTTTCTATCATGCAAATGGTTTCAGCGGTATCGGCACTTGCTAATAACGGAGTAAGAGTTACACCTCACGTTATTAAGTATTCACCGGAAGAAGAAGCTGAAAAGGTTAAATCTATTCCGACAATTTCTGCCCAAACAGCTCACACGATTACAAAATTATTGGCAGAGAGTGTTAATAACGGAAAATCTTGTATTAAAATGGATAAGTATAATGTCGCGGCTAAAACCGGTACATCAAGAAAACCATTAGAAAATGGAACGGGTTATTCCGGTACGATGTACACATCGACTATCGGCTATCTACCGGCAAGTGATCCGAAAGTTTTAATTTATGTAGTAATAGATAGTGCTAAAAAAGGACCGGTTTGGGGAAATACTGTAGCAGGCCCTGTATTCCATGAAGTTGCAGAGCAAACAGCTAGAATTTTAGACTTAAAACCTGATAAAATTCCTACAACACCTACAAAAAAAGTTAATTAATAAAGAATATAAGTAAGGAGAAAAAGAATGAAATTAGATGAATTGATTGAATATCTAAAATACAAAGATTTAATAAATTTTAAAAACGTTGAGATTTCCGGAATTTCATATAATTCAAAAACAACTAAAAAAGGTGATATTTTTGTTTGTCTGGTAGGTGAACATACAGATGGTCATGAATACGCTCAAATGGCAATAGATAATGGTGCTGCAGCATTGCTTGTAGAACGTCCGGTTGAGAATATAACTGTTCCGCAAGTTCAAGTTGATTCAACAAGACACAAAATTGCAGATATTGCAGATAGATTTTATTCAAGCCCGTCAAAAGGTCTTAATTTAATCGGTATAACCGGAACAAATGGCAAAACAACAGTTACTCACTTAATTCAAAAAATATTTGAAGAAAATAATGAAAAATGTGCTTTAATCGGAACTTTAGGATATAAATTATCATCAAATGGTGAATACCGTGATGCAAAACATACAACTCCACAAGCTCCAGAACTTCAAGCAACATTAAGAATGATTAAAGATGTTGAAAAAATTGATAATGTCGTAATGGAAGTAAGTTCACATGCCTTAGACCAAAATAGAGTTGGTGGTTGCAGGTTTAATGGTGCTGTATTCACAAATCTTACTCAAGACCACTTGGATTACCATATTACAATGGAAAATTATTTTAAAGCTAAAGCTCTACTTTTTGAAAGACTTACAGAGGGTGATTTTGCCGTTATAAATATTGATGATGAATATGGTGAAAGATTTTTGTCAGTCGTACCGGAGGGTGTTAGAAAATACACTTACGGTGTCAAGAAAGCAGCAGATGTAATGGCAAAAAATATTAATTTCTCATTAAATGGTGCAGAATTTGTTTTAGTTGTGCAAGGTAAAGAATATTCTGTAAACTTACACATGAATGGTATGTTCAGTGTTTATAACGTTTTAGCTGCGATTACCGCTGCTATTGCTATGGGTATTGATATCAAAGTTGCGTTAAAGTCATTGCAAAATGTTCACGGTGTTGCAGGCAGATTTGAAATTGTTAACAAAAAACCATTGGTAATCGTTGATTATGCACACACTCCGGACGGTTTAGAAAATGTTTTAAAATCAGCAAGAGAAATCACTCCAAAAGACGGGAAATTGATTTGCTTATTCGGTTGCGGTGGTGATAGAGATGCAACAAAACGTCCTAAAATGGGTGCTATAGCACAAAAATTAGCAGATAAAATTGTTATCACAAGTGATAATCCTCGCTCAGAAGATCCGCAACAAATTATTACTGATATTATTGCGGGTTTAAAATCCGTTGATCCTGAAATCGTTACGGTTGAACCTGATAGAGGGGAGGCAATCGCATTACTAAAAACAATTGCCGATAATAATGATGTTGTTTTGATTGCTGGAAAAGGTCATGAAGATTACCAAATTTTAAAAGATAAAACAATTCATTTTGACGACAGAGAACAAGCAAGAAAAGTATTTGCGGGAAGTGTTATATAATGAAAACAAAATTACTTGTAGAACAACATTTTCACGGTTGTTACGGTGTTGATTTTAATAAAGCTTCGGTAAATGATGTTTTAGATGTAGCTAATAAAATCTTAAAAGAGGGGGTTGGGTATATTTTCCCTACTCTTGTAACTGATACTGTTGAAAATACAAAACGTCAGATAAGAATTATCAAAGAGGCTGCCCAAAAAACGACTTCTGATACGGCAAAAATTTGTGGTATCCATCTTGAGGGAATTTTCTTAAACCCTGAAAAGAAATGTATTCATAATGCTGCAGACTTTTTAGCCCCAACTTTTGAAAATATAAAACGAGTTGAAGATGATTTTATCAAAATTATGACAATAGCTCCGGAACTTGCAAATTATGAAGTTTTAAAAAATTTGCAGGATAAAGGCATTAAAGTTCAAGCAGGGCATTGTGTTGGTGGTGATTTGTCATTTTGTAATGGAGTAACTCATACGTTCAACGGAATGAAAGGGATTGCACATCGTGGAAAATCAACAGCTTTAAGTGCATTGATAAACGATAATATTTATGCTGAAGTTATTGCAGATGGTGTTCATGTTTCAGATGATGCCTTAAAACTCTTGTTCAAGGCTAAACCTGTTGATAAAGTTATCTTGATTTCAGACTGCTTGTCTTGTACTCATAGTGATATAAAAGAGTTCGTTTTTTCAGATGAAAAAATATATTTTGATGGTGTAAAAGCGACTTCTGCCGAGGGTACAATTGCGGGAAGTACAAAGTTGCTTCCGGATATTGTAAAAATTATTGGAAATAAAAATCTTTTAAATCCTCAATTTATTGATAATCCATACATTTATCACAATCTTGATAGTAAAGGTGAAATTGAGTGGGACGAAGATTTTAATATAGTAAAAGTTAAATATTAACTTTTGGAGTAAAGATAAATGAGAAGTGACAATATTAAAAAAGGAATAGCTCACACCCCACATAGAGCCTTACTTATGGCAACAGGGGTAAGTAAACAAAATATGGACGCACCCTTTATCGGGATTGCAAGTTCATTTACCGATTTGGTTCCGGGACATATCGGAATGAGAGATTTGGAACGTCAAATTGAAAAGGGAATTCATACCGGTGGAGGACAGGCTTTTATTTTCGGTGTTCCCGCTGTTTGTGATGGTATTTCTATGGGGCATTCCGGAATGAGATATTCTTTACCGTCAAGAGATTTGATTGCCGATTGTGTTGAAACTATGGCTGAAGCTCATCAACTTGATGGTTTAGTTTTACTTTCAAATTGTGACAAAATAACCCCGGGAATGCTGATTGCAGCAATGCGTTTGAATATTCCGACAATTATTGTTACCGCAGGTCCAATGCTAGATGGAGAAAGTCGTTGTGAAAAATTATCAATGATTAAAGCTTCTTTTGAGGGAATTGGAAAATACAGAAGTGGACAAATTGACAAAAATAGACTTCTTGAAATGGAGGAAGAGTCTTGTCCTAGTGCCGGTTCTTGTCAGGGAATGTACACTGCAAATACTATGGCTTGTTTAACAGAAGCGATGGGTATGAGTTTACCATACTGTGCAAGTGCTTCTGCTGTATCATCTAAAAAACGAAGAATTGCATTTGATAGTGGTGTTCAAATTGTTAATTTGGTTAAAAAGAATATAAAACCACGAGATATTGTTGATAAAAATACCTTGAGAAATGCAATTATTTGTGACTTAGCTTTAGGTGGCTCTACTAATTCATTCTTGCACATTTTAGCAATCGCAAATGCCGGTGAAATTGATGTTACACTAAAAGATTTTGAAGATTTAAGTCATAAGATTCATCAAGTTGTAAAACTTGACCCTGCAGGAAATCCAACAATGACTGACTTCCATAAAGGTGGCGGAATGCCGGCTCTTATGAAAATTTTAATGTCTGCAAATATAGGAATTGCAGATAAAAATACTTGTTGTGGTTTAAAGTTATCTGAAATAACTCAAAATGCTTATGTAAACACAGACTTAATTCACCCATATAGTGAACCGTTTACAACAAAACCGGGACTTGGAATTTTATATGGAAACATTGCACCTGACGGTTGCGTAACTAAAATTTCAGGAATTGATGAAAAATGTTATGAATTTGAGGGCATTGCAAAGACTTTTGATTCAGAAGAAGATTCTATGGCAGCTCTTGAGGGTGACAAAATACATGCTGGTGATATTGTAGTAATTCGTTATGAGGGACCAAAGGGAGGCCCCGGAATGCGTGAAATGCTTGCTCCAACATCATTACTGGTTGGTAAAGGTTTAGGTACAACTTGCGCACTTATTACAGACGGTAGATTTTCCGGCGGAACTCGAGGAATTTGTATTGGTCATGTTTGTCCGGAAGCTGCAATGGGCGGAAATATCGCACTTATTAAAGATGGTGATAAAATTAAAATCAATATCAATACTAGAGAAATTACACTTATGGTGTCTGAAGAAGAACTTTCTGAGCGCAGAAAACATTTGAAACCTTTTGAATTGAAGTGTAAATCAGGTTATCTTGCAAAATATGCAAAAAATGTTCAAGATGCTTCGCACGGCGCAATTGTTTAAGGAAAAAAGAGTATGGACGAAATCAAAAATATAATAAAAGATACAAATTTAAAGCATATTGCAATCATTATGGACGGCAATAGACGTTGGGCAAAAGAAAAAAATCTTCCATCTGCTATGGGACATAAAAAAGGTGTTGATTCCCTAAAAAATATTTTGAGAGCATGTAACGATTTCAGTATTAAATACTTAACAGTTTATGCTTTTTCAACTGAAAATTGGAACCGAAAAAAGGAAGAAGTCGAATTTTTGATGAATTTGGTTGCTGTTACTTTGACAAACGAACTTGCAGAAATGCATAAAGAAAATGTTCAAATTCATTTTATCGGCGATTTAACAAAATTAAGTGATAAACTTCAAAAGATTTTAGCCAATGCAGTTGAAACAACAAAAAATAACACAGGTGTCGTCTTGCAAATTGCGTTGAATTACGGTTCTCGTGACGAAATTGTACATGCTGTGCAAAAAATCGTTGAATCTGGAGTAAAATCTGACAAAATTGATGAACAACTTATTTCGGAAAACTTATACACTGCAGGAGTTCCGGATCCTGATATTTTAATTAGAACAGGTGGAGAACAGAGAATTTCGAATTATTTATTGTGGCAGATTGCATATTCTGAAATTATTATCAGAAGTGAATTTTGGCCTGATTTTGATAAAAATTCACTCAAAGACTCTATTTTAGAATTTGGGAAAAGGCAAAGAAGATATGGAAAATAATAAAACTGTAAAAATTGTTTTTGCAACGGGTAATCCCCATAAATTGCAAGAAATAAACGAGATTTCAAAAGACTCTGGAGTTGAATTTATTCTTCCTCCTGCAGGATTTGATCCAATTGAAAATGGTACAACCTTTGAGGAAAATTCTTTTATTAAAGCTAAAGAAGCTGCAAGATTGTCGCATTGTATATCATTAGCAGATGACTCTGGTTTATGTGTTGAAGCATTAAATGGTGAACCGGGAATATTTTCTGCAAGATATGATTCTACACCTCAAAAACGTATTGATAAACTTTTAAATAATTTAGCCCCATTCGGTAATAGAAGTGCAAAATTTGTTTGTGCTATGACTCTTGTTGATGAATTTGGACAAATTCTTGATAAAGAAATCGGAGAGTGTTATGGACAAATTGCTAAAACTCAATCAGGACACAACGGATTTGGTTATGACCCGATATTTATTCCTAACGGATATGAAATTACTGTTGCCGAAATGTCAGAAGAGTTGAAAAATACAATTTCTCATAGGAGTATTGCCCTTAACAAGATTTTAGAATATATAAAAAATTCCCAAATTTAATTTGCATACTTTTCTTATCCATTATACAATTGTAACGTTGATTCAGGTCAAGATTTGACTAGGGAGAACTTAAAATAATGAAAAAAAAGATACTATTAATAATTATAATAGCTTTAATTGCTATCGGCTTTCGGTTTGTGACTTCTTCTATTGGCGGTATGATGAAGCAAAAAGCAAGACTAAATGTTGCACCACCCAATGTTGTAGTTCAACAAATTGAAGAAAATAACGTAATTAGAACTTTTGATGCCCCGGGGCGTGTTGTTTCAAAATATCAAGTTAGTATAATGGCACGTATTTCCGGTTATTTGCAAAAGAGTTTCTTTAAAGAGGGTGATTATGTAAAAGCTGGTGAAACATTGTTTTTAATTGAACCTGCAGAATACCAAAATGCCTCAAATGTTGCAGGCGCAAATATTCAAAATATTAAGGCTCAACTTGCTTATGCAAATAAACAGCTTGCCAGAGCAGAAGAACTTGTGCGACAAGATTATATTGCAAAGGCTAAGTATGATGAAATTCTTGCAAATAGAGATGCTTTGAAAGCACAGTTGTCAGCAGCCCAATCCAATTATAAAGATACAAACAGAAATCTAAGTTATACAAGAGTAAAAGCTCCCGTTGACGGACGAATTGGAATTATTGATGTAACTGTCGGTAACTATGTAACACCATCATCAGGTTCATTAACAACAATAAATAGTACAAATCCGATTTATGTAACTTTCCCGTTATCATCAGAAGATTATGCAGCAATATCAAGCATTGATAAAAAAGCTGATGCCAGAAGAAAAGTTGAATTATTTTTCCAAAATGGAGATAAATATGAACTTAACGGTGTTCAAGATTTCTTAGATAATAAAGTTGACCAAACAACAGGTACTGTTACTTTGCGTGCAACATTCCAAAATCCGAATAACAAACTTCTTCATGGTGAATTTGTCAATGTAAGATTATTTGCAAATAATCCTGTTAAAGTTCCTGTAGTTCCGATTGTTGCAGTTCAAGAAAATCAAGAGGGTAAATACGTTTATACGATTGATAATAAAGGACTTCCGAAATTGACATATATTAAAACACAAGGTCAATCAGGTGATAACTGGATTGTAAAAGACGGTTTGAAATACGGAGATAAGGTAATTGTTGAAGGAATTTTGAAAGTTACTCCAGGAAGTCCTGTAAAAATTGTTTCTAAAGAACAAATGGAAGTTATAAAAGCTAAAAAACAAACTTCAAAAAAATCAAATAAATAAAATAATTTTTAATAAAGGGTATATGTGATGTCAGAAGAAAAACAGGGTAATTTATTTATACGCAGACCAAAACTTGCGATTGTAATATCACTTGCAATATTGCTTGCAGGCATTTTGATGATAAATACTTTACCTTTAGAAGAATATCCGTCAATTACTCCACCGCAGGTTGTTGTATCAGCAACTTATGCGGGTGCAAGTTCTGACGTTATTGAATCCACAATTGCAGCGCCGGTCGAGGCACAATTAAACGGGGTTCAAGATATGATTTATATGTCTTCAACCTCACAAAATGGTGCTTATAGTTTAACACTATATTTTGCTGTCGGGTCAGATCCTGATATGGCGGTAGTTAACGTCCAAAATCAGTTGCAATTGGTTACTCCACGTTTACCTGAAGAAGTTAGGCGATACGGTTTGTCCGTAAAGAAATCAACCGGTGGCCCCGGGCTTTTGATGATTTCTGTAAATTCTCCACATAACTCTTATGACCCATTATTTATTTCAAATTATGCTGACATTTATATTAAAGATGAACTTGCCAGAATTCGAGGAGTTGGGAAAGTTGCAGTATTCGGTTCATCAAATTATTCAATGAGAATATGGCTTGATGCAGACAAAATGGCCAATTACGGACTTTCAACAAGTGAAGTCTCAGCTGCAATTCAAGCTCAGAACATTCAATCTCCTGCGGGCGATCTTGGTGTTGAGCCGATGAAAGAAAAACAACTTATTAAACTGACGATGAGGACAAAAGGTCGTCTTAAAGAAGCAAAAGAGTTTGAAAATATTATTGTTAAATCTTTACCAAACGGTTCTCAAATCCGATTGAAAGATGTTGCAAGAGTTGAACTTGGGGCAGAAAGTTATTCATATTTCTCACGTATTAGTGGTAGAAATTCTGCAATTATCACTGTCAGCCAACTTCCGGAAGCAAATGCTATTGATTTGTCCAATAAAATTCAAAAGAGATTGGCAGAATTAAGCAAAACATTTCCTAAAGATTTAGAATATAAAGTTCAACACGATGAAACAGAATTTGTTAGAGAATCTATTAACGAGGTAATCAGTGCAGTAGCACTGGCAGTTTTACTTGTATCACTTGTAACTTATTTGTTTTTAGGAACAGCTCGAGCTGCATTTATTCCTTTCTGTGCAATTCCTGTTTCTTTGATTGGTGTATTTATTTTTATGCACTTATTCGGATTTTCAATAAATCTGTTGATTTTGTTCGGTCTGGTTCTTGCAGTCGGTTTGGTTGTAGATGATGCAATTGTTGTACTTGAAAATACACAGCGGCATATACAAGAGGGAAAAGATCCTAAAACCGCAACTGAAATTACAATGAAAGAAGTATTTGGAGCAGTTTTAGCAACTTCACTAGTATTGATGGCGGTATTTGTTCCGGTATCATTTATGGGCGGAATTACGGGACGTATGTTTAGACAATTTGCACTGTGTATCGCTTCTTCTATCGGACTGTCAACTCTTGTTGCTTTGACTCTTGCTCCTGCTCTTTGTTCAATGATATTGAAATCAGGAGAGGAAAAAGCCGATTTCAAATTTATTCAAATGTTTGATGATTGGTTTGCAAGCGTTCGTGATAAATATTTGGTTTATACAAAATCTTTTGTTGAGTCTCCAAAATTGACATTTGGAGTTCTTGGTATAATCGTTCTATTCACGGTTGGAATGTTTATGCTAATTCCACGCGGCTTTTTACCTGCGGAAGATAGAGGGGCAATTTTTACTCAAATTCAGTTGCCAGATGGTTCATCAGCCTCCAGAACAGATTCAATTGCAACAGATGTCGAATCAAAACTTCTAAAAATTCCCGGGGTTGAAGATACAATTACTCTTGTAGGTATGAATGGTGAAAATACCGCTTTCATCGTTTCAAGTTTAAAGCCTTGGTCAAAGAGAAAAAATAAAGAAGAATCTCTTGACGGAATTATGAAAAATATCAACATGACATTTGCGAATTATCCGTCAGCAACGATTGCAACGTTCTCTCCTCCTGCAATCTCAGGTTTAGGTATGTTTGGTGGCTTTGAGTACCAGTTGCTGGATAAAGGTGATAGAGATGCCGGAGCTTTATATGAACAAGCAACAAAATTAATGAATGCTGCTCGTTCTAATCCGAATTTCTCAATGATTTATAGCTCTTATAGTCCAAATTTGCCCCAATTAGAACTAGATGTTGATGTTGATAAAGCTATGGCTCAAGGAGTTGAGGTTGCAGAAGTCTATAATGCAATTGCAGCATATTTTGCAAAATCTTATATTAACGACTTTAACAAATATGGTCGTGTTTATAGGGTTTATGTTCAGGCAGATTCGGATTTCAGAGCTAAAATTTCCGATATTGATAAGATTTATGTAAAAAATAATAATGGTAGAATGGTTCCATTGTCAGCAGTAATTACGACTAAGAATGTTGTGGGACCCTATATAAGAACGAGATTCAATATGTATCCTGCTATTACAATCAATGGTAACACTAGAGCAGGTGTAAGTTCCGGTAAAGCAATGAGTTTGATGGAACAATTATCAGAGAAAGTATTACCTGAAGATATGGGTTATGCTTGGTCTGGAACATCTTTACAGGAAAAAGAATCAAGTGGACAAATCGGACCAATATTGGCTATGTCATTAGTCTTTGTATTCTTATTCTTGGTAGGATTGTACGAAAGTTGGTTACTTCCGGTATCAGTATTACTCGTTACACCGGTTGCACTTGTTGGAGCATTGTTATTCCAATATGTAAGTGGATATTCACTTGATATTTACTCTCAAATCGGTTTAGTTATGTTAATAGGTTTGAGTACAAAACAAGCAATTTTAATTGTTGAATTTGCTAAAGATGCACATCAAGGAGGTTTACCGATTAGAGAAGCTGCATTGCAAGCCGCAAAACTACGTTTTAGAGCTGTTATGATGACAAATATTGCGTTTGTATTAGGTTTGTTGCCATTGGTATTTGCGTCCGGTGCGGGTGCAGCATCTCGACATTCTGTAGGTATGACTGTATTTGGCGGAATGATTGCAGTTGCTTTTATCGGAACATTTTTAGTTCCTGCCTTTTACGTTATGGTTGAAGAATTTAAAGTTAATTTTGCTCACAAAGTTCATGAGTATAAGGAAAAAAGAAAAAATGTTTAAAAAGACAATTTTAACTATAATATTTATACTTTTGGCGATGCCGGTATTTCCAGCAAATCTTGGAAATAATATCAATTCAAATGAATTTCCAATGTCTGAAAATGTTTTGCCAAACGTTAATGTTAACCCAGATTTTGTTATATCCGGTTCAATAGAAAAAAATATTGATATGACATTAGATAATTGTCTTCGTCTTGCTTTAGGCAATAATCCACAGATTAATGCTGCTTTTCAAGATATATTGGCATCTGATGCCCGAATAAAACAAGTTTGGTCAAACTATTTTCCGAGTGTTTCTTGGCAAACAAGCTATACACACATAAAACAACTTCAATTATCCGATGCGTTAGGTAAAAACTTGCAATTCAACTACTATTTGGCAGGACAAGTTACACTACAACAAATGCTTTATGATTTTGGCGTTACTCAAAATCAGGCAACAATTAAAAGATTAGACTATGATGGATATAAAAAAACATTTGAAGCAATTGTAAATGATGTTATTTATCAAACAAAAGATGCTTATTATAATGTCCTCTATGCTTATGAAAATAAACGTGTAGCTCAAGAAATGGTTGATAAGTACCAAATGTTTTATAACCAAGCTAAAGCTTTTTATAAAATCGGTATGAATCCAAAAGTCGATGTTACGATAGCTGAAACGAATTTAAGTAGTGCAAAGTTAAAACTCATTCAATCTGAAAATGCTGTTAATCTTGCAATTGCAAAGTTGAACAATGTTATGGGAGTGCCATATATAGAAAAATATGATATTTTAGACAAATTAAAGTATCAACCTACCAACTTAACATTTGAACAAGCTATTGACACCGCTCGCGAAGCTCGTCCGGAATTAAAACTTGCAGAAATTAAAGTCGAAGAAGCAAACCAAACTTTAAAACTTGCTAAAAAATCTTATTTCCCAAGTATTTCTGTTGAAGCTCAATACCAACGAGGCGGTAAATCTTGGAATTCTAATTACGGTTATAATATTGGCGGTTATTTGATTTTTCCGACAGTTAATGCGATGTTAATCAGAAATGAAATAAAAGAAGCCAGATATTTATATGATAGAGAGTTGGCAAATGCTAGAAACACCCAAAATAGTATTTATTTAGAAATTCAAAATGCCTATTTAAAACTTGATGAAAAAAGAAATCAACTTCCGGTTGCAATTTTACAGATGAAACAATCGAAAGAAAATTATGAATTGTCTTACGGCAGATATCGAGTAGGGGAGGCTTCTCCTATTGAGTTACGTGATGCGGAAACAACTTATGAACAAGCTCAATTAACGTATTATACAGCATTGTATGAATACAACTCCGCAAAGGCTGAATTAGAAAAAGCCATTGGCAAAAATATCGTTGATGACAATGATAGTGTTGATTTAGAGAAATAGTTAAGAAATGTTAACAATCCTCTTTTTAAAAAAGCAATTTCTTTAGATTTATTTACTTTATATATATGTAAGATATAAATAAGAGAGAGATAAAGAGATATGTTAGCAACTTCAGGACAAGCATTTGGAACAATGGTTAGACCATCAAGAAAAAGAAAAGCTCCTGCTGAATTTAATTATTTAGAAAATAAAGATAGAAGAATGAGATTCAACAACTCAAAAGACCCAATCTATTATGTCTTTGATTGTATTGAAAACAGACCGGTAAGCACATTAGCTAAAGAGTTTGTAAAGGATTCATTCTTTGAGGTTGTAAACTTCGTATCAAAAGTTGTTGGATAATCAATAGGAAATAAGAGAAAAGAAATTTAAGGAAAAGGATAGGAAACATTATTTATTAAATAAAGCGGTCGAATTAAAGACCGCTTTTTATTTTTCTATATTATTCCAAGTAAAGAAATAATTTATTTAAAATAAAACTGTTTGAGGATAAACCTCTTCAACATAATTTGCCCATTCTCTTACATCAAAAAATCCTATAGAGAATTCCGCTATATTTTCACCAATCTGTTGAGCTTCCGGAACTTCAATCGGAGGACCTGCAGGTGTTAATCTCGCCGGATTTTGGGGATTAGAAATTATACCGGTACTTCTTAATAATGTAATAGCCAATTTATCTTGTTGAACTTCATATTCTGTCAAACCTTTTGTTATAATTCCTAAACCATTTGCCCAGACAAAACGTTGCAAAGGTGCANNNNGCATTGCTTCAATCCCTTTTTCTTTTGGCAAATTTTTTCTAATTTCATATTCCGGATTGAATTTTCTTTCAAGAAGTAAATTCATATCTTCTGAGTATGTTTTTATTATTGGTTCTTGAGTGTTAAATCGAACTTGCCAAAGTTTGTTTGTTAAAAGATTTAACCACTTAACTTTAAAATTTAACAAATGAGACTTTTTATTTAAGGAAATATCTACATTAAAAAATGAAGTTGAAACTCTTATTGTAGAACGTAAATCTCCATTCATAAGAATTTTTGCCGACTTAATCTCTGCAACTTCACCTAAATCATTTTCTACAGGACCAAAATTGTAAGTATCACCATTATCCTTATATCTGACAAATTCAATAAAGTTTTCGTAGCATTTACCAGCAGTATAAAGGTTCAATTTTCCGTCTTTCAATTCAATTTTGATATTGGAGTTAAATAACATATCATTTTTGATTTCTAAATCTGTCACATCGTTCGTACCATTAAATTCCTTTAGTAAGGTGTAAATAGTTGTATAGTCCTCGGTTACGGGAATTTTTTTGATATCATATAACAATGATTTAGGGAATCCTTTTCGTTTACTTAGAACTTGTGAATTTTCATCTATTTTGTCTTTTTCAACCGTCAAAAGTTTGTATTTATCAAGATATTTGAATGTTATAGACATGTTTTCAGGTTGAGTTACACCAATTTCATTAATAATTGTATCAGTAATCTCTAAAATTTTATGATATCTGGTAATGTTTTCTTTGTGTACCAAATCCGTAGAACAACCGCAAATACTATCATGTGCTTGATTTTGGAGGAGCAATTTATAAGCATATTCGATTGCTTTTTCATAATTATTACCAAAATTCAACTGAATTTTGTCTGCTAAGTCTAGTTTGTATGAACATTCTGTATTAAGTTGTTTTAGCTTCGTTCTTGCAGAATATGAGCCTTGCAGAATAAATGTTTTTGAATTATCTCTCAGTTCCCCATCGTATTTCTGTTTAAATTTAACCGTACCAAAATAGTCGAATGGTGAGCCTAATTCAATTTCATAATCATCGAGATAAAAATTAACACTCTCAATTTGAGATTTTATATCCTCAGGAATTGCCAAATGATCAGCTCCAATTGGTAATAACAACGTTTCTCCTGATTTTTCAGCAATTTTATCTAAATTCGTTTTAAGAAAATTTGCTTTTTCTTGCATTGAAATATCAGATGAAAAAATATCCATAAAATATCCACGGATTAGGTTTACAGTGTTAACACCATTAAAGATAAATTCAGATTGTAATTCATCACAGCAGCCACGCCAAACCATAGCTTTATCAATACCATATTCTTTCAAAATCGTTGGAATATTCTTGCTATGCCCGAAAGTATCCGCAAAGTATCCGATAAAATCTTCACAACCGAAACTTTTTGCAATTTTAGTTCCGATTTCAATATTTTTTCTAAAACAAATCCCGTCAGTCAAAAATTCATCAACCAAACAATAAAAAGGTCCAATGAAAAGTCTTTTATCTTTGATAAACCTTTTAACGAGTTCTTCTTTTTCCGGTCTAAATTCAAGATAATCAAGCAAGGCCACAACCTGACCATCAAAATAAAATGATGGAATTTTGTCTTCTTCCAAATATTTTAAAATATTATCAAAAACTCTAACTAATCTAAGTCTAAAAACTTCAAATTCTCTATACCATTCTCTATCCCAGTGAGAATGAAGATATGCAATTACTCTTTTTTTCTTATTTTTATTAAACATCATAATTCAATCTTAGCATTATTTCCTAGTTAAGGCTAATTGTAAAGATTAGACGAGAGGTGAATGATAAAAATATTTAAAAGTTCTATTATACATTTGAATGTTGAGGTGAATATGAGCAAATTTAGTCTTATTGGGATTGTTATTTTAAGTATATTTCTAATTGAATTAAGTTCAGATGCGATTATTACAAATTATGGACACAATAGTCCATATAAATTAGTGAATTCTTTTAAATTTGATACTGAAAATCCGTATAATCAAGATTTAACGAGAGTTGAGCAATTTCTATTTAATCAAACTTACCAGAATGAAAACAATGCTGAACGACTAAACCGAATAGAATATCAAGTTTTTAAGAAAAATTTTCCGACATTAAATATAAGTCAGCGAATGAACAATGTACTTGCAAATTATAGAGGAGATTATATGGGCAGCGGATATTTTACTTCAAATACTGGTAATTACACCTCACCAAGTTTTCGAAATCGAATAATAAATAGATTTATAGGGCAACCGACTGGTTTTACTCCTGCACTATCAAATTCAAATTTCATGAATTCTGCGTTCGGGCCATCGTATAATAGGGGCTATTATGGCTCAAACGGTTGGGGTTATCACAATTCATACAATCCGACAATGACCGGTGCCGGTATTCATATATTAGATTAAAAGATGTAAAAAATATGTAAAGTTCTCAGAATTGGGATATTTTGATGATATCATATATATTGTAGTATTTTTAAGGAGAGAACAATATGTGTGGTATTGTAGGATACGTCGGATACAAACCGGTTGTTGATATATTATTAGACGGACTTGAACAATTAGAATATAGAGGCTATGACTCTTCAGGTATCGCTGTAAAATGTACAGATTCAATAAAAGTTTATAAAGCTGAGGGGAAATTAGTTAATTTGAGAGAAGAATTAGCCCCTCATGCTTACGAAATTTCAAAAGCTACTCTTGGTATTGGTCATATCAGATGGGCAACTCACGGTGCTCCAACCGTTGTAAATGCACACCCGCACACTTGTGGCTGTGGAAAATTAGTTGTTGTACATAATGGTATTATTGAAAACTATAAAGAGCTAAAAGCTGAATTAGAAGCAAAAGGTTGCCAATTCCGTTCTCAAACTGATACTGAAACTGTTGCTCACTTAATTGCAATGATTTATGGTGAAGTTAAAGATTTAACTAAAGCTGTTCAATTGGCTACAAAAAAGATTGAGGGTGCTTATGCATTAGGCATAATGCATAATGACGAGCCTAATAAACTTGTTGTAACGAAAAGAAATGCTCCATTGATTATCGGTGTAGGCGAAAACGAATATTATGCAGCATCTGATGTTCCTGCAATTATTAAGCATACAAATAAAGCAATTTATTTAAAAGATAATCAAGTAGCAACTCTTACACCATCATCTTTAAAACTTGAAGATGAGTTTGGAAACGAAGTTATTCCTAAAGTGGAAGTCTTACCATGGGAACCTGTGGCTCTTAGCAAAATGGGTTATAAACACTTCATGCTTAAAGAAATTCACGAGCAACCTGACGTAATCAGAAATATTTTAATTGGTAAACTTCATACATCAGATTCTCCAATTGTATTGAATGAAGTTAAATTAACCAAAGAACATTTGAGAAAATTAAACAGAATTCAAATTATTGCATGCGGTACATCATTACATGCTGCAATGGTTGGTAAATATATTATTGAAGCATTTTGTGGCATTCCTGTTGACGTTGAACCGTCAAGTGAATATATTTACAGAAAAACTGTTACAGATGAACACACTCTTGTAATTGGTGTTTCTCAATCAGGTGAAACCGCTGATACCTTAACAGCTATCAAACAAGCCAAAGCTAAAGGTTCACACGTTTTGATTATCACAAACAGACCGGATAGCGCTATGGCAAGAGAAGCTGACAGTTTGATTCCTGTAAGCGCCGGTATTGAAGTTTCAGTTGCAGCTACAAAATCATATATTGCACAGCTAACTTCTTTCTATTTGTTAGCCCTTTATATGGCAGAAACAAAAGAATCATTACCTGAAGTCGAATTGAATGAAATTAAGTCTGAAATGTTGATTCTTCCTCAAAAAATAGAACAAATTTTGGCTCACAAAGAAAATATTCAAGCTTGTGCCAGAAAATATGCAAGCACAAGAGATTTCATCTATATTGCAAGAGGAATTAACTATCCAACAGCACTAGAAGGCGCATTGAAACTTAAAGAAATCAGCTATATCAACGCAACCGGCTATCCTGCAGGTGAATTGAAACACGGACCGATTGCAATGCTTGATGAAACAATGCCTGTATTGTCAATTTTGATGCAAGGTAAAGTTTTTGAAAAATTATTATCAAACAGTGAAGAAGCTAAGGCTCGAAATGCTAGAATGGTTGCATTGACAAACTCTTCTGACCCTAAACTGGAAGATTTATTTGATTTTATTATCAAAGTTCCGGAAGTTCATGAGTACTTGTCACCAATTGTTGCAACTATTCCATTGCAGTTAATTGCCTATTATATCGCAGAGTTCCTAGGTAAAGATGTTGACCAACCTAGAAACCTTGCAAAATCAGTTACGGTTGAATAATATGACGAGAATTATTTCAAATTTCGCATATTTGGATATTAGAGACAATTTGACATCTAAATACATTGAGGACAAATTGTCAGAACAGTATGGCTCAATTATTCGTTGGGCAATTGTTTCTACTGATAATCAACGACTAAAAATATGTTTTACATACGAAAAAGGCGAGAATTAAATTCCCGCCTTTTTAAGTTGTTGTCTGTTGAAATTTATACGATAATTGTACCTGTCATATTTTCTAACTTTGCCTGATCAATGTATTTTTGGTCAATTTTACCTGCTTGATAAGAATGTTTTGAAATAACACCGGTCAAAGCTCCTAAAGTTAATAGAGCAACACCTGCTAAAGCTCCAGCTTTACCATATTTAGGTAATTTTTCTAATACTTTTGTTGCATATTTTTCAACCAATGTACCGGCTTTTGCAATATTGCCATTTTTTACACCCGTCAATTTTGAACCAAATTTTGACACCCATTGACCGGCTTTTTCGAAAGCCTTCACAACTAAATCCGGTTTTTTATATACACCATAACCTGCAGCAGCTCCACCAGCCAACACACCGGCTCCTAGTACATTATATTTTACATCATTTGTAATATGAGCACCTGCACATTTAGTTCTATTTACGAATGAACCTTTGTCATTTGCTGTCATTGTTTGATAAGAATGAGCTGCCACTTGTGTAACCATAGTTTAACCTACCTTTCCAAGTTAATAAATAAAATAAACCTAACCTACATATTTATAAAAAAATTTTGCATAAAAAAATTGCCTATCTCAAATTTTAAAATAAGCAATTTCCTTGTTATTATTCAATTTTAGAGAAGTTATAAATCTTAATATTCATCAATTTCTATAGCATTTACAGGACAACTCAAAGCAGCATCAATACACAAATCTTCAGTTTTGTCGATAGATGTAGGATTGACAATAGCCTTGTTGCCTTGAATATCAAAGACTTCAGGATTAATAATTGCACATGCTCCACACCCGACACAAGTATCTAAAATAGTAACATTCATAAAAATATCCTCCATTTTTCAAAAATATTATGGAGGATATTTGATTATATTTAATTGGTATAATTTCTAATATAAATTACTAATATTAATCTTCGTTTGATACAATTTGAGCACCTGTTTGCTCTATATTTAGCGTCTTAATATCACTTTTGATATTTTGATCTGTCCATGTATCTTTTACAATTCCACGAATTTTATCTAAGTCATTTTTCTCTGAAATAACAAGAATTGAAGACCCAGCTCCACTCAAAACGCAACCCAAAACACTATCAATGTGTCTTAAGTTATCCATGATTTTGTCTAACCCCGGAACTAACTTCATTCTGTATGGTTGATGAAGCCTGTCTTTCAGCGCCAATTTCATCAATTCAGCATCTTTTGTATTAACAGCTTGAACGAACATGCCCAAACGTTGAGCATTAAAAATTGCATCTTTCATTGGAACTTCTTTAGGTAATACAGAACGTGCAATGTCTGTTGAAAGTTCAAAATCCGGAACACAAACTGTTATAGCCCATTCAGTCGGCCAATTCAATTTTCTATATATAACAGAACCATCATCTTCTTGAGAAGATAGAACCAGCCCACCAACAATTGCAGGAGTAATGTTATCAGGGTGTCCCTCGATTTCACAAGCAATTGATAATAAAGCAACCTCATCAGCAGGCTTGCCTAATAGTTCATTTGCAGCAATTAATGCCCCTACAATAACAGAAGCACTACTACCCAAACCTCTTGCAACCGGAATATTTGAATGAATATTTATCTTTAGTTCACTTGGAGTTTGTCCGATAGAGTTGTATAGAAGTTCAACAGCTTTATAAACAAGACTATTTTCATCTAACGGAATATGTTCTAAGGATAACTCATCTATAGCAGCACTTTCAGCTATAACATTAATTTCAATACCCGTTCCCGGAAGTACGGTTTCTTCTATTGTTATCGTATTATAGATAGGCAAAGCCATACCCAAGCAGTCAAATCCTGGACCAATATTTGCCGTTGTTGCCGGCACTTTCACACTTACTTTCATAATTTCCTCATTCTAACATCAGTATTATACCAAAAACAGCAAAAAATACAAAAAATTAAAAA
>DABJ01000043.1:18470-22584 GCA_002102825.1 Candidatus Gastranaerophilales bacterium HUM_12 | reverse complement strand
AACTACGTGCGTAGCACCTAAAATCTTCTGCGTTTCATCATTTTCATTGCTTGAACCATGGCTTTTTTCTCATTCTTCTTGCCAAAGCCACCGAACATTTTTTGCAATTTATTCATTCCGCCCATCATTTGGCGCATTTGTTCAAACTGTTTTACATAAAGATTGATTGTATGCATGTCCATTCCACAGCCCTTTGCAATACGTTTTTTACGGCTTGTGTTCATAAGTTGCGGATTGTCACGTTCCTCTGGTGTCATACTTTGAATAAATACTTCAATCTTTTTAAACTCGGTTTCAGATGCGTGAGAAATTTTTTCTCTATCTGCTTGTTTAAGATTTACCCCCGGAAGCATTCCCAAAATTTGATCCATTGAACCAAACATTTTCATTTGTTTTTGCATATTCAAAAAGTCGTTAAAGCTAAATTCCGCTTTACTCATTTTTTCTTGCATTTTTAATGCTTCTTTTTCATCAAAAACTTCTTGCGCACGTTCAACAAGGGAAACAATATCTCCCATTCCCAAAATTCTTGTTGCCATACGTTCCGGATAAAAATCTTCTAAAGCATTTAATTTTTCGCCTGTACCGGTTAATTTGATAGGTTTATTTGTACAATAAACAACAGATAGTGCTGAACCTCCTCTAGAATCACCATCTAGTTTTGTTAGAACTAAACCTGTCAAACCGATTTGTGCATCAAAGTTTTCTGCAACGTGAACAGCTTCTTGACCTGTCATAGCATCAATTACAAGGAGTTTTTCTTGCGGTTGGAAAACCCTATCAATAATCAATAATTCTGCCATCATCTCGGTATCAATTTGTAACCGTCCTGCGGTATCTAAAATTAGGACATTGAAACCATTTTCTTTTGCATAATTTATCGCACTCTGAACAATATTTTGAACATCTTTAGAGTCCGGAATTGTGAAAACTTCGCAACCAATTTCTTGTCCAAGAGTTTGTAACTGTGAAATAGCTGCAGGTCGATAAACGTCACATGCAACTAATAGCGGATTTTTACCCTCTTTTTTTAGTTTAACCGCAAGTTTAGCAGAAGATGTTGTTTTACCTGAACCTTGAAGACCAAGCATCATAATTAAACTCGGGTGTCCGGTTAAATTCAAAGGTTTTGCTTCGTGACCTAAAAGTTCAACAAGTTCATCGTGAACAATTTTAATCAATTGTTGTGAGGGGTCAACTCCTTGTAGAACATTCTCACCCTCAGCTTTATCTTTAATAGAAGAGATAAATGCTTTTACAACTCGCAAGTTAACATCAGCTTCAAGCAATGCACGTCTGATTTCTCGCAAAGCCTCTTGCATATTGTCTTGAGTTAATTCTTGACCTCTTGTTTTTGAAATTATATTTTGTAGTTTTTCACTTAAATTGTCGAACATGTAGAATCCTTTTGTTTTAAATTTTTATCTGACTTTGTTTTCTGTACCTTGGCGAAGTCTTTTGATATTTTCTCTGTGCAAATAAATTACATAAACTGCGGCAATTAATGCGTAAATAATATAAGCAGGTCTTGCATTAAAGAACCACATAATAATTGGCGAAAGAGCGATTGCAACAATTGAACCTAAAGATACATATCTTGAAAGCCAAGTAACAATACTCCAAATAACTGCAATAGTTAATCCGGCTTGCCAACTTAGTGCAAATAATGTCCCAACACCTGATGCTACAGATTTTCCGCCTGTGAAATTAAGAAATACGGATTTGCTGTGACCTAAGATTACACAAATCGCTGCAATTACAGGTAAAATCCCGATATCGTGGAATGCCGGCATAAAGCACGCGGTTAAAACTACGGGTAAAGCTCCTTTGAATGCATCTAAAAGCATTACGATAAAGAACCACTTTTTACCCATAACACGTTTTACATTGGTCGCACCGGTTGAACCTGAACCGATTGTCCTAATATCTTGACCTGTAAATAGTTTAACAATAATATATCCTGTTGGGATTGAGCCGATTAGATATGATGCTGCTATTACAAGTGCAAATTCTCTTAATATTTCAGTATAATCCATTATTTTTCTCCATTACTAATATGATATGGAAATTATAACATGGCGAAAGTTTTGTTTGCAAATTATTGTAAAATCATCTTAAAACTCAGGTTTTCTACAACCGTTTGATTTGTCATTGCAGGTGATAAAGAAATTTGCTTTTTAGCCTCTTCAATTGCCTCCATATCCTTTGTAAGTCTGTAAAATAGCAGTTTATTTTTCGGATTTGATTTAATTACATTTAGCATATAATTTTGCATTTGAGTAAAAATTGTTTTTGCATCGTTTTCATTTATCAAATTCATAAGATTATTTTCAAATTCTAAAACTTGATTTCTATTTAATATCCAGTAGTTTTGAATAAAATTTTCTACTAAATTGTAATCACTATTTTCAAACGTTTTGCCTGCAACAAAAAATGATTGTGCTCTTGATACAACGGTTGAAATAATATCAGTTTTATCTTTAGTCAAGAAGATAAAAGTTGTATTTTGCGGTGGTTCTTCAAATGTTTTTAGTAGCGCATTCGATGTTGCTTCCGGAAAGTTTATTTGATTTAGCGGTAAAAGATTTCCATCTTCATCTCTGTCGCAGAAAATATAAACTCTGTGATAATCACTTGAAATAGATAATTCGTTTATAATTGCTTTTGCTTGGTCGATATTTATGTTTTTCTTGCCTTTAGATTCTCCGTCATCACTTGAAGATGATGAGCTTTCTTTAAAATCAAGACGTGTATAAATTTTAACTGCAGGGTGAGATTGTTCTCTTATCCAACGACAGTTTATGCAATTACAATCAGAGTTACCGTTTTCTTTACAGTTTAAAAGTCGTGCAACTTCAAGGGCTAATTCACATTGAGATTTGATATCAGGTCCCCAGAATAGTAAACAGTGGCTGATATTTTTGTTCTCATCTTTTATTCCGTTTTCAAAATATTTCAAAAGTTCAGGATATTTTTGAGAGATTTCGTTATTGTAGTATTGCATATTCAATTTCCTTATCTACACCAAGATTTGATTGTCCTGATTTAATTTTGTATTCTGCATTTGTAAGATTTTGTTTTAGTTTTACAAGATTTTTTAGTGGAATATTTTTAAGTTTTTGCATTTCAAGTTTTACACGATATGGGTGCATGTTGATGATTTTTGCAATTTCATCGGCATTATGGTTTGTCGAATTTGCTTTGATTTGAATTTTTCCGTGCAAAAGGGTATGCAAAACTGACAAAATTTCGAGCGGGTGTTTTTTAGTCAAAAGTTTTTGGTATTCAACAAGTGCTTTTGCTTTGTTGTCTTCAATTAAAAAATCTGCAAAGCCAAACAAATCTTCATTTGTTACGCAAATCTCTTTTACAGTTTCTTTAGTTGGGGCTTTGTCTTTTGAATAAATTTTCAATTTTTCAAGTTCAGAATCCAATAATCTCAAATTTGAACCGACTTGTAACAAGATTTCTGCTGCAACATCATCGGATAATTTTAAATCTTTTGATTTTGCCTGTTGTTTAATCCAACTTTCAAGTTCTGCTGTTTTGTATGATGGAATTTGAACAAATTCCTTTGAGTTATATTTTGATAAAAGTTTAAATATTTTTTTTCGTTTGTCGATTTTTTTCTGGCTATCCGGTGGAAGTTGAGCAACAAAAATAACATCTAAATTTTCACTAACATTATCCAATGCTTCAGTCAATTGTTTAATTTGCTTATCATCAAATCCATTCTCGTCAGAACTTTTTCCACTCAAATATGTAAGGCAGTTAATCACAATGAGCATTTTGCCAAACATCATCGGCTGAGTTCTCACAGCGGCAATCAAATCCGGAAATTTTGGATTGTTAAATTGTTTGAAACTCATTTCAATGAAATCTTTGTCTAAATTACTTTTAAGCTTTTTGATTTCATTAGAAATATTAAATTCTTCGTCCCCATAGAAAAAGTAAATCATACCTTATATATTATAGAAAAGGAATACTAAAGTAAAGGAAATATGGCTATAAAAATTGTAGTGATTGTTACAAACATTACCGGCATGTTTGACAAGCATTCTTGCTTTAATTACTATCAAAATTAAGAGGAAATGGAGTGAATATCTTCAACTGC
>DABJ01000043.1:0-18458 GCA_002102825.1 Candidatus Gastranaerophilales bacterium HUM_12 | reverse complement strand
CAGCCGTAAAAGTCGGAATGCTCAAAAAAATCATCACCTACGTGCAGTTTGGGTGATGCCGGATTATTTTTGAGTCCTCTAGAAGTATAAGAGGATTTTTTTATGCCATTTGGTGCAACAGCGCTACATTCAAATAGTTCAAAAATAGGAACATGTCCGCATGGGCTTCCGCAAGGGGCTTGTCCGATTTGTAACGGAATGGCCGGAGGAAATTCTACGACCAAAAGAGATATTCCTCGAAATGTCGGGGAGATGACTTACAATCAGTGTGCTGCAATTGGTGCAATGCTCAAAGCTCAAAAACACGCAAGAGCACAAGCTCAACTTGCTCAACAAAATCATCTTCAAGCCCTTGCGAATTTCCAAAAATCAATTGCTGCAGCACATCAAAGAATTATTGATTTAGCATCTGCAATTTCAAAATCAACTCCTGTAATAATTGCAAAACCGATAAACTTCATTTTAACAAATGTAGTAGCAAAAGTTTTGAATGTGGTACAAAATTTGCCTAATATTGTTGCAAATGCTCTACAAACTATTCAGCAAAAATTTACAGATATAACAGATAAATTAACCGCAATTTATGGTGAATTTAAGGTTGCTGTTCAAAAAAAAGTTTCAGAAGTTTTTGGTAACATAAAAAAGAAAATAAAATCGCTCCTCTTTATTTTCGGAGCTGATGAAACCGATGATGAAGATAAAAAAATTGATGAAGTTAAAAAAGCTTTCAATTTGAAGACATTTTTACATAAAGTGTCTGAAAGTTTTAAAAATAAAAAGGATATAGAAAACAATGATGATAAATCCGCTGCATGATGCGGAAACCGTAAGACAACAGAAGAATTTGACCGAATCTCAACGCAAAAATACTCTATCAACTCGTGAGGGTGTTCTTGTTAATAATTGTGTCAAAGATAAAGATTGTTCTTTGTCTGAAACTAAAGATACTTTTATGATTGCGGACAATGTTCCTCTTCCTAGGGGGCTATATCAAGATAACAAAATTGTTGATAAAAAACTTCTTCCCCTCAGTTCAATTGCACTTGGTGTAATGTCTTCGGTTGCATTATTGACAGCTTTTATTAACCGAAGTGCCAAAGCATCTGTCGGACTTGCAAAAGAAAAATGGCTTCCGTCTGTAACAAGGAATGTGCAATTGAGTAAAGAAACTTATCAAGTTATTTATCAGATGGTGCAAAATCCGAATAGAAAAACTTTTATTGCAGGTGCCGGAGTTTTGGCTCTTTCTGCGATGGCATTTATGGGTAAAACATTTTTTGATGGGTTTAAAGATGTTTGGGTAAAACGTAAAGAGTCTGATATTCAGAAAAATTTGCAAGAAAATTTAGTTTCCGTTGAAACTGAATCTTTCTCCGGAAAAATGCAGATTATTAGGAGTATGTTATCAAAGTACTCTGCTGATTTTGAAAAATATATAAAATCAGATAATGAAAAAATTCTCCCTAATTTTGGTAAAAATAAATATCTTAATCCTAATTTTACATCAGATGAAAAAATTCAAAAAAACAAATCAAAATCAATTGTCGGGAATGTTATATTAGGTCTTGCAACGATTACAGGAATTGTCGGATTAGGATTTCTTTCAATGAAAAATTTATCTAAAAGTACAACTCATCTTAATGAACAGACAGATGAAATCAAAAAAGGAATTCAAATGTTGGTTGAAAAATCAACTAACAAAACAAAAGATGTTGATAGATTTAATCTTGAACATTTATTCATGAGTATAAATGCGACAGAAGATTTTATAAGAGAAGAAGTCGGAAAATTAAAATGGGGAACTTCTGAAGAAAAAAGTGAATATATTGATAAAATTATTTCAAAAATAAAGACTTCAACAACTACAGTAAATCCAAACATTGGTGGCGATGGAACTCCAAAACCTGCATTCAACTCATTTGTTGATGATTATAGAACATTTTTCTATAACTTTTTATTAGATACTTCAAATCCGCAATTCAAACAATTGTTCTTGGGTGTGACAGGGATTACTGCAATAAGTTATGGTGGAAAATTATCTGGAGATGCATTAAAAGAAGTTCAAGTCAAAAAAATAAATGCAGAAACAGAATTAGATTTGCAAAGACGTCTTGTTGCGACTGAATTACGAAATTTTAAATCTAAAAAAGATGCAGCAATCCTCCCGCTTGTAGAAGAATTTTATAAACAGGTCGATAGCGGAAAACGTTCAAAAAAAGAATTAAAAACAATGGCTGAAAATATTTTATTTGAAATTAAAAATGGTCCGCCATACGTTTATTCATAGGTTTTTACTATGGTTCAACAAATTACTCATGCAAATCCATACTATCAGACACAATTAAATCCAAACATAAAATATGTTTGTAATACTTGTCAATTGCCAACTCCACAAAGAAATTATTGTATCTTTGATAAAAATGAAGTTGATTATTTTGTTAAACAAAAAGAAAATGCTATCCCTTATTTGACAGATATTTTAGCCCATTCAAATAACGAAGCGCAGGTTACAGAAACACTTTTTGTAATGGATAGAATGATTGAAAATGGCACAAAAGGAATAGATAAGTTGTATCCTGTTTTTGCAAGATTTAATAATACAACATCATCTAATATTCAAACATATTTAGCAGGAATTTATCGAAAAACACACGTTCCTGATGCATTTGGACCTTTAGTAAAAATGCTTGTTCAAAATTCATTAAAACCACCAAATCCGTATCAAACATTTGATGCAAATGAAGAAATTGGTGGTGCAATTTTGAGTTACTTATCAGATAGATTTAGAAAATAAACAATTAATCCATTAGGATAACTTGCTTTTTTATTGTAATAGTCGTATGATAAAAGGGTTAAGTTTTCTTAATTGAATGTTTTATTTTTTAGACGATTAGGGTACAATAAATCTATGGTTACAGAGGAAAAATTATATTCGGATATTCCACCGACAAAACTTAGGAATAAAGAAGAAAAGTTTAAACCTGCTAAAACAAACAAATTTTGGTTAACAATTGCTAGTTTGTTCTTTTTCAATATGTTACAAAATAGATTTTATGCTTTTCGTTATACAGGTGTAGAAAACTATAATGAACGTGATAAAAATACGCCAACAATTCTTTTTGCGCCACATTGCAATTGGTGGGACGGAATTGTTATGTACAATATTACTCATAGAATTTGCCACAAAGAAATTCGTTTAATGGTTGAAGAATTAAACAGATTTCCATTGCTAAGACGTGGTGGAGCTTATTCCGTAAATAAAAAGTCTGCTCAATCCGCAATGAAAGCTTTGCAATACTCTGTAGATGTTTTAGGGGATTTGAGAAATATTTTATGTATTTTCCCACAAGGAATTATCAGACCTCCTCATTTCCGTCCGTATAAATTTCAAACGGGTTTAGCTTATATTGCACATAATGCGGTTAAAAGATTTGGCAAGGTTAATTTAATCCCTGTTTCAATTGATTATTGCTTTTTGAGAGATAACAGACCTGAAGTTATTGTTGATTTCGGTAAACGTATTGAATTAACGGATCCGAATTTGGACAGAAAAGAATACACAAAATTCTTAGAAGCTGCATTAACTCAAACATCAGATGACCAATTCAGACATATTTCACAAGGTGATATGGATCATTATAAAATCTTATTCAAACAACACTTAAAATGGTATCGCCGTATTGAACAAAGATTGAAAAGCATTGATTTACCTGATGTTTCAGAAGTTTAATTCTAATTATTACAATATGTTAAACTAATTTTGTTTTTTGAAATTTCCATATAGAAAAACACTTATATTATATATAAGAAGTTTTAAGTATGGAGAGTTTGTCATGGCAATGGACAATGTAGAAGATATTAAATCTATTGAAGAGCTAAGAAAAGCACAAGCGGCTGCACAAGCTCAAGGAACAACTATAACCAACTACAATCAATGGGAACAAATTCTTGAGGATTTAGAAACCGCAGGAATTCAATCTACCGGCTCATATTCTGGTGATTTGCAATTACATTCTCAAGTTATGCAACAATTACAAGACTTTGTTGAAGAAGTTCAACAAGCTCAAAAACAACAAGAAATGAATCCTAAAAATGCTGAAGCATCAAAAATTGATAGTCAAACTTCACAAGATAAAGACCAAGTTGTAAAAGCAAATGTTGCAAATGGTGTAAGTTCTGATATTATGGCAAATTATATGAAATATTATCACCTATTTTAAGCGGTGTAATACTTTCATTCTGTTCAACGGCCAAAATACAACAACAGCACGTCCGACAAATCTATCTTTTTTCAATGTGCCCCAATATCTGCTGTCTTGGGAATTTCCACGGTTATCACCCATCATAAAATAACTGTCTTTATCAAGTTTGAATGGACCGCATTTCATTGTTTGGTCATTCATTAACAAGATTTTACTAGTGTCTTTAGTTGGGCATGGAGGATATTCATAAACACTCTTGATATAATTTTCTTTGTATTTTTTATCATTAATATAAACATAAGCCGAGCCGTCTTTTTCTTCTTTGATTTCAACTTTATCCCCCGGCATACCTACAACACGTTTGATGTAAGCAATATCTTTGCACCAAAAACCAGTAAGTCTTGCAAATAAAGGCAAAGGGCTTCTTGAAAGTTTTGTTGATGGTGGATAAAATACCATAATATCACCTCTTTGCGGGGTAGTGAAAAATCTTGAATATCTTTCAACAACAATTCTATCCCCCTCAACTAAAGTTGGGTGCATTGAACCTGATGGAATCCAACGAATTTCTCCAACGAAAAATCTTATGATAATAACCATTACTACAACAAATATAACGGTTTCAATAACCTCACATAAAGCACTCTCTTTATAATTTTTGTAGCTTTCTTCAAATTTATCAAGTTTCATTTGGACATTTACAGGAAGATTTGCTTTGAAATGCATATAAGCTGCATCTCTTTTTTCTCTCATTCTCTTTTTAAAATTGTCCATTTTTTGTTTAATTTTATTCATTCTTCAAAAGCTCCAAGAAATTTTTCAATGCTGCGGTAAACTCATTATCTTGCAGATTTTCAAGTTGTTTAGCCGCTTTTTCTATATAATTATTTAACAAAGACTTAGTTTTTTCAATACCTTTGGTATAGTTTTTGGTATTTTGGCTGTAGATAATTGGAGCGGTGTAAATTCCCTCTGATAAATCATTTTCCGCCGGTTTTGAAGAGTCTGTTTTAGTGAAATTAATTAAATCATCTCTGATTTGGAATGCAATACCAACATTCATTGCAAAATCATTTATCTTTGATATGTCGCCGGAAGCTTGAGATAACATTGCACAACTTGTCATTGCGGTTTCAAAAAGATACGCCGTCTTATTTTTTGATTTTTCAATATAATCTTCAATTGTTCCAATTTTAAACCTATCGAAATTTTGGTTGATTTCCCCTTGGCACATTTTATTTAGTGTAATTGAGAACTTTTTTAATATATCAATAGAATTCAAATTTGCAATTTTTTCCATCGCAATAGATAAAATATAATCACCTGATATTACCCCGAGCTTATTTCCGAATTCTGCTGAAATTGTTTTTTGACCTCGCCTTAAATCACTTTCATCAATTATATCGTCATGAATTAAAGATGCATTATGCACAAGTTCAATTGCCGTTAACAATTCAAGTTGTTGAGTGTTTAAATTTTGCCCCAGAGCTTTTGTGTATAAAATAGCTAAAACCGGACGAATTCTCTTTGACGGAGCGGTTAGAAATTGCACAATATGAGATTTTAACGGCTCACGAGTGTGAATTGAAGATGTAATATTTTCTTCAATTTTCTTTAATTCATCAGATGCAAGATATTTAATTTTTGAATATTTTTCGTTAAAAGTCATATTATTCAGTTTTTTCCGACTCTTTAGGTTTACTGTTTTTGTCGTTTTTTTTCAATTTTAAATAGTTTACCTTATCCCAACTTAAATCAATATACTTGATTTGGCTATCTACTTCTTCAATTTGTGGAAGAATTGTATAAATACGTTTAATTCTTTCAAAGACTGTACTATCCAGTTGTCCTAAACGAATGCTTGTTGTTTGAATTTTCACATAGACATCATTTGGATTTCTCAAATCAATGTATTCAACTTTTTCATTAGAATAAGTTTCAACAGCTTTAACAATCTTTTCAACCTCTTGAACTTTTTTAACAGTCCATTCTTTGCCAAGTTGAGGTTTATTGGTTAAAATTTTTAGAGCAGATTTTGAATTGCTTAAATTCATGTAATTTTTATGCGTAATCAAAATGCCGTCAGCCGTGAAGAAGGCTACGGGTTTTGCTTTCAAGTCGGTTTTGATTAATGCAATTGGTTGTCTTTCTCGTATAATGATTTGAATTCTTGCAGGAAATCCGTAACGCCTTACATAGATATTTTTAATCACAGGAATTTTAAATAATTCTTTTTTTATCGGTTTAACTTTAATCAAAAAGATTGGAAGTTTTGGCACGTATAAATTTTTCAATGATTGTCTTATCACGTAATTCGGAATAATATCATTGTTAATAATTTCAATATTTTTACCTGTTTGATCCGAAAAAGTATCTTTTGGCAGGTACCATTGGGGAAGCTTCATAAAATGATATGCAAGAAAAACAACCAAAATTAAACTGATGAATCTCAAGAAAGACTTTAATTCTTTAACTTTTTTACGTTTTTTTCTAATCTTTCTCTCAATTCGTTTGCGTTTTAGGGAATGTTTAGCAAGGGCGAATTCGTCTTGGATTTCGTCCTCTTGCATATTCGCATTCTCTTGCGGATATTCATTTGTATTAAAATTGCTATCCTCTGTCATTATTTATTCAAGCCTGCTCCGTTTAAAACAATTTGAACTAAATTATCATAACTTATACCCATAACTTTTGCTTGAGCAGGTAGGTCACTAGTTGTAGTCATTCCTGGAGAAGTGTTGATTTCAATTACGTAAGGAATTCCGTCTTTGCTAACCATGAAGTCAACTCTTGAAACACCTTTGCAACCTGCTGTTTCGTGTGATTTAATCGCGATTTCTTTAATTTTTGCAGTTAATTCGGCATCAAATTTTGCAGGAAGTATGAATTCTGACATTCCCGGAGTGTATTTAGATTCATAATCATACCACTCATTTTTTGGAATGATTTCCAAAATTTCTGTTGCAAAGTTTTTGCCATCTTGTTCCAAAACACCAACTGTTACAAACAAACCATCAATAAATTCTTCAATAAGAACATCATCATTATATTTGATAGCTTCATCATAAGCTGTCTTTAATTCTTCACGAGAATTAACTTTTGTCATACCAAAGCTTGAACCTTCAGAAACCGGTTTTGTGAAAACAGGATATTTCAGGTCTTTAGTTTTCTCCATAACATCTTCGCCTTTTCTTACAAAAGCAGATTTTGCAAGAGGAATTTCACTGCATGATGAAAGCATTCTTTTTGTGAATTCTTTATTCATGCAAACAGCAGAAGACATTACACCACAACCGGTATAAGGAATTTGTAGAATTTCTAAAATTCCTTGAATACAACCGTCTTCACCATATTTGCCATGAAGAACATTGTAAGCATAATCATAATTACCGTCTTTTAATTTTTGAGCAATATTTTTGTCAACTTCTACAAGTTCAGAATTTGTATAGCCAAGTCTTTGAAGAGCATCAAAAACACCTTTACCTGAACGTCTTGATACTTCTGCTTCTGATGACATTCCGCCGCATAGAACGGCAATTTTAGAATTTTTATCTATTTTTTGTACAATATTTTGCATAATTCGTTTTCCTTATTATTATTTCCGCCTAAAAATATAATTTCCGGCTGTAAATCTATTTTATACTTATTTTTTACTTTTGTTTGCATTTCAGACATCAAAGTAAGTACATCTGTTGAAGTTCCAGAGTTATTGTTTACAATAAAGTTTGCATGATTTTCCCAAACTTTAACTCCTCCACAACTTAGTTCTTTTGCCCCAATTGAATCAAGAAGTCTCCCTGCAGAGTTGTTTTGCGGATTTTTGAAAATACTTCCACAATTCGGTAGTGCTAAAGACGGTTGATGTGCTTTTCTGAATTCCAAATTTGAATTCATTTGAGCTTCAATTTCTGTAGTATCTTTTTTTGAAAGTTCAAATTCGGCTTGTAGGACAATTAAATCTTCATTATGACAACGAGAAGTCCTATAGTCAAAATTCATTTCATCTTTTGAATATTTGACAAGACCGTTTATTGATGAATAACAAGTTACACTGACCAATGTATCACTTATACTTTGTCCATTAGCCGATGCGTTCATACAAACTTCTCCACCAATTGACCCTGGGAAACCTATCATAAATTCTAAACCTGTAAGTCCTGCTTTGCAAACCTCTTGTGATAATTTTGGACCTTTAACACCGGAATCTGCAATAACTTTTGTTCCCTCGATTTGAATAGAATTCATTTTAGTTGTCAGAATTATTTTTCCGTCATACCCATCATCTGAAACCAAGGTATTTGAAAGATTTCCAAACACTTTGGCATTAGGTTGTTCTTTCAAAATCTGTACAAATTCTTCAATATTTTCCGGAAAAAATACCTCAGAAATTTTCCCTCCAATTTTGAAAGAGGTTAATTTTTTAATATCAAAGTTTTTCTCTGGAAGAATTGTCAACTTAGTTATTCTCCTTTTTATTTAGAGCTAATAATTCTTTCCCTAAGTTTGTAATTGTACCTGCACCCAGTCCGATAACGATATCGTTTGGTTTTAGAGTTGGATATAATTTTTCGGCAACATCTTTTATTGAACCTGATGCGTATTCACAAGGAACATCACTTTTTTCTTTTAATTCGTTTACAAAAGCTTCTGAATTTACACCATCAATGGGGTCTTCACTTGCTGCGTAAACATCAGTTACGATTACTTTGTTTACGTGAGAAAATGCACCCATAAATTCATTCCACAAGTTTTGAAGTCTTGTGTATCTGTGAGGTTGAAATACTGCAATAACATTCTTATTCTTGAAGGATTTAGAAGAAGAAAGTGTTGCTTTGATTTCTGTTGGGTGGTGTGCATAATCGTCATAAATTGAAATTCCGTTGAATTCTCCAACTTTTTGAAATCTTCTGCCCATACCTGTAAAAGTTGCAAAATGAGGGGATACCAAATTCATATCAACACCTGCTTCATTCAAACTTGCCCAAACAGCAAGTGAATTATACACATTGTGAACTCCTTTAAGGCAGATTTTTAATCTTGTTTTAAATTCACTTTTGTGGAAAATATCGAATTTGGTATAATCTTCATTATACTCAATATTTTTTGCTGAATAATCCGTACTACCTCCGATTGAATAAGTTACGAATTCAGCATTATGAGCAAGCGGAGTTTGAGAAAAATGTTTAACTAAGCGTTTAACACCCTCGTTATCCATATTTGCCATTACAATTCCATTTTCTCTCATATTTGACAAGAAAGTTTCAAATGTTTCAAGAATTGATTCCAAACCATTTTTGTAAAAATCCAAATGGTCGGGTTCAAGGTTGTTTACTACAACCAAATTAGGAGAATATTTAACAATTGTGCCATCGCTTTCATCAAGTTCAGCCATAAAGAATTTTTCGCCTGTAGAATTTGCATTTGTATTCAATTCAGGAATAATTCCGCCAACGATATATGATGGTTTTAATCCTGCCTTTTCCATTACATAAGAACAAAGTCCACTTGTGGTTGTTTTCCCGTGAGTGCCGGAAAATCCCATGAAATATTTCTCATTCTTTGAAATTTCTGCAAGTAAATCTGAACGGTGATAGATTGGCAAGCCTAATCTTCTTGCTTTTTGTTTTTCCGGATTGTCTTCTCGAATTGCAGTACTTGCAACAACTATACAATCATCTGGAACATTACTTTCATTGTGTCCAATGAAAACTTTTGCGCCAAGATTTCTTACTTCTTGAACATATTTGCTGTCATTTATATCAGAACCGGAAACTTCAAAACCGTTTTGTAGCAAGTATTTTGCTAAACCGCTCATTCCGACTCCACCTATTGCTATAAAGTGATATTTTTTCTTTTTCAAAACTTTAATCCCTACTATTTATATACTCTCTACTATTTAATAATTATAATACCAAAATAAGATTTCAGTTTGAAAATTATTATTTTTTAACATTATTTGCTATTAAATATCAAAAATTATTTTTAGGTGTTTTAAATTTTTTGTTATGCTAAAATTTCCACCGTTAAAACCTCATAGATATACAGAACGAATTATTGTAAAGAAGCAGGAAAAATATTCAAATAAGGCTGTTTTTTTAATGTATGACAAGAAAGGTTGTTGCCTTGGTAGAATGGAAACAGAGCCTTGTGTTTTGAGGAATAGGTATCATTTGTATTCTCCGAATTCAGATAAATATAGTTCTTTGTATATTAAGAGGTTAAATTCTTTTAAAAGGCGGGTTGGAGTTGGAAGCTCATTGATAAATGCTGCAAAGATTGAAAGTTTCAAAAATTTTTGTAATGGGAATATTCACTTGGTTGCTTCAGATATTTTTGATGCAAAACGTCCGCCACAAGTTTTTTATAGAAAAGTCGGTTTTGAATTCGGTAAGCATGAAATAGACACAAAAAAAATTGTAGATGATTGCATAAAAAATAATAAGCCGGTTGACAAGCTTTTAGGCGACTCTTTTATGTATATAGAAAGAGATGTTGATGAAAGCGGAGAAAGTGTTAAGAGTTTGAAGCAAGCAAAAGAGATGTTTTCTGATATTTTCAATTGGCTTTAGGCAATAATTATATTTAAAATGTTTTTAAATATATGTATGGGAAATTTAAATTCATCTTATTTATTTTATCAACATAGAGATATTCCGAATAAACTTTTTTATCGACAAGAAATGTATAACACCGGACAAACATTTGCAACGGATTGTTCTCCTGTTGGGTATAAGTATCATCTTTTAGATACAAAAACAGGAAAACAGTTGGGTGAGATGGAAGCCAGACCTGTTTTATATAATATTGGAAATAGGGCATTTTATCCGCAAGTTGCACCATACAAATCATTTGAAATTGATTACCTCAAATCAAATGTTAGAGATAAAGGTAATGGTTCAAAATTTATCACTCTTGCAAAAAATGAGAGTAAAGCTTTAGGTTGTAAAGGCAGAGTTCATTTGATTGCAAGTAGGGCTTATGACTATGATAGACCTCCTCATGTTTTTTATAAAAAAATGGGGTTTGTATCCAATTCATCTAAAATGAATAAATACTTAGACAAATGTATAAAATTCGGTTTGAACGTGGGTCAAAGCAAATCTAATTCTTTAAAAATGTATTTGCCATATACTCCGACAGAAACACCAAAAGTATCAACTTTTGGAAAATTATTCAAATTTTTTAAAGGACTAAAGAAATAGTTTTTAGGGACACTATCTATAAAGAAATGAGTGGCATGAAATGGTGTTGTCCCCATATATATGAGAGTAGGATTTGATAAGACAAATTAATACAAAAGTGCTGGAAAATTATTTAATTTCCCAGCACTTTCTATATTGTTCAATCTCTATTTAACAACAATGTTAACAAGTTTTTTAGGAACAACAATCACTTTAACAACAGTTTTTCCATCAGTTAGTGATTTAATTTTTTCACTATTTAGTGCAACTTGTTTCATTTCTTCTTGGTCTAAGCTTTCATCAACCTCGATTTTATCTTTAACTTTTCCGTTAACTTGAACAACCAAAGTTATTGAACTTGCTTTTGCAAGATTTTCGTTCCATTCACACCAAGGTTCATCATGAATTGAAGTTTTAGCACCTAAGTCGTGCCAAGCTTCTTCTGTCAAGTGAACTGCAACAGGTGACATAAGTTTGATAAGTGAAATAATTGCAAAACTCAAAACTTGTTTGTCTTCATCTGTTAAGTTTGATTTTTTAGCTTGCCAATCATAAATTGCATTGGTCAATTCTCTATATTTAGAAATTACAGTGTTGAATTGGAAATCGTTTGAAATATCATTCGTAATTCCTTTGATTGCAATATGAACATTTCTTACTAAATCATCATTTGATTTTTCCAGTGGGAAGTTCAATTTGTAATCAAGTGTGATATCGTCTTGATTTGTTGAAACTAATCTCCAAACTCTGTTCAAAAATTTGTAACAACCTTCAACACCTGCATCTGACCAGTCAAAATCTCTAGCCGGTGGTGAATCTGAAAGAATGAATAATCTTGCGGTGTCTGCTCCGTAGTTTTCAAATATTTCATCTGGGTCAACGGTATTACCTTTAGACTTTGACATTTTTGAGCCGTCTTTCAATACCATACCTTGAGTTAACAAGTTTTTGAATGGTTCATCAAAATCTAACAATCCGCAATCACGTAATGCTTTTGTGAAAAATCTTGAATATAACAAGTGTAAAATTGCGTGTTCAATACCACCAACGTATTGGTCTACAGGTAACCAGTGGTTTACTTTGTCTTTGTTGAAACATTCTTTGTCATTTCTTGCATCAGAATATCTCAAATAATACCAACTTGAACATACAAATGTATCCATTGTATCTGTTTCACGAACTGCATGTCCGCCACAAACAGGACAAACCGTATCCTTGAATGTTTTTGAAGTTGTAATTGGTGATTTACCTACAACAGAAAAATCAACATCTTTTGGTAACAATACCGGTAATTTATCTTCCGGTACAGGTTGAATTCCGCATTTGTCACAATATACAACAGGAATTGGAGCGCCCCAGTATCTTTGACGGGAAATTAACCAGTCACGAAGTCTGTATTGAGTTTTGAATTCTCCAAAACCTTTATCTACAGCCCATTGAGTAATAGCTTTCTTTGCTTTATTATTTTTAATTCCGTTAAATTCTCCGGAATTTACTAAAACACCTGCTTCTGTGTAAGCATCTGTCATTGCATCTACATCAAGATTTGTATTATTTTCCGGTGCGATTACAACTTTCATTGGTAATTTATATTTTTTGGCGAAAGCAAAATCTCTTGTATCGTGAGTAGGAACTGCCATAACAGCACCTGTTCCATATTCGACAAGAGCATAATCTGCTGTCCATAATGGGAAAATTTCTCCGTTGAATGGGTTTTTGCAGTGTGTACCCAGAGGAACACCTGTTTTAACTCTTTCTGTTGAAAGTCTTTCGATTTCAGACATTTTACGAGCATTTGCACGATATTCTTCAACAGCTTTTTGATTTTCCGGAGTTGTAAGTTTTTCGATGTCTTTGTATTCCGGAGCTACAACAAGGTATGTAATACCAAATACTGTATCAGGTCTTGTTGTATAAACAGGAACTTCTATTGTTTCGCCGTTTGGAGCATCAACTACAGGGAATTTGAAAATTGCACCTTTAGATTTTCCAATCCAGTTTGCCTGCATTGTTTTGACATTATCTCCCCAACCGGTAAGTTTATCTAAATCTTCTAACAATACATCTGCGTAATCCGTGATTTTGATAAACCATTGAGATAAATATTTTTTCTCAACTGTGCTGTCACATCTCCAGCATTTGCCATCAATTACTTGTTCGTTTGCGAGAACTGTTCCGCATTCATTACACCAGTTTACGGCAGCTTCTTTTTTATAAACAAGTCCTTTTTTGTATAATTGTAAGAACAACCATTGAGTCCATTTGTAATATTCAGGTTTGCAGGTTGCAACTTCTCTATCCCAATCATAAGATAGTCCGAGCATTTTTAATTGCTTTTTCATATATGCAATATTTTCGTCTGTCCAAGTTTCCGGATCAACGTGGTGTTTCATTGCAGCATTTTCTGCCGGAAGACCGAAACTATCCCAACCGATTGGGTGTAAAACATTAAATCCGTTTGCTTTTTTAAATCTTGCAATAACATCTGTTATTGTGTAATTTCTAACGTGTCCCATGTGAAGTTTTCCAGATGGATATGGGAACATTGATAGAGCATAATATTTAGGCTTGTCAGAAACATCAGGAGTTTTGAATGCTTTTGAGTCGTCCCAAATTTTTTGCCATTTTTTTTCTATTTCTTGCGGAAAATAACTTTCTTTCATACTTCTCCTTACTCGATTTATCCTCAACTATTAGTATATCACAAAGAAAGATTTCAAGTTATCTCATTTTATGCTATTATCTAAGTATGAATTTTGAAGAAAAAACGCTGGACTCAAAAGTTGTATATGACGGAAAAGTTATGACTGTTATTCGAGATGATGTAGAAGTTTCTGACGGTCACAAATCATTTAGAGAGGTTGTTTTGCATTCCGGAGGTGTTGTTATTGCCGCAATGAAAGATGATGAAACAATCCTACTTGTGAAACAATACAGATATCCGTTAAAACATGTGAATATTGAACTTCCTGCGGGCAAGCTTGAAAAAGGTGAAAATCCTGATTTTGCTGCGAAACGTGAACTTGAAGAAGAAACAGGTTACCAAGCAAAAACTTGGAAGTCTTTAGGTTACATAAATACAACCCCGGGGATTTGTACAGAAAAATTATATTTGTATTTAGCTAAAGATTTGAAATTTGTTGGTGACCACCCTGATGTTGGTGAAATTTTGAAATGTAGTGAGTATAAATTGAAAGATGTTATGCAGATGATTAATGTCGGCAAAATTAATGATGCCAAAACAATTTGTACTCTGTTTAGAGCATTTATGAAAGTTTAAAATTATAATAAAAAGAGGGCTTATTTTATGATAAAAATGATTGCAACAGATATAGACGGAACAATTGTTAAATGGGGTTCAGAGATTAGTCCTGCTGTGAAAAACTGTATAAATGAAGTGCAAAAAAACGGGGTAAAGGTTGTTCTTGTCACAGGTAGAATGCACTGTTCAACTGTTCAAGTCGCAAAACTCTTAAATCTCCAAACTCCTATTATTTCTTATCAAGGAGGTTTAATAAAAGATTTTAATGGTAAAACTCTTTATGAAAATAATTTGCCATCAAATTATGCTAAAGAAATTATCAAATGGGGTAGAAAAAATCATATTCATTTGAATTTGTACCTAGATGACAAATTATATGTAGAAGAAGACAATGATATTGTAAAATATTATACCGATGGAAAATTTATTGATTATACAGTTTGTTCATTTGATGATTTAAAAATCGAAAATGTGAATAAAATTCTTGCAATTGATTTGCAAAATCCGGACAAAGTTACCGGTTGGGTAAAAGAATTAAAAGAAAAATATCCTGATTTGTATATAGTAAAATCAACTCCATTTTTCTGTGAAATTGGCTCAGGTAAAGCAAAGAAATCTCTTGGAGTTAAATTTTTATCTGAAATGTGGAATATTGAACCGGAAGATGTTTTGACAATTGGTGACCAAAATAACGATATTGATTTAGTTAAATGTGGTGGAATTGGTGTTGCTATGGGAAATGCAACTCCGGAATTGAAAGCTTGTGCTGATTATATTACTGATACCGTTGAAAATGACGGGTTTGCAAAAGCTGTTGAAAAATTTGTGCAAAACGAAGTAAAAATAAACTAATCAGTTATTGACAAAAAATTTTACTTGTAATAACATAAACTCAACTAATAAAGAGGAAAAGATATATTTATGCAATTTAACACTAATATGATGATGCAAATGATGATGATGCAAAGCCAAGAAACAGGTGGTCATTGTTGTGCATTTCGAATGTGTTAATTAAAAGATAAGCAACAAGTTTTAAAGCCACCTGATAAGGGTGGCTTTTTTAGTCTGTAGATTTTGAAATAGTAAAAGGATTTTAAATAAATGATAAAAAGTATTGATAATGTAAAGCAAAATAGCAACTCGCAAATTTTAATTAACCATAATAAAAAACAACAACCAACATTTAAAGGTGGGGCAGGGATTAAGTTTTTAGATTCTTTTGTCAAATCTCAAGAAAATCTTTCAGTAACAAGATTTGTACAAGATACTACAACAAATTGGTTTCCAAAGGCTGCACTATCACGTAGTAAAGCTGATTTTTGGGAATTTTCATTTTTAGAATTCTTAGAATCCGGATTATTTTATTTTGCAGCTCCATTACTTGGAGAACATTTATACCGTAATAAATTGTTCAAAAAAATCCAACCAAAAAATTTGAAACAAGATATTTCAAATAATTTGCCAAAAAGCCTTGAAGAAATTAAAAAATCAAATCTTGATAAAAATCTGAAAAAACAGTTGATTTCTACAAAAGGCGGTATTGTATTGGCTTGTTTAGCTGTTCCTACTTTAGAATATGCATTGAGTTTTGCTAAAAATTTATTCACTCTAAAAGTTTTCAAAATTAGTGATTTTAATAATGTTGCAAATTTGAGTAAAGACCAAAAAGAAGATTCAAAACAACAACAAAAAGTTGAAAAACATGCAAAAAAGGAAATCATTAAAGCAGGAGTTTTATCAGTTGTGGGGGTAGGTGCAGGTTTGGCTCTAGCTGCAAAAGGTCATAATTCAAATTCTGCTTTAAAATTCTCAGAAATATTACTTGAACCCGGGGTGCATATTTCAAAATTGCTTCACAAAGCAGGAATAAAATCTCCTAAAACGGATAAATTTTTAGCAGATTATTTGAAGTTAGATTTTGTTAATAATAACGGTAAATTAGCTCTTAGCAAAGGACAACTTGCAGTGACTTGTATTACCGGACTATTTGGTTATTCAGATGCCGCAAAAGATAGGGGCAAACTTGATTTTTATGAAGTTTGGACAAGAGTTCCACTCGTTGTTTTATATACAATCTTTGGTTCATCATTCCTTGATGGCGGTTTCAAAAAACTTTTACTTAAACATGGCAAATGCAAAGATTTGTTGAACAAGGATAAAAACGGCATTATTAATGTTCCGACAAGAAATGAACTTCCTAAAATTGCTGAAAAATTAGCCACACAAAACAACACAACTAAAAATGTTGAACTTACAAAACTAATTAAGCAAAAAGCACTTATTACAGGAGTTCCATATTTGTTCAGTTTAGTAGCAATGGGCTTTACACTTACTGCTGTAACAAGAATTTGGACACAATTCAGATATAACCATTTGCAAAAAAGTGCAAAAAATAATAATCCTCAACCTCAACAAACATTTGGCAAAATTAGTCCTGCATTTTCCGGTTTTAAAACAGTTGCACACTAATTTTTAAAAATTTTTTTAATTAATTCCGCAAGTTTTTCTGCAATCAATTTGTGGGAAGACTTGCTAAAATGTAATCCGTCAATTTCTGATGGTGTTACAAATTCGTTTAAGTCAAGATAATAGCAGTTTTCTTTCTCTGCAACTTTTTTAAATATATGAAAAACTTGATGAACTTTTTCAACTGAAGTTAAATCAAATTGAAACGAAAATCTGCCATTTATGATATTTTCTTTGATTTTAACCGGTGGAATGATAATGATTTTAATTTCCGGATTTGCATTTTTTAGAATTTTTATTAGGCTGGTTAAACCGTTTTCGGTAATTTCTTCATCTAAATTGTAAAAGAATTGTAAATCATTTGTTCCTAAAGATAATATGCAACTATCAATATTTTGATACTGTTCAAGAACAATCGGCAAATATTTTGTCCCACTTTGTTTTAAACCGTCAAGACTTTTAAAAAATCCTGTGCGGTTGTTCATACCTTGTTCAATAATTTCAAAATCTTTTCCGAGATATTCACCTAAAATACCTGTCCAACGAATATTTTTAGGGTATCTGCTTCCGTCTTCCGGTACATAGCCGAAAGTGTTTGAATCTCCGTAACATAAAATCTTTTTCATGGGTTCGATTATATAATATATTTCTTAGAAATACAAATTTTTGTAGTAAAATTAAACCTATGAATATCACGGCAGGAATTTATAAAGGGCAAAAGATTACAGCTCCGGACGAAAATATTACTCGCCCTACGTTGTCAAAAGTAAGAATGAGTGTGTTTAATACTTTGCAAGCAATGATGGATTTTGAAAATTCAAGTTTCCTTGATATGTATTCAGGTTCGGGAATTATGGGTTTGGAAGCCTTATCTAGAGGGTTTTTTAGAGTTGTTTCTATCGAAAAAAATAAAAAAGTTTATTCCGTGATTAAGTCAAATTTTAAAAAGTTTGAAAAAGATAATGATTTAAAGTTGATTTTAGGTGATAGTTTAAAAGTTTGTTCTAGGCTAAATGAAAAGTTTGATGTTGTTTATATTGACCCACCTTATTTTTCAGGTATTTATGAAAAAAGTTTAGAAGCGGTTAAGGATATTTGTGATGGAATAATAATTTTGGAACATGTTATTGATGTTGAAATTGATGGATTTGAAATAGTCAAACAAAAAAAGTACGGCGATAAATTTGTTACTTTTCTAAAAAAAGTATAAATTGTTTATGGGCAACTAAGGTGCTACCAATATTGGTGAATTTTGATTGAGGCAATAAGGAAAAGGGTAATAAGGTAATAAGTTCGTTATGATTTTATTGTACCTAGCCCCAAGTGACTCTGCCGAACAAAGTGTCC
>DABJ01000040.1:25773-43542 GCA_002102825.1 Candidatus Gastranaerophilales bacterium HUM_12 | reverse complement strand
TTTTTTTGTGCATCGTCATGATATTATAGCTTTCTGAATAAAAAACTATTTTATAGCTTTTTCTGCTCTATATAATGAAGTTTCTTTTCCTAAAATATCAAGGATTCCAACCATATCAGCTCCGAATGTTCTACCTGTGATAGCTGCTCTGATTGCCCACATTGTAACTTTAGGTTTAACACCTTTTTCTTTCCATTCTGCTCTGAAATCAGCAAGTTTTTCGTGAAGATTTTCATCTGTCCAATCCCAAGTTTTAGCTTTTGGTACAAAATCATTCAATACGTTTTGAGAAACTTCTGTATCAAGAGTTTTTTCTTGTGTTTCCGGATCAATATGAACATCTTTTCCAAAGAAATATGGAACTGCATCTGTAATATCAGATAACAATGTTAATGGTTCTCTTGTGATTTCAACCATTTTTGTATATTGAGCATCTGTTAATTCGTTCAAATTATATTGAGTTAAATATGGTTTCAACATTTCTTTTAGTTTATCCATAGGTAACATTTTGATGTAATGGCTATTCATCCATCTCAATTTGTCGTATTCAAAAATTGAGTTAGATGAAGAAATTTCGTCAATTCTGAAATCTTTTGCGATTTCTTCAACCGGTTTGATTTCTTCTCCATCTGATGGTGACCAACCAAGTAATGCTACAAAGTTAATTAATGCTTCTGTCAAGTAACCTTGTTTTACGAAGTCAGAAACTGCTGTAGCTCCGTGTCTTTTTGAAAGTTTACTTCTATCAGGAGCCAAAATCATTCCTAAGTGTCCAAATCTTGGAACTTCAAAGCCTAATGCTTCAAAGATTAAAATTTGTTTATAAGTGTTAGAAATGTGGTCTTCACCTCTGATAACGTGTGAAATTTTCATCAAAGCATCATCAATTACAACTGCAAAGTTATAGGTTGGTGCTCCATTTGATTTTTGGATAACAAAGTCACCCAAAAGGTCTGTATCCATGTGTAATTCGCCTTTTACAAGGTCATTGAATTTCAAGATAGAAGAGTCATGAAAAGCTTTTTGAGCTTTTGCAATGTTAAATCTGATTGCAGGTTTTCTTCCCTCAGCTCTTAATTTTGCTTTTTCTTCTTCTGTTAAGTGTTCGCATTTTTTAGAATAAACATAAGGTTTTTTAGCCTTTGTTGCTTCTTCTTTTTCTTGTTCAAGTTCTTCCGGTGTACAGAAACATTCGTAAGCAAAACCTGAATCTAAAAGTTGTTGTACATATTTTGGATAGATATCAAATCTTTTTGATTGTGTGTATGGACCGTAAGGACCACCAACATCAGGACCTTCGTCCCAATTTAATCCTAAAGCCTTTAAACTATCAAAAATATTATCAATATATTCTTGTGAAGTTCTTTCAGCATCTGTATCTTCAATTCTTAAAATGAATTTACCACCCATTTTTTTTGCAAATAAGTAATTGAATAATGCTGTTCTTGCTGTCCCAATGTGTAAGTTTCCGCTTGGGGACGGAGCTATTCTAACTCTAACTTCTGACATTTTATCCTTCTTTCCTTAAAATTTTTTAGCAATCAAAGAATACCACAAGGACAATGTGTTTTCAAGTATAGAGGGTTAAATCTTAGAATATTTTGTACGGGTTTAAAATATTTTTAGGGTCAAATGTTTTTTTGATTAGTCGCATGTAATCTAAAGCTCCACCATCAACAACTTTTGAAATATGCGGTTTCTTTTCTAATCCAATTCCATGTTCTCCTGATATAATTCCTCCAAGGCGAACGGTTAATTGATAAATTTCTGATTTAGCAATTTTGTAATGTTTGTATTCGTTTTTGTCATTATAATCAATCGGAATTTGCGGGTGAACACTACCATCTCCAACGTGACCGACAAGGCAAACTAACAAGTTGTGTCGCTTGCAAATATCTTGAATTCCTTTCACAAGTTTTGCAAGATTTTCTCTCGGCACAATAACATCATCTGTTGTAATATTTGGTCTTAACATTGTGCAGGCAGCCATTGAGGAACGTCTTGCACTCCACAGTTTGTCTGATTCTTCTTTTGTTGTAGAGTATTGAATATTTGCTGCGTTATTTTCTCTCAAAATAGAACAAATGGTTTCTCTTTGAGGAGTAATACTTGATTTGTAACCATCAATTTCAATAATCAATGCAGCCTCTTTATCGCATAACAAACCTGATGGATTAAAGTTTTCTATTGTTTGGATAGAATTTTTATCCATAAAATCAATTGTCGCAGGAAAAACCTGTTTTTCAATAATTTTATTAACTGCTTGAATAGATTCTTCAACAGTGTTGAAATAAGCCATAATAACTTGAGATTCTTCCGGTTTTGGAATTAGTTTAATCGTCGCCTCAACAACAATTCCCAATGTTCCCTCTGAACCGATAAACAAACTTCCTAAATTATACCCTGTAGCATTTTTTATTGTATTAGAACCTGTTCTGATTAGTTCTCCATTTGCCATTACAACAAGCATATCAATGATATAATCTTTAGTTGAACCATATTTGAAACATCTTGCACCTGCTGAATTTTGGGCAATACTTCCACCTATTGTTGAAACTTTAAGATTTGATGGGTCAGGGGGATAAAATAATCCGACCTTTTCAACTGCTTGTTGCAAATCACCAACGACTACTCCAGGTTGGACTTTTGCTGTCATATTTTCAGAATTAATTTCTAAAATTTTATTCATTTTAGAAAAGTTTAAAATAATACCGCCATGATTTGAAACACAAGCGCCAACGGTATTTGTTCCTGCTCCTCTGCAAATAATAGGTGTCATCTGCTCATTCGCAATTTTTACAACCTTTTGAACTTGTTCAATATTTTCAACAAAAACGATTGCGTCAGGCAATGTTGACTTTATATAAGGGTCGTTTGATGCATCAACAGAATAAACGTACCTTTCTTCAATATCAGAAAGCACGTTTTCTTTTGGGAGTGCTTTATTTAATTCTTTTATTAGGTTGTTAGTCAACATAAGATGCCAACTTTTCTATATTTGTGCTTAGTTTTGCTAATTGTTTATCAATTTTGTCGATTTTTCTTGTTACACGAGAATCATCAATATCTTCTACCGCTGAAAGAACTTTTTCAATAGTCATTTCCAGTCTGTCAATTCTTTCTTGTTGTTCGTCAAATCTATCTTCAAGTGTTCCAAGTTTTGAGATTTGTTTTTCAAAGTAACTTAGTCTTTCTTGTTGTTCATCAAATTTTTCTTCAAGTGAAGTTAAAATCTCCTTGTGTTCAGGCATAGAAGATTTCAAATCCTCAATTGCAGATTTAACGTCAACTATTTCATCAGAATTTGTTGAAATCTTATTCATACTTTCGCTTGCAGAGTCAATCCATTCGCCCATATAAATAAGAGCTTGGCGCATAACTTTGTCTGAATCAGATGATTTTTCAAGTAGTTTTGTTACTTTATCAACTTTTCTGGAAATTTGGTTAGTTAAATTTTTGCCAATTCCCTCTAATCCATTATTGATATCATATTTTAAATCCTTTATATCATCTTGAGTCATTGAATTTTGCAATTCTTCAACTGATGATGTTATTTTGTACAGGGTATCAGAAATATTAGATAATTCACTTGATTGACTTTCGATTGAATTATTTTGAAGTTCGTTCAACGCAAGTCTGAGTTTTGCTAAATCGGATTCAATATCTTGCATTGAGTAGTTGTAATCAGTGTCTTCTGTTGAACTTGTTATTTGTTTTAATTGTTTGGTAACTTCAACAAGGTTTTGATTGATTACATCTGTTTTTTCTTCTACAAAGTCTTTAATGTCTTCTGTTTCTTCAACGAAAGATACTTGTTCAAATATGGTAACAACCGCAGCCATAATTGATTCTTTCATATCTTTCATTGCTTTTTGAACTTGTTTTGAATTTGTATTTGAATTGGAGCTTAAATAGTTAACCTCTTCAGTGAGTTCTTTTAAACATTTTTTTACTGCATCAGTTTTGCTATTACGTTCAAATCTTTCAATATAGTCCGTTTGTGCAAGGATTAATTGTTTTACATCTTCAATATCTTCTGCTGCATTCAAACTGTCTTCGCTACTTGAGATAATATCAATTTTATGGTTCAAAAGTTCAAGCATAGAAGTTATTTTGGCATCTGTTTCTGATAATTTTTTGATATTTTCTTCTGTTTCTCCGGATTCTATTTTATATTCAATAACATCTAAAGAATCTTTGATAGTATCAAAAATTTCAGAGTATTCACTACCTTGAACAGCTTGTTCACTATTTAATTTATTTATCTCGTTTTCAATTGTTTTTAAAGTCGTTTTGATATCGTCTATTTCAGCAGAATCTTCACCTGCAAGAGCAAGTGCATCTATTTTATCTTCAATTGAATCAATTGCAACCCTTAAATCGGATAATTGGATTGTCGAATCTGTATCTGCAAGAATATCAATCTTTGCATCTAAGGAGTTAATTAAGTCTTTAATTTCCGAATTATCAGATTTTGGTTGAATATTTTGGAGAGCATCTAGAATTTCATCACGAACATCTTCAATCAAATCGTAGTTATCGCTTGCTGCAAGAATATCAATTTTTTCACTAATTAGGGAAAGCATTGAGTGAAGTTTGCTATCTCCGGCTTCTTCATTTCCGTTTAACTGGTCAAGGGCTTGTTTAATTTCGCTAATCCATTCGGAATTGTCTGACAATGTTAATATATCAATTTTACTGTTGATTTCTTCTAACATTGAATGAATATCGCTGCTTTCAATATATTCCTTAACTTCTTCCAACCAATTTCTGTTTAAAGTCTTTGCGAGTAATTCAATTTTATTATTCAGAGACAATAACAAATTGTCGTTACCAAGAGATGGAATTGAAGATTTGTTTTGTTGAGGCAAAACTCTTTCAATATCTGCCCTTAGGTTATTGATATCTTGTTTTAAAAGGTCAAAAGCTTTTAAGAAATCAAAATTCTCTGAACCTACAATAATTTCATCTCCATTGTTTGTTTCGTCTTCATTATGAAATGCTTCTTCTTCAAAATCCGATTCGGCTTTAATATCTTGACTGTCGTCATCATCAATATCAATGTCGAAATCTTGAATATCAGCATCTTCATTCAAATCAGTTTCTGTTAATTCTCGTTCTTTTTTGATTACGGTAATTGTATCAATTTTATCCTTAATACTGTTTAAAACTGAAATAATTTCAGAATTTTCACCGGACAATTGAGAAATCATTTTAGTGAAATTGCTAAAATCTTCCTTAATTTCAGCAATGATTTTATCATTTTTAGATTCTTCAAAAACTTTTTCAATTTCGTTATTTTCAAAATCTTCGTCTGTTTCAATCGAGTCAGGTCCTTCCGGATTTTCAACTAATTGTTTTGCTTTAGTTTTGAATAATTTTTTCAAATCATTAATTGCATTAATTATTTCTTTATTATTAATTGCTACTGCAAGCATTGATTTGATTTCATCATGTTTAGCTTGGATATTTTCATTTATGTTTGTTTTAATATCTTTTGCCAAATCACTAATATATTCTTTTTGTTCGTTTTTGAATTCTTCAATTTGAGCAACAAAATCATTATACTCTTGCATTTGCTCTGCATTTGGAGTTGTTGGTCTTGATGGAATTTTTTCTAAATCAGCTTTTAGATTATCAATTTTAATAATTACAGAATCAATATCTCCAAGTATAAAATCTCTCAAATTGTTTTCAGTTTGCGCTAAGTCTTGAGATATTCTTTGATAAGTTTCTTCAAGTTTGTTTAGTGCAGTTTTTGAATATTTTGTACATTCTGTTAAGTCATTTTGTACAGATTGGTGTAACAAACCTAACTGTTCTTTGACTTTTTCATTCTGTGGTCCATCAGGAATTTGAACTGCAAGACAAGAAATCATTTCTTTAATCGGTGCAAGTTCTTTTATCATCTTGTCAGTTTTTTCATTCAATCCGCTAAGAACATCAGTATTAATTAACTCCAACTCCTGTTGAAAGTCCATTAATTTATTGTCTGTAACGGTTAATCTTTCGTACAATTCGATATTGTCGGTGCTGGCATGTCGTAATTCTTTTATGAATTCAAGAAGAGCTGCTGTTTTTTCTTCAATAAGTTCAGAATTATAGCTAAATCCACTTTGCAATCCAGTTTCAATATTTGCTGTTAAAGTGTTTAAGTTTGTACCGAGTTCATCTAACTTGTTTGCAACAAATTGGGCAACATCTTTTTCTGATGTCGATTTGATATCTACAAAAGATTTTCCAAGTTCTTGTAGCTGATTTTTTATCTCTTCAATATCAGAAATTGAAGAAGTTTCATTTTTATTATCTGCGAAATTAGTTAAATCTTCTAACTTTTCAAGAATTTTAGAAATTTGAGAATCGTTTGTTTCATTAAATTTTGCAAGAGTTTCTTCAATATTCAAAAATTGTGCTTTGATATTTTCATCTATTCCTGAATTGGAAGTATCTAATATTGTTTTTAACTCTTCAATATACTCTTCAATATTTGATGTTTTGTTGAAGTTATCATCTTGAATTTCGTTAAAGCTTTTTTTATTTTGAAGAATAATTTCTTTTATATCGTTGATTGAATTTTTAATTTCTTCATTGTTTGGAGTTAAATTACTATTCAAATATTCAGATAAAGAAACCAGTTTTGAATCAAGTTCTGCTACTTGATTTTGAACTTTTTCATTATTTTCATCTATTGTTACTCTAATGTCATTTGATAAAGTTTCAATATTCTGACTTAATTTTTCGTGAATTTCTGAAAAATCAATTGCATCAATTTTTTCTATCAACTCTTGTTGCAATTTCTTTGATTGTTCAATATTTTCTGCATTATCCTTAGAATCAATTATTATAGCTTGAGTGAAGTCTTTCAAATTTTCTGTAATATTTGCCAGTTCTTCTGATGTGGCAGAATAATTTAATTTATTTTGAATTTCTTCCAATTTTGAGATTGCTGATTCATTGTGAAGTTCTGTAGTATTTAAAAAATCGGTTTTCAAATCTTCAATCTGAGAATATATATTTGTAAGAGTTTTGGCCATATTTTCAGCATTTGAAATTTGTGAAATTGTAGATAATTTTTCGACAAGTACATTTGTTGAATTTAAAATTTCCAGAACATCTTTTTGTTCCGCTTTTGTTTCAATTTGGTTTGCAATTTCTTGTGCATTTTCTTTGATTTTTGACTCTTTTAACCAATCTTCAATATTAGAAGTTTTACCATAAATACTTTTGAATTCATCGTCAAAATTAAGACTGTCAATCATTTCTTCAATATCGTCAGATTTAGATGCCAATTGTTCAAAATCATCTTTTGTTGCCACCTCTTGAAGATTTTCAACAAGACTCAATTGATTGCTGTTCAATGTTGCCATATCTTCGTGAGTTGGTAAGTTATCAAGTCTATCAACAAGTAAATCAGTGTTCTTTATTAAATCTTCAACTGCAGATTGATTTTTTTCTTCATTTGCAAGAAGTCTATTAATATCTTCTTTTTGCGGAAGTTCAGAAATCATATTTGAAACATGATTTCTAATATCTGAAAACTCCTCATCAAAAGAAATATCATTTATTGCATTCATTACTTTTGACGTTACAACTTCATTTAAATCGGAGATTATATTTTTAATAACAGTTAATTCCGAATTAAATTCTTCTAATTTTTTTTCAATATCCGTAATGTTTTCAGATACATTCGCATTGTCAATATCTTCAGATAAAGATTCTAACTTGCTATACAAGTCAAGAATAGAAGATTCTAATTTTTCCGTATTGGGCAATGTTTCAATGTTTTGAGTTACATCAGCCAATGTCTTTTTGATTTCGTCAGTTGATGTAACAAGGTCTTCTGTCGTTGTAGAGATTTTTGTAAACAATTCTTTAGTTACTGTTTCGTCAAGTTTTTGATTTATTATACTTGCTGCAGTTTGCAAACCCTCAATATCAGGCTTGTCAGCTAAATGTGTAATTTTTTCTGAAATTTCTTCAGATTTTTGAATAATAGAATCAATTGCACCTTGTGTAAGTTTTAAGCTTTCATTTGTTACAACATTTGAAAGTAAAATTTCTAAGTTTGCATCTCTTTTATCAATAGAATTCAAGTAAGAAATGATATCATTTGTCGCCTTATACAAAACATCAACTTGTTCTTTAATTTGGCTGTTTATTGTTGTTTGGTCAGATTTAATTAAATTGGTGAGGATTGATTTTAAGTCTGAATTAACATTGTCAATTATACTTTTGTATCCATGATTAAGATTTTCAAAATCATTTCTTAAAAGGGTAATTGTTCTGAGAATATCATTTTTATCGGATTCATCATTGCTAATTTCAGCTAATTTCGTTTCTATGCTTGAAAGTAGAACTTTTTGTTGTCTGGCTTCTGTGTAGAAATTGTTCATGCTTGAAGTGAAAGAGTCAAATAATTCCTTAATATTCTTATTTTTGACATGCTCATTTTGATCTTGAAATATTGCTTTAAGGGCTTTTTCAATATCGGAAAATTTGTTTAGTGTAGTGGTATATTTATCATCTACAGACTTGGCTATTTCTCCGAAATAAGCCTTTAGAAGAGTTGATGAAGTTGAATTTTTATCAATAACATCTAGCTTGCTTCCAATATTTGCTAACAACTTGTCAAAACTTTCACTATTAGTGTTGTTAGCTCTTTTCATCTCCCTTAACATATCAATAATTAGTTCTAATTCTTGAGCCATCTTTTTGTCCTTAAAAATATATCCCTACATAATGATTTTAGCAGGCATAGAATTTTTAGTAAATTTTATTACGCATATTTATTACAAATGTTAAGATTAGGTATTTACTTTTTGTTATTAGTGATAGAATGTGTAGAGAGCACATTTGAAAGAGGGATATATGAGTAGGATAGTTATTGATCAAGAAAAATGTAAGGCATGTTATTTATGTATAAAAGAATGTCCAAAAAATCTTATCAAAGTTAGTGATAAGACAAATAAGTTGGGAAATAGGGTAGTCGAATTTTGTGATCCTAATCACGAATGTTTAGGTTGTGCAATGTGTGCTACAAGATGTCCGGATTTAGCTATAACAGAGGTTTACAGAGGATAGAAATATGGTTGAATGTTTAACAGGTAAAAAAGTTTTAATGAAAGGTAACTATGCTATTGCAAATGCTGCGGTGCTTGCAGGGTGTCAGTGCTATTTCGGGTATCCGATTACTCCACAGAGTGAAATCGGGGAATTTATGAGCGGTAAAATGCAAGAATTAAATAGAGCTTATGTTTCGGCAGAAAGTGAGTTGGCCGCTATAAATATGGTTATTGGAGCATGCTCAACAGGTGTAAAAGCAATGACTTCATCATCTTCTTGTGCAGTTTCTTTGATGCAAGAGGGTTTATCTTATGCAACGGCAGATGAACTCCCTGTTGTGTTGATAAGTGTTATGAGAGGTGGGCCTGGGCTAGGTAATATTTACCCTTCTCAAGGCGATTACTTCCAAGCTACAAAAGGTGGCGGAAACGGGGATTATAAACTTATCGTTTTAGCTCCTGCAACAGTTCAAGAATGTGCTGATTTAACATATAAAGCATTCTATCTTGCTCAAAAATATAAAAATCCAACAGTTCTTTTAGCAGATGGTTTGTTAGGACAAATGATGGAACCGGTTGAATTCAAAGAATATCCGTATCCTGAAATTGATAATTCAGATTGGGCTTTAAGTGGTGCTAAAGATAGAAAAGCTAGAATTATCAGATCTTATGCGCCAATTGCTGATACTCAATGCGAATTCTTAGAAAAACTTTATGATAAATACAGAAAATTAGAAGAAAATGAAACTGAGTGGGAAGAAATCGGAACAGAAGATGCAGATGTTGTTCTTGTAAGCTTTGGTTCAACTTCAAGAAATGTTAAAACTGCTGCTAAATTGTTGAGACAACAAGGCATTAAGGCCGGTATTTTAAGACCGATTACGTTATTCCCATTTCCTAATAAAAGGTTACAAGAATTATCTAAAACAACTAAAAAATTTATCGTTGTTGAAGTTAATATGGGACAGATGGTTAATGACGTTAGACTTGCTGTTAACGGTGAAGTTCCGGTTGAATTGATTCATAAAGGAGTTGGAGCTCCTCCGTCTCCGGAAGAAATTGTTTCACAGGTAATGGAGGGCTTAAAATAATGGAAACACAAGTTTTTAAAATCGCAGATTCTTTTAAAGATGATGTAAGATATACGTTCTGCCCTGGGTGTGACCACGGTGTTGCAATTAGGCTTGTTGCAGAAGTTTTAGACGAATTGGGTATTAGAGACAAATCAATTGTTGCAGCTTCAATCGGTTGTTCTGTTACAATATATGACTTTTTGAATATTGATGCTCTTGAATCTCCTCACGGTAGAGCAATGGCAGAGGCTACCGGTATTAAAAGAGCAAGACCTGATAAATTTGTATTTACATACCAAGGTGATGGCGATTTCGCATCAATCGGTTTAGCTGAAAGTATGCACGCAGCTTTGAGAGGGGAGAAAATCTCTGCAATTTGTATCAACAATACAACTTATGGTATGACTGGCGGTCAATTAGGGCCTACAACTTTGTTGGGACAAGTTACAACAACTTCTCCTACAGGTAGAAATGTTCCATACTATGGATATCCAATAAAAGTGGCAGAGCACATTGCACTTTGTGATGGTACAGCTTTCAGTGCAAGAGTTTCTCTTGATACTGTTGCAAATATCAAAAAAGCAAAACAAGCTATAAAAAAAGCTTTCGAAGTACAGTTACAAGGTTTGGGCATGGGTTTTGTTGAAATTCTTTCAAGTTGTCCTACTAACTGGAGAATGACTCCGGAAAAAGCTCATGACCGTGTTAAAAACGAAATGATGGAAGTTTTCAAGCCGGGAATTTATAAAGACATTACAGTAAATAATAAATAAAGGTAATAATTATGGAAAAAGATTTTATAATTGCAGGATTTGGTGGACAAGGCGTGTTATTGGCAGGAGAGGTTCTTGCCAATGGTTTTATGCTTGATGATAAAAATGTAACTTGGTATCCGTCTTATGGGGCAGAGATGAGAGGCGGAACCGTTAATTGCAGTATTGTTATGTCAGATGAAGACGTTAGTGCTGTTCAAAAAACTCATGCTGATTTTATAATTGTGTTAAATCAGGCTTCTTTTGATAAATATACTCCTTGCGTTAGAAAAGGTGGATATATTATTGTTAATACTTCTTTAGCTAAAAAGGTTGAAACTAGAGATGACATTCATTATGTATTTGCGCCTATCACTCAAATGGCTGAGGAAAAATTAGGAAATATTAAAATGTCTAATATTCTTGCACTAGGAATTTTGTCTAAAGTTAGTGGTTTAGTTTCTCTTGAAACTTTGGAAAATGCTTTGAATAATGTAATTCCAGCGCATAGAAAGAATTTAATCCCTAAAAATATTGAGGCATTAAAACTAGGCTATGAGTATGATTTATTGAAAGTTTAGTTCAAAATCACCTAAAAAGTTGATTTTAAATTTAATAGAACAGTTTATTCTTGATATGTGATATATGAGAGGTTTATACAAGGTGAAACAAGAACTCATTTCTGCAATAAGAGAAAAAGAATTACAACTGTCGAAATTAAAAGAACATATAGATAAGAGCAAAATTTGTTCGGACCTATATGATAAGGTATTGCTTGAAAAAGCTATTCTAAAAAAACAACTGGAGGATTTACAAAATAATACTATTGTAAATCGTATTAAGCATCTTCTTCCTCGTCAAGAAAAATTGATTTGTGATTATTTCAGAGGGAGATAATTTAGTCTGTCAAAGATTTTATTATTTTATAAAAATCTTGTAATCGGTCTCTTTTTAAAGGTTTTATACGAGAAATAATTCCGTCAAGTAAATCTTCATCGTCTTGTTGATGCTCAAAATCAAATAGGTCTTTGATTTTGATATCTAGAACATTTGCGATTTTTTCAATATTTTCAGGAGATGGAAAACATCTGCCAGTTTCAATATTACTCATATTTCGAGGAGCAATATTAATCATTTCTGCAAGTTCTTCTTGTTTAATCTTTCGTGTTTTTCTCAATTCTTGGACTCTTCGCCCGAGAAGTTTTTTTAATTCTGACATTTACGTATCCCTCTTTATAAAGATACAATTATTCTTATTGAATATAAATGATATATTTTTGACAATTGACAAATAAGACGATATACTATATCATCTAAATAAGATGTATTGTATCTAGTAATTTAAAATAATAGATAAGGAGAAGTATGTTTAAAGAAAATAATGATAACGTGAACGAATACGAAAACTCTCAAAAGTTAAGGAGATTTCGAAACATTTCTTGGTTTATTGGTAGGTCGGCCGGCTCAACGCAGCCCTTCCGAGGACGAGTTCCGCTATCGCTTCACTCTTGCCAAAATCCGCAGTTCGGAATGACAATTAATAATAGTTCAAATGATAAAAAGGATATTAAAAACGTAAAGAACTTTGTGCCAGTGTGCCTTAATGCCCCTGTGTCTACTAAAAAGAAAGTTGCCTTCACTTTAGCCGAAGTCTTAATCACCCTCGGCATTATAGGAATTGTTGTAGCAATGACAATTCCGACTCTAATGACGAATATAAAAGCTAGGAAATTACGAACTCAATTTTTAAAATCATATTCAATAATTCAACAAACAATAAAACTTATGGAAAATGACGAAGTTTCACTTGACCCAACGACATACGGATATGGGAAATACTATAAAACATTCCTTAATTATATAAAGGGAGGAATTGATTGCGGCAATACAGACCAAACTACTGAAAATTTAATGAAAGCAGGTGTTCCATGTTACAGAATGTACAACGGAGCAAAAGGGTATAAAGCACTAGATAATAAAACAGATTTTTACTACCAATTCCTCGATGACGGACAATTAGCTCTTCCAGACGGAACATTATTAATGTTCGAAAACTATGGGCATACTGCAAATGATATCCTCGCAATTTCTGTTGATATTAACGGATATGGAACACCACCAAATGTTGCGGGTTATGATTTATTTACATTCCAACTTGTAGATGGCGAATTAAAGACAATGGGTGATAAATCCACAGCATATAATGAATTAGACAAATATTGTAATCCAAATGTTTCTAATAAGATGAATGGTGTTGCTTGCGCTCAAAAGGCAAAAGAAAATCCGGATTACTTTAAAGAAATAGTTAAAGAATTTAAATAATTTTTATTTCAATAACTCTTCTACATTAATCACTGTTTTTAATTTAAGTGCATAAATGTTATCCATATCAAAACGGGCAAGTTTCACCGCATCTTTTTCAGTTGTGATTATGTTTCCTTGGATATTAATTACGTCAATTGGGGCATATTGATGATGATCATCAAAAGCAATTGTTTTTTCAACTTGATAATCTGTTAGGAAATCAAAAAATTGTTGAGGTTGACCAATTGCGCAAACTGCAGTTACAGGAACTCCGTCTAACAATCTCTGACCTGTTTTGATATTATAAACGTAGTCCGGCTCTGTATAACAAACCATTGTCGATAAATTCAGTCTCTTGTGCATAATTCGAGAAACTTTTTCTGCTGTTTTATGATTAAGACTTTTACTAACAACAACGAGTTTATCTATTCGGTCAAGAGCTTCCGCACCCTCTCTTAGAGGTCCTGCCGGAAGTAAATTTTCATTTCCGAATCCCTTAACACTGTCCATCAAAACAATGTCTAAATCTCTATAAAGTTTTCTATGTTGAAATCCATCATCTAAAATTATTGTTTGAATTCCGAATTTTTCAACGGCACATTTAGCTGCTTGATAACGATTTTTACAGGTGAAAACATAGCACCCCGGAGTGTTTTCTGCCAACCAGTACGGTTCATCTCCAGATTGAACTGCATCATGAAAAATTGTTGTTCCATCGGAAATCATATTGACATTTTTGTTATTCAATCGTCCGCCATAGCCTCGAGAAACAATTGCAACTTTTTCTCCTTGATTTATTAAGTACTTAGCAATTTCTGATACCACAGGAGTTTTTCCAACTCCACCGGTTGTCATATTTCCAACTGAAATAACAAATGCTTTTACTTTTTTAGGACGAAGAATTTTTTTGTCATACAAAAAGTTTTTAAATCCACTTCCAAATGCGTAAAAATACGAAGCAAACTTTAAGATATCAAAAATGATACCTTCAGGATCTCGTTGGTAATGTATTTGTGTAATTTTAGTCTTTAAATTTATCATATTAGAATAACAATCTGAATAATAAGAATCTCTTATTCAATTTTTCTGAGAATTTTTTCAAGTTAGAAGTTGTTACAACAGTATCGCTAACAATTCTCTTCAAGTCTGATGCTTGATTTGGACTTGTTGGATTTACACTGTTAACGGTTTCTAATGTCGTAGAAACTTCAACCATTGCATTGTTTACATTTGTAATTGCAGATGTCAATTGTTTTTTCAATTTATCATCACTTGTCATTGCGTTTACACTCTCACTAATTTGAGAAAGGTTTTGGGCAATAATTTTCAAGTTTTTACCGGTCGCTTCAGCATCTGCAGCGTCCATAACTTTATTCAAGTTTCGAGATAAATGGTCAATTGAATCGGCAGTTGACATCAATTTAGTTTTAAATTCTTTATCTCCAATGATATTGTTAACATTAGCGGACAATTTAGAAAAATCATCGGTTGCCTGTTGAGTCATTGCAAGAAGTTGTTCGATATCAGATTTTGAAGAATCCAACAATGCATCAACTTTGCCCAAAGTTGTTGAAGATTTTGCTGTTAATGCATTCAAGTTATTAATTGTCATTTTCAAATCAGCAATTGTTTGATCTGTTAGGATATCATTAACTTTCTTCGTAGATTCAGTCAATGTTTCTGCTGCTTTATATTGCCAATCCATAAAGTCTGATAATCTCATCGGTTCAACAATTGTGTAGGGTGAATTTTGTTTTGGATAATCTAATGGCATATCATCTAAAGATACAAGTCTTAATTTGTGTGTATCCCGATATGATACGGCAGAACCTCTCAAAAATTCCGGCAAAATTAACCCCGGAAGATTGATAAAATAGTCAACCTTGTATGCATAACTTGTTGGAATATTGTTTTTGTAGTTATAAGGAATTGAATCTCTTGAAACAACATCTACACCCTTAACTAAACCAACATCATAATATTTTCCGCTCAATTTCATTTGTACTGGGTCATTTTTAAATAACAAGTTTCTATTTACCATTGGAATATAAATGGTTTTAGTTTTAGGCGGAGTAATTTCTAAGAATAATTCTCCGATTAAACCGGATTGTTGAATTGAGAATGAAGATGCTCTCGGAATTTGAACAGTCGGGTCTGTGATTACGAATTTTACATTTACAAAACTATCTTCACCTTTAACAACAGGTGTAATTTCTTCAACCTGACCAACTTTCAATCCCATAATTTGAACACCGGCTCCAGGTCTTAACCCATTTACATCTTTAAATTGGATTTCAATACGTTTTGCAGAAGAAAAAGCTCTTCCTTTAACTTTCAAAACTGTTCCAACAAGTAAAACCAAAGCTACTAATGTTAATAATCCAACTTTAAATGATGAAGAAAATTTCATTATATACCTTTCTTAAATAATATTTAGATACTAACATATTATCAGAAACATAGAAAAACTGTAAAGTTTTTACCTCGGCAAAATGATTTCATTTCGTCAAAATACACTACATGGTTGATTTTTGCCAAAAATACTATATAAATCTTAATAAATACCGTATAATTTAAGAAAGAATATTGACTTTATTGAAAAAATAATTATAACCAAACTATGTAGAATTATTTTCAATCCAAAACGATATAAGAAGGAGATACAAGTATATGGGCATGGCCGCATCTCAAGCTAGATGGATTTCACTAGCCGCAAGAAAATCAAACGTTGAATATGAAGGTCAACAAATTAACCAAGCTAGAACTGCTTTGGCAAACCAAAGTTCCGAATTGTGGAATAAGTTATATGATATGGACGTGCCAACAGCTCCTAGTTCAAATGATTATACTAAGACACAATATACATTCCAAAATGGTGATTCAACTCAAACAATTTCTCAAATTCAAGATGCGGATTACACTGATTCTGATGGTATTCATTACAATTCTTATGTAACGTACTTTGCAAAAATTTCTGAATACAAAGGAATCAGAAACACAAATTCTAACCCTCAAGTTCAATATGTTGTACCAACAGAAGAGGGTGTAGATCCTTATTATATGGTTGGTACAAAAAAATTAACTCAATTGTCAACTATTGATAGAACTGATACTAGTTCAAATAGCTCTTGGGGGACTTATAGTGCAGCTTTAGATCAAATTGCAGAGGATTGGCCGGATACTCAAATCGCGAAAGATTGGAAAAATTATAAAACAAATGGTGATACTTCTGCTCTGGAAAATATTTATTTATGGACAGATGCAAATAGTCACGTAAATTTTGCATCTGCAACTTCTAATACAACAGATAGTTTGGAGGCTTGTAGGCAAGATGCAACTGCTGCACTTCATTCATATTATTCTGATTATCAATCAACCAATAAAGAAGTTTCAAAATATGGAATTATTGAATATGATAGCAGCGGAAGAGCAACATCATTGCAGTTAGAGGGTTCGTCTGTAATTTATGATTTAACAACTTCAAGTGTTACTGATGATGCCGCATATAACGACGCAATGAACAAATATAACTATGAAAAACAAGTTTATGAAAAAAATGTTCAAGATATCAATGCTAAGACAGAACAAATTCAGACAGAAGATAGAACTTTAGAGTTGAGATTGAAAGCTCTTGATACTGAACAAAATGCTCTTCAAACAGAAATGGATGCAGTTCACAAAATTATTTCTAAAAACATCGAAAGTACATTCAAAACATTTGAAAGCTAATAGATTCACATTAATTATAATAAGAGGTTTAAAATGTCTTACAAAAATGATAGTAACTTGGTAATAGCAAATAGATTCGGAGATGCCAGCGGAGCTGCAAAAGCTCAACTTTGGGAAACTTACGATAGGTTAAGAGATTTAACTGTTTCAGGAAGTGGCACGGGGACGGGTTTTGAATCCGCAGGCGGACTTTTGTATAACTTAGCAAGTTTACTTGCCCCATCTTCATTTGCAACTGTTTTCGGTGGTTCTGAAACAATGAATATTTCCGGAACATCTTACTATTCAAAAACAAATACCGGTTCAGCTTATGGAACGGATTCATTATACAATTATTCCGGATTTCCATCAGGTGCAGCTCCGATAAGTTCTATTTACGGACTTGCAACAGGTGGAGCATCATCTGTTCTAGGCGGTTGGGGAACAAGTACTTCAGGTTCTGCAACCGGTTATGCATCAAGTATTGGCGGACTTGCAGATATTACAAGTGCTGCTGCTTATGGTATCGGTACAGGAAGTGGTTTAGGTAGAATTACTTCAAATGTTGTTATGCCATTTGCTAGTTGTATTTCAGGTTTCGGCGGTATTTTAACAGCAATTTCTCCATATTTAGGTGTTTACGGTGCCGGTACAACTGTTTTAGGTAACTTGATGCAAGGTACTTCATCTGCCGCTTTAGCCGCTTACCAAAACGTGACAGGAAATATTACAAATAATGCAGACGTAATTCTTTCAACAAAAGTTAGAAATATTGAAACTGTTTGTAAAATGCTTGATACACAAGGTGATGTTGCCAAAAAGATGCTCAAAGAGGGTATTGATGGAGATAGCAAAGCCATTCAAAACTTG
>DABJ01000040.1:22153-25711 GCA_002102825.1 Candidatus Gastranaerophilales bacterium HUM_12 | reverse complement strand
AATATATTTTATTTTACAATCTCTTAATTATTTATTATATTAATATTAAAGATAGGAAAAATTTTTCCGATAAATAAGAAGTACAAATTAATTTGGATCTAATATTAAGAAATATTACTAAGAAGTATTAAAAAAGACAATTTATTTGCCGGTAATGTTTTTAAATATATGTAGGTCCAAAGTGCAAGGAGCAATATGTTTCGAGAAACTCTGGAACTATACATAAAAAGAATCGTAGATTTCTTGATATACACAAAAAACTACTTTATAAGAAAAAATCCGATACAAGGTATCGTGAATTCAGTAGTTGAGGGTGTTAAAGATTTTCTTACGGTTAAGAAGAAACTAAAAATGGCTCAGTACAGACTAAATTATCACAGACACCAATTACAAAAAATGGAACAATTGATAGCAGAAAACAGTGAGCACAGTTTCTTAAAAGGGTCACATTTAGATCAAAAAAGGTAGTAAAGGCAGGAAAAGGCAATGGGTTTACTCATAGGTATAATTAGAAGACGTCAATTATCAATGATGAAATCCAACTTGCAGTGGAAACTTCACCTGATTACAGCTGCGATTGCAACTGCTTCCAAAGCTGCAACCAATTTGATGCAAGTCGGGACAGATTATGAATCTGACGATTTGATTTCTAAAAAGTTACAACAACGACAATACAAGTTAAAACTTTTGGAAGAAAAATTAACAAACCAAAAGGCAGAGATTGAAACAAGATTGCAAGAAATTACCGCAGAGCTTCAATCTAACCAAGGCATGATTGACCAAGGTGTTCAAACGATGTTCAGTTACAAAGTTGGTTAATAAGTTATCTTCCGGATTGAACAAACAAACTTATAATATCATTCATCTCAGCAGACAATCTTACGTATTGCTGAGATTTTGCTTCTAATATGCTGATTTGTTTACGATAATCAACAATATTTGCTTGACATTCTCTTGCATTATTATTTAAAGATTCTTGAACTTGTCTGGCTTCTTGAATAACACTTTGCATTGGAATTCCGAGTGCTTCCATCGTCTGTTTAATAATGATTGCACCTGTCTGCTTTGAAACTCCTGTTGGAAGTTTTGCAATTAATTGCTTTAAGACTGCGACATTTGCAGGATAATTAAAATCATCAGGAACTTGTGTATATCCAATATTTTGAGCAAGACTTTGAGCAAATGCATTATCAATAAAAGATTGATTGTTTATTGGTTTTATTTGAGGTTGAACCGATTCAGGTGAAGCTGACGGTTGAACAGTAGATTGAATATCTGAATTTAAAGAATTAGAGTAGTCTTCTTTTGTATTATCAGAATTGCCATTTGAAAACTCCGGAGCTTCTTCTTTATCTAAAAACATGACATTGTTATCTTGAATTTCTTCTTCCACTTGTTCATTTTTTGTTGATTCTTCCGGGGCTTGCATTTTTAAAGCTTCTACAATCTTTTTCCCAACACTATCGTTAATTTTATTTATTGCCATCTTTTCCTCATTACTTACCCAATTAGACACCATGATTATATAAAAGACATGCACATTTATCAAGAAAATAGATTAAGTTATATTAACTTGATAGTCATAATCCTTTATGTTAGCATCAAATGGTAAGTGAGGGATATTATGGAAACAATTGAAATTAGTAATTTTATGGATTTACCTTTTGGTGAAAATACCCATCAAGTTGCTGCTATTGCAAAAATCGAAGAGGGTATTGATTATGAAATTTTAAGTGAAAATAAAGATTTAACATATATAGATTTTTTGAACTTAACATCTGCTGTTAAAATTTTGGCTGAATTTTTTGATGTTGATGGTGTTGTTATTTCGAAAGAGTCATCGATTTGCTCTGTAGCACTTGGGGCAAATTTAAATACGGCTTTAGAAAAAGCTCTTGATTGTGACCCGATTTCAGCTTTTCAAGGCACAATCGGTTTTACTAAAGAAGTTAATTTAGATATTGCAAAACAAATTGAAGCAGTAAGAATTAAAAATGTAGTAGCTCCAAGATTTACGACAGATGCATTATCCTATTTATTCAAAAATAATGACATCAATGTAATTAAAATAAACACTCCACTTCAAGAACTTCTTGGATTTAGCGCAATGGATATTAAAATTACTCCATTTGGAGCATTAGTTCAAGAACAAAATAATAGTAAGCTTTCAAAGGAATCATTCAAGGTTGTAACTAAAACAAAACCAACTCAACAACAAGCAGAAGATGCTATTTTTGCATGGAAAGTTTCAAAACATTTGAAGAGCAAATCAGCCGTAATTGCAAAAGATTTGGCAACAAGAGCAATTATTCAAGGCAAAACGAATGGATTTATCACATCTGAACTTGCGATGGATTATGCTTGTGAATCTTCAAAAGATGCTGTTCTTGCTGTTGACGGTGTAATTGAAAATAAAGAAACCGTTAATGCTGCAATTCAAGGACGGATTGGTCTTATCATTGAAGCGGGTGACGGGGAAAAATCGAAAGAAATCGTTAAGCTCGCTGATAAATATGAACTTTCAATGATTACAACAGGAATTAGAAATAATAAATATTAATCTAGAGGTATAAAAATGGAAATTAAACCGTGGGACGAATATTTTTTGGACCTTGCTAAGACTTGTGCAAGCAGATCTAATTGTCTTAGAGCTCAAGTTGGAGCAGTTATTGTTGGTCAGGATAAAAAAATTAAGGCAACAGGGTATAACGGAACACCATCAAAAGTTGAATCTTGTGCTGAAAGAGGGGAATGTTATAGAATATGCAATAATATTCCATCTGGTACAAGATATGAAACTTGTCGTTCAATTCATGCCGAACAAAATGCGATTATTCAAGCAGGACAGGATCGTTGTAAAGATGCTACTATTTATATTTGGGGACATAATTTTATTTGTATTCTTTGTAAAAGATTTATTGTTCAATCAGGAATTACTCACTGCGTCTTGAAAAAGAATGATGACTCTCCAATTGTAAGAGTTTCTGTAGAAGATATCAGACGAGAATTGGAAGAACAAAGATAAAATTTTTATTAAAGGAGAAAATTTCAATGAGTAAAAAGATATTAACTCTAATAATTGTTTGTTTATTAGCCACTTTGGGAATCCAAAACAGTATTTATGCTCAAGATGTTTCACAAGCAACAGACGAGACTATTCAATCTAATACTATTGAAGATAAAATAATTTCTCCAAAAATAGAAAAAGAATTAAAATTAAGTATTTCGAAAGTTTATGGTGAAGACAAAACTGACGAAATATATAATAGAATTGTTGAAATTGCAAAACAAGCAAAAGAAAAAAGACCGGAAGTCTTAAAACAAGATGATTTAAATAGAGCGAGCGATTGGTACAAAGATGAAGTTATCTACATGTTTTATGTTGATCAATTTGGTACTGTCACTCCTGAGAGAACTAATCAATTTAAAGATACAATAAAAATGCTTCCATACCTAAAAGATTTAGGTGTAACAACTCTTTATATGTTACCTTTTGCTGATTCTCCTATGGAAGATGCAGGCTTTGATGTTAAAAACCCGCAAAATGTCCGTCAAGAT
>DABJ01000040.1:0-22147 GCA_002102825.1 Candidatus Gastranaerophilales bacterium HUM_12 | reverse complement strand
AGATTTGGGTGGAAAAACTCAATTTGAGGAATTTATTAAAGAAGCAAAAGCTCAAGGTTTCAATATTAAAGCCGATTTAGTTTTAAATCATTTTTCAGACCAGCATGAGTGGTTTAAGCAGGCTATGAATGGAGATGTTTCAAAACTTGATTATTTTGTAACTAGAGAAGACTTGCCGGAATATACGAAATACGTAGATTCTAAACTGGGTACTGTTGTTGAATATAAAGAACCGAATGGACAAATAAGTAAAAGACGTTTAATATTCCCTGAGAACACAGAAAATCATTATCGAAAAGTTACTATAAATGGTAAGGATTATTATATTTATCATACTTTTTACCCATTCCAACTTGATATAAATTGGAAGAATCCGGAAGTGCTGTATTACAATTTAGGAACTCTTAATTATTGGGCAAATTTAGGTGTAGATATTTTTAGACTTGATGCTATTCCTTATTTGTCAAAAGATTCTGGTACAAATGCTGAAAATCAACCTGCAACCCATGAAATAATCAAAATTTTAAGTTTGTATTTACAAGCAGTTGCCCCAAGAACCGTACTTCAAGCTGAGGCTTGTCAATTGCCCAAAGATGTAATTCCATACTTTGGTACAGAAAAAAAGTCTGAAGTAATAGTTGACGGAAAGACTAGAGATTTTAAAAGAACAGACGAAGTTCAAATTGCGTATAACTTCCCGTATATGCCGGCTCTATGGGCAAGTTTTATAACTGAAGACAGTAACTATTTTAAAGAAGCTGTAAAACAAACACCAAGTATTCCGGATACTGCAAGTTGGGCCACTTTTTTAAGAGTGCACGATGAGTTGACTCTTGAAATGGTTACACCGGAAATGCGACAACTTATTTATAATGCCCTTGAGCCTAAAGGTGCTCCTTTTAGAAAAGGATTTGGTGTAGCAGGAAGAATGGCAAATTTCTTAGACGAAGATCATGACCATATAGAAATGGCTTTTTCAGTTTTATTATCAATGCCAGGAATCCCAATTATTTATTATGGAGATGAAATAGGTGCAAAAAATAATTTTGAAAACGCTAAAAAATCCGCAGATTTAAGGAAGAAAAAGCAAGCAAAAAGTAAAATTAAGCTACTATCATTTTTTGATAGTAGGGACATAAATAGGGGCTTGCTAACACAACAAGCATTTTACGATGCCAAAAATTCAACAAAAACTTATAGTGGTAAAATTTATCATAAAGTCCAAAAAATGATTGCATTAAGAAAATCAACTCCGGCTCTATCACGTGGAGATTTGACTATTCTTAAAACGAATTACCCGCATGTTTTTGCATATATTAGAAGTTACAAGGGTGAAAAATATTTAATTGTAAATAATTTATCGGACAAGAGACTAACTGCAGAAGTTGACCTACCTGCAAATATGTTAATCAAAGCAATTAAAAATAACGAACACTCAGTCTATCTCACAAATATTTTGACAGATGAACAATATAAGTTAAAGCCATCTATCAAGGATAAGAAGACAAGACTTCTTATGTATCCTTATGCTGAAGTTTGGTTGAAATTGCCGTAGTAAATTTTTTCCATACAAATTGTTGAAATACTCCTAAATAAGTTGTCACAAGCATTACTACAACAAAATATAGATACGTTGTTTGTACAGGATTAAATATTGAATAAATTTTATCTCCTTTTTCTGTTAAAGGGGTCCCTGTTATTTTGAATAGAACTAAAGTTATCAAATACATCAATAACAAGTGATTTGCCATGATGTGAAATGTTACTTTTCCCATTTGTTGTAATAGTTTAACGTCTTTTAGGTATGGATATAATAATTTAACCGCAAGCAATGAAATCCAAATACCGGTTATTGAGGTTAAAACAGGTACGATGATTTGTTGGTCAAATCTGCCCCACACTAAAACAAAGCTCAAACCGATGCCATGCACCGGGTCAAAATCTCTGTTAAACAGCCACAAAACGGATTGTATCAAAATGACTATTCCGAGCCATTTTGGAGTAAAAATATCGTGGTTATCTTTGATATATTTTACATAGAAGTGTCCTAAATATACAAAGAATAATGAAAACATTGTTCGCATAAAAACAAGAGCTAACGGGGTATGTTGAGGTAAAAATTTCCAAAACGGAATTGCTGCAACACCAAGAATTGTAAATATTCCAAGCTCAACGTATTTGTTATTAAAAACTCTCAAATGTCGCATTAAAAACAAAAATACGATTAATGTCATAAACAATTGTGGTACAAACCATAGTGGTGCACATAAAAGCAATTGATGACCATTCAAAAATGGAGTTATGAAAAAGTTTTTTAACGAAATTTGGTCGCCTAAAAATTCTCCAACAACCGGTACTAATGCAAGTGTTATAAGTAGATAAACAACTTCATAAGCAAAATATGGAACAAGTAGAGATTTGATTCTTCTTGTAAAATATTCTGTTACATTATCTAAATATTTATCTTTAAAAAGCATTCCGGATATAAAGAAGAATAACGACAATTGAAACGAATAAGGGGGGAACATTCCAAATATTGAAAATTCCAAATGTCCTGAAACTACAAGCATTATTGCTAAAGCTTTTAATAAATCAATTTCTTTTGAAAATACTTTATCCATATCCCATCTCCATTTTGTCCATGAAAATTTATCTATGAATATTTTAAATAAAAAATAAAATTAATAGTTGAAATAATAAAAAATATTATTAAATATGAAGTAGTTAAAATCCAATAATAGGTTATATTATACTCCTTTTGATTGATTTTTTGTATAAAAGTTGAACAATTGGGGCAAAATAAGGTAATATAAAGTAGAGAGGTAGTATTTATGTATAGTAATTTTCCACAATATGATTTAGCTCAAAGAATACAACATACAAAATTCGATTCCGGTATTGGCTCAAAAATGCCAAGTGTTAGAATGGATAGAGTTGAAAAACCAGAAACACAAGACTTTAAACAAGTTTTTTCCGGACTTGTGGAAAACTTAAACTCAGAAATTAATGCTCCTGATAATTTATTAAAAGATGTTATGTCCGGCAATAAAAATGTTGATATCCATGACGTTATGACAGCAATGGCAAAGTCTGAAATCAGCGTTAATATTGCTACTCAAATTACAGGTAAAGTAATCAATGCTTATGATAGAGTAATGCAAATTTCAGTATAAAACCTTTCAAAACTTTTAAAACTTAATATTAACAAATATCAGACAGTGGGACGGAAATGGATTTTAGCAAGATATTAGAAAATAAACCTTTATTATACGGTATAATTGGCGGAGCGGTATTAGTTGTTGCCGTTATAATCATATCTATTGCAATTGCGACTGGCAATAACAATGGGAATGAAAAAAATACGGTTGGTGAAGAACCATTAAAAACCAATGTTGACTTATTAACAACAGATAATTTAGGTAAAGCTTTAGAAATTCAAGCATTACTTGCAAAACAAGGTATTACGGCAGAAAGAGCCTTAGACGGTACAAAATCAAGATTGTATTTGAATGCTAAGGGTTGTTCTACTCTTTCTAAAAAATGTACAGTTACAGATAGGGATAATGCCCTTATTGCAATTGTTCAGAGTGGTTTAGTTGACCAAAATGTAGGTCTTGAAATCTTTGATAAAGGTGATTTTACATCTACTAAGGAAGATAAAAGAATTAGACTTGCAAGAGCAATGAATGGAGAACTTGCAAGACTTATCAAACAAATTAAACCTATTCAAAATGCTACGGTATTTATTTCTATTCCTGAATCAAGTTCAATGTTTGAAGAACAAAAACCTAAAACTGCTACTGTTCAAATTGTAATTCCTAACGGTGAAAAACTTGACCAAATGAAAGTTAAGGCAATTACAAATTTGTTGTTAGGTAGTGTTACCGGTTTGACTGCAGAAAACATTGCAATTACTGATACTAATGGTAATGTTTACCACAGTGTGATGAATGCCGAAGATGAAATGCTCCAAAAACTGGAGGAAAATGATAAATATATGCAACAAAAAATTTCCAAACAGTTAGATCGATTGGTTGGACCGGGAAATTATGTTGCAACTGTTAGTACATTTTTAAGACAAGCGCCGGTTGAAAAATTCTCAATTGAATACGACCCTAACAAAAAAGCTTCTGTATCAGAACAGTCTTTTTCAGAAGGTTTAGGTGATAAAACACAAGACCAAAGCCGAGGAGTGAATGCTGTTAGTACGTATTTACCAAATGGACTTCCGACAGGCGGAACAGATTCAAGCCAAAACAGAAGTTATTCTCGTCAAGCAACAGAAACTCAATATGGGGTAACGAAAACCCAAACAAATGAATATATCAAACCTGGGGTTATTGAAGATATTTCAATTGCTGTAACCTTGGATAGAAATAATCTTCCGAGTGATACAACAATTGAAGAATTGAAAGATTTAATTGCAAGATCTGCAAGTCCGAAAGTTACTGCTGATAATGTTTCGATTGCGTTTACTAATTCCAATGATCCATATTTAACTCCTGATAAACCTCAAAATCTACCAAAGGTTGACGAATCAGGTAATCCATGGTGGTTAGCATTGATTTTATCAGGTCTGGGTTTGATTATTATATTCAAAGCTATCTCTTCAAAAGTTAAACAAATTAGAGAAGAAAATGAAGTTGAGGTTGAGGCACTTCGACAAAAAGCTCTAGAGCAAGAAAGACAATTGAATGATATCAATTCAAGAGCAAGTCAATTGACGCAACGTCAGTCTGAATTAGCTCAAGATTTGATGAACCAACAAAATCGTCAAGCTCCGCTACCTCAATTTGATGAAAATCTTCTAATAGATTCTCTTGACAGTTTATCTAATGATATTACAGAAGATGCGGCAGATAACATCAAGAGTTGGATTGAGGAAGGTTCTACTAAAGGGAATGAATAATGGCAACAAAGAATTTTGATTACGAAACCTTTGCACAAAACTTAGCAGCACAAGCAAAAGACCTTGTGCCTCAAGATTTTACAGATGCGCAAAAACAATATGTCATAAATACATTAGGTAATTTCTCTTTGCTATCAGGTAAAGCCTTAGCAGAGGACCCAAATCTTAATTTTAACGAAGATCAAGCAATAACCATTACTCAAATTATTGCAGAATGGTCTTTCCATAAATCAGTAGATATTATTCGTTCAGGAATTCCTCAACAATATTGGGACGGTGTTATGCAGAAAATTGCATACACAATCTTTGAAATTGCAAAGCAAACTTTTTCTCAAGGTCTTCCAAATGATAAAATTCTTGAACTAATAGAACACCATGTAAAAAAGAGTTATTTAGAAGCGATTACCGAATTAAAAAATAAAGGTGCAATTGATGAGGGATTAATGGAGTTTGCGGCAACTCAATCAAATATGGATAAAATGGCTCAAGAAATGCAAGCCCAAGCCGCTCAACAACAAGCAGTTCAACAAGACGGTAATGCTCAACCAGTTCCGGTTGGTGGCAATATTCCTGCAAATGCAACTGCTGAAACAATTGATTTCCCTAAAGTAGATTCAAAAGTTTTGAAACTTGCAACCGTTGCAATGTTGTTCAAAAAAATGAATCAAGATAGAGTTCAAACAATTTTAAATCAATTTGAGCCGGAAGATGCGGAATCTGTAATTAAATTTATGAAGTTACCGGATTTGCCAGAAAGAGTGGGTGCTCAAAACGCATTGAGATGTCTTCAAGAAATCAAAATGAATTTGCCAAAATCTACAGATTTAACTCCGGTAAAAGTTGTTAACAAAATTAAACATTTTGCATCTAAATATACATCTACACAATTAGATACAATATTAGCACCTGAACGAATGGGGGTTAAACGCCTTGTATTCAATGCTTTAGAGGGAGAATACTACGATAAAATGCCTCCAAAGGTTGCAAGCATTGTTGCCTCACATCTTCAGAATGGTGTATAATACTGTTAAATCATGATTATAAAGAAAAATAGAAAAATAGCTCAGGAGGGGGCGGAACAAAAAGTTCCAAACGAAGTTAACCAAGAAGTCGTGTCTAATTCTGGAGAAGAAGAAAAAGATATCGACCTGTTTGACTTGGATAATATTGACTTCAAGCAACGTCAAGAGCGAAGAAGAGGGGATAGAAGAAGAGGTTTCAGAAGGATTGATGACAGAAACCTTATTTCTCGAGCTAAAGAAGAAGCGAATTCTATTCGTGAAGCTGCAGCAAAAGAGGGCTATCAAGAGGGTTTGAGTGAGGCAAAAGAAGATATTGAGCGAGTAAAAGAAGCAATAGGTGAATTCTTTAATGCTAAACAAGAGGTTTATGATAGTATAGCGCCTGATATCTTAGAAATAAGTCTTGATATTGCTAAGAAAATCATTAAAAAAGAAATGACTGAAAACCCGGAAATTCTTTTGAATAACATCAAAGATATTTTAAAAGGTTTGTCAAAAGAAGAAACAAAAATTATACTAAAGGTAAACCCTGTACAAGTGGCAATGCTTAAACAAGAAATACCCGAGGCAATGTCAACAGCAGGACTTGAAGCGAAAGTAATCATTATACCCGATGAAACTGTTATGGAGGGTGGTTGTATGATTACTACGACTAACGGGGTTATTGATGCAACAATTGAAACCCAATTGGCAATAATTAGTGAGGTATTGAAAGAAGTTTAATGGCAGCACCGGAGGGAAATAATAACAATCCATTAAGTGAAATATTTATGGCAGTCTTCGTACTGTTTCTTTTGATTATCTTACTTGTTGAACTTCCAAATTGGGTAATCAATATTTGTATTTGTTTGAATATCACGCTTGGTATTGTTCTTTTGATGTTTGCCTTGTATGTACAAAAAACATTGGAATTATCTTCATTTCCGTCAATCATTTTGATTGGTACAATGTTCAGATTGGTTCTGTCCATCGCTTCAACTCGTTTGATTTTGGCAAAAGGTGAAGCAGGAGAAGTAATTCACGCATTCGGGACATTCGTAACCGGTGGTAACATGATTGTTGGTGGTGTAATCTTCTTGATTATTACGGTTGTGCAGTTCATGGTAATTACAAAAGGTGCCGAACGTATTGCCGAAGTTTCAGCGCGTTTTGCCTTAGATGCAATGCCTGGTAAACAAATGACAATTGATGCGGACTTCAATGCTGGCTTGATATCGCCGGAAGAAGCGACCAAAAAACGTGAAGATTTATCTCGAGAATCAAATTTGATGGGTTCTATGGACGGTGCGATGAAGTTCGTAAAAGGGGATACAATCGCAGGTATTATTATCGTAATTATTAACATTGTTGGTGGTTTGTGTGTTGGTTGTATTATGAACCAAATGGCAATCGGTGATGCTGTTTCAAAATATACAGTATTAACAATCGGTGATGGTTTGGCATCTCAGGTTCCGTCACTTTTGATGTCAATTGCCGCAGGTATCTTTATGACTCGTGCTTCTGCTTCAAGTCCATCATTAGGTTCTGATGTAACCGCACAGATTACAAGTAAGCCTTATGCACTATTTTTTGCATCTGGATTCTTGCTCTTACTTTCATTTACCGGACACTGGACTGGTTTACCTTGGTGGCCATTCTTTATCTTTGCGGTTGCATTATTTGTTGCGGGCTTCCAGGTTCTTATAAATGCAGATGTACAATCTCAATTGGGGCAATTGGAAAATGTTCGTCAGAATATGCAAGATTTGGTTAACCCCAACAGAATGTATGAACGTTTAGGGGTTGACATTTTGAGTTTGCAAGTTGGTTCAAACCTGCTTGTAATTGCTGACCCAGACCAAGAAGGACAATTGCTTGCAAAAATTGCTGCTTTACGTCAAAGGGTGACTGATGAATTGGGTTATATCCTTCCAAACATAAGAATTATGGACTCATCAGCTCTAGATGCGAATGAATACATGATTTCAATTCGTGGGAATACTGTTGCAACAGGTTATGTTTATCCGGGAAAATTGATGGTAATTGCAGATCAATGGGATTCAATGAAAAAAGAAGTTCCGGAAGATGCGATTATTGGTATTGACCCTACTTATCAAACTCAAGCATATTGGATAGCTCCGGAAGATGCAAAATCTGCAAGACTTGTTACTGCAGTTGATGCAACAGATGTTATTGTTACTCACTTGCAAGAATGCGTAAGAAAACACGTAGATGAAGTTATGACAAAAACAGATGTCCTTAAGCTTATGGAACTTGTTCGTTCTCAAGATCCAACACTTGTTAATGACCTTGTTCCTACAATCATTTCTACAAGTGATTTGAGAAAGATTTTTGTTAACTTAATACGAGAAAAGGTTTCAATAAAAGATATTATATTTGTATTTGAAAGACTTTGTGATTATGCAAGATTTTCAAAAGAACCGGATATTTTATCAGAACGTTTAAGAGCCGCTTTAGGGCGTCAAATTTGTTTGTCGAATGTTCAAGATGATAAAGTTTTATATGCCTTAACATTATCTCCTGAATGGGAAAAAACATTAGACGATAGTTGTCAAAGAACAGAGTTAGGCACAATGTTCTTGCTTAACCCAGTTCAAGTACAAGAACTTATTGAAACAACGGCAACAACTCTTATGCGTGCACACCAAACTTGCGGAAAACAGCCGGTAGTATTGTGTTCTCCGAGAATTCGTCTTCCGTTGTATCAACTACTTGAAAGACACATTCCAACAATTGTTGTAATTTCTTATTCTGAACTAATTACGGACATCAAGGTTGAAGCAATTGACACAATTGGCGAATCTTATGTCACAGAATAATCACGGTTAATAAAAGAAATGGGGACGATTTGAAAAAAGTATTTTTGACACTAATAAATATATATCAATTTTTTTCAAAGTTTACCCCAAAAGTTTGCCGATTTTATCCGACTTGCTCAGAATATACCAAACAAGCAATTGAAAAATACGGAGTATTAAAAGGCTCATGGCTTGGAATAAAGAGAATTTGCCGTTGCCACCCCAATAACCCCGGAGGTTATGACCCTGTTCCATAGATTAGTTTTTCATTTTGATTTGGTTAACAGATTCAAGACAATGCTAAGGATCACTAAAATGCATTCCGCCGTTGTTTATTCGTATAGATGCGCAAGAAATTCCTGTTCCCTTATAGCAATCGTTTATTTTGTTATCCGTTTCGTAGTAAGGAATAAATCCGTCTTGCATAAAAGCTAGGAAAAAGATATCTTTTCCTACAATATTAGGGGCATTTAATCCATTTGTATCAACTTGTACCCAACCACAATTTCGCAAAGTTCCAGCCCATGCTGTTTCAGCATCTTCCACAAAATTGCAATCGGCTCTATGATATCTGAATTTTACAGAATATCCGCTTAATGTAACCAAAGATGGCCAGCCATCATTTACATTCATTTTATAATAACGGACTTGATTGTTTAAAAATGTAGATGTTGCAAGGCATTTATTCGGAGGTGCTCCATTACAAGAATGTGAAATTTTCATTTTTGTCGCGAATTGATCTCTAAAACAAGTATCATCAAATGATTTACACATTGTAATCGGTGAACTCTCATCATTTTCTAGCATTTTCATTGTTTGGTTCAATTCGCTAAAAATCTTTTTATATTGGGTAGTGTATCTTTTTTCCTGTATTTTTGACATCAATGTTGGAATTGTCATTGCCGCAACTATTCCAATAATACCGAGTGTGATTAATACTTCCGCTAAGGTAAATGCAAGTATCTTTTTACTAGGCAATAAGGCATTAGGACACACAGACACTAAGCATTTTTTATAATTACTCTTCATACTCTATTCTTCCTTTCAATAATTCTATATAAAGTGCGAAATATTCAGTCTTATTCTTATATAATCTTGACTAATTCTACATTATTTGCGAATTAATGTCAAATATTCTTATTTTTTAATGTACTAAATCTCTAAAATATACCTTATCCTTTTATAGAGAGGTCTTTGTTGTTATGGATATAAAAAATCTTTTAGGAAAACGAATAAGAGAATATCGCTTGAAATATGGCTTGACACAGTTTCAGTTGGCTGAAAAACTAGGAATTGATGACAAACATTTAAGTCGAATTGAGTTAGGTAAAAACATGCCACAAGCTAATGTTATTGCAAAACTTGCTGAGGTTTTTGACGTTGAACCTAAAAGTCTTTTTGAATTTTCTCATCTTGCCCCTATTCAAAATGTGCGAGATGATTTGAATAATATCATTTCAAATTTGTCTGATGAACAGATTATTTTGACTTACAAGTATGTAAAAACTTTCGTAATATAATAAAAATATGATTGATGAAGTTGTAAAAATTTTGCAAGATGCAAAACAGCCACAGAGTGATTTTGTAAAATTAATGGATAATTTTAAAAATCCTTATTTAGTATTGATTGCGTGTATTTTGAGTTTGAGAACAAACGATAAGACGACTTATCCTGCAACATTGAGAATGCTTGAACTTGCCAAAACTCCACAAGAAATGATGAATGTAAAAGTTGAGGATTTGGCAAAAGCGATTTATCCTGTTGGCTTTTATCAAAATAAAGCAGGACAAATTATTGAGCTCTCAAAAATCCTTGTCGAAAAATACAATGGTAAAGTTCCTGATAGTATTGATGAATTGTGTAAATTTCGTGGAGTTGGACGCAAAACAGCAAATTTAGTTATGACTTTAGGTTTTGGTGTACCTGCAATTTGTGTTGATGTACATGTTCATAGAATTTTTAATCGACTTGGCTATATAAAAACAAAAAATCCCGAAGAAACAGAGTTTGCTCTTCGAGAAAAATTGCCTATAAAATATTGGATTCCGATAAATACTTTGCTTGTCACTCACGGGCAAAATGTTTGTAAACCTGTAAATCCGAAATGTGATATATGTCCGATAGCAAAATATTGTCAAAAAGTTGATGTTAAGAATAAAAAAGACTAAATTTATGCAAAACAAAACCTCCAAGTTAATAAAGTTAACATTTTGGAGGTTTTATTTGTTATTAAAATTTAATTATTTAACGATTTTAATTATTTCGGGTGTAATATCTTTTCCGCCGTAAAGAACAATACCTTTGCTCAATACTAGGTCATAGCCGTCAGCTTTTGCTTTAGTATTAATTTGTTGAGAAATTGATTCGTCAATTGCTTTTAATTGTTCTGCGTAATTTTTATCCATAGCTTCTTTTTTAGCAATTAACTCTTTGTTATATTTTTCTTCCGCAGCTTTTTTCTTGTTAGCATCAGTAATAGTGGCTACGTCTTTTCTGGCTTTTTCAACAAATTTAATAATTTCTTCTGCTTTAGCTTGTTGGTCTTTTTTCAATGATTGAACTTTTGCAGATGCATTCACAACTTGTGGAACATCAACGATAGCAACTGAAAAACCATCAGCATAAGCAGCTGAGCTAAATGCTAAACCTCCTGCAACAGCCAAAATAGCTGCAAATAAACCTAAATTTTTTCTCATAATGATTTCTCCTTATTGTCGCTATTATGTTAACACAAATATTTTGGAGTTGTATAGTAATCCATTTGGTTTATTTTTTTTTGTTACATCTTTACATGTTTTGCTCAATTTTGTATAATATTGATTGGTAGGTAATCCTTATTAACTATTTTTGTAAAAAGTTCTTAACAAAAATTAAAAAAAGGTTTTTATTTATCAATAATCGTCAGACAATAATCTTATAAGATATAAACTTAGATATACGGCTAGATATACAATATTATTAATAATAAAAGGTGAACAAAATAATGAAAAAGATTAAGAAAAGTAATCGATTACTAAGCGCAATTTTGACAGTGTCGGCTTGTTGTACATTGTCAGTAGTATGTTCTCCTGCATTTGCCGCAGGTGAGGCAGTCGGTGGTCTTGTTCCGTCAGGATACGGTTATTCTCACGGTGCAATCCCTGTAATGAATGAAGTTGGTGGCGCTTCTATCCACGATTCTGATATGATGCGTTATGACAGAAATCAACGTTTGAATAACAAAGATTATTATCAATATGAACAAAAACGTTATGGTACTGGTGGTTCAGCGGTTACAAACTCTGCTCCCGCTAATGCGATTCCTGATGCGATGAAGGCTACTGTTAACGAAATGGGTTCAAAGGGTGTATATGTAAACTCTATTGAAGTTTCTCCGTCTGAAATTTTGACAAAAGAAGAAATTAACGGAGTTATCGGACAGTATGTTGGAAGAAACGTATTTATGTCTGATATTCAAGCTGCAATTAATGGTTTGAATAACTTGTATGCTGAAAAAGGTTATGTAACCGCAAGAGCTTATTTACCGGAACAAACAGTTTCAAACGGTAATATTAAAATTGAACTTATTGAGGCTAAAATTGGTAATGTTACTGTTGTAAATAACAAATATACAACTTCAGGTTATATTTTAAAACGTATGCCAGAAAAATCCGGACAATTGTTTGATATCGTTGATTTAGAAAAAGATGTTTTGGATTTCAACAGATATCATGACGGTGTTAACTTATCGGCTAACTTAAAAGCAGGTGAAACACCTGGAACAACTGATATTGAGTTGACTGCGGCTGAAACATTTCCATTTCACTTGATTGGTATGATGGATAACGCAGGTCGTAGAAGTACAGGTTCTTTAAGAGGTGGTCCGGCAATTGTTGCAGATAGTTTATTCCATCATAGAGACCAGTTATCTTTGGGCTCATATTTTGCAGGTGGTTCTATAAGTCCGTTCTTTGATTATAGCGCTCCTGTTAACAAAAAAGATGGTAGAGTAGGTTTTTCTTATTCATCAACTTTTGCTAACGTTAAATATGGTCCTGCTTATTTAACTAACTTAGGACTAAAAAGTAATTCTTACATTTATAGTTTGTACTATGATCAACCAATCGTAAGAACAAGAGGTTTTGAGTTCAAGACATTTGCATCATTGAACTACAAACGTGCAAGAACTTGGTCTAAATACGATAATGCGTTTGAGGATTTATTCGGATATTCTCCATTTTCAGATGTTGACCAAGTTACAAGTGTAGATGTTGGATTTAACATCAGAAAAGATACTAAACATGGTATTTGGTACTTGAACCAAGGTGCTGCAATGGCATTCCCTATTTTTGATAGTGATTCAAGTTACTTCAAATATTCAGGTGGTTTGTTAAGATTACACGACTTCTCTCACGGTGTTATCGGTCAATTGAGAGGTAGTTACCAAGTTATTCCAAATAGCAAATATATTCCATACTTAGACCAATTCCAAACAGGTGGTTTGGCAACCGTTAGAGGTTATTCTGAAGGTATCTGTATGGGTAAAAACGGTTACTTCTTCAGTGGTGAATTGATGTTCCCATTGTTGCCAAGAACAATTACTAATAAAGACGGCAGAGTTCGTAACTTTGTTGGTCAATACGTAAAAGGTGCCGTATTTGCTGATACAGCAGGTGTATTCCCTTGGGTTGAACAAGACGTATATGGCGGAAGTTACTTCTTAGCTTCAGTTGGTATGGGCTTGAGAGTTCAATTACCGGGTGACTTGAGTGCTCGTTTATATTGGGGCTATCCATTGATTAACAATGCTTATGAAAGAGATAGAAAATATGGTAGATTCCACTTTGAATTAACTCTTGAACCTGATTTTGATGCATTGTTAAGCAAACGTTCAACTAAGGCTCAACCGGTTCAACCACAACCTGCACCGGAACAACCTAAGTTGGCTCCATTGGATAAAGGTCCAAACAATTATGATGATATCAGACATTATGATTACTTGTTAGATGGTGGTGCAACATTGTAGGTTGTAAAATCTTTATGTAATATAATAGTAAGCGGTAACATGTTTTGTTACCGCTTAATTTTTGTAAGAGAGGATAGGGATATGGATTGTAAATCAATTTTCGTAACCGCAACTGGTACAGATATCGGCAAGACTTATGTTTCAGCCTTGTTAGTGAAAAAAATGAGAGATTTGGGTTTGAACTGTGGTTATTATAAACCTGCATTGAGTGGTGCTATTCGTCAGGCAGATGGTAGTTTGCTCCCAGGGGATTGTGATTTTGTTGTAAAAACAGCTTGTCTTAATATCGAACCAATCGACTGTTTAAGCTACTGTTTTGAAGAGGCTGTTTCTCCTCATTTGGCGGCAGAACGTAAAGGAATAAGGATTGAAAAATCTGTAATTAAATCTGATTTCGAAACAAAATCTCAAAATTATGATTATATGGTTGTTGAAGGGGCTGGCGGAATTACTTGCCCGTTCAATTTAAAGGAAGAACAAATTCTTTTACCAGACGTGATTAAGGATTTAGGTTTAGATATAATAATTGTTGCAGATGGTGGCTTAGGAACGATAAATTCTATTTTATTGACCGTTGATTATGCAAAACATCAAGGATTGAATATTAGGGGCTTAATTTTAAATAATTATGATGAAAGTAATTTTATGCATGTAGATAACAAAAAACAAATTAAAAGACTTACCGGAATTGATGTTATAGCTTGTGTAAAAAAAGGTGATAAAGATTTGAATATCTCAAAAGATACTATATTGAAAATATTGGAGGATAAATAATGAATTGGCAGGAAGAAGATTTAAAATACATTTGGCACCCGTGTTCACAAATGAAAGACTATGAAACTCTACCGCCAATTGTTGTTGACCACGCAAAAGGTATAAATATCTATGACGTTGACGGGAATTGTTATAAAGATGTTGTAAGTTCTTGGTGGTGTAATTTGTTAGGTCATTGCAATCCTAGAATTAACGAAGCAATGAAGAAGCAACTTGATACTTTAGAACATGTGATTTTTGCGAATTTTACTCACAAACCGGCAATCACTTTATGTCAAAGATTGATTGATCTTTTGCCTAAGGGTAAAGGTTTAGGTAAATTTAATTTTGCAGATAACGGTTCTGCGGCGATTGAAATGTCTATGAAAATGAGTTTTCAATATCATCAACAGACCGGAAATTCTCAAAAGAAACGTTTTATGGCATTGTCAGATGCTTATCATGGCGAAACAATCGGTGCTTTATCAGTTGGAGCTTGTGATTTATATTCTCAAATTTACAAGCCAATTTTGATGGATGTTGTACGTATTCAAGGACCGGATTGTTTTAGATGCCCTTACGGTAAATGTCGTGACAATTGTGCTTGCGAATGTTTTGAAAATGCTGAAAAAACTTTTGAAAAATATGGCGATGAAACCTGTGCAATGCTTGTTGAACCGTTGTTGCAAGGTTCAGCAGGTATGAAGATTTATCCGCCGTTATATTTGACTAAATTAAGAGCATTGTGTGACAAGTATAATGTTCATTTGATTGCTGATGAAATCGCAACAGGATATGGTAGAACTGGTAAAATGTTTGCGTTTGATCATGCTGGTGTTTCTCCGGATATTATGTGTTTATCTAAAGGACTTACCGGTGGTTATATGCCGATGTCAATTTGTGTTGCGACAAATGATATCTATGATGCCTTTTATGATGATTATGGAAAAGGTAAGGCTTTTATGCACTCTCACACTTATGCCGGTAACCCTTTAGCATGTTCTGCTGCAAATGCAGTTCTTGATATTTTACGTGATGAACAAATTATTCCGCATGCTGTCGAGAATGCTAAATACTTCAATAAAATTATTAAAGAAAAATTTGAAGATTTACCTTATGTGGGAGAAGTTCGTCATATCGGATTGGTTAATGCGATTGAAATAGTTAAGGACAAAAAGACTAAAGTTGCTTATCCGTCTAATCTAAGGCTTGGATATCAAATTTATAAAAAAGCTCTTAAAAAAGGAGTTTTGCTTCGACCATTGGGTGATGTGATGTACTTCAATCCGCCATTAATTATTCAACCTGATGATATGGATTTTGTAACTGATGTTGCAAAAGAATGTATGATTGATGTTATGAATAGTTTATAATAACTTAAAAGTCTCCTTTTTGGAGGCTTTTAAGTTATTTTATAGGCTTACCAAAAATTATTCTTGCTCCTCCCCATTTTTGTTGAAGAGTCTTTTTTAATCCAAGAATTATGTCATTAACATTGCAAATATTCATTTGTACGACATCAATCAGTGTGCTGAGTTTGGGAATAAGGACAGAAAAATCAGAACTTGTTTTGTTGAAGTTACCCGTGATAGATATGAAATCTTTTGAAGAATTTGCAAAATTTGATGTCATCTGTTCAATATTTTTTGTACTATTTTGAATGTTTTGTTTTGTAATTCCGTCATTAATTTTGTTTGACATAGCTTTCATATTTTGAGTTGTTTGTTCTAAATTTTTCATTCCGTTTTTCAAACTTGTTGTAGAATTTAGAATATTTTCCCTATTCTCCCCTAGAATGTCTGTCACAAGGTCAAACATTTCCGTTAATGAGTCGGTTGTTTTTTTTGCAGAACTTAGTAAATCTCCTCCCTTTTCTGACAAATCGTCAATGTGTGCTTGATTTATATCAGAAATTCCGCTAAAAATAAATCCAGTATCTCCTTTGATTGTGTCACCAGAGCGGATATATCTAATCATAGGACGTTTTGGATAAATTATATCAACGTATTTTGTTTCATTGTCATATTTTTTTATTTTAACTCGAATATTTTTAGGTAAATGAAGTCCTCTTTGATTGAGAGTTATGTACAAATACGTCTTTTTAAAGTCTTTTGAAATTCTTAATCTGCTTGTCGAACCTAGTTTATATCCTTTGTAATAAACACCCATTTTACTTGGAATAGGGTCCATTTTATTAAATTCAGCTTTTATATATGTATGATTTAAGTAGTTTGCAATCACTATCAATACAAGTATAAATATTAATAACCAAAATAACAATTTACCAAAACTCATAGATTTATTATTATAAAAGTTTTGAAATTTTTAATTGTCCGGTTGGTTGTTAATTAAGTATAGATGATATTTTTTTGTGCATTTTTACATTATGAACTCTTATGATATCAATGTTTTCGTTCATAAGAATAGAATCAAGTGCAAGTGTGTAGATGTCTTTTTCTTCGTTTGTTGCTTGTGGCATATCAAGTAGACTTTTTCTGGATATACCAATAAGAACAGGGCAGCCAATTGTTTTCAACTCTTTCCAGCGTCTGAGAATTTCAAAATTGTCCTCTTTTGTTTTGCCAAAGCCTATTCCCGGGTCGATTATAATATTTTCAAATTTTATTCCATTGTTGATTGCAAAATCGACTTTATTTTTCAATATTGTATAAATTTCGTCTATAAGGTTTGAATAAGTCGGATTGTTTTGCATTATTTCCGGTGAGCCTTGCGAGTGTTGAATTACGATTTTTGTATTCGGATTTTGAGCTAAAACGTTTACCATATTATTATCAAAATCAAATCCGGAAACGTCATTTATAATATCTGCGCCAAGTTCAATGCATCGTTTTGCAACAACGGAACTTCTTGTATCAATACTAATTGGAGTTTTTATGTTCTGCGTTTTGATGTAATTTAAAATTGGTTCAAGTTTTTTCAATTGATCATTACTTGAAACAGGTTTTGAATATGGTTTTGTGGATTCCGCTCCAATATCAATGATGTCTGCACCATCATCTATCAATTGTTTTAAATGTTCAATTGATTTGTCAAAGTCATAAAAATCTCCACCGTCAGAGAAGGAATTTGTTGTGACATTTAAAACTCCCATTAATTGTGTTTTTTCTGGTAGTTTAATTTTTGTTTTTTCCTCTAAAATTTGTCCTAAAATTTTTAGTCCAAATGGTTGTCTCTGAAGTTTTTCTGAAATTTTTTTTATTTGAGAAAGGCTTCCACCTAATATGCAGTTTGAATTTTCAATTTTTCCCGTGATAACTTCTCTGTGCGTACCACAATCAGCTCCAACAGAAATTGCCGTTTGTTTTATTATGTTTGCTTGCGCTGGAGTTAAGTTAAATATTTTGAAATTTATATACTCAAATTTATCTTTTGCATTGTGAGTATATGTCTTGTCAAAACCTATGTTAATTAATTCTTGTTCAATATTTGTATTTGATAATTTTTTAACTAAAAAATCGTGCATAACAGAAGTTTAGCACGATTTTTGTATTTTCTCAATTTATATAAACTATTTAAGCTGAAATTTTAAATTTCTCAATTCTATTTTTGAAATCATCAACAGCAAGAGTTCCATTTTCAGCAGCTTTAGTTCCCTCTGTCAAAAGTACGAAAAATGCCATCACTGTACCAAATCCTCCAGCCACTTTTTTCAAAACCGGACTTTTAACAATTGGACCAAGCACTTTGTTCTTTTGAAGTTTTTCCGCATATTTCAGCGCATCTTGAGCAAATATTTTTGCGTTAACTTTAAATCTCCCGATAAAACCGGAAGCTTGTTTTGCTCCTTCTCCGGTGATTTTAGCCGCTTCTGTAGTTGCACGCATCATTTGTTGAAGAGTTGATTCTCCACCTGCCAAACCTCTTCTGCTTGCGTATTTACTAGCTGTTGTTGCAAGTCCGGCTGTACCACCTAAAGCGGTTGCTGTTTTTTGAGTTTTATCTTTTTGCTCTTTAGTGATAGTTGATCCACCTGCAAAACCGTTTATGGAGTCAATCATTGCCATTCTTCATCAACTCCTTCATTATTTGGCGCAAAATCTTGTCTTACCGAATTGTAAGCACTTGCTATGCCCGAACCAACACCAAGTGTGTAAGCTGTAGCTTTTGCAGTTTTATCATAAGTAATTGCTTTAGCTATATCAGAAATTTTTTCTTTTACTGCACTTGCAATTCCTGATACTCCAGAAGTTATCTTGTGGAAAGCTTTTTCGTGTTTAAGTGCAAATCTTCCCAATTTGTGTTTTGCCAAATCTTCATCTGACATTTTTATAAATTGTCCTGCTTTAGTTTTTATTGCATTTGCAACTTTAGAATCAACAATTTTATCTTTAATATTTTTTGCAGTTTTGACAATTCCATCTTTCATTGGCGCAAGAGCTTCAATTCCTTTATTTAAAAATTTATTATTGCTAATTTTGATAGCTGAGGCTTTGCCAAATTTAGAAACCTTTAATGCTGCCCAAGCAACAGCCCAACCTGATAAAACACCCTCAGAGATCGCTTTACAAACTTTCACCCCTGTTTTCATTGTTTTAGGAACGTATTGGTTTTCTAAAATTTCATCGCATTCTTCTTTTTGATGAGCATAATAATCTTTTCTGTTATTATAAGCTGTTTCATCAAAATCCCCTCTGAATGCCATTGGTTTTGCACTATGTGTAATGCTTGTAGGCTGAATTGTTAACATAATTAATTCTCCATAATTTGCAAAATGAATTTTCCTGCTCGTATAATAACGGTGAAAATTTTTTTTTGCTAACACACTAGACTACCATTAACAAAATGTTACATTGTAACACCTTCATTATTTCACATTTGAATTCGTTTGTAAAGTGTTTTTTGAACCTTGATACGAATTTCTTCTGATAAATTCTTTGTCAATTTTATTAAGACAATCAAGTTTTGCTCCAAGCCATCTTGGGGCTATCAAATTTTTCTTTAAGCCATTTCCTGCAAGTCTGTGAATTGTTGTTTTTGGAGGCAAAATTTCAAGAAAATCACAAACTAAATCCACATACTCTTCTTCTGACATAAAATCAATATCTTTAACTTCATAAAGTTTCGCAAGTTTTGTGTCTTTGAGAGCGCAAAGCATGTGAATTTTAACTCCGTCAACTTCAAGTCTTGACAATTCTTGGGCTGTTTGAAGTATTTCTTCTCTTGTTTCCCACAATCCAAAAATTACGTGAACGCAGACATTAATTCCCTTTTCTTTTGTCTTTTCATAAGCTCTTAAAAAACAATCATAGTCGTGTCCACGGTTGATTTTTTTCAAAGTTTTATTGTGAATTGACTGCAATCCGTACTCAATCCAAGTGTAATAGTCTTTTGAAATATCAGAAATTAAATTAAGCTTATCCTCATCAACGCAATCCGGTCTTGTACCAATAGACAAACCGACAATATCGGGGTGTGTCAAAGATGATTTATAGATTTTTTCAAGTTCATTTGTCGGTTTATATGTGTTTGAATAAGCTTGAAAATAAGCCATAAATTTTTCAGCTTTGAATCTGTCGTGAAGAGTTTTAGCTCCGACCTTTACTTGTTCTTCAATGGATAAAAGGTTTGAATGTGCCTGAGAAAAACTCCCTCCATCATCACAAAAAATACAACCACCTGTGGATATTGTACCGTCTCTATTCGGGCAGGAAAAACCCGCATCAAGTGTAATTTTATACACTTTTACTCCAAATTTGTTTTTCAAATATGCACTAAACTGGTTGTATCTTTTGTCTGTATTATTAAAGAACATTTTATTTTTGTTCGTTATCCTCTTCGTCATAGATAGGGTAAACGTAGTGTTCACCGCAATTTGGACAAACAACTTCTTGTTGTTTACCGTCTTCTAATTTTGCGACTTCAAATAAACATTTACAACCTGATTGAACGCATCTGATTGCCCAAGTTGGTCTTATTAATCTTGCCATAATTTACTCCCTTTTCTACTATACAGTTTAATTTTAGCATTATTCTGTTTTTCTTGCAAGTGGGAAAATTGAAATAATTAGGCAGATAGTCTCGGGGAATTTTCTTCCCGCCCCACTCTTTCTCAATCCTCTTTACGGAAAGTCATGTTCATAGTACTATTTAACTAAGTTGAAACAAAAGGATTTATACTATGCAATTTATTGATAAGGCAAAGATTAAAATATCATCAGGAAAAGGCGGAAACGGTGTTGTTGCTTGGCGCCGTGAGAAATTTGTAGATAAAGGCGGACCTGCCGGTGGTGATGGTGGTAAAGGCGGAAGTGTTTATCTTATTGCAGATGAGGGTTTGTCTACATTGTTAGACTTTACATATCGTTCAATTTTTAAAGCTGATAATGGTGAAAACGGTTTCAAAAAAAGCATGCATGGTAAAAGTGCAAAAGATTTATATTTAAAAGTTCCGGTCGGAACAATTGTAAAAGACCTTAAAACCGATAGTATAATTGCGGATTTAACTCACAATAAACAAACCGTACTTGTTGCAAAAGGTGGAAGAGGCGGAAGAGGAAATACTCATTTCTGCACACCCCAAAATCGTGCGCCACAATACTGTGAACCGGGAGAACCGGGGATTGAACGAAATTTGCAATTAGAGTTGAAATTGATTGCTGATGTAGGGCTTTTAGGGCTTCCAAATGCCGGTAAATCAACATTTATCAGTAGAATGTCTTCTGCTAAACCAAAAATTGCAGATTATCCGTTTACAACAATTATTCCTAACCTTGGAGTTGTCAGAAAATCAACCGGTGACGGATATGTAATTGCAGATATCCCGGGGCTTATTGAGGGTGCCTCTGAAGGAGTTGGTTTAGGTCACGACTTTTTACGTCACGTTGAACGTTGCAGATTCTTACTTCACATTGTTGATGGAACGGAGGAAGACCCGATAAATAATTACAAAATTATTAATAAAGAGCTTGAAAAATATTCTGAAAAGTTAGCAAAACTTTTTCAAATTGTTGCAATTAATAAGATTGATGCAATTGAGCCTGAGAGACTTGAAGAATTAAAACAAGGATTCCAAAAACTAGGTGTAGAAGTTTTTTGTATCTCTGCTGTTACAGGTGAAAATCTTGACTTGTTAAAACACGAACTTGAAAATAAGGTTAATACAATCGAAAAACCTACAACTGATGTTATTGTAGAAGAAGACCTTGAAGCTACCAATAATGATGATGGTTGGTGGGAAGTTCACAAGGTCAATAAAAACACTTACGTTGTTGATGGCGGTAGAATTATCAGAATTTCACAAGTTACTGATTCTAGAAGTACAGAACAAGTTATTCGTTTCCAAAACATAATGATAAGTATGGGCATCATGGACGAATTGAAGCACCAAGGAGTTCAAAATGGTGATACTATCGTAGTTGGAAAACTGGAACTTGAATATTGGGACGACGAAGTTTATAAATAGAGTGTATCTTTTATTTGCCTCTAAACTCTTTTATTAAGCTAACAATGCTTCAACTATTTTTGCATTTGTTTTTGCTCTTTGTACATTCAATAAATATTTTTCTACTTGTTTTTCAATTTCTTTTTCTTCAATTGATACACATTTTACATTATTTAATCCACTGATATAATCTGCAACTGTAACCATTTCATATTCGTTTCTCATTTTTTTATCCCCTAATCTCTTTTTTATTTCCC
>DABJ01000023.1:43552-43679 GCA_002102825.1 Candidatus Gastranaerophilales bacterium HUM_12 | reverse complement strand
GTTTATACTTCCTTTCTTTTATTATACTTAACTCGTGTGCGTATATTTATTATATCTGATTTTTTGAACCTTTGCAAGAGAGGGTTTATTCTAGCCCCCTCTCCCTTCCCTCTCCCACAAGGGGCGA
>DABJ01000023.1:0-43533 GCA_002102825.1 Candidatus Gastranaerophilales bacterium HUM_12 | reverse complement strand
GTCTATTTTATATTAAAATTTTTGCTTGTTTGCAATCAAAAATATTAACTTTTGTAAAAAATAAATTGAAAATTCTAAAGATTGTCATTAAAAAATCCGATATAAAGGTTACAGTTACGAAAAATGAGGTAAATACAATGAATTTTAGATTTGATGATAGCACATTACTTGAACACAAAAACAATAAAGATAACGAAACTAACAGCTATATGATTATATCCAAATCGCCTACAGTTGAAGAAGCCGATTTGCAAAACGTGATTCAAATTATTGATGAATCCGGAAATGAAGTAACTTGTACTTATGATAAATTCCTTGAAATCTTTGATGAACAAGGTTTAGAAGGTTTCATTATGTAATTAAATTTCGGATAAAAAAAATAACGAAAGTCTCTCAAAATAGAGAGACTTTTTTATTGTTAATATTTTTCATATTATTGAATTTCCGGAAAATTTTTATGCTAGTATAAAGCTATGAAAGATTTTACCCATTACACAGTAATGAAAAATGAAGCAGTAGATGCACTAAATTGCAAAGACGGTCTTATTTATGTCGATTGCACCCTAGGTGGTGGAGGTCACAGCGAATTAATTTTACAAAGAATTTCTCCAAACGGAAAATTAATTTCTTTTGATATAGATCAAGATGCAATTGATGCTGCCAGTGAAAGATTAAAAGCTTATAAAAACTTAACAATTGTAAAAGATTCTTATACAAATGTTAAGCAAGTTTTAAAAAATCTTGGAATCGAAAAAATCACAGGCGGAATTCTGTTTGACCTTGGGGCTTCATATCACCAACTAACAAAACAAGAACGGGGATTTTCTTTCTCTAAAGAAGCACCTTTGGATATGCGTTTCAATATGGATTCAAATTTTTCTGCGTACGATGTTGTAAATGATTATTCTGAAGATGAATTGGTTAAAATATTCTCTGAATACGGCGAAGAAAGATTTTCTAAAAGGATTGCAAAGAAAATTGTTGAGCAAAGAAAGATAAAAAAACTTGAAACAACAACTGAATTNNTTAGCAGACCTGATTGTAAATTGCACACCTAAAGTAAAAAGCCATATTCACCCGGCCACAAGGGTTTTCCAAGCAATTAGAATCGAAGTAAATCATGAGTTACAAAATGTTAAAAACACATTAAATGACGTATTGGATTTATTAGACTTTGGTGCTATAATTAGTGTAATAAGTTTTCATTCACTTGAAGACAGATTAGTAAAGCAAACATTTAAATACTATTCGACTCGTTGCCATTGCGAAAGAAATCAAATGGTATGCAATTGTCCGCCTCCGGTAATTGAATTGGTCAATAAAAAACCAATGATGGCATCAGAAGAGGAAATAAAAGAAAATCCACCGTCAAGAAGTGCAAAACTAAGAATTGCAAGGTGTATAAGAAAGTAAAAGTTTATTGGTAGGTAGTTTAGGGAATGACATTAAATACAGCAAGAGTAACATTTGAAGAACAAGAATTATTATTCAAGAAGAGCGATTACATCGCAAATCCGATGAGAGAAGAATCTCCGGTTGTTACAGGTTCTTTTTATCAAGCAAAACCAATGACTATTCGTGAAATGGTTACACGAAAAATTAATAAATCGTTGTGTTGTTGTTTAATGCTAACAATAGCAATTACTTTTGTTAGTTATTATATTTCAATGAACTACGAGGCAAAATTAAACTCTCTTGACAATGAAATCGTAAGATTGAATGCTGAAAACCAAGATTTACAAGCTGAGTTAGACAAGTACAAATCTTTCAACAATGTTGATAATAAAATTGGAGAATACAACTTACTTCAAAAAGCAGACAAAGTTATTGAAGTAACTGCAAGAAATGCAAAGAAAAGTGTTATAGCTCCGACCAAAACAGCTTCTAACAACTTTAGTTGGGCTTTAGGATATTAATTTATCTATTACATTTTTGCCAACAAAATATCAAAACTTACCATAATTTATTAAGGAATTTATACTTTTGTTTGAAAAATACCATACTAAAGTATGAATTTTCCCAATCCGGATTAAAGTTATTTATTTTTATGCCGTATATATAAACAGAAGGCATGTATTCAAAAAGGATAAATTATGGATAAAGAAGAGAAAAAGCAGGTTGGAGTTTCATTATTTGGACAATCAGACTACTTAGTCGGAGAAGATCCAATAGAAGAAATGTTTGCACTTAATCTTGGGGATTTCATTGCAGAAAATTTAATCTCAGAAGATTTGGCTAAAAAAATCAGCACTAAAGCTAATAAAAAAGAACGTCTTCAAAATCAATTGAAAGAATTGATTGATATTTATTCTTCAAAGAATACTCTTTGCGTCCTCAATTTTTCAACAAATGAAGAACAAGCTATTTATACGTCAATTTCAAAATCAATTGTTCAAATGCTTGAAGTTGAAAGTTGCAAAATCTATTTAACAAAAGATAAGAAATTAACACTTGTAGGTAATTCTACAACAGAAACAAGCGAATGCAATGTTAAACTTGATGAACTTATGCATCAAGATATTATTCAAAAAGAAAATCTTACATACATTCCGATGAGAAGTTCTGTTATGCCTGCAGGAGTTATTGAAATTAAATCTGAAAAAGAACTTGATGAAGATTATTTAGAGTTAATAATAAGTATTGCAAACCTACTGGGCACAACTATTACTTTACAAGGCGAAGTTGAACACACAAATCAATTAATTTCAGATAACTCAACATCAGAAATTGAATTAAAACAACAACGAGCTGAACTTACGGCATTGATTGGTGATTTATGTGATTATCAACAAAACTTTGTAGAATCACTTGCAAACGCAGTTGACAGAAAAGGTCAATACACCGTTTCTCACTCTAGAAATACCGCAAAACTTGCTCGTGGAATTTGCAGGAAATTAGGATTAAATGAAAAAACAACTGACTTGATTTACTATGCGGGATTGTTGCAAAATATCGGGAAAATCACATTACCGGAAAAAATCTTCGCAACTAATGGTAAATTATCTTCTGACGAATTGCAAAAAATCAAAAACCACATCAACGTTGGGGTAAATTTACTTATGAATATCAATTTCTTATCAGAAGTTGTACCGTATATTACTTATCAATCAGAAAGAGTTGACGGTTCCGGAACTCCTGAGGGGTTGAAAGGTCAATCAATTCCTCTTGGCTCAAGAATCATTGCAGTCGCAGATGCTTATTCTGCAATGACCTCAGACAGACCATTCAGAAAAGCAATGGATTCAGATAAAGCACTAGAAATTATCACCTCCGAAACTGATACAAAATGGGACAAAGATGTTGTCAATGCTCTTCAATCAGTAATTAAGGAGTAATAAAATTTTATTTACAAAATGCACAGGGCGAGAAAATTCTCACCCTGTGCATTTAATCTGTTCTATTTAAAGCTTTCCGTTTTAGTTTATTCTTTATAATTTTTTACTTTGTTGATTTTGTTTCAATAAACTCAGTATTTGGCGAAAACTCTTGTTTTTCACTATTCATATCAAGTTTATTGACAATGCTTGCACGTTTTTTACGGAACAACATATCAACAAATGCTTCCAAACGAGTAACAAAACCGGCTTCACCAGTTTGCTCATCAATAGTCAAATTCAATAGTGGTTTTCCGAATTGTTTTGCTCTTCTTGTAATTCTTTCAACCATCAATGAATCCGGGCCACAACCGAAAGCTGTAATTGTAATTACACCATCAACCTTGTTATCTTTCAAGTAATGACCTGCACTACCCGTCATTTCATCTTCATTCGCCCAGTATTTTTCATTCCCTAAGCTTACAATTCCTTCATCTAATTGTTCAGAAGATAATTGCAATGAAGTACAAACTTTAACGTCCATTTTTTCTAACTTATCAAATATCTTCATACAAACACGTTCATCATAAATATTATAACCATGCCCAACTAATGCAATTGAAATCGGATATTCTTTTGAAGTATTTGAAATAACAACTTTACCTTGCAACGCATAGCTCAAAGCTTTAGAATAAGGCATACCGGATTTTGTCATTACATAAAAATTGTTATAACATCTCCAACCTGCTTTTGAAGCTTTTTTGATAAGTTTCATATCTGTTATGCCAAATGGTTTAACTGCTTCTGCCAAAAATTCATACAAGCCTTGATTTTTTTCAGATTTGTCCAAAGTTGCTTCAATCATTGTAAAAGGCTCTTTAACAACGTTACGAACCAAATCAGGCAAACCTCTGATTTTTGAACAGTTATAAATTTTGTTATCAATTGATTGCAATGACGGAACTAAAATTTTATCTACTCCTTTGTGAATAAGATTTAAAATATGTCCGATATAAACTTTAATTGGTAAGCAAGTTTCAGTTACAACCAAAGCTGCACCGTCTGACATCGTTTGTTTTGTTGTAACATCTGATAAAATAATCTTTATTCCCAAATCATTAAAAAAGCCATAATAAAAAGGGTAATTGTTGTAAAAAGACATTGCACGAGGAATGCCGATTACTTTTTCTTCTGATTTTGAATTAGTCATGCGTTTCTATCCCTACATTTTTCTACTATATATATAATAGCTCAAAAAAATTTTTTTTAACCTTTTTTGAAGATTTATTTACTATTTCAAAAAGAAATAAAATTCATCTTAACATTACTTCATATTTAAATACAAAAAAGGCAATTAATTAAAAACAAAATACTTTAATTATATATAAGAAATATCTAGGATATATATTTTCTTAAAGGAACAGGATAACAAATCAATAGGGAGGACAACGTATGGGCGTTGGCGCAGAGGATTACATCGATAAGATGTTAGTACAAAAGTATCAAGAAGAACGAGTTGATAACCACGATAATATGGAATCAATGGTTGACCCAAACAAGATGATGGAAGCAATGAATGATTACGCAGCTACAGTTCGTAACATGATGGAACTTCGTCAAAGACTTAACATTGCTTGTTATGCAATCAATGCAAGAACAGCAAGATATCAAAGATCCATGGGGCAACAATAATAAAAAAGTTTTATGTTGAATTGTGCCTATTTTTGATAAAATAGAAATAACACAAGGAGACAATGCCATGGGAAAAATTATCCTAGGTTCTTCTTCTCCCAGAAGAGCCGATATCATTAGAAAACTAAAATTGGATTTTGAAATTATTCCGTCTTCGTATGTCGAAAAACATGACAAGACGGATTTCTCTTATGATTTTGTAGAAAATTTAGCTTATAACAAAGCTCTATATGTTGCTAAAGAACATCGAAATGATAAAAGATTAGTTGTTGGAGCAGACACAATTGTTGTTATAGGCAATAAAATTTTAGAAAAGCCGAAAGATTTTAAAGAAGCAAAAGAAATGCTAACAGAACTTTCCGGACAAACTCACTTTGTGGTTACGGCAATTGCGGTTATAAATCCTATAAACTTAAAGTATCATATCAAATCAACAACAACCTACGTAACATTTGAAAAACTTTCAAGAGATCAAATAACATCTTACATTCTTAATTTTAACCCTCTTGATAAAGCCGGTTCTTACGGAATTCAAGAACTTCCAAAAGGTTTTGTCAAAAAAGTTGATGGCGAAATTGATAATGTTATCGGTTTACCGGCTAAAACCCTCAAAGAGCTTTTACAGTTGGATTATTCTTAATATTTATATAAAAATTAAAGTCAACAATTGACAAAAGATGAAAACACCAACATAATATTAATAATTGGGAATTTAAGGGACTAGAGATGAAAAGAACAGCTTTTACATTACCGGAAATTTTAATCACATTGGGCGCAATTGGAATTGTTGCGGCAATAACAATTCCTGTGTTGTTTTCAAACATTAATAATGTAAAATTTAGAAATCAATACAAAAAAGCAGTTTCAACATTAAACCAAGCAGCACTAATGGCTCAAGCAAAATATGAATATAATTTTGCAGGAACGACATCGGTTTGCGGTGATGATAAAACGGTCGCAGGAGAACATCACCCAGAAAAGGAAATGTCATTCTGTTCAATTCTAAATTCAACACTATCAGCAGCAACGTATAATGGTCGGGTTGGAGATTTGCAAAAAACTGACAGAGGACAAAATGTTGGAACTTATGAACTTAAAGTTAGGGATACAATAAAAGAAAATTATAAGGACTTTTTATCTTATTCTTTAGCTGACGGAACACTTATCGCATTTGATCCAAATGCTAAAGGTTGTGAATTATCTATCGGAAACAGACTTCAACAAGATATGTTTTCAAAATCAGTAAATGGAAACGATTTATCTCTTTGTACAGGTTTTATTGATGTGAATGGAGTAACACTCCCTAATACAGAAGTTACTTGCTCAAACGGGGTAGAAAACAAAGTTGGCTCAGGTTGTGTGGTTTATAACAACTCCGGACATTTAGCAGATGTTTTCCCTGTAGTTTTTCACGATTCAACTGTTGAACCGGCATCAGGTGCAGCTCAATATATTTTAGATTCTACAAAATAAGAAGGGCGCTCAATAGTGTTTACGGAAGTTATATGTACATAAAATTAAAATATATTTGAACGCCCAAGGTCTATAAATAATAAAACTAAAAGAGTTTTCAAACTTTTTTATTGAACCATGCCCTCTTTTACAGCTTTAACTGCAGCTTGAACACGGTCATTTACACACATTTTTTGAAGAATTGAACAAACGTGAGCTTTTGCCGTGTGAACACTTACGATAAGTTCTTTTGCAATTTCAGTATTACTTTTACCTGCAACTAAATGATTTAAAACTTCAAGTTCTCGCTCTGTCAATGGTATTCTGGCATGATCTGCGACTTTATGTCCTAAAAGAGCTGCATTATCTGTCTTTGGAATTGCTTTTAATGCTAAATTTGCAACAACAGAATCAATCCAACAAACCCCTTGATAAACATCGCGAATTACATCTGCTAATTTTGAGGGGTCAATATCTTTAAGACAATATGCATTTGCACCAGAACCTAAAGCGGCTACAACTTCTTCCTCTCTATCGTGAGACGTCAGAGCAATAATTTTAATACTTTTTGAGAATTCTCGAATTTTTACCATTGCTTCAATACCGTTCATTCTTGGAAGCCCCAAATCCATCAATACAACATCTGGATTCAATTTTTCTATTTGTTTTAAACCCTCTATTGCATCTTCACATTCTGCAACTACTTCTAAGTCAGGATTTGTATTCAATGCACATCTTAAACCNNAAACCGACTCTTGTTAATTTAAAATCTTCTACAATTACAATTGAAATTTTCTTTTGGTTTGTTGTCATAATTATATTCTCCATCATTACTATATAATTGGAACCATTATTACCCTTTAGGTTAACTTCACTGTATTACTTAAAGTATTGAAATCCATTAGCTACCTAGGTAATATTAAAGGGTTGTAAAATAAAAATTTTCTTATGGTATAATTTTTATATAATAGGGAGATATTTATGTTAGAGTTTTTATTTGGTAAAAAAGAGCAGGAAACTGCAAGAGATGTAAATCTTAACAAAATCTATGACGAGTTAAAGAAAGCATACCCTTTCGACAGCATTCCGGAACTTAGAAAAAAATACTTGTCCATGCACATTCAAAAGTACGGGTATTTAACATACTCATTCCAAAAAGCTCAAGAAGAGTTGACTAATGAAGAAACCTTGTTTGCTCTTGAAGAAAAATGGAAACAAAACAACGTATTTAAAAATGGAAAATTTTCATATCGTCAAAATCAAATAAGTGTTCTAGCAAGACATCAAGAAAAAAATTCTGACTGGTTCAAAAAAGAGGGTCATAACATAAAATTATTAAATCTAGCTGCACTGGGAAATGGAAATGAATCAAAAGAAACAGGTAAATTTTTTGATTGGTTAAAACAGCTATTAATTCTTCCAAGCGGGAATTTAGAAAACCATATTTATAACACAACTATATATCTAATTCCTTTCCACCCGAGAGAATTCGGTTGCGCATATCTTCCTAAAAGTAGTGAAGTAAGTTCAAAACTTAAAGATGAATATATTGAAGAAATCACAGGACTAGATGCAAAAGGTCAAGTTCAAACCTTCATTGAAATGGCTCAACTTGCAGGACACCCTGTAATATATGATATACTGCCTCAGACTGGTCGTTTTTCAAAATTTGTACTTGCCAATCCACAAGTTGCTCGTTGGTATGACATAACAGAACTACAAAAACAACTAACGGCTAAAGTTGATGAAGTTGCAGAATTTTTGTCAAAAGACCATGACCAAGATGATATTCAAATAGCAAAAGATGTTTATATTCAAAGAATGCAAGGAAATTCCGGAGAGTTAAGCCCAGCATTCCAAGAATTATATAATAATTTTGACGGAATTATGATTGAGCATAAGAAAAAATTCTCAAATGCAATGCTTGAACATTCTTATCAGTTAAAAATTCAAAAAAGAGTTCGTGAAATTGTTACAAGAGTTCATGAATTCAAGAAAGACAAACAGAAACTTGAAGAAAAAGATATTACAAAACAAATTGATACAATTCAAGCACTTATGCAAGAAGGATTATGGCCGGCTCCGGGAGGTGCTTGGTGTTCAGCAGGAGTTCCTGTTTATGATGGTATGAGTGAATGTGGCGGTTATCCGGTATTTAAACACTTTGACTACAAAGGCGATGATGTTACAGCATTTGCAAACCTTGATTGCCAAACGCCATACTATTTTGTAAATCTTGAAAATGGCAGATACAATGAAGATGTAGTTAATCTGTTCATTGAAAATATGAAAAAACTACAACAAGACTACAATTTTGATGGGTTCAGAGTTGACCACATTGACCACATTGTAGACGAAGTTTCTGAACAAAACGGTCGTCCGATTAGCTACCGAGCTCCAAGATATGTTCTAAATAAATTAAATACAACAATGAAAAAGAAAATTCCTTATTTTGCAACACTTGCAGAGTATATGTTGTGGGATAATTTCTACAAAGAATATCACGAAGATATGAAATTTGATGTTCTTTGGGGAAATGATATTATTTCTCAATTTGATAAAACACCAGAAAAAATTATGGAAGATAATCAATATTTAACAAACTACAACAGTAAATTCAAAAAAGGGAACATGCTATCAATCTTGAAAACATATAACAACCAAGATGGAGAATTTCATTGTATTGACCAATATCCGGCTCAATTAGGAGAAACTGGGGCATTATACAAATGGGCTAAATATAAACTTCTTCCGGGTGGTAAATATGCGCAAAGACCAATGATGTATGCTGACGGAGATGAAAGTTTTACCCAAGGAGGTCTTGAATACACTATCGGAGAAGAAGTTTCAATGCCTAGGGCTTGCAATGACAATTTCTTCAACAAATTTGATGCAATTGACAGATTTGTAAAAAATAATAACATTATTACTGACGGTGAAGCACAAATTATCGTTGATGATGAAGACGGTTTTAGCGCATGGTTAATTACCAAAGAACCAATGAAAACCGCATATCTGGTTGTGTCTAATCACAAATACCCAACAGAAAAAGTTACCAAAACAGCCGCAACCGGTGAAAATTATAAAGAAATCGTTGAGGGCTATGCAATTTTTGATAAACAAATTCATATTCCAGGGGATTATAATCTGAAATCAGAATACGTATTAAACGAAAAAGATTACGAACCACAAACAGTTGAAAACACAGATACTTTGCATTTCGAAAAACTTGAACCTAGCGAATTCAAGATTTTTGAACTTGAACGTGGTTAGATAATAAATCTTGCACCATTACAAATCAAGCGGTATAATAAAGATATGAGAATAAGAAGACTAACGTATTTTGATTATCCTAAGTTAAAGAAGCTAATTTCGTACCTTTGCACTGACGATAACGACAAACTTGCAAAATCCATAATGGAAGAACCTATAGGATTTATCAATGCAATGTTGCCGTTGAGTTTGAAATTCAAATCAGAGTCTTTTATTCTCGTTGAAGATAAGGAAATTCTCGGGCTTATAACTACAGTTAAAACCCCTGGGAATCCATTCAAAATAAACATTACAAGGCTTATTTTTAAAGAAAATCTTTATGATGTCGGGAAACAACTTGTAGAATTTATTGTCCAAAAATTTGGAGCAAAAGGTGCTACATCTTTCACTGTAACAATTGATGAATGTCATGATGAGCTGTTTAATTTGTTTATTAATGGTTGTGGTTTCAGGCAATGTGCGTCAGAAACCCTTTGGAAAGTTGAAAAACCAATTCCAGAGAAATCAAGCTTACACTGGAGATATGCTCAATCAAGCGATGCAAAACAAATTTCAGAGTTGTACAATTCTGAAGTAATCAATATGTACAAACCATCACTTCTTAGGGATAAAAAAGAATTTCAAGACCCAATTTTTGAGGGGTTAATTGATTACTACAAAACAAGATACGTAATTGAAGAAAACAATAAAATTTTAGGATATTTTTCAATCACAACACGTGACAATTTGAATTATATTTTGGATATCACAACAAATAGCGGATATGATTTTGACTATAACGATATTATAAACGTTATGCTTTGTGAAATTGCACGCAAAAAACGAGCATTTTATCCGCTTATAAAACAGAAAAAATATATTAAAAATGCCGAAAAATTTGGTGATTACCTAAAATCAAAAAACTATTTACCTATCCAAACTCAACAAATTCTTGTCAAAGATTTTTATAAACCGGTAAAAGAAGAATCCGCAGCTTGGAAAGTTTTCATTCTTGGTGAAAATCAAATCACAACAAATTAATTAACATTATTTAACTCTTGAAAAGACCTCAACATCAATGTCGTCAAATGTATTTGTGTTGAAATAAGCACAAGATGCAACCATAGCAGCATTGTCTGTACAATATTTCATTGCAGGAGCATTAACTCTATACCCGTCTTTACCCAAGTCAAAAACTTTCTTTCTGATTTCAGAATTTGCAGCAACTCCGCCTGGGGNNGACAACAACTTGTTTATAACCTCGTTTTTCAACGGCTTTTCTTAATTTTTTAACTAATGTTTTTGAAACATCTTCTTGAAAACTTGCACAAACATCTTGAATAACATTTTCTGGAAGCTCAGAGTTTTCATCGTTACAATATTCCGTCTTTAACGATTTAACTAATCTTAAAACCGCAGTTTTAAGTCCACTAAAACTAAAATTGTAACCGTCAACTTTTCCTTCCGGTAATTGGTAAGCTTTTGGATTTCCAAGTTGAGCCAACTTATCTAATCTTGGTCCACCCGGATATGGCAAGCCAATAAGTCTTGCCACTTTATCATAAGCCTCACCAACCGCATCATCAATCGTTTCGCCTAAAATAGTTTGTTTTGAATAAGATTCAACATCAATGATTTGAGTATGACCACCACTTACAAGTAAAGCCATGAAAGGAGGTTTGATGTCTGTATCAATATAATTAGCGCAAAGGTGTGCATTCAAGTGATTAACACCAATAAAAGGTTTGTCATGCACCAAAGCTAATGTTTTAGCTGCATTAAGCCCAACCAGTAAACACCCAACAAGTCCCGGTCCAACAGTTCCGGCAAATGCTGTTATTTGATCAGGTTTCAAACCGGATTGGTCAAAAGCTTCTTGAACAATAATGTTTATCGCGTCCATGTGTTCTCTTGCCGCAATCTCAGGGATTACACCTCCAAATTTCGCGTGAGTTTTTATTTGTGAAGCAACAACATTTGCAACAACTTCTCTACCATTTTTAACAATTGCACAAGCAGTTTCATCACAACTTGATTCAATTGCCATAATATAATTATCATATCCGGAATCCGGACCAATTTTGACTATTTTTTCGCTAAATAAAGTTTTCTTTTCCATACTACTATTCTACTACAAAGGGTAAAATTATGGTAGTTTGTCAAAATATATTTCATCTTGAACTGCATAATACGTACATACAACCCAATCCATTGAAAAAACTTTCTCGCTCCGGTAGTGGTTGGGCTTTGTTTATGCCGAAAACTCTTCTTGAACTTATTGATGTTAATCCGGAAAAAGATATGCTAAAAATTCAAGTTGAAAATAATACCATAAAAATTACAAAGGCAGAAAATAATAATGAGGACAAATAAAAAGCAACAACCATTAATTGATTGTTGCTTTTATTTATAAATAATTTTAAATTTAATTTTATCTTGCATAAATTGCGTTTTTATCAACATCTAGCTCTGAGGGTTTGTAATTCTTTAGATAATCAATTGCATCTTGCGGAGTTTGAGCTATATAATAAATACTCCTCATATTTTTATTCGCAAATTTTTCTTCTATTATCTCTTCAAAAAATGCATTCAATTTATCATAAAAACCGTGAGTGTTTAAAATAATTATCGGCTTTTTGTTATATCCGAGTTGTTTTTGAACAATCATTTCTGAAATTTCTTCTAACGTTCCAAAACCGCCGGCTAATGTAATCACAGCATCAGAAATTTCATCAATCTTAGCTTTTCTTTCTCTCATTCCAGCCGTAATTATAAATTCATCACAACCTTTTGTAAAAACACCCATACTGTGAAGTTTTTCAGGCATTACACCTGTAACTTTTCCTCCGAATTCTTTAACTTGTGATGCACAAGCCCACATCAAACCTAAATTACTCCCACCATAAACGATATCATAACCATTTTGACCAAGAAGTTTTCCGAGTTCTCTTGCATCATTATAATAAACCGCATCTAAAAAATTTGAAGATGAAGCAAATACACAAACTTTTCTTACGTCATTATTATTCATTAAATTCTCCACCAATTCTATAGTAATATGAACAGGATACTCCACTTCCGTGTTCTGAACAGTCATTTTTTACATCTTTGATATTCCAACCGGAACCGATAGGAGTAATTTTCCCATCAGAAAAGATATTTATGCCATAAATATCTTTTCCCCAAGTATTAGGGCCTTTTTTACCATTCATATCAAACATCATAATAAACCCCGGGTGATAAGCATCATTATCCTTGATATCTTTAATTCCAACAATTATTCCGCCATTGGTATTATACAAATTATCAAAGTGATATAAATCGTTCGATTGAACCTTTGAACTGTTCATATAAAATTGAGAATACTCCGTCACCTCATCTTCACTATTAATTCGAAGATAAGGTTTTACCAACTTTAGCATCAACTTTTCTCTTTCATCATTCGTTTTTGCATTGTGAAAACTCTTTATAATATTTGCATCTGCCTGAGCACTCATTGCAGTAAAAGTGTAATCTACTTTATTATAAGTATCATTCCATTTTGTTATATAAGTTGCTTCTTTTGACGTGATAAATGATGACGGCAAAAGAAGTAATATAATACCGAACACAACAAATATCGTAATTGAGTATTCAATTTTCCAAAAGCGCTTTCTCATGGTTATTCCCTATGCCATATCAATACGTTTCTTCTCTTCTACAAGTTTGTGGTAAACCCATTCCGGAATGAAGTTTTTACCCAAGACAATCTGACCATTCATAATATTTGGAGTATGGAAATCAGAACCTCCTGTTACAATTAAACCAAGATTTTCCGCCATTGAAGAGAAGTATTCAACACAAGCCGGTGAATGTTTTCGGTGATAAGCTTCAATTCCTCTCAAACCATAGTTCATAAGTTCTTTAATCAAAGGTTCAGCTATATCCAAATCGTGCGGGTGAGCAATAACCGGAACTCCACCTGCATCATAAATAATTTCAACTGCATCAAATGGTGTAACAGTTTTTCTCTGAACATAAACAGGAGAATCATCATGGATATATTTTGCATAAGCGTCCATAACATTTGCTGTACCACCTGCTGATGTAATTGCCCGTGCAATATGCGGACGTCCAATACTTCCACCTGGAGCAACTAGTTTTTTGATATCCTCAAACTTAATTTTTATGCCTTCTTTTTTGGCAAGAAGTGCAATGATTTCCTTTGTTTGCTTAATTCTGGCTTGTTGTTGAGCTTTTAAAAGTTCAACAAAGTCTTTGTCTTCTGTGTTCATAAAATAGCCCAAAATATGGACTTCATTGTTTTTATACAGAGTATTGATTTCTACACCTTTGATTATTTCAATTTTATTTTCAAGATGATTGTCCTTGATATATTTTTGGGCGACATCATAAGCTAAAACATTATCATGATCAGTTATAGCTATTGCTTGCAACCCGACATCAATTGCTGTATCCACAATCTTTTCCGGCGAAAATACACCGTCAGAATAGTATGTGTGAATATGTAAATCAGTCTTCATGTTCACTTTCCTTTTCTATATTATCTCTACTACAAAAAACTCTGTTTATTGAGATGGCATATCCTGTGCGGGAATCAATTTCTACTTCTACCGCATTAACTTGTGTGGTTTTACCCTCTGCAACTTCATAACGTTCAGGAATACATGTTAAAAATCTGTTGAGCGAAGTTTGATATTCCATACCTATAACCCCGTCAGATGCACCACAAAATCCTGCATCTGTAATGTACCCCATGTTATTTATAATACTATCATCAGCAGTTTGTACATGAGTATGAGTTCCGAAAAATGCACTCACACCTAACTCTGAACAAAATCTGCCAAAACAAATCTTTTCTGCTGTTGCTTCTGCATGAAAATCAATAACAACAATCGGTGTAATTTCTTTTATTCGTTGGATTTCTTCTCTAACCATTTCCCAAGGTGAATCAACAAGGTTCATAAAAACACGCCCCAAAACATTAATTACACCTATTTTAAAATTGCCCATATCAAAAATTCGACTTCCGACACCCTTTGTCCCTCTTGGATAATTGATAGGTCTAAGAAGATTGTCAGCAGAATCAATGTAGTTATTTATATCTTTTTTATCCCAAATATGGTTTCCGCATGTCATACAATTAATTCCATATTCAATGAATTCTTTGTAATTTTTCTCGGTTAAGCCAAAACCATGTGATGCATTTTCAATATTTGCAATAATAAAATCATAATTTTTGAAGGTTTCATTTGTTTGCAAAAAATCTTTAACCGCTTTTCTTCCCGGCTTGCCTACAATATCTCCAAAAAATATGATTTTTATTATATTATTTTCTGACATTTTATTATTCCCAAATATTTTCAAGGAACAAGGCACTATATTAAATTAGTGCCTTATTCTCTTTAACTTTATTTTGCAATTTCAGTTGTTCTAAATTCTCTAACAACAGTTACTCTGATTTGTCCAGGGTAATCAAGTTCATTTTCAATTCGTTTAGCAACATCTCTTGCCAATTTGCCCGAAGCTAAATCATCAAACATTTCAGCTTGAACAATTATTCTAACTTCTCGACCCGCTTGAACTGCGAAAGATTGTTTAATGCCCTCATAACTATTTACAATTTCTTCAATCTTTTGTAAACGTTTGATATAAATTTCAAGAGTATCACGTCTTGCCCCTGGTCGACCTGCTGAAATTGCATCTGCAACTTTTACAAGAACCGCTTCAATTGTATTTGCGACAACATCATCATGGTGAGCTTCAATTGCGTGAATAACTTCAGGTTTTTCACCATATCTTGTTGCAAGTTCAACACCAAGTTGAATATGTGTTCCTTCTTGAGTTTGGTCAACAGCTTTACCAATATCATGTAAAAGCCCTGCCCTTTTAGCAATTTTTTCATTAGCACCAAGTTCAGCAGCTAACATGCCTGCAATATGTCCAACTTCCAATGAATGTTTCAAAACATTTTGACCATAACTTGTTCTATAGTATAAACGACCAAGAGTTTTAATAAGTTCTTTATTCAAGCCCATAACACCCATTTCAAGTGCGGCATTTTCACCCTCAGACCAAATCTTTTTATCAATTTCATCTCTAGCTTTTTCAACCATTTCTTCAATTCTTACCGGGTGAATGCGCCCATCAACGATAAGTTTCTCTAAGGCAAGCTTTGCAATTTCACGTCTTACTGGATCAAAACTTGATAATACAACAGCTTCCGGAGTATCATCAATAATTAAATCAACACCTGTTAGAGTTTCTAATGCTCTGATATTTCTACCTTCACGTCCAATAATACGACCTTTCATTTCGTCATTTGGAAGAGCTACAACTGAAACGGTTGTTTCTACAACTTGCTCAATCATACATCTTTGCATTGTTGTTGATAGAATTTCTTTTGATTTTTCTAACGCTGTTTCTTTAATTTTTGCTTCGTTTTCACGAATTAATTGCATTTGTTCTTGAGCTAAATCATTTTTTAGTTGTTCAAGGAGAGTTCTTTTTGCATCTTCTGTTGACATTCCGGAAATTCGCTCAAGTTCTTCCGTTTGTTTTTGAACAAGTTCTGCAAGATAATCTTCTTTTTCCAAAAGTTGATCCATTTTTCTTTGAACTTGCAAATCCTTTTCGGTATATTCTTGAATTTTGTCTTCAAGCATATCCTCTCTTTTTGCTAGTTTTTGCTCTTGTCTTGCAATTTCTTGCCTACGTTCTCTTTCTTCTTCGTTGAGTTGTTCTCTGTCTTCTTGAAGCTCCTCTACGGCTTTGATTTTTGCCTCTTTGTAAAGAATTTTTTCTCTTTCATTAAGTGCTTTTTTATCTTTTTCAATAGAATCTAATGCACTTTTTACTTTGCCCTTCTGAACAATTAGAATAATTAGCATGACAACCACTGCCATTACCGCAATAGCTGCAATAACTAATAACAAGGTTTTTGCTTCCATAAAGTTTTTACCTTATCCTTTTCTATTTTTTTATAATACACGCAATCTCGGGTACATGTATCCTACCCGAACGTTTCTATTCTGTTTTTTATATCTAAATAAAATCTTATTGCATATATTTTCAAAAAATATTTCCTACTACATCTGGTCACATGATACCATGTAATTTGATTTTTGTATAGTAGTTCATTTTAATGATTTTTAGAAAATTATTTTTTATTTTGAACCAGCCCCGGATCAGAATATGAACCTGTTGTAAGCTTGATAAATTTATACGTTGCAGCCGGTAAAACACCTGCAAGTAAGAAACTTGAAATTCCAACATTTGCTAAAATATTTGCACTTTTTACAAATTTAGCTTTTCTTGCAAAATTTTCTATATTTTTTGATTGTTTTGCCTTCGCAATAAAGTTTTCAAATTCGTTTCTAAATTTGCCTAAATCCTTGATATCTACAAATTTTCTCGGGTCACGATACCCTGATTTCAAATAACTAACTTTTCCTGTTTTTTGAGCGAATCTTGAAAATAAAGCTTGAGGTTTGTTATCAATAAAATCAATTAAATCTTTTTCAGTGTTAGATTTTGGAAGTTCAACTTTACTATTTTTTATCGTGTTAATAAATTCATTATCTGCTAAAATTTTTGGATCTAAATTAACATTAATATTAAACAATTTGTTTGCTAATTTATCCAACCCTTTTGCAATATAAATAGGGGTTACAAAGTTCAATATCATTGAACCAATCATTCTAAAAGCATTCGCCCAAGCTTCATCTTTATTCCTTGATGTTGTAACTCTTCCAACAGTTAGCCCCCCGTCAGAAATTGCCATTTTATCAACAGTTCTTAAATTTGCAATTTGAGATGTAAAACTTCCGGTAAAAGATATCTCTTTTTTTGATTCTGCTTTTTGGGGAACTTTTTTCTCTCTAATCTTTTTAGTTAAGGCAAAATTCAATTTTGGTAAAACAAACCCCATAATAATCGTCGGAATAATCGTTGCTGCGCAGAATTTTTTGGTCAAAAGTTTTTCAAAACTTCCCTTATTATTTTTTACTTTAATCGAATCTTGAACGGCATCTTGAACATCTTTTGCTTGAATATTTTTGAACTTGTTTATATTATATTCAATTCCTTGATAAGCCTCTTTATTTTTTTCAGCCTTAAACAAATTCAAATTAACAATCGGGTTATATCCTTTTTTAGAAATAAATTTATCTGAAAAATATTCTACCATTGGAATACCGCCAAGCCAAATTCCAGATGTTGCATATTCGTCAATGATTTTTTCTCGAGTTGCGTCATTAGCTATTTCTTTTGATTCTTTTAAATTTTCTTTTCTGGCAATAAGGATTTTTGACGGAGCTTCAATACAACAATCTCTTACTAGTAGTGGGTAAATACTGCTATTATTACCAATAGCTGAAATTATATTTGTAACTATCATAAATTTTTCCTCAATTCTTTACTAAAAAACAACTTCTATTCGCTTTGGGGTTCCTGAAGAAGTTGTTAAAAGAATTGAATTATTTTATATTTTTACAAGCGCATCACCAATTCTACAACCTCTTCAGGTCGATATGAATATGATATTGATGATGTTTTTGTAAAAGGTTTTTCATATTTTTTCTCTGTACTCGTCTATTATATGGATAAATATTTTAAAAAGTCAAATGATTTAGTGAAAAGGAAATAGCCCGTTACAATATTACACAATGCAATGTCGTAAATCCTTGTATGTTAAAACAATTATCCAAGGTTTTGCCCGTCAATTTCAGCAATTCTATCTGCTTTAGCTGCACGTTTTTTATTTACACAATGGTCTAAAGTTCTTCCAATTAACAAATCAATAACAACAGCATTCGCAATACCTAAACCAAACAAAATTGATTTAGCTTTAGGAGGTAATTCAATTTTCGCAAACTTTTCAGCAGTTTTAGTAAACATTCGAACACTTGAAAATGCATTTGCAATGTTGATTGCTTTAGTATTCTTTGTTAATTTAGGTACAATGTAAGGCGCGGAAGCAGTAACAAGTGTATATGCCAGTAGAGTCGACGTATTTGCATTTGTTGCTTTGTAAGAATTTCCATTTTTACTTTTTGCTTCGTAACCAAAAGGACTTATCTTTGAAATATTCATTTGTCACTCCTAAATTTTTCTTAATCTTATAATAACCGTAAATAAAATTTATTGTTATTTTAAAGTGTTTCTTTAAGAATTTTTAACTTTTCAACATTCTCTGTCATAAATAAAATTGTTTTATCCTTTGAAGTTTCGCCCTTTAATATCTTTATGGAAGTTTTTGGAATTTTAAAATTCTTAGACAAAAATTCAACAAGAGCTTTGTTTGCTTTTCCATCAATAGGTAATGCAGTAATTTTAATTTTTGTAAATTCACCATCTCTGATTATCTCGTTTTTCTTGGCATTTGGAGATATTCTGATAGTTGCAATTATTCCGTCATTTGTTTCTTTTAACATAATTAAATTGTAGCATAAATAGACATCTAATATCTTTATATGAAATTTTTTAATTTCTCTTGCTAATTAATATCATAATCTGTATCATAAATCTATTATGTCAGATTTAGAAACGTTTAAAGAAATTAAAGAATTATTAATTACTCAAAAACATTCGCAAGAAGATATTGAACAAGTTGAAAAAGCCTATAGGTTTGCAAAAAAACTTCACGATGGTCAGTTTAGAGCATCTGGAGAACCTTATATTATTCACCCTGTTGAAGTCGCAAAAATTCTTGCAGGACTTGAAGTTGACACTCACACATTGATTGCAGCATTTTTACACGACGTTTTAGAAGATACGGATACCAAACCTGAAACTATTGAAGAGCTTTTTGGAAGTGATGTACTGAACCTTGTTCAAGGGGTCACAAAACTGGGGAAATTGCAATTTAAATCAAAAGAAGAACGACAAGCAGAAAACTTTAGACGTTTGTTTATTGCAATGGCAAACGATATTCGAGTAATTTTCTTAAAACTCGCTGACAGACTCCATAATATGAGAACATTGAACTTTATGGAACCTGAAAAACAAAAGAAAATAGCAAAGGAAACTCTTGATATTTTCGCTCCACTTGCAAACCGTTTAGGTATCTACAAAATTAAAGCAGAATTAGAAGATTTGTCACTTCGCTATTTAGAACCTGAAAAATATTATGAAATTGCTCAATTAGTTGCACAAACTAAAGCTGACAGAGAAGAAACCGTAAATCTTTTAATTGATAAAATTTCAAAAGATGTTCAAAAAAACGGAATTAATGCTCAAATTACAGGAAGAGCAAAACATTATTACAGCATCTATGCAAAAATGAAACGTCAAAATATCGCATTCAATGATTTGTATGATATTACGGCCGTTAGAGTTATTGTTGATACAGTAAAAGAATGTTATGAAGTTTTAGGTTTAATTCACTCTCAATTCAAACCTATCCCTGGGAGGTTTAAAGATTACATTGCAATGCCAAAAGGTAATATGTACCAATCATTGCACACTTCTGTAATTGGACCTCGTTCAAAACCTTTGGAAGTTCAAATCAGAACTTGGAAGATGCACCAAGTAGCAGAATATGGTATTGCCGCACACTGGAGATATAAGGAAAAAGGCTCACAAAAAGCAGACAATGCATCTGATATGAAATTCTCTTGGATGCATAAGCTTGTTGAATATGACAAGGAAATGAAAAATGCGGAGGACTATGTAAAAAGTGTAAAACTTGACTTGTTCTCAGACCAAGTTTTTGCATTCACTCCGAATGGCGATGTTTTAGATTTACCGAAAGATGCAACCCCTGTTGATTTTTCATACAGAATCCACTCAGATGTTGGTCATAAAACTGTCGGAGCTTTGGTTAACGGACGTATCGTACCATTAAATACGAAACTTAATAACGGGGATATTGTTGAAATTTTAACCTCCAAAACACCTGCACCACGTTTAGATTGGTTGACATTTGTTGTAACAAAACAAGCATCACAAAAAATTAGACAGTGGTTCAAAAAGAATAATCGTGAAGAACATGTCAATATTGGTAAAACAAACCTTGAACATGAACTTACAAAAGCTGTTTTTGATGAATGTTTGAAAAACGGGGAATTCGATAAAGTTGCAAAATCAATGAACTACCAATCTGCAGAAGATTTATTTGCCGCTTTAGGATATGGAGAAACAACTTTAACTAAGGTTATTAATAAAGTTAGAAAACCGATAGAGAAAAAGCCGGAGGATTCATTCCACGCATCAGGCAGAAAAAATTCTCAAAAGGATATTATTGGATTAGAGGGGTTATTATATTCATTTGCAAGATGTTGTTCTCCAATTCCGGGAGAGCCGATTGTTGGTGTTGTAACAAGAGCTAAAGGGGTTACTGTTCACCGTGTTGATTGCAAAACTCTAGAAACAATTCCGCACGAAAGATTAATGGATATCCACTGGGCGGGAGTTAATACAAACAAAACTTACACGACAACTATCCGCATAGAAACCGCAGAAAAATTAGGTCTGTTGAAAGATGTAATTGCAGCCGTTTCCGACAACAATGCGAATATTGTTAATGCGAATATCAAAACTAAAAATCACGTTGGTATTATCGAACTGGGTATTGAACTTGATAATATTGATACATTTAAAAAAGTTGTCACTTGTATTCAATCACTACCGGACGTATTTAGCGTTAAACGGATTCAAACATCTTCAAGCATGATTAAAAATTCTTCTGCAAGCAAACCGCAAAAGCCTATGAGAAGAAAGAAAACTAAAAAGGAGAACTAATTTATGACAATCCCTGCAGAAACTCTAAATAATTTATGGCAAGTTTATTATTATATTGCGTTATTTTCAACAATACTATTTGTGCTGAAATTACTTCTCTTTAACCTCTTTGGAGGTGGGAGTGAAGTTTTTGCAGATTTTAATATGGAAATTGATACTGACCCCTCATTCAATTTCTTTTCTGTTCAATCAATTCTAGCATTCTTTATGGGTTTTGGTTGGACTGGTTATGCCGGATTGAAACAAATCGGATTTTCTCATTTGATGAGTTTTGGAATGGCTCTTGCTGTAGGTTTTCTTTTTATGGCAGTAACAGCCTTGTTGTTATTTTCAATAAAAAAATTAGAAAAAAATATTAAAAAAGACCGGACAACTGCTCTTGAACATATCGGAAAGGCATATACAAACTTTGAACCAAATGGGAGCGGACAAGTTGAAATAGAAATAAATGGTCAATTATCTGTAGCGAATGCAACAAACACTACAGATGAAGAAATTAAAGCATTTGACTTTGTAAAAGCAGTAAAAGTTACAGACGATATGATTTATATTGAAAAAGTTTCAAATAATGAAAAGAAATAGAACGAATAAAAATAAAAGGAGAGAAAAATGTTCGGATTAATGATTTCTGGTGCTTTAGTGTTAATTGCGATTCTTTCGTTTATCGCAAATCAATACAAAAGATGTCCATCAAACAAAATTATTGTAGTTTATGGTAAAACTGGCGGAACAAAAACCGCAAAATGTGTTCACGGTGGTGGTACATTTATTATCCCGTTGATTCAAGATTTCGGAGTACTTTCACTTGAACCGATGACAACAGATATTGACTTAAAAGGTGCATTATCAAAAGGAAATATCCGTGTTGCAGTTCCATCTACATTCACATTTGGTATTTCAACCGATCCATCTATTATGATTAATGCGGCTGAACGTTTGTTAGGATTGACAAAACAAGACGTTATTACTCAAGCAAGTGATATTATCTTAGGTCAATTACGTTTGGCAATTGCAACTTTGACAATTGAAGAAATTAACCAAGATAGAGAAAAATTCTTGGAGCAAATTAACGCAAACGTAAACACAGAGCTTAATAAAATCGGTTTAGAAATCATTAACGTAAACATTAAAGATATCACAGATGAATCCGGATATATTGATGCTATCGGTAAAAAAGCTGCTGCAGAAGCAATTAACAAAGCAAAAGTTGAAGTTGCTCAACAAGAAAAACTTGGTGCAGTTGGTGAAGCTTCTGCAAACAAAGAAAAAGAAGTTCAAGTTGCAGAACAAACAGCTCAAACATTTATCGGTAAAACAAATGCCGATAGAGAACAACGTATTAAAACTGCGGAACTTGAAGCTCAGGCAGTTGAGGGTGAAAACATTTCAAAAGCAAATATTGCTGAATATAACGCAACTCTAGCTGTAAAACAAGCTGATGCATTTAGAGAGGGAGAAGTTGCCAAAGCAAATGCTCAAAGAGATGTATTATTAGCTCAAAAAGAACAAGAAGAGGCAAAACTTAAAAAAGAAGAACTTGCAAGACAAGAAGTTGAAAAATTAAAAGTTCAAGTTCAAGCAGATGCAGAAGCTGAGAAAGCAAGACGTATCGCGCTTGGTGAAGCTGATGCAATCAAGGCTAAATACTTTGCTGAAGCTGAGGGTGTTAAAGCAGTCTTGGAAGCGAAAGCAAAAGGTTATCAAGACCTTGTTAAAATTTCTAACAACAGACCGGAAATTGCTACAAGTTTCTTGATGATTGAAAAAATTGAAAAAATCGTTGAAAAACAAGTTGATGCCATCAAAAATATTAAGTTTGATAAAATCACTGTTTGGGATGGTGGTACAGGAACTACAAACGGTTCTACAACAGCAAACTTTATGAAAGATTTGATTAAATCATTACCTGCTATGCACGATTTGGCAAACCAAGCAGGCATTGAACTTCCTCAAATCTTAGGAAAAGTAGAAGGTGCCGATATTGAAAAACCTGTTACACCTGCGAAAACTGGAGATGCAAAGTAAGATTTAAGCAATAGTTTATAAGGGCGGAATGGTAAAAAACCATTCCGCTCTTTATTTACATAATTTTTCTTGCGAAACTCATCTTAAAATGTTATTATATATTTATGAATTTTTGGACAAAAGATATTTTAGAAAAAGCATTACCGGAAGCAAAGTTTCATAACTTTCCTAAAGACTTTTCCGCAAATGGAATTAGAGTTACACATTTGGATTTTGACTACGGAAATATAGCAATCGTTCGCAAACCGGAAGAAAAGGTTGGAATTCGGGAATCTTTTTTACCATCATTGGGAGATAAAATTTCGGCTTTAGTTTGTAATGATTACAAATATTTTTCAAAATACAATTTACCAATAATTGAGGTTAAAGATGTAAACGATGTCGTTATCCGTATGGCATTTTTCATCAGGCGAAATTATTCAGGAACAGTTATTGATATTACAGGTTCATCAGGGAAAACTACTACAACCAGAATGTGCTACGATGTTTTGTCTGATTACGGAGCAAGTTCAAACCTAAACCAAGCAAACACAAATTTTGGAATTGCTTGGAACATGACTTTGTATAATACGGAAAATAAATATTGGGTAAATGAAACCTCACTTGGCGGAGGAATGGACTTGAATTCTGTTTTAACAAAACCTGATATAGCGGTTGTAACAAATATTGCACCTGTACACTTAAAAGCAAATCAGCCTTTAATTAATGTTGCTATTCAAAAATCAAAAATTTTTACAGCAATGGATATTGGTAAAACCGCAATTATTTATAACGAAATGGCTTATAAAGATGTTGTTCTTCGTGCTGCCGCTAACAAGTATTTGAAAGTCATAACATTTGGTGAAAATGAAGAGTCTGATGTTCGAATTCTGACCGGAGATAGAAATTCTATAAATTTATTCGGTAAATTATACAAATATTCTGACAATCCTGTTCCAAAGCATATTTTACTTGATGCCGCAATTGTTTTAGCAATTGTTCAGACTCTTGGACTTCCTATTGAACCGGCACTTGAAAAATTAAGAAACTTTAATTCTATTGTCGGTAGAGGTCAAGTTACAAGTGGAAATATTGATACTCATAGAAAAATTACAATGATAGATGAGTCATTCAACGCAAACCCATTGTCTATGAAATTTTCACTTGACGGTTTTAATAAAATGTTTGGAAAGAATAAAAATAAAATGCTTATTTTGGGCGATATGGCAGAAGGCGGACCGGAAACAGTTCAACAACATTTAGATTTGCTTGAAGACATCAACAAAATCAAACCCACTAGAGTTTTACTTTGTGGAGAGCAGATGAGTGTTCTCTGGGATAAAGTTAAAGATTTATATAACGGTAAATATTATACGAATGTTGAAGAGTTACTGGCAGACATTTTAGGTTGGGTTGAAGATGATGATTATATTTTTATTAAAGCTTCACATTCAATTGAACTATTCAAAGCCGTCATCAAATTGAGAGATATGATAAGAGCGAATAATTAATAACAGCTTTACACTCTTTTCAAATAAAACTATTTGTTGTATAATTTTATTAATATTTTTTATAAGGAGAGAAATATGGGATATAAAATTTTATCAAAAAAAGAAATTTGTCCAAACCAATATGAAATTACTATTGATGCACCTTACGTTGTAAGAAATGCTAAAGCAGGACAATTTATTATATTTAGAGTTGAAGAAGAAGGCGAAAGAGTTCCTCTTACAATCGCTGATGTTGATAAAGAAAACGGACTTTTGACTATCGTGTTTATGGCTGNNGCTGTTGGTTATACAACAAAAAAACTTGCAACATTAGAAGTTGGCGATGAATTATTAGACATTGTAGGACCTTTGGGAAAACCAACTGATATCAAAAAATACGGAACAGCAGTTTGTGTTGCAGGTGGTTATGGAGCTGCCCCTTGCTATTTAATTTCAAAAGCATTAAAAGAAGCAGGAAACAAAGTTTACATGATTGCAGGTGCCAGAACTAAAGATTTATTGTTCTGGGAAGACAAAATGAAAGATGCTTGCACAGAACTTTACTTAACAACAGATGATGGATCTTATGGTATCAAAGGTTTTGGTACAACTGTTTTACAAGACATCATTGATAGAGAAAAAGTTGATTATGTAATTGCTGTAGGTCCAATGCCAATGATGAGAGCCGTTGCAAATTTAACAAAAGATAAAGGTATTTATACAGAAGCAAGTATGAATCCTATTATGGTTGACGGTACTGGTATGTGTGGCGCATGCAGAGTTACCGTTGGCGGTGAAACAAAATTTGCTTGTGTTGACGGACCTGATTTTGATGCCCACAAAATTGATTTTGATGAAGTTATCAACAGAACAAGAATTTACAAAGATCAAGAACGTAAACGTTGCGAAAGTTGTAATTTATTAAAACAAGCAGAAAAAGTGTAGGAGAGTAAGAAATGGGTAAAAATGATATTCCGGTATGCCCTTTGGTTAGTATTGGTTCAGGCATTGATATGGTTTGTAGCCAAACTAAATGTGCTTGGTATGTTCCAAGTGTTCAAAAATGTGCAATGTATTTATTAGCATACAATGCATTGTTAGAAGCCAACCAAAAACAAAGAGCTGCTAAACAACAGCAACAACACTAATTTTATTAAACAAATTATGAAAATTGCATTATGTGTGAAACAAGTTCCGGATACCACGGATATTAGATGGACGAAAAATAATACAATTCAACGTGAAGGTGTTGAAAGTGTTATTAACCCGTATGATGTCTATGCTGCGGAACTTGCTTTAAAAATAAAATCTAAAATCAAAGAGTCTGAAATTACCGCATTCACAATGGGACCAAACCAAGCAGAAGATATGTTACGCAAACTTTTGGCTATCGGTTGTGATAATGGTGTTTTGATTTCAGATAAAAAATTTGCAGGTTCTGACACTTATGCCACAGGATTGACAATTTCTCGTGCAATCAGAACTACTTTACCTGATTTTGACTTAATTGTTTGCGGACAATTTGCAGTAGATGGTGATACTGCACAAACCGGACCGAACATCGCAAATTTCTTAGACATTCCACAAATTACTTACGTAAAAGAATTTGTAAAATATGAAGACAATTCCCTAATCTTAAGACGAGAATTGGAATACGGAATTGAAACAGTTAAAGTTACTCTTCCTGCTTTAATTTGCGTAATGCAGGATACTTTTGAGCCAACAAGACCTTTAATTAATGGAATTAAATTTGCAAATAGAAAACAAATAAAAATTTGTTCAATGACAGACATTGGACTAGTTCCTGAAAAAACCGGAATTAAAGGATCTCCGACTTTTGTAAGTAAAGCATTCCGCAACATTTCAACTCACAATGCTCAAAAGTTTAAAATGAACAAAGTTGATAGTGTTAATTTGTTAACGGAAAAATTAGAGAATTTAGGAGTTATAAAAAATGCCGAATGAAAATAATTCCGGAATTTTGATATATGCACAAGTAACCAGAGAAAAGTACATTCATACGGTATTTTTTGAATTGTTGTCTAAAGCAAAAGAGCTTTCTGTAAAACTAAACGGGGTAGAAGTAAATGCAGTGATTTTTACTCCAAACGGATTGATAGACTCATTCAAAGAATCCTTTCAAAATATGGGAGTAAACAAAGTTTACTATTTTGAAGATGAAAAATTTTCTAATTATTCGACAGAATATTATTCTAAATTATTAGTTGATTTGGTCGAAGTTATAAAACCTGAAATATTACTAGTCGGAGCGACATGCGAGGGTAGAGATTTAGCCCCGAGAGTTTCAAGTGCATTAGGAACAGGTTTAACTGCAGATTGCACGGGATTAGATATAAATGAGAACGGTAAACTCGCGGCGACTCGTCCGACTTTTGGTGGTCAATTGATGGCAACTATTTTATGCAAAACTTACCCACAAATGGCTACTGTTAGACCAAATGTATTTAAAGTTAATGCGGATTGCGAAAGGTTTGAAACAGAGTTTGTATCATGTCCGGTTAATATTTCATATCTGACAAATCATGTTGAAATAATTGATTTTAAGAAAACTGTAGATAACGTGTTAAATGACTTAGACTCTGCAGAAGTTATCGTTGCCGGCGGTAAAGGTTTAAAAAATGAACAAGGATTCAAAATGCTAAATGAATTTGCTCAATCAATCGGAGCCACTGTTGCAGCTACACGTGGCGCTGTTGAAATGGGACTTGCCCCCGTATCAATTCAGGTCGGACAAACAGGAAAAACCGTACACCCAAAAGTTTATATTGCTTGCGCAATTTCCGGTGCTATTCAACACACTGTAGGAATGAGCGGTTCTAATTATATAATTGCAATAAACAATGACGAATCAGCTCCAATATTTGATATTGCAGATTGTGGAATTGTCGGTGATGTATTTGAAATCTTACCTGAATTTATGAAAAATAATCGTTAAAACTTATCCTTTTTATGTTAAAATTATATGTGCGAAAAGTACTTTAAAAAGGGGATTTATTATGTCAAACAAAGTTGTTATTGGAGCTCAATGGGGTGACGAAGGCAAAGCCAAAATTACCGACTTGTTAGCTCAAGATGCTGATTTAATTATTAGATATCAAGGAGGCTGTAATGCTGGGCATACTGTTGTTGCACACGGAAAAACTTTCAAATTTCATTTAATTCCATCTGGAATTTTATATAAAGGTAAGACTTGTTTAATCGGTAACGGTACAGTTATTCTTCCTGAATATTTTGAACAAGAAATTGAAGGATTAAAGTCCGAAAATATTGACTTGTCAGGTTTAAAAGTTAGCCCGCTGGCTACAATCACAATGCCTTGGCATACAGAAGTTGACGGATATTCAGAAGACAATGCTTCAAAAGGTAAAATCGGAACTACCAAAAAAGGTATCGGTCCAACTTACACAGATAAAATGCAAAGAATTGCTTTGAAAATAGAAGATTTGTATTCAGAAGTTGCATTATCTGAAAAATTAGATATTATCTTACCATTAAAAAATAAACAACTAAAAGAAGTTTACGGATTAAAAACTTATACAAAAGAAGAAGTTCTTGAATTATGCAAAAAATATGCCGAAATTTTCAAACCTTACGTTTGTTTCGATTGGCAAGAGATGCTTCAGGACTTTAAACGTAAAGGCAAAACAGTATTATTTGAGGGCGCTCAAGGGGTTATGCTTGATGTTGACTTTGGTACATATCCATTTGTAACAAGTTCAAACCCGGTTGGTGGCGGAGCTTGTACAGGTTCCGGTTATGGACCCAAAATGATTAATGAAGTTATTGGTGTCGCAAAAGCTTATTGTACAAGAGTCGGAGAAGGACCATTTGTCACTGAATTAACAGATTCTATGGGAAACAAAATCAGAGAAATCGGTCACGAATTCGGCGTAACAACAGGACGTCCAAGACGTTGCGGTTGGTTTGATGCTGTTACAATGAAATATGCGGCTCTTGTTGGAGGGTTAACATCAATTGCCCTAACAAAAATTGATGTATTTGATTCTTTTGATGAAATCAAATTATGCACAGCATACAAAGATAAACGAAATGGAAAAATTTACACATCATACCCAACAGACGTATTTGTTCATAAATATTTAGAACCGGTTTATGAAACTCATAAAGGTTGGAATGAAGATATTACCGGAATTCGTAATTATGATGAATTACCAGAAAATTGCAAAAAATATCTGGAAAGATTAGAAGAAATTTTAGAAACGCCAATCTCTATTGTTTCAGTTGGTCCTGATAGAGAACAAACTATTTTCAAAAAATAATTTTTAGTAACAAATCGTAAATTAATAAGCAATAAAATCTACTTGTGTGTTTTTATATTATATATACAGGTAGATTTTTTTGTATGAAAATTATAAATAATTATGGAATAACACAACCAAATATTTCACAGAAAAAATCTGTGTCATTCAGATCTCTTCCGGACAATCAAACCAAAGAAGAGGTTAAAAGCATTTCCAATGTTACTCCGGATTATAATATATCAACCCCGATGACTTATAACTTTGTTGGGGATATAAAATTATCCGAGGATTTGAATGCGAAATTATACAAACTTGCAAACGGTCAAAAAGTTATTATTGTACCAAAAGACGGAACAACCGTCGTCAAAACTTATGTAAATACAGGCTCATTAAATGAACCGGACAAAGTTCGAGGAATAAGTCATTATATTGAACATAATTTGTTTAATGGTTCTGAATCTCTTGGAGATAAAGTATTTTTTGATGAAGTGAATAAAATGGGTGCAAACACCAATGCATCTACATCTTTCTCCGTGACAGATTATTATATAAGTTCAAATTTACTAGATGACAGAGATTTAGAAAATAAAATCAAACTTCAAGCTGGCATGATTCAATCACCAAAGTTTTTGTTGGAGAAACTTGACAAAGAAAAAAGTATTGTCGATTCTGAAATAAATATGTGTTTGTCTGATGATAACAACGTAGGCTACACAAAAACATTAAAAAATCTTTTCGGAATTAAATCCTCTTCAGATGATTTAGTTGCAGGTTCAACAGATAACATTGATGCACTTACTAGAGATGACGTTGTTAATTATTTCAACAACAATTATTACCCTGCGAATATGGTGACTGTTGTATCCGGCGAAGTAAATCCTGATGACACAATGAAATTAATTTCAAAATATTTCACGTCCACAAAACACCCTGTACAAAATCGGCACTATGAAACATTAACCCCAACAAATAAAGCTATTAGAGAAGATTTAATTTCAAAAAAAACTGATAGCTCTTCAAGTATATTCCTAGGTTTTGCAGGACCGGAAAATGCAAATTCAACAGATAGAATTCTGATTTCTGCATTGTCAGTTTATCTTTCAGCTTTGGGAAATTCAAAGTTTTCTGATATTGAAAGGAAATATTCAACATCAATTGATTTAGATAAGGAAAGACTCGGAACTCGTCCAACAGATAAATCGGCATTAGTTTTCCAAACAGGAGTAGCGGAAGAATACACAGAACCAATATTAAAAGATATATATCAAATCATATCCGACATTTCAAAAAATCCTCCAACAGATGAAGAAATGACAGCTATTAAATTACGAATGAAAAAATCTAATCAAGATATGTTGGAATCTTCACATTCAATAAATAGTAAAGTCGGAATGGCTGCATTAAACAATAATTTAGATATTTTGAATAATTATGACAAAATCGTTGAATCAATGACACCGCAAGATATTGTCAATACTGCAAAAAAATATTTTAATTTAAATAAAGCAGCATTAACAGTCGTCCACCCAAATACCTCAACTCCTGAAAAAATAAACAATAATTATAATTCTGCAACAAAAAATAACCCAATCTCATTCACTGGGACAAACAAAAAAACACCAATTAATGTTCAAAAAATTAAAGAATACGAGCTGCCAAACAACTATCGAGTTATTTTGAACGATACAAATTCTGACAATGTTCAATATAGATTTATGCTCAGACAAAAGGATTGGACACCGAAAAAAGCTGCAACTGCAGATGTACTATCTGAAATGCTTAAAAATTGCGGAACAAAAAATAATTCACTAAAAGATGTTCTTAAAAAATTTGATTTGTATGGAATCAATATAGATTCAAGTGCAAACGATTACGGAATCTATTTAGCTGCAGATTTTCCAACGGAAACAGCCGCTAAATCATTATCTTTGTTTAATGAAATGATTACAAAACCAGATTTTAGTAAAGAAGTATTTGACAAAGCAATCCAAAATTGTCGAGATAATTATTCCACAGTTGAACCATCACCGTGGGACAAATTTGACAAAACCGTTTTGAAAGGATTGCCGGAAGAATTTACCATTCAAGACAAAAAAGACAGTTTGAAGAATATCACGTATAACGATGTAATTGATTTATACAACGAAATATTCCGAAATGGTCAAGGGCAAGTTACGGTATCTGGAGATTTTACAAAATATCCGGAGTTAAGGCAAACTATTTTCAATAATACAGCTTTATACAGTAAAGCTCAACCACGTGATATTTCACTTGAAAAAACGTACTCTCCAATTGAAAAAACCGAAGTTTTAACAGTTTCTCATTTGAAAAATCAAGCTGATATTGTTGAGGGTTTCAAATTTAAACAAAACGGAAATATAAAAGATTCTGTATGCTTATCTTTATTAAACCAAATTTTAGGAGGGTCACCATCTTCAAGATTATTTTCTGATTTGCGAGAACAAAGGCATTTAGCTTATTCTGTATCTTCAAATTATGATTTTATAGGTGATTCTGGTATTATGACTTTGACAATCGGCACAACAACAGAAAACCACGAAACAGGTGAAAAGACTTTTGATAACGTTAAAAAATCCATTGATGGTTTTAACGAAAATATCAAAAAAATCACAACAGAACCGGTGACAACTGAAGAATTAAATGCCGCTAAAAAAGCAATAAAAACATCAATGCTTTCAGCCCTAGAGAAGAATTCTACCAAAACTTCTATTTTGGAACTAAATGCAAAAACGCCTTATAATGTTGATTTGATAAACCAAAAGCTAGAACTTATTGATAAAATCACACCAGACGACTTATTAAGAGCTGCAAAATATGTATTTAGTTCAAAACCAGTCTACTCAATCGCTGCAACTCAAGCAACTCTTGATGCAAATACAGACTTTCTAAACAGTCTCGGTTAATTCTTACTTTCTATTGCTGATTTGATTTGTTTTATGATATTCTGAACTCCGTCAAATTTTGCCATTTTAGATGCGGCATTTTGAATTGCTTTCATTTTAGTTTTATCTTGAACTAGACTATTTATCATGTCAAATAATTTCTCAGGAGTTGTGTCGGAATTTTCAAGATACAATCCCGCACCATTTTCAACCATATACTTTGCATTTTTTCTTTGGTGATCTTGGGCAGCATAAGGATAAGGAATAAAAATTGTGGCAACATTACTTGCGCAAAGTTCTGAAATACTTAATGAACCGGCTCTTGAAATTGCAATATCACAAGCTTTCAAAACAGTCACCATGTCTTCAAAATACGGACGAATAATCAAATTTTTGTCTTCCTTATATTCAGGATAAATCTTTTCAATTTCATTTATTGCGGTTTCAAAATTACGTTTACCTGTTTGAAAAATAACTTGAATATCTAATTTTTGAGATAAATTTTTAATAATTTTTACCGCCGACTCATTGATTGTTTTAGCACCTTGTGAACCGCCCATAATACAAAGAGTTAATTTATCACTCAGTCCAAGAGTCTCTTTTGCCTGAGTTTTTGTAAGAGTTTTAAACTTCTCGCGAATTGGATTTCCGTTTACACTGCAATTTAAATTTTTTAACTTATCTTTAGCAATTTCAAATGCGATAGAAATACTTTTTGCAAAAGGAGATAATTCTCTTGTCACAAGTCCTGGGTTAGCATCGCAATCGTGCATAACAAACGGAGTATTTGTCACAACACCAGCTAATAAGGCCGGTGCAGAGACGTATCCCCCAGTTCCAAATATAGCATCAGGTTTGTATTTATTAATATAAAAAATACATTTTAACCACGCACCAAACATCTGAAATGCCCATTTGATAAGTGTAAAATTCAATTTTCTTGGCATTCCGGAAGATATTACAGGTAAAAATTTATAATTTTTATCTTTTACAATACTTGCTTCTAAATTATTCGGATTTCCAATATAAAAAATTTGTTCAGTATCATTCTCATTTAATAATGCATCTGCAACAGCAACAGCCGGATAAATATGACCACCGGTACCGCCTCCGGTAATAAAATACGTTTTTTTATTGCTCATTTTCAGTCCTTATTCTCTTAATTCTTTGTTTTGATATATTTAATAAAATCCCAACCATTGCAAGTGATACAATAATTGACGTTCCACCATAGCTGATAAACGGGAGAGTTACACCTGTAACCGGAAAGAATGAACTAGCAACAGACATATTCAAAAAAGCTTGAAAACCAAAAATAACAGTTATCCCGATTGCTAACAATTTACCATACATATCAGGACATCTTTTTGCTATCCTTAAGCCTCTATAAACAAGTACTGTAAATAGACCGATAATAAACAAACAACCTAAATACCCGAACTCTTCACCAATAATCGCAAAAATAAAATCTGTATGACATTCCGGTAAATATGCAAGTTTTTGAATTGACCCACCATAACCCGTTCCGATAAATCCACCGGAAGCAAATGCTATTAAGGATTGAATGATATTATAGCCTTTACCTAATGCATCACTCCCAGGATTTAACCATACATTGATTCGGTCCATTTGATAACCTTGTAAAAGTTTTGGCAAATAGAATAATGCACCAGCAAACCCTAAACCACCCAATATCGCAACCAACTTCAATGAACCACGAGCAGCAATATACAACATAAACGAAGTAGTTAACAAGATTATAACCATACTGAGGTTCGGTTGTTTATAAATTATTCCTAAAAGTATAAGAATAGGAATAAATGTACTCGTCCAATTATTAAAATTAAGTAAATCTACTTTTTCTTTAAAGTTTGAGGCTAAAAGCATACAAAATAAAGGCTTTGCAAGCTCGGACGGTTGCAATTGCATAAACCCTAAGTTTATCCACCTTTTGGCACCGTTAATTGTTACCCCGAGAGGTGTAAATTGCAAGACTAACAATAGAATTGCAACTATCCATAAAAATTTTGTATTATATCTTTCAAGTTTTTTATAATCAAATTTTGCAAACCAACCCATCGCCAAAAATCCAAAACCTGCGTAAATCATTTGCTTAATTAAAAACGATGCTAAATTTGCTCCCTCTCTCATACATTTTGGAGCTGTAGCCGAAAAAATTGCCAAAAAACCTATAATAACCAAAAAAGTTACTACAAGTAAAAGTGTTTTGTCTGGAGCAGAAAGAATTATACTTTTTTCTTCGTGATGCCCTCTGCGTCTTTCTCTTTCAATTCTTCGATTAGATTTATACTCGTGATAAGACATATTCTTTAAACACTTCTCCCCTGTTTTCATAACTTGTGAACATGTCAAAACTTGAACATGCCGGTGACAACAACGCAACATCTGGTTTTAACTCAATGCATTTATCAATCGCACTTTCAAGTGTTTTTTCTCTAATAATATTTGTAAATCCGTTTTTCTTCAAATTTTCCTCAAATCTATCTGCAGCTTCTCCTATCAAAATGACAGTTTTAATATGTTTTTTAATAGAGTCGCAAAATTCAGTCAAATCTGTATTCTTATCTCTGCCACCTGCAATTAAAACAACGTCAACATTATTGAAAGAGTTTATCGCAACGATTGCAGCTTCCGGATTTGTAGCTTTTGAATCATTATAAAAAGTTATACCTTTGAATTCTCTAACTTTTTCAAGTCTGTGCTCAGGTGCCTTGAATTCCATAATTGCCTGCTTGATTGTTTCATTATCAATACCAGTCAATTTTGCGCAAATAATTGAACACATTATATTTTGGTAATTATGTTCGCCAATCAATGGACATTCGGACAATTTGATTATACTTTCAGTTTTTCCGTCCTGTTTGTAAATAATTTCGTTATTCTCTTCATAACAACAATTATCACCAATATTACCGGCAAACATAAATATAGTGCCTTTTGCTTTTTTAGAAAATTCTAAAAGCTTAGTATCTTTTGCATTCAATACTGAATATTTTGGAGCTTGAGGGTCTAAAAATACTCTAGCCTTGGCTTTAAAATAATTTTCCAATCCTTGGTGCCAATCAATATGATCAGGTGTAAAGTTTGTCCAAACAGAAATAAAAGGTTTTAAAGTCGGACTCATCTCAAGTTGGAATGAGCTTGCTTCACAAACAAAATAATCCAAATTTTCATCAGCCATTGTACAAGGTGGAGTTCCGATATTTCCACAAGCTTTCGTCTTTAACTTTTTGCTTAAAATATGTTCAGTTAAAGAAGTTGTTGTGGTTTTACCATTTGTACCGGTGATGATAATAAATGGAATATCGCTTTCCCTATATGCCAATTCTAATTCTGAAATTACAGGAATATGTTTAGATTTTAGTTTTTGAATAATTTCACTATGTGGAGGAATTCCAGGACTTGTAATTGCAAGTTCGGCAGTATTTATAAATTCTTCCGAGTGACCACCATATTCAGTATGAATACCATTGCTTTGCAATTCTTTTATCTGAGATAACTTATCCTCCGTAACATCTCTGCTTTCTGTTAAATAAACATTTGCGCCATGTTTTTTAGCAAAATTTGCAGCAGCTATCCCACTTCGGGATAACCCCAAAACTAAAACTTTTTTACCTACAATTCCCATTATAAAATTCCTCTACTGAATAATTCAAAAAGTACAACTGCTATTATTGATAAAATCAAAGATACAACAGAAAATACAACTACAACTTTCTTTTCATTCCAACCTAAAAGTTCAAAATGATGATGAATCGGAGCCATCTTGAAAACTCTTTTTCCTGTTGTTTTAAAACTTGTAACTTGAATAATTACAGATAATGTTTCGATAACAAAAACACCACCAATAAATATTAATAAGAATTCAAACTTTCCTAAAACAGCCAATGTACCAAGCAAACCACCAATAGCTAAAGAACCGGTATCTCCCATAAATACTTCGGCTTTAGGTTTGTTGTATTTCAAAAATCCTAACAATGCACCTGCAACAGCAGATGAAATAATTGCAAGTTCCGTTTCTCCTAATGAATGTGAAATTATCGCACAAGCAATAAATGCCGGAACACCACAACCGGCAGCAAGTCCATCTAATCCGTCTGTCAAGTTATAAGCATTTGAAGCACCTGTAATAATAAATACAGCGAAGAATGGATAGAACCATTTCAAATCAAGAACAATATTTCCAATTGCAAAAGTACAAGCATCCGGATTTGTTGTTACTAGAAACAATGTTGGTAAAAGAGCAATTGCAATTTGTCGGAATAACTTTCCTCTGGCAGTTAAGCCATCATTCCCTTTTCCTTTGATTTTAATATAATCATCTTGAAATCCTGCAAAAGTATAGAATGCTAAAGTTATTATTGTAATCAAAGCTAAAGTTGACATTTTTTGTGCAAGCAACAATGCAACAACAGAAGCCATAATAATTGCAGCAATTATAAAAACACCTCCGGTCGTCGGAGTTCCTTGCTTTTTGGCATGATTTTCAGGTGCGACATCTTTGATATATTGCCCAATCATTTTTTTCCTTAACATATCAATATAAGGTACGCCAAATAGCATACACAAAACCATTCCTAATAAGAATGCGATGGTTATCATTATCATAACTTACATATCCCTCTTCTAATGTTATCTAAAATTTCTTCAAATTGCATTGAACGTGAAGCTTTTAAGAATATTGTATTATCTTTATTCAAATTTTCAAGAATGTAACAAGAAGCATCTTTATTTGAATTAAAATAATGTGCTTCAAATCCATTATTTTCAAGTTCTTTACCGATTTCTTTTGCCAAATTCCCGACAGTTAAATACTTAACGTTTTTATTTAATTTTGACAAATATCTGCCGACCTCCCTGTGATATTCAATTTCATTACCCCCAAGTTCTTTCATATCACCAAGAACAACAACCGGATTTTTATATAATTCAACAAATGTTTTAACAGAAGCTTTAACAGACTCCGGATTCGCATTATAACTGTCATTGATAAATTTAAGACCTTGAATTTCTTCTTCTTCCCATCTTTTTTCGATTGGTCTATAAGAATAAAGACCTTTTTTAATCTCGTCTTTTGTAAGTCCTAATTTTTGTCCAAGTTCTATTGCCGAAAGGGAATTTTCAATATTATATTCCCCCTCAACATTTAATTCATAAACCTCATTTTTATATTCAAACTTAGAATAGGATTTTGTCTGTTCTAAAATTTTTACATCATCAAAGGAATAATAAATTTTTTCACCATTAAAACCTACAAAGTTTTTAATTCTTTCTTGATTTTTAGCAAATAAAATTCCGTTATTTTTTAATCCTTTTGTAATTTCGCATTTTGCCCTTGCAATATTATCCAGACTTCCAAGACGTCCAACGTGAGCCGAACCACAGTTTGTAATAATTGCATAATCCGGTTCAAGATGAGTTGAAATCAACTCAATTTCGCCCAAACCTCTCATTCCCATTTCAACAATCAATGCTTTTGTATCATTATCCATACCTAACACGGTCTGACAAAAACCGATTTCATTATTGTGGTTTGAAAAAGTTTTTTGAGTTTTATATTTTTGACTAACAACACTATAAACAAGTTCTTTGGTTGTTGTTTTACCTGCACTACCTGTAATTGCAATAGTTATTGGGTTAATTTTATTTCTATAATATTTTGCAATATTCAAATAAGCATCAAGAGTATTTTCGACTTTCAAAACAAGTTCTGCATCATCAAAAACGCTATCACTGGTTGTAAAATAAGCTTTAGCCCCAGATTCAAGAGCTTTATCTATAAATTTTTCGCCATCAAAATTAGCACCTTTTAAGGGCAAGTAAATATCATTTGATTTAATTGTTCTTGTATCGGTAGAAATATTATAATTTAAACTCTTCCCGCTATCTTTTAATAATTCAGCTCCGGTAACTTTAGTTAATTCTTCTTTATTAAACATCATACATTCATGATACTTCAAATAAATTTATTAGACTCACAAAGTTAATAAATATTAAAACGTATTGCGCAATTGTTAGAAATAACTTGACATCACATTAAGACTGGTAGATAATAAATGTACGTGATTACTCGGGTCAATCGTTTATAAAACCCTAAAAAGGTTACGAAACCCCAATTGAAAGGAAAAGAAAATGTACGCAATTGTTGAAACTGGCGGAAAACAATACCAAGTAGAAGAAGGCCGCTACGTTGATGTCGAATTATTAGATGGCGAAAAAGATGCAAAAATCGTTTTTGACAAAATTGTTATGATCGTTAACGGTAAAAAATCTAAAGTAGGTCAACCTTACGTTTCTGGTGCTTCTGCTGAAGGTAAAATCGTTTTACATGACAAATCTAAAAAGGTTATTGTTTACAAACAAAGACCTAAAAAAGGTTACAGAAAAAAACAAGGCCACAGACAAGGCTTTACAAGAGTTATGATTTCTAAAATCAGAACATCTGCTAAAAAAGCTGCTGCAACAGAAGAATCAGCTGCTGAGTAATGACTAAATGGCACAAATGCCAAAGTCAGAAATAACGTTAAGAAAACAATAAAGGAGAAATTAAAATGGCACATAAAAAAGGTATGGGATCTACCCGTAACGGCCGTGACTCCGAAGCTAAACGTTTAGGCGTTAAGAAATTCGGCGGAGAAGCTGTTAAAGCAGGTAATATCCTAGTTCGTCAAAGAGGAACTAAAATTCACCCTGGAAACAATGTAGGTATCGGTTCAGATGATACATTATTCGCATTGATTGACGGTAACGTGAAATTTGAATCGCACAGACGTGACAGAAAACAAGTTAGTGTTTATGCTGCTCAGTAGTCTGATTTAAAGATTAAAAAAAAAAAGTCTGATTTTCTTAATCAGACTCTTTTTTAATGCTGTTTAAACTTCGCAAAATCTTTCTTCTTCAAACGATTTATCCGGAATATAATCCTTGTCATTTATTACAAGTTGCGGAATATTTTTGTTGTATTTCGGAACCTCAACATTTGCAAATTTGTTTGCTAAAAATTCCGGTACAACTTTCCGTTCGAATCCTGCACTTGAAGAAATGAAACCATTTCCGAAAACACCGACATTTGATTCTGTTTTTCCGATATGTGCGGCTGTTGTTCCTTGAATATTGTTAATGCTGTTAAGTTTGCTTAAATCATTAATACCGTTAAAGTCAACCATCTTACTATCTCCGTTTATTATGCTCTCTATACTTTAATAAAGTATTTTGAAAAGTCATAATTTCAGAGAAAGGTTCATTCGTTACAAAAGTTAATATTAAAATTAATCTTCTACAAGCTGATACAAACTAGGAGCTTCCTGAACACTAACATTTGTTGTTGGGACTTTTAAAACTTTAGCTTTTACAACCCTATTTGCATATTCAATAGTTATAATATCGTTTTCTTTAATTTGTTTTGCGGGTTTGGCAGGATTGTTATTCACAAGAACTCTTCCCATATCAGAAACTTCGTTTGCAACAGTTCTTCTTTTTATCAATCTTGATACTTTTAAAAATTTATCTAATCTCATAACAACTGTATTTTATCACATATTTTAATTTCATGATATAATTTTTGCAAGGGAGAATGTATTTTTTCATGAAAAAGTTTATTTCGATTTTACTAGGATTGTTTTTTGTTTTAACCTCAAAAGTTTATGCTGAAAATATAAAATTTGTTCAGGTAACAGATTCTCATCTGGACACGAATTCAGAGTATTCTCAAAGAGTTTTGAAAAGTGCTGTTGAAGATATAAATAAACAACCAAGTGTTTCATTTGTTGTTTTCACGGGTGATAACATAAATAATCCTACAGAAGACAATTTGCGAGAATTCGTTAAAATTGTAAGTAAATTAAATGTACCTTATTATGTAGCTCTTGGAAATCATGACGTTTATAAGTCAAAAGATATGTCAAAAATAAGATATTATGAAATTTTGAGAGAGACAAATCTTTTGTACAAGCAGAGAACCCCTAATTATGAGTTCAAGAAAAATGGTTTTGTCTTTTTAATTGTAGATGGTGCCAAAGAAGTTATCCCCGGATCGGTCGGTTATTACAGAAAAGATACCCTTGATTGGTTAGACAAAAAATTAACAAAAAATCAAGGCAAACCTGCAATAATCTTTCAACATTTTCCAATTGAATATCCAAATGCGTCTGAAAATAGATTAAAAACACATAAAACATACCGAGATGATGAGTATAAAGATGTTTTAGCAAATCATGAAAATGTTCTTGCGATTATATCAGGGCATTTTCATGTAAATTATGAAATCATGAAAAATGGAATTTATCACATTTCTTCTCCATCACTACTTGCGATTCCGCAATCCTACAAAATCATAGATGTTGTGACAACAAAAGAATTTTCACCAATAATTTACACTCAACTTAGAGAGTTTGATGTTCCGGAATCATCTACAGATAAACAAGATTAGAAAATATTTTTAAGACCTGAAAGAATGCCCTTACCACTAAGAACAATGCCGCCAAGTATTGCAATAACACCTGCAATTTTTAAAATCAACGGAAACTTATGTCGTTCAGGTGGTTTAGCTTTCTTTTGCCCGACATACAAATCATGTTCCATTTGATTGAACATCTTATCACCCTCTCGAGCAGAATACAAAACACACTTAGGCAACCTATTCGGAGGATTTAAAATGCCCACACTATGATTGCCGTAATGCATAGATTTATTTGCTGGATTATCTACTTGTTCTACCATATATTAATTAAAACAAAAATTTCACCAAAATTGCTATACAATTGTAAATAAATATTACCGAAACGATTCTTAAAATCTAATACAGTTGCATTTTAATTATGTTTACACTATATTGGAAATATAGCCGCAGACAATTAGTCCGGTGGGCAGAAAACAAGAGTCCATAAAGGTTTGACAAAAGGGGCAAGAAATGTTCCTAAAACTGAGTGGAAGTGCTAAAAACAAGCTTGTTAAAAGCTCAAAGGTTAAATGATTAAATCAGCTAATCGAGGTTACACGAAAGTAAATAGCATTTTATAGACTTATGTGTAAGATTTTGCGGTAAAACTAGGATTGACGCAAAGTCTTTTTTAGTTTTATAGGTCGATAATTAAATATAACGATGGGAAAGTTTCCCTTCGTCGCAGAAATCAAAGGAGCTAAAAATGGCAACAAAAGCATTTAAATCAGAAAAAATAGATGCGATTAAATCAAAAATTGAAAAAGCTCAAGTTGCAGTTATTACTGAGTACAAAGGTTTGACCGTTGAAGAAATCACTAAATTAAGACGTGAAATTCAAAAAAATGGTGGTGACTACATGGTTACCAAAAACACTTTGGCTAAAATAGCTGTAAAAGGTACTGAATACGAAGCTTTAACTGAAAAGCTAACAGGACCTATCGCTTTAGCTTTCGGTTTTGAAGATCCTGTAAGCCCTGCAAAAGCTGTTACTAAATTTATCAAAGATACTAAAAAAGGAGAAATCCTTGGTGCAGTTATGGACGGTAAATTGTTATCAGTTGAAGAAACAAAAGCATTGGCAGCTCTTCCTTCAAAAGAAGAACTTTTTGCAAAAATGCTTGGATCTATCAACTCTCCAGCTTCAGGTATCGCAAACTCTATCAACGCTGTTCTTTCTCAACTTACAAGAGCAATGGCAGCTGTCAGAGATCAAAAAGCTGCATAATTTATTTGTGGCAAAAATATTTAAGCCTCTGTGCTTAACAATGTATTAGAAAACTCAAAAAAAATAATAAAAGGAGAAAAACAATGAGTGTAGAATCAATTTTAGAATCAATTGAAAAATTAACTTTATTAGAAGCAGCTGAATTAGTTAAAGCTATGGAAGAAAAATTCGGCGTATCAGCAGCAGCTCCAGTAGCTGTAGCAGCAGCTCCAGCAGCAGCTGCAGCAGCAGACGATGCTGATGCAGAAGTTTCTGTAGTATTAGCTTCAGTTCCAGCTGATAAGAAAATCGCTGTATTGAAAGAAGTTAGAACTTTAACAGGTTTAGGTTTGAAAGAAGCTAAAGACTTAGTTGAAGCAGCTCCTAAAGCAGTTAAAGAAAACATCAAAAAAGACGAAGCTGAATCTATCAAGAAAACTCTTGAAGCAGCTGGTGCTGTTGTTGAAATCAAATAGTTTGATTTTAATAATCAATAGTTTTAAAAGCGGTGAAGTTANNGCAATAACTTCACCGCTTTTTGTTCAAATTGATTTTATTTTTTGAATATGTTAATATGCATGTGTAATAAATTAGAGGGCTTTATATGATAGATACTCCGTTTTTGTATGGCGCAATTGCAATTATGCTGATTGTTATTATAACTGATTATTTAAAAAGAAAATACAATATTGATTTAAATAATTTTGACTATGTTCACTACAAACAGTGGTTTTTAGATGGAATAAAAAACGGTTTCAAACCAATAGACCCAAATATTAAACCTAACGTTAAGGTTATTGAACGAACGACAGGTGATAAAACATTAGTTTTACTTGATGCCGGAACAAATAAAGCAACCGTAATGGCAACATTAAGACAAATCACAGGACTAGATTACAAAGAAGCAAAAAATGTTGTTGAATCTGTTCCATCAACATTTATGACAAACATTTCTGATAAAGAAGCAGATTTAACTAAAAAAGCACTTGAATTTGTTGGTGCTAAGGTTGAAATAAGATAAATTAATAAATTTAAACATAACATAAAAAAGAACAATTGATTTAAGTTCAATTGTTCTTTTTAGTTATAAATTTATAGTTCTTATATAGATAGAATAAATCCGCCTTTATCAGCATTTTTAAGGGATTCACCCTCGATTTTTGCTCTTAAGTTTTTGATATATTTATATACATAATCTCGTGGCAAATCTAATAATGATGCGAGGTCTTTAGCATAGACAATTTTATTTTTGTGAGCTGCAAAATAATCAAACACTTTTTGCTCTCTATCAGTAAGTGCCTTTTTAAAAACCACTCTAACATCATCTCTCAAAGTATCACCGGTTTTAGTATTATCAACAATATCTTTTGTGGCTTTTACTAATTTCTTATCAGCTTTTTTAGCAGATGAAACTTTAGTTTTTGTTGATTTTATAGGAGCTGTTTTTTCTACTTTTTTAGTTACTGTATCTTTTGTTTTTGTTTCAGTTTCTTTAGATGAAATATCATCTAATTTTAAATTCTTTGCAGAGAATGGAGATACGTAAAGTTCTTTTTCTTTTTCATAAGCTCTATCTGCAATAGTACTCAAACGTTCAGCTTTTGCATTCCATTCCGGCTCGTTGGAAACAACAGGCTGTCCGTGAAGTACGATATCAATTAAGTCATTAGTTTCTTTCTTCTCTTCAACCTTTTTCCCTAATCTGGCGGCAAACTCTTCTAATGTAATCTTTTCTA
>DABJ01000019.1:6774-6915 GCA_002102825.1 Candidatus Gastranaerophilales bacterium HUM_12 | reverse complement strand
TGGTCGTCTTCAGAGTACAACGTTAACGGCGCGTCCATCGTGGGCTTGGGCAATGGCGCCACGCACGCATACGGCAAAAGCGTCAGCGGCTATAATGTCCTGTGTGTAGGTGATTAGAAAAAGTCTATAGGTCTATAAGTG
>DABJ01000019.1:6514-6677 GCA_002102825.1 Candidatus Gastranaerophilales bacterium HUM_12 | reverse complement strand
TATTTTATGAGATTCTTCGCTATCGCTCAGAATGACTATTATTAATTATCCCCGTGTAGTGGATTACTACACTAGCAACTATTTTTTATTTTCAATAACAAATGATTTTATACCCGTTCGTAATGACATGTCCCCCTCTCCCTACCCCTCTCCCACAAGGGGC
>DABJ01000019.1:0-6476 GCA_002102825.1 Candidatus Gastranaerophilales bacterium HUM_12 | reverse complement strand
TTCGGTCCTCCCGCAAGGGGTGGACATTTTTGCGAAAATGAATTAAAATGTAACGAACTATTCACCTCTCACCAAGTGCATACACATTTTTGTAAAGATTAACTCTTATCATTCCATAAAATTTACTTTTCGCATATAATAAAATGTACTTACAAATAGAGAGAATACGAGAATGGCAAAGAAAAAACTTTTACTTATAAAACTATCATCTTTGGGTGATGTAATATTTAATGTTCCTTTAGCAAATGCTTTGAAAGATGCAGGTTATGAGATTACTTGGCTTGTTTCAGAAAAAGGAATTCAAATTGTTGAAAATAATCCATGTGTTGATAAGGCAATTTTAGTTCCTATGAAACAATGGAAAAAACGTGGGTTTTCACTAACAAGTTTTAAAGAATATCTAGCAATTTTAAAACAACTAAGAGCTGAAAAATTTGATGTTGCAATTGATTCTCAAATGATGTTGAAAAGTTTATATTGGTTGTTATTTTGTGGTGCTAAAAGAAGAATTATTTCCAAAGAGGGTCGAGAACTTTCTGTTTTAGGCGGAAATGAATGGATTGATGATATTTCATATTCTCCGAACTCTCCTATCGTTTTGAATTATTTGAGATATGCAAATTATCTTGGAATAAATCCTGATGAAATTAAGGTGACACTTCCACCAAGAACTCAAGAGCAAATTGCACATGTTGATGAATTGTTAGCAGGTTTAGATTCCGAAAAACCACTTGTTGTAATTGCTCCTGCAACAACTTGGAAAGATAAACACTGGAATCAAGATAATTGGAAAAAAGTTGTTGAATATTTGAAAGATAAATGCAATTTGGTATTCACAGGCGGGCCGAATGATAATGAATTAATTGAATACATTGGTGGTGGAAAATTCTTAAATTTAGCCGGTAAAACAGATATTATGGAATTAATGGAAGTATTTTCAAGAGCAAAACTTGTTATGGCTCCAGATAGCGGAAGTGCACATTTGGCTTGGGCAACTAGAAATCCTGCAGTTATTACAATTTTCACTTGTACTCCTAAAGAAGTTTTAGCTCCTTATGGCGATAAATCAAAATATATTGCCCCTGGAGAATACAAATATCCTTGTCAACCTTGCTTCAAGAGAAAATGCAAAAACAAAGATAATCCTGACTGTTGCAGAAATATTCCAACGGTTGAAGAAGTTGTATCAGCGATAGACACCTTGAAATTGTTCTAAAAAAGTGCTATAATAGTAGGCAGAGTTTAGCTATGGTCAGGGAAGGCCGAATGGGTTTATTTGATAAATTTAAAGAAGTAACTAAAAAAGTTTCAGAAGTAGAAAATAATATCTACAACGAGAAACGTGATTATCTTGAAATTTATGAGCGAAATATTGAATTAGAGAAAGAAATCGCCGAGAGAACAGAAGAGTTGAATGATGCAAACAAACGTATGTTTACACTGCAACATATTTGGGAAATGATGAATTCTTCAACTCCATTAGAAAATGTTTTAGAAGCGATTGTTAATAGTACCCAAGGTGAACTTGGGTATATGCATTGTGCAATTATTAGCAAATGCGAAGATGAAAATGGCGAATATTTGCAAATTCTTGCCCAATCTAACGATGGTTTGATTGAACGATTAAATAATATTATTGGTTCTCCGGGGATTCAGACAAGACGTTTGGCTTATGATAATGAAAGTGTTTTTGCCGACACAATGCGCCAAAGAAAAATTATTCAAACAAAATCAATTGACCAATCATTGAAATCTGTTCTGCCGGAACTTTCACCGGAAATTGTAACAAAAATTATATCTAATCAACCGGTAAAATCTGTCATTGTTGTTCCTTTGATTACTCAGACTAAAGAATTTGGTTGGTTCTGCGTATTTTCTGCAAGAGAAGAACTTGCCGGAACTGAAATGGACTTTTTAGGACTTTTTGCAAAACAAATTGAAATGGCAATTACAATTGCCGATTTGTTCCAAGCTGTTAGAGATCAAGCTGTAACAGATGCTTTGACCGGTTTGTATAATAGAAGATATTTTGAAGAATCTTTGGAAAAAGAAGTTCAACGTGCAAAACGTCAACAACAACCGTTTTCTATTATTGGTATAGATTTAGACTTTTTGAAAAAAATTAACGATACTTATGGTCATTTTTATGGCGATTTAGCAATTAAAACAATTGCTGATGTATTGAAAGCAAATGCTCGTTCTGTCGATGTTCCGGCAAGAATTGGCGGAGAAGAATTTGATGTCTTACTCCCAGGGATTGCCTCTGACGGTGCTATGATAGCTGCAGAGAGAATTAGAAGTGCAATTGAGAAAACTGAAATTGAAACTATCGGTCATATTACAGGTAGTTTAGGGGTTGCAACATATTTTGAACATACTGAAAATGTCGATGAATTACTGGAACTTACTGACCAAGCAATGTACACTTCTAAGCGCAACGGAAGAAACAGGGTTACACTTGCAAAACCGGTTTCTGAAACCTTATGGCAAGAGATTGCAGTTAACACATTCCTTGATATTTTGTCTAAAAATAGAGTTCCTATGGCAAAACATTTGTCTAAAGAGTTATGTCTGAAACTTCAAGCCCCTATAAATAAAGATGAAGTTTCTAATGAATCTTTATACACTGTAGCTGATATGCTTACAAAATTGTATAACCCAATGCATTCTTCTGGAGTTATCAAAAGTAAAGTTCTTATGGCAACAAGCTTAGCAAAAAGATTTGATTTACCTAAGGAAGACATTGATAATTTAAGAGTTGCGGTTTTGCTTTATGATATTGGAAATTTGATGTTGCCGCAAGATTTGTTACAAAAGGCTACTCCATTGACTGATGAAGAAAAAGCAAAAATTAAAAATCATCCGGTTATTGCAGCTCGAGAAATTTTGAAACCTATATCTTATGTTCAAGATATATTACCGATAATTGAACACCACCACGAAAATTGGGACGGTTCAGGTTATCCGAATAAAATTTCAAAAGACGAAATTCCATTGACTTCACAAATTATTTTGATTATTGATGAATATTTTGCCTTGATTGAACCTCGACCATATAGAGCAAAACTATCTTCCCGTGATGCTTTAGAAATTATCAAAGCTGATAGTGGTAAAAAGTGGAACAAAACTCTTGTTCAGGAATTTATTTCATTGATTGAGCATGATATAGTTTAATTATCATGAAAGAAAAAGAGTTTATTTTCATAATAAAAAATATCATTGGTTCAAAATTTATCGGTGATGATTGTGCTTATTTGAAAGATTTAGGAATTGTTGTTACTCAAGATAGCCTTGTTGAAGATGTCCATTTTTCTTTGAAATATACATCAGCTTTTGATTTAGGCTTTAAATCTGTAATGGTAAATATTTCCGATATTGTAGCAAGTGGAGGAGAGCCAAAATATCTAACTATTGCTCTTTCTGTTCCTGCAAATATTGATAGTAAATTTGTTGAAGAATTCTATAAAGGGTGTCAAAAAGCTTGCGGAAATAATATTGAAATTGTTGGTGGTGATATTACAGGAGCTGACAAAATTTGTATTTCTGTTTGTGCAATTGGCAAAACTTTAGGTAGGAATATCTCGTCAAGAAAAAATGCTCAAATTGGACAAAAAATTATTGTTTCAGGAATTCATGGTTCAAGTTCTGCAGGATTGAAACTCCTTTTTGAAAATAAAAAAACTCCGGAACAATTTATAAAAGCTCATTTAATGCCTGTTGCTCAAGTTGAATTTGGCAAACGAGTTGCATTAAATGTTAAAGAATCTTATGCAATGATGGATACATCTGATGGTTTGATGGACTCGTTGTCTGCAATTGCAAATGAGAGTGGTGTTTTGCTTGATATTGATTTTAATAAAATTCCTTATGATAAAGAAATTATCCAATTTTCAGACTGGCAAAATATGGTTTTATTTGGTGGAGAGGACTATCAAATTGTTGCCACAGTTCCACAAGATTATCCTTATGGAGTTGAGATAGGACAAGTGAAAGACGGTTTGGGTGTCGATTTGAAAATTAATAATGCAACTGTTCATTTTTCTCAAAAAGATGTAGAAGAAAAAGTTTTTAATCATTTTAAAACCCAAGGAGAAGAAAAATGAAAATTTCAGCGGTAATTACTGCGGGCGGAACATCATCAAGGTTTGGTAATACAAATAAATTGCTTGAAAAAATCAATGGAAAAGAAATAATTAAATACACCGTTGATGCTTTTATAAATTCTAATATTAATGAAATTATAATTAGTGCAAATTCTTCAATCATAGAGATTTTAAGAGTGTTTTTTAAAGAATATAAAAATATCAAAATTGTACAGGGTGGAAATTCCCGTCAAGCCTCTGTTTATAATGGTTTAAAGGTTGCAAATTGTGAGTATGTTTTGATTCACGATGGTGCAAGACCAATGATTACTCCTGAAATTATTAATAAAACAGTTGAGGCTGTTGTTGAGAAAAAAGCCGTTAGTGTTATGACTAAAACGATTGATACTATTAAAGAAGTAGATGAAAATGGTAAGATAATTAAAACAATTGACCGTTCAAAACTGTATAACACACAAACACCACAAGCTTTTAAATACGATTTGATTAAAATGGCTCATGATAAATTGCAAGACCAAAATTTTACTGATGATGCCGGTATGATTGAATTTTTAGGCAAAGATGTTTATATTGTTGATGGAGATTATAGAAATATCAAGGTTACTACAAAATCGGATTTGGCTTTAGCAGAGATTTATTTAACTCAAGATTAGCCACAACGTTTTGTTACAAGACTTGTTCCACATTTTTTGCATTTGCGAATTTTGCCCCAAGGAGTAATTTTGTATGTTTCGCCACAATTGGGACAGGTGTATTCTTGTCGTGATTTTTTGGTAATAAAAAATATGAAAAATCCAACAACTGCAAGTTGGGCAAGTCCGATTAAAACTCCAATGATAATTAATTGGAGAAAAAATAGTAATCCCGAAAAATCTAACATAAGTGGGTATGTCGGAATCTCAAAATCTGAATAATCATAAATGACAGAAGTTGAAGTATCATTATTCAATGTAGGTTGAGCAACAGAGCGAGTTACGGTTACAGCATTTTGAGAATAATTTCCTAAATCTTTCATATTTATATTATACCATATTACCTCAAAGTATGCTATAATAAAGATAGAAAGGTTTTTTTAAAATGTTCAGAATAGGGATTGGTTACGATATTCATAAACTAATTGAGGGTAGGGATTTAATTCTTGGTGGAATTAAAATTACACATGAAAAAGGTCTTTTGGGGCACTCAGATGCAGATGTTTTAATCCATGCAATTATTGATGCGATGTTAGGTGCTTTGGCGCTTGATGATATCGGAACGCTTTTTCCGGATACTGACCCCAAATACAAAGATATAGATAGTACAATTTTGTTAAAACATGTGTATGATTTGATTCAAAAACAGGGATATCATATTGTGAATATTGACAGTAATATAATTGCGCAAGCACCGAAAATGATGCCGTATATCCCTAAAATGAAGGAAGTTTTGTGTAAAATTTTAAATCTCAAACCGGAAGAATTATCTATTAAAGCAAAAACAAAAGAAAAATTAGATGCCGTGGGTCAAAAACTCGCTATTGAATCCAATGCCGTAGTTTTACTTGGGAAGTAAGTACAAGACTATATGAAATTTTGTATGGAAATCTTAATCATAGATATTGGGCAAATTTAGTCAATGATTAACTATAACAAATTCATACCAATATAACTGTAAAAATTTGTAAAAACATTTCCTAAAAAAATAAAGATATTCCAACATTTTACCGACAAATAAATTGTTGACAAAAGTGAATTCATTATTAAAACAATTTTGAAAGGTCTCGTGAAATGTCAATAAATAGTGTATCATCTATTGGGAGTTTTACCGGCTGCCAGGGTTCAAATCTAAGCGAAGAAACTAAGCGTAAACTTAGAGAACTCGGGGTTGAACCATCTACCGTTGCAAATGAATTTCAAGCACAACAACTAATAAAAACTCTTGAACAGAAATTAGAACAAGTCCACAAATCAGCAAGTTTTGGTAATGCAAGAAAAGCAACTAGCGGAGAAGCAGAACTTATTGCAAAAGCAAAAGCTTTAGCAAACCAAGTTGGTATTAGTGTATCTTCAACAGATTCTTTATCCGATATTTTTTCAAAAATTAAAGCAAAAATAAATACAATGGAAGCTCAAGGACAAGATATTAAAGCTTGCAAGTCAGAGTTATCAGCCCTAGAAGATAAGTATTCTACTGTTCAACAAAATCAATCCTCTATGCTTAGTGCAATGAATTATACTGCTAGTTTGAATAAATATATGTTAGGTTTATAGTAATAAATAATAAAAAAGAAAGAGAAATAAATGAACTTTAACGGTTCATTTTTCTCGCGCTATTCATTTTTTCTAATGCTACTTTAATATGTGCGCGTAGCACCTATGCATTAAATGTTTTGAA
>DABJ01000013.1:9016-16652 GCA_002102825.1 Candidatus Gastranaerophilales bacterium HUM_12 | reverse complement strand
CTCTCCCTACCCCTCTCCCACCAAGGGCGAGGGAACTATTATTCTGTTCACTTTGTGTAATGGCATGATTTTTATTGCTCATTATGACCTCCATAAATAATATTTCACTCTTATTCCTTATTTATAGCATATCTTATTAATATTACTTTTGCAAGTAGTATTATTGGTTTACATTTTATTACCCAATAAAACAGAATTAAAAATGGGAGATGAAATGAAAAACAGTATTTGCGTTACTTTAGGTAACAATATCAAAAAATACAGAAAACTTCGTGGTTTCACACAAGAAAAATTGGCAGAAGAATTAGGGGTAGAAATAAAATCGCTCAGTCTAATAGAAACCGGTAATTGTTTTGTTTCAGCAAAGACACTCAACAAATTATCGCAAACGTTGAATGTTTCTCCAAGTGATTTACTGGAAGATGCAAATTGCAGCAACTGTGAACGTCTTTACCAAGATGCACAAAAAGCTCTTGAACTTCTCAAAGAAAATCCCGCAAAACTTAAAGCTCTTAATTATATTCTGAACGGGTTATTGTAGTACCTGAAAATTTAATCTCTCTTAATAATTTTCTACAAATATTGCAAAAATATTTTTATCTGTTATTAATATAAGTACTCACAATCCTCGTAGAGTAAATGTGCAAATTCATTACTTGCACCAACAAAAGGAAAGGTAATTTAAAATGGCAAATATTAAATCTGCTAAAAAAAGAGTATTAATCGCTGAAGCTAACAGACAAAGAAATGTGGCTTTCAAATCTACTATCAAAACTGCTGTTAAAAAAGCATTAGAACTTGCTAACGGCGAAGATAAAGAAGCTTTGAATACCGCAGTTTCTAAAGTTTATCAACTATGCGACAAAGCAGTTGTTAAAGGTATTTTACACAAAAACACTGCTGCTAGAAAAAAATCAAGATTAACTCTTGCTGTAAAAAAATTAGCTAATGCTTAGTTTTTAAATTTATCAATGAGTAAAGAAAAAGAGATTTCAGAAATGAGGTCTCTTTTTTCCTTATTCCCTTATGGACTTTAATGAAACATTCACTTTTCACTAAGTCACAGAATGATGTGTTACTTCACCCAAGAAACTTGTTGGCTTGATGTGGCTTGTTTAATTACTTTTTTCTCTGTTTGAGGTTGGATATCTCTTCTACCAAGAGGAATTCTCAAAGATGATTGTTTACCAAGTTTCAATTGCACGTGGTCTGTATTCTTATGTGGAATAATGTCCGCACTGAATACAGGCATAGAACCCGCAACCATCATAAACATTGTTATTATTAAAACTTTTTTCATTAACTATCCTCTTCTTAATTCCAACAGGATTAATTGTTTATAACATAAAACTCTAGTCAAATGCAATACAATTCAGCTAAAGATTATATTAATATTGGTGTTAAAAATATGTAAAGAGATAGATTTATTATCTTTACGTTGTATAATAGGGTAGGATATAGTTTTAGTAGAGATTGATATATTATGCAAAATGTTTTAGAGAGAAAAGCGATTAAGAATATAGATTTTAACTGTGATTTAGCGCAGAGTTTCGGAATTTACAAAAATTCTTCAGAGTATAATTTATTGGATTATGTAAGTTCTGTTAATATTTCATGCGGGTTTCATGCCGGAGACCCACTAACAATCAAAGAAGCTTTACTTAAAGCAAAAGAAAAAAATGTTGTTGTAGGTGCGCATATCGGATTCCATGATATTCAGGGTTTCGGTTACAGGCAAATGGATTTGGATAGTGATGAGCTTGATGCTCTTGTAACTTATCAAGTCGGGGCAATAATGACATTTGCCAAAGCTTATCACATGGAGATTGAACACGTAAGACCGCACGGTGCGATGTATCGCCAAGCTTCAGAAGATATTGAATTCTCCAGAACAATTGCAAAAGCTATTAAAAAATGTTCTAAATGGCTTGTTTATTATGGTGCAACAAGTGATAATTTGGCTCAAATTGCTGAAGAAGAAAATATTCAAGTTGCGCATGAAGTTCATTTGGAAAAGATTTATGACGACAAAGGAAATATTGATTTTTCTGCGAGAGATTTGGAAAACACAGGTATTTCTATTCAACGATTGAAAGATTTAATCCAAAATTCACAAGTTACAAATAATGTTGGAGGGAAAACAATCGTTCGTGCTGATAGCATTCACTTCTCTAATAAATTGTCAAATGCAAAAGAATTGATTGCTCAAGCTTATGATATTGTTGAACCATTGCCTTACAATTACAGAAATGCTCAAAAATCAGGCTGGGTTGAATAGTTAAAAAGTTTATTAATAAGAAAAAGGGATAAGTATGATTAAGAAAATAAAAATGCCAAAACAAGCCGGTTGGTTAGTTCCGGGGTTACAAGTTAAACGTTGGTTTGCGTTAATCCTTGTCGGTGCTGTTTTGATGACGGTTGGAATTTTGATTTTGTTTGATTTGCAACCGATTTATAATACAATGAAATTTATTCAAAATGTCGCAACAAAGATTTCCACAGAATGGCTTGCATTTGGTATTGTGATGATTGGGGCGGCAATCTTTTTCAAGGGTTGGCAAAAAACGAATTTGTCAATAATGGATATTGACGAAGATAAAAATAATGACGTTTTGTTAGAAAATTTATACAAAAGAAGAAAGCTTAACAGAGGACCGAGAATTGTTGCAGTTGGTGGCGGAACAGGTTTATCAATGTTGTTAAGCGGAGCTAAAAATATTACTAATAATTTGACTGCAATTGTTAGTGTCGGTGATGATGGCGGAAGTTCCGGACGTTTGAGAGAAGAAATGGGAATTTTACCTCCGGGGGATATCAGACACTGTATTACTGCGCTTGCAGATGATGAAGATTTAGTTAACAAATTATTCAAATATAGATTTAAAAACGGTGAAGGTTTAGAGGGTCATAGTTTTGGTAACTTGTTCTTAACTGCACTATATGATATCACAGGTGATATGGTGTCTGCTGTTAGAGCCTCTTCAAGAGTTTTGTCTATCAGAGGAAGAGTTCTTCCTGCAACTTTAGATGACATGAAACTTGTTGCGGAAATGGAAGATGGAAGAATTGTTCATGGCGAATCAACTATTCCTGAAGCTCATGGAAGAATTAAAAGATTATTCACAGAACCTGCTAATTGCAAGGCTTTGGAAGACGTAATTCAAGCAATCAGAAATGCGGAACTTATTATCTTAGGTCCTGGAAGTTTATATACAAGTGTTATTCCTAACCTTTTGGTTAAACAAATTTCAGAAGAAATTATTAAATCAAAAGCAAGAAAAATTTATGTATGTAATATTATGACTCAACCCGGGGAGACAGATAATTACACAGTTTCAGATCACTTGAAAGCATTGATTCAACACTCCGGTTCAAATAAAATTGTTGATGCTGTTTTGGTAAATGATTATTTACCTGAAAAATTGGCTGATATTTACCAAAAATCAGGTTCTTATCCTGTGAAGTTAGATACTCAAGAGGTTAAGAAATTAGGTATTAAAATTGTTGCAAAAAAACTTATCCAAGATAGCAAAGAGGGACTTGTAAGGCATAGTTCAAACAGAGTTGCTCGAGCAGTTTACTACTGGTTTAGAAAAGAACAGAAAAAATCTGCAGGTTTTCTAAAATAAAAATAAGGCATAGATTATGGTAAAAAAGGTTACTGTCAGGACGTTAAAAAAAATCAAAGAAAGTGGTGAAAAGTTTTCAATGCTTACGGCTTATGATTATTCAACCGCAAAATATCTTGATGAAGCAGAAATTGATGTTATTTTGATAGGTGATAGTCTTGCGATGGTGGCTTTAGGTTATGAAAATACTAATTCTATCGGTGTTGACGAGATGGCAATCTTTACCAAAGCAGTAGCGAAAGGTGTTCGTCGTGCAATGGTTGTAACCGATATGCCTTTTATGAGTTATACGATAGATATTCCAAGTGCCTTAACAAATATTGGAAAGATGGTTAAACTCGGTGCTAATGCTGTTAAACTTGAGGGTTGCAATGATTATATGCTTGAACTTATCAAGCGAACTACTCAAATGGGTGTTCCTGTGATGGGACACATCGGTTTTACCCCTCAATCTCAAAACGTTATCGGAGGACATATTATTCAAGGTAAAAATGTTGATGCAACTTTGGAAATTTTAGAACAAGCTAAAAAACTTGAACAGGCCGGTGTATTTTCAATTGTATTGGAAATGGTTCCGGAAGAGAGTGCAAAGTTTATCTCTGAAAATATTTCGGTTCCGACAATTTCGTGTGGTGCAGGTCGCTATTGTACGGGACAAGTTATCGTTTGCGATGATTTGTTTGGGAAATTTTCAGAGTTCAAACCAAAATTCGCAAGAAAATACGGAGATATGAGAAGTTTAATTTTAGATTGTGCCAGAAAGTACAACGAAGATGTCAAAAACGGGAATTACCCTAATGACGACGAAGTTTTTAAATTAACCCCAGATGAAGCGAAACAATTAGAACTCCATCAACAACAATCAAAATAAAGAGGAGAAGAAAAATGTTAGTTCATACAATTAAAGATGTAAGAGATCAAGTAAAACAATGGAAAAAAGACGGTTTGACAGTAGGACTTGTTCCTACGATGGGTGCTTTACATAATGGTCATTTAAGTCTAATAAAAAAGGCTGTTGAAAAATGTGACAAAGTTGTAGTTTCAGTATTTGTAAACCCTATTCAATTTTGTCCGGGCGAAGATTTGGACAAATATCCAAGAACGCTTGAAGCAGACCAAAAGCTTTGTGAAGATAACGGTGTAAGTATAGTGTTTGCTCCGACCCCGACAGAAATGTATGGCGAAAATCAAATGCGAACAAATGACTTTTTGACTTATGTAATTCCTCCGTTTTTCTATGTAAATAAATTATGCGGAAAATCAAGAGTCGGTCACTTTGACGGTGTTTGTACCGTTGTTAATAAATTGTTCAATATTGTTCAACCAGATTGTGCTTTCTTTGGTCAAAAAGATGCCCAACAACTTATTATTATCAAGAAAATGGTTAAGGACTTGAACATTCCTGTTGAAATTATTCCTTGCCCAATTGTAAGAGAAGACTCTGGGCTTGCGTTAAGTTCAAGAAATAAGTATTTATCAGAAGAAGATAAAAAATATGCATTGGCACTTAGTCAAATTCTAAACAATATCAAACAATGCTACAAAAGAGGTATTACTGATGTTGAAGCATTGAAAGAAACTGCTTATAAATTCTTGAATGAACATCACGATTTGGAATATTTGGAATTTATGAACGAAGAAAATCTAGATGAAATGAAAACTGCTGACAACCATACAAGAGTGTTCATTGCTTGCAAAGTCGGTGGTGTTAGATTGATTGACAATATTTTACTTGGAANNATTTATGAAAAAATTTTTAGTGTTAATAGTTCTTACTTTTTGCACATTATTACCTGCGAATGCTATTTGGGAAAATGTTACCAATCCAGAAAATTCAAGAATAAAGGTTTCTATATGGTGTACACCAAATAGAAAGACTTGCAAAATTGGGACTTTTACACTAAGAACTTTTTCTAAAGAACCTTTGTATATTGAAGATAATCTTGTTTGTACACCAAGCAGAAAAATGTGTTCCGACGGAACAAAATCAATACATTCTTCAAAACCGTTATTCTAAAATAATAAATCATACAAAATGACTAAAAAATCCGATAAAATGTTCCCATACTTTTGTCGGATTTTTTTTTCGTGAAATCCCCCGATTAAATTATTAAAAAATTTACACTCAAATTAATCAACCATGCGGCTAAAGCATGATTTAGAGCATGATTGAGAGATTTTGTAAATCTAAAGATTTAGATAACTCATTCAACCTTGCCGGCATGATTTATCAATCAGTACATGGATTTAAATACCCTCTAAAAAGATTAGTATATAAAGTGTAGAGAACATAAAACAAATACAAACCACGGGGGAATAAATGATGAGAGATTTTAACAAAAAGTTGAGAGTGTTGCTAATTGATGATAATGCAAATCACTTGAGAGGTATTAAAGAATTAATCAACCTTGAAAGTAGCTACGAAGTTGTGGGTACAACTACAAGTGCTAATTTGGGTATTAATTTGATTAAAAAATATCACCCAGATGTTGTTTTGATGGATATCAATATGCCGGAAAAAGATGGGTTACAAGCAATTCAAGCAATAAACAAGTTAGGTCTTTCAACAAAAGTTATCGCATTGAGCGGATATGATGATTCTGATTTAATTTATAGAGCAATGAAGCTAGGTGCTAAAGGTTACGTATTAAAAACCATGGCTTCTGTTAAGTTGATTGATGCAATTGAAGAAGTTGCGTCAGGAAAAATTTATCTACCATCAGTTCTATCTACAAGATTTTTCGAATACTTCCAAACAACTGCAAAAGAAGAAGCAAAAATTTCAGAAGGCGAAAACTTACTTGCAAGTTTAACAATGAGAGAAAATGAAGTTCTTGAACTTTTAACCGAGGGTATTAACTACAAGAGTATTGCAGGAAAACTAATTATTTCCGAAACTACAGTTAAAACACATGTAAATAATATTTTCCAAAAGTTACAAGTTAACGACAGAACAAATGCAGTGTTATATGCGCTTAGCCACGGTTTCAAACCAAGCAAATCTGTTGCTATGACAACTGTTTAATTAAAAATTTTGACACAATACTTTCTATATAAGGGTTCTGAGTTAAACAAAGAACCCTTTATTTTTTAACCATAAAGGACAAAAATGACAGAACAATTAACACCGGAAACTCTCAATCAACAAATCAGATGTGTATCGCACGAAATTAGGAATCATTTATCTATTTGTGATATGTATTCACAGATTATTAGAAAAAATCTAGAAAAATCCCAAATAGAAAATGCATCAATTGAAAACGCAATTGACTGCATTCAAAATTCGTTAAAAATAATTGGTGCAAATTTGTTGGATTTAAAATCATTGAACAATAATACTCCTCGAGTTTTTGACTTTGAAACTCTTGTAAATAAAGCTATAGATCTATCAAGAGCCTATACAACAGAAAAAGATATTAGTTTTAATATCTTTATTAAAAATAGTGCAGATATTCAAGTTGATGAAAACAAATTTCTTGCCTGTATTGTAAATATCATAAAAAATGGTATTGAATCTATTGAAACCTGCGGAAAAATTGAAATTCTAGCAGAAATCAAAAATGATTATGCGATTTTAAAGATTTCAAACAATGGAAAACCAATTCCTAAAGATAAACAAAAGAATATCTTTAATCAAGGTTATACAACCAAAAAGACAGGTTGTGGATTGGGTTTGAGTATTTGTAAAAAAAATCTTGCAGAGCAGAATGCAACTCTTGAACTGACAAAATCTCTCAAAAATTGTACTCAGTTTGAGATAAAAGTTCCGGTGTTTTCTTAAATATAAAATGTGTCCTTACAAACGGATATAAAGACTTTCATTGTGAATACACTTGTCCCTACTTAATCGGCAAACAGCTTTACTATCAAAAAGGGAACCCTTTTAGGAACTTTTGTTGTTCCCGAGCTTGAGCCTTAACCGATTACAAATACATTATACGATATTTTTTTGACTTTGAAAAGTCCGTATTTTTACGTAGGTATTTTTACCTACGTATTTTATGCAA
>DABJ01000013.1:2047-8967 GCA_002102825.1 Candidatus Gastranaerophilales bacterium HUM_12 | reverse complement strand
GCTTCCAAGTTCTTTAAAATTATAAAAATTATAATTTTTCTGCAACCATCAATGTAGTTTCAGCTAATCTTGTAGAATAACCACATTCATTATCATACCAAGAAATAACTTTAACCATGTTGTCGCCCATAACTCTTGTTAATAATGAGTCAACAGTTGAAGATTGGTGAGAACCGATATAGTCAGTTGAAACTAATGGCTCATCTGAATAGCACAATACGTGACCATCAGCAGCTTCTTTCAAAGCAGCATTAACTTCTTCAACAGTAACTTTCTTTTCTGTTTCAAAAACAACATCAACGATAGAAACGTCTGGAGTAGGAACTCTCATTGCGAAACCATCTAATTTTCCTTTTAATTCAGGGATAACCAAAGCAACAGCTTTAGCAGCACCAGTTTTTGTAGGAACGATGTTTAAAGCACCAGCTCTAGCTCTACGAGGATCTTTGTGACCAGCATCTAAGATTCTTTGGTCGCCAGTGTATGAGTGAACAGTTGTCATCAAACCTTTAACGATACCGAATTTTTCTAAGATAACTTTAGCTACTGGAGCTAAGCAGTTAGTTGTACAAGATGCCATAGAAATAACATTGTGTTTAGCTGGATCATATTCGTTTTCGTTAACACCTAAAACGATAGTTTTGTCTTCGTTTTTAGCAGGAGCTGAGATGATAACTTTTTTAGCACCAGCTGCGATGTGAGCTTTAGCTTTTTCAGCATCTGTGAAGAAACCAGTTGATTCAACAACAACTTCAACACCTAAATCTTTCCAAGGTAATTGAGCAGGATCTTTTTCAGCGAAGAATTTGATTTTTTTACCGTTAACGATAATACCTTCTTCGTAAGCTTCTACTGTACCTTCGAATTTACCCATAACTGAATCATATTTGAAGATTCTAGCAGCATCTTCAGGTTTTAGACCTGGATCGTTGATTGCTACATAATTAATTTTGTCAAAAATACCTTCTTTGATAGCGGCTCTTAATGTGTTACGGCCGATTCTACCAAAACCGTTAATTGCTACGTTTACCATAAGTTTTTACTCCTTCTTATTGTGTAACATTTACTACTACATAACATGCCGATATTATCATCAACAAAAAAACTAATCAAGTGGACTAACCAGTTAAATAATTAAGAAATAATTAAGGTTTGTAAATTAAAATTAATATTACTAGCAAAAATAAATATTTATACCTTTTATACTCAAAACAGTAATGTAGAAAGTAGGTATTTTATATGGCTCTAAATATTGGAAAATTTACAGGATATACAACTTCCGGAGCTCAAATATTCCAAAAAATGGATAAAGGAACTCGAGTTATTACAACAATGGCAAAAGACGGGAAGCCATTACAAGAAATTCGTTTAAAATCAGTTAATAATGATATTCAAGGTTCAATGGTAAAAGTTAGAGATTTTCGTACCGGTTTAGCGAGAGAATATTCAGATCTTACTGATTTAAAATCAGATGATAAATTCAGATCCGTAATTAAAAGATTTATTGATAATATTGGTAACAAGATAAGAATTGCTGTAACAAAAAGTAAAAACGGTAAAAAAATTGAAGTTGCACAAAACTATGAAAAAGCGAATGGTGAAGAATTTTGGTTAACAAAAAACATCGACAAATCAAAAGGTAATAGAGTTGATGTTTTTGATGAATTTGAAACTTCAAGTTGGACAAAACCAAATGGCGAAAAACTTAATGGCTTATACCAACGAGAAGCGACAATTGATGGTGGCGGTAAACCAATTTATGAAAGAACTTTTGGTGACATTGAAACTTTACCAAGCCTAAAGGAACTTATATAACCTAATAATGGATAACATTAAATAAACAAAGGGAGAATCTTAGCAATAAGGTTCTCTTTTTTGTTGGTTAATCAAGTTATTAATTCTTTTAGTACGTCGTTGTGAATTTTATAACAATCTTTGTTTATTTTTTCTTTTTGACTTTGATGCAAAAAGGTGCTATGCACGTAACCACATTTGTTCCCTTTCTGCGTTCTATATAAAAATTTGAAATATTAAGTTATGTAACAAAATAAAAAAGATATAGCAATTATATACTCTAAAAATACTTTATATAAATGTAAGCGATAAGCAAACAATAAAAAAGATTAAATAAACACGAGACATAAATTATACACTACCTACTACACACTAACCTTCTACACACGAGGAATTGAAAAAAAATTCCAAACTCTTTCGAAAGAAAGGGTTTTTTTTTGTCTTATTTTACATAATTTACAAGAATATCTGGGGGGAAAAGTTCTACACTTTCAAAATTTAAATTTGTGCAATTTGATATTTTTTCAACTTCTTTTCCATAAAAGCAAGACTTTCCGTTATTGTCGCCCAAAATTTTTGGTGCCACAAAGTGGTAAAGTCTATCAATATACGGCAAAAAGCTTCCGTTTAATTTACCGCCTGCTTCAATTAAAACACTCATAATACCCCGTTTATATAACTCTTCTAAAATAAACTCTATATCAAGTTTGTTATTTACGATTGGGGTGTAAATATACTGAAGATTATTATTTGATAAGCTTGATTGATTTTTTAATGAATGGAATACAAAAATCTTTCCTTGTTTGTAAATTGTCATTTGGGAATTCGTTTTTAATTTCCTATCCAAAATAACTTTGCATTTATGTTCCATTGTCGGATTATCAGCTAAAATAGTTGAAGATGATGTAAGAATTGCATCGTATCGTTTCCTGATATTGCGAACTTCTTCTCTTGCTAAGTCAGATGTTATCCATTTGGAATCATTAGTTGAAGTTGCAATTTTTCCATCTATTGTTGTTGCGGTTTTTAATGCTACAAAAGTTTTATGTTTAACTTGATTTTTGATGAAAATTTCGTTTAATTTTCTACATTCGTCTTCTAGAATTGGTCCGATAACTTCAATTCCTGCATCAATCAGTTTTTTTAAGCCATTACCCGCAACAATCGGGTTAACATCTTTCATTCCGTAAATAACACGTTTTACCCCTTTTTCAATAATCAAATCAGCACATGGCGGTGTCTTGCCATAATGAGAACAAGGTTCAAGATTTACGATTAATGTACAATTTTTAGCATCATCAAGTTTTAATAGCGCATCTCGTTCTGCGTGATTTTCGCCATATTTTTTGTGATAACCTGTTGAGATAATTTCACCTATATCGTTCAATACAATGCACCCAACAAGTGGATTTGGAGAAGTTTCGCCTTGAGCCTGTTTTGCCAATTCTATACATTTTTTCATCAATAAATCATATTGTTTCATATTTGTATTTTATAATAAATTATGATAAATTGAAATAGATAAATATTGACATAAAAAGTAGAGAGGTCTTTAGATATGGTAGATTTAAAATACATTGGACACAGTGCTTTTGAATTCAAAAAAGAAGATAAGGCTGTATTGGTTGATCCTTTAGTTTCAACTAATGAAAAATTCAATTGGCACGAAGAACCGATTACAGATATTTTGCTAACTCACGCTCATGGTGATCATTTAGGTGAAGCTATTGAAATTGCAAGAGAAAAAGATATTGAAATTACTGCAGTTTTTGAACTTGCAAATTATTGCAAAGCTCAAGGAGTTAAGGTAAAACCTGTAGGATTGGGGTCTTGGATTAATTATTCTTGGGGAAGAGCCGTTTTCTTGCCAGCATTTCATTCTAGTTCATTGCCAGATGGAAGTTATGGTGGGAATGCAGCAAGTATTTTGTTTGATATTGATGGTGTAAGGATTTATCACGCAGGCGACACTTGTTTATCTTCTGAAATGAAGACTATCAAAGAATTGTATGCTCCACAAATTGCACTTTTACCAATTGGCGGGAATTATACAATGGACGTTGAACATGCTGCAATGGCTGCAAAATGGTTAGGTGTAAGAACAGTTATTCCTATGCATTATAACACTTACCCTGAAATTCAAGCAGATTTGCAAAGGTTTGCCAACCTTATTGCTTATGGAAATACAGCTTGTCAAATTTTAAATCCTGCAGAAATTAAATAACAATATTATACAGGTCGGCATTTAAAAGTTGACCTGTTTCTTCGATTATTATCAAAGAGGTTTTTATGAAAGTTTTATTTGTAATTGATAGATTAGAGTTAAAATATTTTGAGTTTAATAATTTAGTAACCAATTTTTGGATAATAAAAAGTTTGCTTGAAAGAGGTTGTGATGTTTGGATTACAACGATTGATATGTTGAAACTTAAATCCGCAATTGCTTATACCTCTTGTTATAAGTCTTTTGTTAAAGATAACAATATTTTTTATGATAAAGAAAACTTAACAGAAAAGAAAATTGAAGATTTCAATCTCGTAATGTTCAGACCTGACCCTCCGGTTGATTTGGATTACATCAATGCAACTTATGTTTTTGATTTTGTTGATAGAGAAAAAACTTTTATTATGAATGATACAACTGAAGTTCGTAATTTTAACGAAAAATTACATGCAGTTATGTTCAATGATTTGATGCCTAAAAATATTGTAACATCAAGTTTTTCTGATATTATAGAATTCTTAAATGAAAATGAAGAAATAATTTTAAAACCGTTAAATCAATGTTTTGGCGGTGGTGTTATGTATTTAAAACACGGGGATAAAAACACCGCTGTTATTATAAATTCTATGACTAAGAACGGTAAAAATATGATAATGGTTCAAAAATATATTTCAAAAGCTGTTTATGGAGATAAACGAGTGTTGTTTTTAGGGGAAGAGGTTTTGGATTATTGTGTTCAAAAAACACCAAGCAATAATGATTTCAAATTCTGTGAACATTCTGACAAAAATATTCATAAAGCTATTTTAACAGACTCTGAAAAAGAAGCCTTTAAACCTGTTGCTAAAAAATTAACATCAATGGGAATTTATATGGCAGGTCTAGATGTTATTGATGGAAAAATTATAGAGGTAAACGTGACAAGTCCTTGTTATTTTATTAAAGAAATTAATAATCATTTTGGTTGTCATTTGGAAGATAAAATTGCTGATTATATTATAAATACCATTCAATCTAAAATGGCTGTAGCTAAATAGTAGTCTAATATAAAGATTCTTTCACTCCGAATAATTAATAAATATCACTAGCATTAAAAATCTCTTCGTGCTAGTATGTGTGGATAGAAAAAAGAAATCGAGGTGGATATGGATAATCTTAAAATTTATCTTGACAAAGACATTAATCAAGACTTAATTAAATCAAAAAAAATAGCAGTTATTGGTTTTGGTTCACAAGGTTACGGACAATCTATGAATCTTAAAGATTCAGGTTGTGATGTTGTTTTAGGTTTAAGATTAGGTGGAAAATCAGATACAAAAGCAAAAAAATACGGATTTAAAACAATGACAATTGAAGAAGCCGTAAAATGGGCTGATATTGTTCAAATCCTAATTCCTGATGAGTTGCAAGCCGATGTTTATGAAAAACAAATTAAACCAAATATGCATTCAGGTCAGTATTTGATGTTTTCTCACGGATTTAATATCCACTACAAAAAAATTGTTGCACCTAGTGATATCAACGTAATTATGGTTGCTCCAAAAGGTCCTGGACATACGGTAAGAAGTCAATATGTTGAGGGTAAGGGTGTTCCATCTTTAATCGCAGTTTATCAAGATCCATCAGGAGATTCAAAAGATGTTTCATTGTCTTATGCTTCTGCTATTGGAGCAGGTAGAGCCGGAATTATTGAAACAACATTCAAAGAAGAAACTGAAACAGATTTGTTTGGAGAACAAGCCGTAATTTGTGGTGGTGTTTCTGCCTTGATGAAAGCCGGTTTTGAAGTTCTTACCGAAGCTGGATATTCTCCATATATGGCATATTTTGAAGTCCTTCACGAAATGAAATTGATTATTGACCTTGTAAACCAAGGGGGACTTGCAGATATGAGATATTCAATTTCTAATACTGCCGAATACGGTGATATGACAAGAGGACCAAAGGTTATTGGAGAATCTTCTAAAAATGCAATGCGAGAAATTTTAAAAGATATTCAATCTGGCAAATTTGCAGAAGAATTCACAACTGAAATGAGCTCCGGTTGTAAAGTATTCAATAAATTGAGAGAAGAGAATGCATCTCACCCAATTGAAAAAATTGGCGAAGAAATTCGCGAATCTTTCGTTTGGGGGCACGATGACAAAATCATTGACAGAGATAAAAATTAGTTTAATAAAGGAATAAAAAATGTTCAATACAGAAGATACTTACGAAGTTGTTGTTTTTTCAATCGGAGATACAAAAGCCGGTTCAAAAATGGGAAAATTACAGTTGAAAAATACTGTTGATAATACTTTATTGAATTGTATTCTTTGGGAAGAAACATTGAATAGATTTGATAGTAAAATTTTTAGAACTGGAAATTTGGTTAGAATTGTTTCTGCAAGTTTCAATGAAAAATACAACAATTGTTTAGTTTCAGCTCTTGAGTTAATCAAAGAAGCAAAATTGGGACTTGAAAAGCAAGAAATTGAACAATATTGGACAAAATTGCAATCATATATTTCAAAAATAAAAGATGAAAAACTTCATTTGTTTGTTTCAGAATTGTTTGAAAAAAATGCAGATACATTCAAAATTATGCCTGCTGCTAAATTGATGCACCACAACTATGTTGGAGGTCTTTTGGTTCACACTGTTGAATGTGTCGAGTTTGCAGAATTAAATATGGCATCTTTTTCTTATAAAGCAAATGAAGACGAAATTTATGCCGCTTGTTTGTTGCATGATTTTGGCAAAATTTTTGAATACACAATTGATACTGAAACCGGTTTGATTGATTATGCTCCAAACTTTAGAGAAGAATGGATTTCTCATTCTCAGTACGGTTTTTGCATTTGTATGAATGCGGGGTTTAAAAAAGTTGCTAAGATGATTGCAGCTCATCACGGAAGAGCGT
>DABJ01000013.1:0-2029 GCA_002102825.1 Candidatus Gastranaerophilales bacterium HUM_12 | reverse complement strand
TTATTGATCTTGACCAAAAAGATTTGGAACCGGAATTATATTTAATTCATTTTATTGATAATTTATCAGCTAAATTTGGGAAAATAAGTACACGACTTTTAGAACAGAAAGAGGGTTAAATATTTTGTCAAAATTAACGGAAAAACATCACTATGACGGAACGTTAGTTTGCGTTGAGGGTATTGATGGCTCAGGTAAATCTACACAACTTACTCTTTTACGTGATTGGCTAAAAGATATTGGTAAAGATGTAATTTTTACAGAGTGGAATTCTTCAGATTTGATTTCACAAACAACAAAGCTTGCAAAAAAGAAAAATATGCTCTCTCCAAGAACATTCAGCTTGCTTCACGCAGTAGATTTTGCTGATAGACTTAAACAGGTTATTGCTCCGGCATTGAAAGCAGGCTTTATCGTTTTGGCAGATAGGTATGCTTATACGGCTTTTGCCAGAGATGTTGCTCGTGGTGTCGATCCCAATTGGGTTCGTGGTGTTTATAATTTTGCAATTAAACCGGATTTATCTGTTTATTTTGATATTGACCCAAAAACTTCACTGGAAAGAATTTGTTCAAACAGAAGAGTTCCAAAGTTTTACGAAGCAGGTATGGACTTGAAATTGAGCAATGACCCTTACGAAAGTTATATGATTTTTCAATCAAAAGTAATTCAAGAATATAAAAATATGCTTGATGAATTTGGTATTGTTAAACTTGATGCAAATGATACAATTCATAAAAAGCAAGTTGAAATCCGTAAAATGTTAAAGGCAATTCTTAAAGAAAAAGGAGTTGAAATTTAATGGAGCAAAAAAACAGAAAATATCCGGGGCTTCTTGTTGTTATTGAAGGTACAGACGGTTCCGGTAAATCAACGCAACTTCAACTTCTAAAAAAATCATTGCAAGATCAATGTTATGGTGTAATTGTTTCTGAGTGGAAGACTTCTCGATTGATTGCAAATGTTATTGATGATGCTAAAGAACGAAATTTGCTTAACGCGACAACTTATAGTTTATTGTATGCCGCTGATTTTGCTGATAGGCTTGAAAATCAGATAATCCCTGCCCTGAAATCAGGTTTTGTAGTTTTACTTGATCGGTATTATTATACTGCTTTGGCTCGAGATGTTGTAAGAGGTCAAAATATTGACTGGGTTAAAAATTTGTACGATTACGCTCCGGAACCGGATTTGGTATTCTATCTTGATATGCCTGTTGATACTTTATTAAAAAGAATTATTGGAACAACCGGTCTTGATTTTTACGAAAGTGGACGAGATGTAGGTTTTTCTACCGATTTTTACAAAAGCTTTGGAATTTATCAAAATAAATGTCTTGAACAATATAACAAAATGAAGTCTGAATACGGATTTATCAGTATTGATGGTACAAAACCAATTGACGAAATTCATAAAATTATGTCAAATGAGGTGCAAAAAATTCTTGATACCGGAATCATAGACTAAGCACCACAAGAGCGAAAAATCAACATAAAACAGTTAAATGTTAACAAAATAAATAAAAATTTACGTTGCGAAACATTTTACGTCATGGGGCATGGTTTATGCTAAATTATAGGGTGTAAAAGGATATATTTAAAGAATAGTTTTTAGTAAGGAGATAATGAATGTCTGAATACTTGAGCAAGGAAGAGATTAAACAATGGAGAAGCTCATTAGAAAAGATTACATTAGAAGAGTTTGCCGCCAGATTAGGGAAAAAAGTTGAAGATACATATTTAAAATATAAAACGCAAATTTATTTTGATGAGTGCAGTGATAAAAATAAAGAAATTGGTGATGGTTTCACTAGCGGACATAATATAAGTACATCCATTATGTGTGGCGATGGTATTGAAAGACCAAATCTTATAGCAAGAATTTGTACCAATAAAAATAATGCACTAGATATATATAATATAGCTCACGAATTCACACATATATTGCTAAACGAAAATACTAAAGGAAAAAACATCAGTGCTGAAAATCAAGAAATTGCAACTAGATTTACAGAAATCTTGTTGGGCGA
>DABJ01000049.1:5595-8708 GCA_002102825.1 Candidatus Gastranaerophilales bacterium HUM_12 | reverse complement strand
ACCGAATCTTTTTGTCATAACTTCATAATCCTTTCTTTTTTCATTAGTTACAACTTCCATCAAAATGCAGAATAACTCTGCTTATTATATAGAAATATATTATAATTATATCTTATGGATAGAATTTTGTCAATCCATGACGTCCTATTTTTGTAAAAAATACATCTATTAGATGGTTATAAAAGGCATATTTACAAGTAATCATGTTCTAAAAGGGGATATGGATAAATGACATTGAAGCAAGACTTAGGGCAAAGAATACAAAAATTGCGTAAAGATAAAAAGATTACGCAAGAACAGTTGGCCGAAATGGTTGGCATTGATCCTAAAAATATCAGTCGTATTGAAAAAGGAAATAATTACCCTACAGCAGAAAATCTTACTTCTATTGCAAAAGCCCTGCATGTTGATATTTATGAACTATTTGTTTTTAATTCTATTCCTTTGGAGCAGATGAAAGAAGAAATTATTAATTCACTAAATAGCGAAAAAAATATTTTACACCTTTACCAATGTTTGAAATTTGAAAAATAATCAGAAATATTATAAAATCAAACTAAAAGAAGAGAGGTAAATTATGAGTGAAAATATTTGGGATAAGTACGCACAAGTGCTGGTTGATTATTCAACAGATGTACAAAAAGGGGATTTAGTCGTAATTCGGGCAGAATCAACAGAGGCAAAAGAACTTGTCAAAGCTGTTTATAAAAGAGTTATTGAACGTGGTGGAAATCCAATCGTTCGAATGGCTACAGGTGATTTGACAGAGGTATTTTTGAAAAATGCATCTGATGAGCAACTTGATTTTGTTGACCCGATTACAAAAATGGAATATGAGCTTGTTGACAAATACATTTCAATTGGAGCTCCATTAAACACAAAACACTTGGCTCGTGTGGATTTAAGCAAACTTGCTCGTCGAGGTAAAGCAACAAAACAATTATCAGAAAAACTTATGCAACGTTCAGCAGACGGTTCTGCAAAATGGGTTATTGCTGATGTTCCGACACAAGCACTTGCGCAAGAAGCTAAAATGTCGTTTGACGAGTATTCAGAATTTTTGTTCAAGTCATGCTATCTTGATTTAGATAATCCGGTTGCAAAATTGAAAGAACTTGATGAAAAGCAAACCAAATGGGCAAATTATTTGAACAATGTAAAAAAATTACACATTACAGGTGAAAAAACAGATATTACATTCAATGTTGAGGGCAGAAAATGGGTTAGTTGTTCAGGTTTGAATAACTATCCTGATGGTGAAGTTTTCACATCTCCGGTAGAAGATGGAATTAATGGTGAAATTTATTTTGATTATCCGCAAAATTACCGTGGAAATTCGGCTCAAGGAGTTCATTTGTGGATTGAAAACGGTAAAATAGTGAAAGCACAAGCTGAACGAGGGGAAGAATTCTTAAACGCAATGATTAATATGGACGAGGGTTCGCATGGAATCGGTGAAATCGCAATTGGTACAAATGACGAAATTCAAGAAATTACCGGAAACATTCTATTTGATGAAAAAATTGGCGGTGCAATCCACATGGCAATGGGTGCTTCTTACCCTGAAACCGGAGGGAAAAATGTATCAGGACTTCACTGGGACTTAATCAAGAATATGAAAAACGGTGGAAAAATATTTGCTGATGATAAACTAATTTACGAAAATGGTAAAATGATTATTTAGCTACTTTCCCCCTCNNCCCTTTGTAAAGGGAGAGGGGAGGGTGGGTAGCATCTTTACATATTCAGTACTGCATATTTGCCCACTCTCCCACAAAGGGGCGATGGTTTTCGGACATAAATCTTAACACTCCTAGCAAAAAAAATTTTTAGAGTTTTTTATGCAGAATAAAAACTAATTTAGGAGTGTCTATGCAAGTTTCAAGAATTCAAGCTAATTATTTTACTAATTGTAATAATGTTTCGCTTCCAGCGAAAACACAAACGGTTAGACGTGAGGGGTTGAGCGGATCTGAAAATCCGTATAAAAATGTCCCTGCGGGTTTCAAATATAACGCAAATATTCATTTTGGCGAGTTTTTCGACCCGAATAGAACCGTTCCTCATATTGATTTTGAAGAATATATGGCTATGAAATCTCATAGAAAAACTTTCTTTAGAAAAAGATATTCTACTTTCTTCTCTAGAGTTGATAAAAATGAATTGTATTCCTCTGCCCAAAGAGATGTTGAGCTTCCTCTAACAAGCCCGAAGACTATGGACGCATTTATTGATACCGCTAAAATCTATGCAAAATACAAAGACCAACCAATTATTTGTCTTGGTAGAAGTCCAAAATGGTTCTTGAATGCTGCTCTTTGGATGAAAGACGGTATTGATAATTATAACTTCGTTGCTTTTTCAAAATATTGGTTTAGACCAAACTATGAAGAGGGCATGAAAGTTATACCATCTGCCGTTCCGACTGAAAAGGAAGAAGCCGCTTACAGAAAGTATTTGCGCCGTGTAAAATCAGATCCTAAAACAATCGTGAATAATTTTGAAAAAACCGGCAAGAAAACAGTTATCACTGATTACATCTGTACAGGTAAGGGTGTTTGTTCTTTCTTAGACGTGATGTCACGTTATGCAGATGACTTGGGTATTTTAGATAAATTTGCAAAGGCAATTCAAATTGTCGGAATTGGTTCTATGGACTATATGGAAGCATTAAACCCTTATGCTGACACTTATTCAATCCCTAGTGTCATTATGCCTCCAAAACTTCGACCTTATGACAAATATATCAAACAAGAATTCTATGACATGGATTACACAATGTTTCAGGATATGCTTTTGAATCAAAATGTTAACGAATGTCGTTCAACTTACTATCCGCACGAAACTTGGACGGTTTACCAACCGGATAGATTTAAAACAGGTTTGATTAAAGATATGAAAAAAGTAAAACAAATGGTTAAAGAATTGAAAGGAAATACTAAGTGTATGTCTTCATTTACTCCTGCAATGTTTGACTTTAGAAACCTTTTGAATTTTCATATTCTTGATGGGTTAAATCAAAGAGGCTTATTAAAAGCTATTCACCAATCAAAAATTTAAATATCGCAACACTATTATTTTAAATTCCATAAAAAAGGAATCGACCAATCGTC
>DABJ01000049.1:0-5587 GCA_002102825.1 Candidatus Gastranaerophilales bacterium HUM_12 | reverse complement strand
TTTTTGGTATCCTTTGAGGAAGAATAAGATTAACGTTTTGAGAATTGGAATCTCTTACGAGCTCTTTTTCTACCATATTTTTTACGTTCTTTAACACGTGGGTCTCTTGTTAACAAACCTTCAAGTTTAAGAACATTTTTGAATTCTTCATTAGCTTTAACCAAAGCTCTTGAAATACCGTGTCTGATAGCTCCACATTGTGATACAACACCGCCACCTACAGCTTTAACTCTAACGTCATATCTGTCTTGAGTTTCAGTTAAAACAAGTGGTCTGTAAACTAACATTTCAATAGCTGGTCTGTTACCGATATAATCAGTTAATTTTTTACCGTTAACAAAGATTCTGCCGCTACCTTTAACCAATTTTACAACTGCGATAGAGGTTTTTCTACGGCCGGTTGCCATAATATCTTTATCTGCCATTATTTAGCCTCCTTTTCAAGTACAACTGGTTTTTGAGCTGCATGTGGGTGCTCAGGACCAACGTAAACTTTTAATTTGTTGAATTGTTCAGCACCCAAAGTGTTGTGTTGTAACATACCGCGAACAGCATGTTCAATAACGATTCTTGGGTCTTTTTCCATCAACTCTTTGAAGCTAGCTGATTTTAATCCACCTGGGTAACCAGTGTGGTGTAAATAAATTTTGTCAGTTTCTTTCTTACCTGTAACTTTCACTTTTTCAGCATTGATTACGATAACGAAATCGCCAGTATCAACGTTTGGAGTGTATTCAGGTTTGTTTTTACCTCTCAAAATGTTAGCAATTCTAACTGCCAAGCGACCTAATGTTTCGCCATCAGCATCAATTACATACCATTTTCTTTCAACTTCTAGAGGTTTTGCTGAATATGTTTTCATTGCATTTCTCCGTTTATTATTTTAATACATTACTTTCATCAAAGTTAATCCGTAGGGACTAACAGTCATTCCCGCTTTTGTGCGGTCTTTAGCTTCCAAAACATTTAATATATGTTCCGGTGCTAAATTGTGCCCTTCTATTTCTAAAAGAGTTCCGACAATTGTTCTGACCATATTGTATAAAAATCTGTTTCCTACAATATCAATCGTAACTTTGTCGCCGACCTTTGAAACTTTAGCTTCATATATAGTGCAAATTTTGCTCGGGTTAAGCGTTCCGGAACTTTTGAAACTGGAAAAGTCGTGTTCACCTAGCAAATAGTTCAAAGATTTTTGCATTCTTTCAACATCTGTTTGGTATTTCACTCTCAACAAATTTCCATCAAAAGCATTTTTACAACGTCTGTTTATAAATTCGAACCTATAAAAACGTTTCTTTGCAGACTTTTGAGCATGAAAATTTTCATCAACTTTTTTAATTTCACTAACAGATATATCATCAGGTAAAATTTCATTTATTGAGTAGAGAAACTTTGAAGCAACAATCGTTTCGTCCGTATCAAAATGAACAACCTGCCCAAGAGAATTCACTCCTTTGTCTGTTCTGCCGGAAAATATTGCCCTAATCGGCCGTTTATTTTTGGAAGCTTCGTCCATTTGGACATATCGCTTGCCTAATATCAATGTACAAAGTGCTTTTTCGAGTTCTCCTTGTATTGTCGGAGAGTCTATCGGTTTGCCATTTTCGAGTTGAATTTGGCTCCCCGAGTAGTTCTTTCCGATATATTGAACTGAAATTGCATATCGCATTCTGTAATTACACCAACTGAATTAGTGCCATTTCAGAAGCATCTCCACGTCTTGGTGGCAAGTGGTAAATTCTTGTATATCCACCATTTTTTTCTGAGTATTGTTTGCTGATTACAACAAATAATTTTCTCAAAACTGTTTGTGAAGCTAATTTTTTATCTTTTTGTGGTGCATCAAATGTTTCGCCTGAAGCTAAGTCCATATATTTACCGGTTTCTTTGTTGTAAATATATTTTGCAGCTTGACGAATTGAGTTCAAATCACCTTTTTTTGCAAGAGAAATAACTTTTTCTGCGTATGGTTTCAATGCTTTAGCACGAGCCAATGTTGTAGTTATTTCACCGTGTACAAAAAGTTCAGTAGCTAAAGAACGCAACAAAGCTTTTCTTTGGTCTTGTGCTTTTCCTAGCGTATGTTTTTTACACATATGTCTCATTGTTTTCGTATCCTTTACTTATTTTTTGTATTATCTGTTTAATTTAATTATCCAATTAAATCTTCTTCTTCAACAGGACTTGGAGCCAAGTCTAAGCCGAAGTGGTGAAGTCTTTCGATAACTTCATCTGAAGATTTTTTGCCGAAGTTTTTAATGTTCAATAAATCGTGTTCTGATTTTTTCAACAATTCAGCCATTGAATTGATGCTTGCTCTTTTTAAGCAGTTGTAAGCTCTTACAGACAATTCCAATTCTTCAATTGTCATTGATGGAGCTTCTTCTTCTTCTTTAGCATTTTCTTCTACTTGAGGAAGAGGTGCAATTGCAGGTTGGCCTGTGATTGCAGCGATTTGCATAAAGTGTTCAATAAGAAGATTTGATGCTTGACTCAAAGCATTTTGAACATCAATTGATCCGTTAGACCAGATTTCAAGAGTTAACTTGTCGAAGTCTAAAGCATCACCAACACGAGCGCTTTCAACATTGTAGCTTACACGTTTGATAGGCATGAATGTTGCATCGATTGGTAATACATCAATTGATGCATCTTTAGCATCTCTTGGAACATCATGTGGAACGTATCCTTTTCCGGTGTCAACAATAACGTCTGCGTGGAATGAACCACCGTCAGCTACTGTACAAATTAACCAATCAGGGTTAACAACTTTAACACCTGCCGGTAATTGGATATCACTTGCCAATACAGGACCAGGTTTATCTACATCAATTCTTAAGTGTTGAGATTCTTTAGAATCAGTTTTAACAACTAATCCTTTAAGATTTAACATAACATCAATTACGTCTTCTAAAACACCCGGAATTGCTGTATATTCGTGAGTAATACCTTCGATTCTTGCACTGGTAACTGCTGTACCTTCAAGACTTGATAGCAATACACGTCTTAAAGAGTTACCGATTGTTGTACCGAATCCTCTTTCTAACGGTTCAATAACGAATTTTCCATATTGGGATCCGTCAGAACTTGTCGCTGTATCAACACATTTAATTTTTAATTCCATTATTTTATTCTCCTAGTTAAAATCTACTTAATTGCTAGTCATTTAAGCTAATGCTTACTACTTACAATTCCTACTTAGAATAATATTCGATTACAAGTTGTTCCTTGATTTCCGGATCTAATTCTTCTCTTTCAGGAATTCTGTCAAATGTAATTTTTAACGCTTCGCTATCAATTGTCATCCAAGCTGGAGCACAAGCCATATCGATCATTTCCATTACATCTTTTACATATTTTGCACTTTTTGATTTAACTGTGATAACATCACCAGGTTTTACCAAGTATGATGGAATATCAACTTTTTTATCGTTTACAAGAACGTGACCGTGGTTAACGATTTGTCTTGTTTGTTTACGAGTAATACCAAAACCTGCTCTGAATAAGATGTTGTCTAATCTTGATTCTAATAATTGAAGTAAGATTGTACCTGTAACACCTTTTCTTCTTGCAGCTTCGTTATAATATCTAACAAATTGTTTTTCACTTACTAAGTAAGTTAATCTGATTTTTTGTTTTTCGTTTAAGTGGATTGCATATTCAGAAAGTTTTTTTCTAACAGCTCCGTGTTGACCTGAAGCATGTTGTCTCATTGAAGAAGTCAACTTTCTGTTTGATAAATCCTTAACTCCGTAGTTACGGAATAATTTATTAGTAGGTCCTGTATATCTTGACATTTTTAATTTTTCTCCTTTTCTTTTGCGGGGCATCTATGGTTTGCGTTTGGACTATTTACGCAAGCCCCCGCGATATTGTTACATTATTAATTAATATGTAGATTATACTCTACGTTTTTTAGGAGGACGGCATCCGTTGTGTGGGATTGGTGTAACGTCCTTGATTAAAGTAATTTCTAAACCAGCAGCCTGAATAGCTCTGATAGCTGTTTCTCTGCCTGATCCTGGTCCTTTAATATGAACTTCAACCTTTTTCATTCCTTGGTCAATTGATTTTTTAGCAACCATTTCAGCTGCTGATTGTGCTGCAAACGGAGTACCTTTTCTAGCACCTTTAAATCCTGAAGCACCAGCTGTTGCCCAAGCAATAGCATTACCTTGTGTATCAGTTGAAGTTACAATTGTATTGTTGAAAGTAGATTGAATATGTACAACCCCTTGCAATACATTTTTCTTTTCTTTTTTCTTAGTTTTTTGTGGTCTTGCCATTTCTTTATCCTTTATCTTTTTACTTTTTTATTTTCTTTTTATTTTTTCCATCTTGCGACAGAAACATAATGTTAAATTCGCTGTTCAACGATTATTTTTTCTTAGAAATAGGTCCTGTTTTTTTACCGCGTTGAGTTCTAGCATTAGTTTTAGTTCTTTGTCCACGGCATGGAAGTTTACGTTTGTGACGCATTCCTCTGAATGAACCGATTTCTTGTAAACGTTTAATATTCATAGTAACTTCACGTCTTAAGTCACCTTCAATGTGGTAATTAGACAATTCGTTACGTAACAATTTAATATCTTCATCTGTTAAATCGTCTGTTCTCAAGTCTGGTGAAATACCAGTTGCTGCTAAAATTTTCTTACTTCTAGTTGGTCCGATACCGTAGATGTAAGTTAAGGCTATTTCCATTCTTTTGTTACGAGGTAAATCTACCCCTACTAATCTTGCCATTTAATTTTTCTCCTTTTCTTGTTGTTAGATTTTTTTGATATGAGGCATAAATACTTCCTCACCACTCACTGATTGCGTGCGTAAGTCCCACGATTTAATCATTAAAGGTGATTAACCTTGTCTTTGTTTGTGTTTTGGGTTTTCACAAATTACGGCAATTCTGCCTTTTCTTTTGATACATTTGCATTTTTCACAAATTTTCTTTACTGATGATCTTACTTTCATTTTCTTTTTCCTTTATTTTGTATTTTTACGTGAGATTAAAACTTGTTATTACTTCAATCTGAATGTGATACGGCCTTTTGACAAGTCATAAGGGGTCATTTCCACTTTTACTCTATCGCCAGGCAAGATTCTGATGAAGTTTTTTCTGATTTTGCCTGAAATATGAGCCAAGATTTCATGGTCATTTTCAAGTTTAACTTTAAACATTGCGTTAGGCATGGATTCAATAATAGTGCCTTCTAGTTCTATAACGTCTTTTGCCATTGTTTCCTCTTTTTCGGCTTAGTAAACTACGCACACTACATGCGCATATTTTAATAATACTTGCAAAAGATTTGTTTGCAAGCGATTTTCACAGGGTTTTAAGGTATCTTAATAAAAGATTTGTATGTTTGTTTATATAAACATAGCACACAACTAGAGTATAAAGGATTTGCACGAAAACCTTTAAAATAAAAGCTTTTTACATGTTTGTAAATTTTTATTAAGATTTTTAATATGCAAATTTTTATTTAAACAAAATGCGGTATGAATAGTGAATGGAGAATTAAAGTTGATAGGGGGGTAAGTCTATAGGGTAATAAGGAGTGAAAAAGCACAAAATGTCCACCCCTTG
>DABJ01000031.1:7175-14365 GCA_002102825.1 Candidatus Gastranaerophilales bacterium HUM_12 | reverse complement strand
ATTGCAGATTGTTGGCCGACTAAAACAGTAACAACGTCAGACGGTAAAACATTTGATGTTAGCCAAACTAAAAAAGGTAAAAATTTACAACTTCCGCAAAATAAATCAGATAATGTTGGAATTATTCTAGCAGACGGAGCAACACTCATTTTAACTTACAATCCAAATGCAGGGATAATTGGTGATGGAGATACAGTTGAGCCGAGCTTTGCAGATTTACCGATAGGTTTTGGAAGAACTAAAAAGTTTGCTTATACAACCAGTGTAACTAATTCAATAGATTTTGTAATGGACGTAAATGGTTTCAAAGGGCCGAACAGTGAAGCTCGAAATGGCAAACAATATGATATTAGAAGTTTCAAAGTTGCAAGATTTTCTGATGGCTGCCCTGGGAGTAAAATAAATGGTCTTGGCTGTGTATATAAACTTCCATCTTATACAGCAATGGATAGAAATGGTGAAGATATAAAATATTGGGATCCAACTTGGTATAAAAGTGGATATTCTCATCGAGATAACTGGTGGGCAGGAGCAAGAAAAGCATGTGATGATTTAGGTTTGGAATTACCTGATAAGTCAAAACTTGAAAGTTTATATCAAAAAAGTAAAAGTGATCCTGAATCAGGCTTACCTAAAAACGGTTGGTATTACTCGTCTTCTGAATACAATATTACTTGTGCATGGTATATGAATTTTAGTAGTGGTGAAACTACTCATGCCTTATGTAAAGATAGAGGATTCTCTAGCGGAATCAATGTAATGTGTGTAGGAGACTAATATTGTAGGTCGGATTTACTTGAGCCGACACATAAAATTTATCGTGTTGGCATAGCAATGCTATGCCAACCTACATTTTGCAATTATCCCCGTGATAGTGATTGTTACGTCACTGCCTCGCATTAAACGTGACGTCGTAATCTTGAACACTAGTGAAACCCTCACCCTAACCCTCTCCCTTATTCTAAGGGCGAGGGAGTAAAGTTTAGGAAATTCCAAAATGAATTCGGAATAACAATTAATAACTGTTACCCACCCAAATCCCTCCCTAACCAGAGAGGGAGGATATAAAACCTTAATACATTATTGTCTATATTATGATGAAGAAGAATTATTGAAATTCTTGTATTTATAACTCAAAATGCTATATGTTGATGGTTGGGAAGCATTGTCATCTCCATAGAACAATGACATATTTGTTGCTTTTTTGTAGTTATCCTCATCTACCATTTCTTGTTTGTTGCAAGAATATGTATAACTAGAAATCTCAGCACTCGTAATTCTTCCATCATGATTTGTATCAATATCGTCAAAATTTTCTAAAATCTTACTCAACATATCACTTGAATAAGCACCGGTTGCGGCAAGTTGTGATAATTCGCTTTTTGAAACTCCTGAACGAGATATAGTATTAGTCAGATTCGTCATTTCTTTTGCACTAATTTTGCCATCACCGTCTTTATCCAGAGTTGAAAAATTATTTTGAAGATACGACGCAAATGATTGGTTTAGCGTGAGATAATTTGTTGTATCATTTCTTGCTGCTGTAATATTTTTGTATGTAACACCATCTTCTGGGTATAAAGAAGCTAAATATGAATATGTATTTGATAACCCGGAAGAAATATTTGAAATAATTGAAGTTCCTGAACCTAGTGACATAATATAAATCCTTTTTTTAATATACTCTACCTCATCTTTATAATAATGATGTTTCGCAAAAAGTCAATGATTTTTGTACAAAATTCAACCATTCTACCCATATTAGTTTATTTTTACGTGCTAGAATTACTTATAGAAAATAGTGAGGAAAAAATGTTAAAGAATAAAGATGAGATTATAAAGGTATTAAATAATGGCGGAGTTATTGCGTACGTGACAGATACAGTTTGGGGATTGGGGTGCCTACCGAATAACGAACAAGCCGTAAAAAAGATTTATGACATAAAAAAAAGAGAAGTTCAAAAACCACTAATATTAATGTCTAATAATATTTATAATCTACTGAACTATGTCAAACCAATTCCAAAAGTTGGACAAATTTTAATAAAAAAATATTTCCCTGGAGCATTGACAATAGTCACAGAGAAGAATGAAAACACTCCGAACTACATAACATCAAATATGCCAACTGTCGGAATTCGAGTTCCTGATAATAAGGTTTTTCAAGAAATTTGTGAAATCATTCCAGAGCATGTACTTGCAACAACAAGTGCGAACCTTTCTCATCAACCGTCAGCAAAAACTTATGAACAAGCTCTTGAAAACATGACAGGTTTAGCCGATTTGATTATAGAAGATTACGGATACCACGCAAAAGGCTTGGAATCAACAGTTGCAGGAGTTATGGGCAATGAATTGAGAATCTTTAGGCAAGGTGAAATTAAAATCGAAATATAAACCATTTGAAATTTATTTAACTTTTTACTAAAATTAAGTAAACGAGGAACATTTTATGGAATTTTTATTATCTCTAATTTATTTATATTTAATCATTTATACACTGTATATGCTAATTCTTTCAATTAGGAACTTGAAAGATAAACCATTCACAATTGAGAAAAAATACTCTATGTATGATGATTTCAAGCATAATTTTGCGGTTGTAATTTATAGCCACAATCACAAAGAATGTTTAGAAGAACTTGTATCAGAATTAAAAATGCAAGATTACCCGCTCGCAAACTTTAAAGTTTATGCAGTACTTGATGATTGCAACGATGGTTCTGAAAAAATATTTGAAAGAGATAATTTTGTTCATGTTTTGAATATTCAAGATGTTGGAACACTTGGCAAACACGAAGCTGTTTCAATGTTATTAGAAGAACTAAAAAAAGATGAAACAATAGATGCTTACGTATTTATTGATGGAACAAGAAAAATTGAACCGAACTTCTTAACTCTTGCAAATGTAGCTTTAAAAAAAGCTGATGCAGTTACAGGGGAAATCAATATCAATAGAGAAAACCTTGATATTGTCGACAGAATTAAAGCCGTTTACAAAAAATATCAAGCGAACTTCTTTAAGCAAGCTCGTTCTTTGCTAGGACTTGCTACAAACATTGATTCAGGATTATTCATCATAAAAAAATCTGTTCTCGATGAAACGGATCAAATCAATTTCAAAGACATAAATTCAGAATTAGAATTCAGCCTTTTACTTTCAAGAATTGGTCACAAATGTGTGTATAATCCAAATATTCAATCTTACATTTTAGGTCAAGATTGTTCATTCAAAAAGCCAAGATTAACAAAAAGATTTAAATTATTAAAAAATAATTTTAAAAACTTAAAAACAATTAACTTCGCATTTATTGAACATATTTGTTCTTTGGTAAATCCAAACTGCTGGTTGATTATTGTAGCTTACGCATTTCTTATTGCATATTCATACCAGTGTCCATTCATAGTAAAATGTAATGTTGTAATATTCAGTGCTTTGGTAACTCTTGCAGTATTTGGTTTAAGTCTTGTTAATGCCAAATTGAATTCAAAAGAAACAATGGTTCTTTTGTTATACCCGATTTATTCAATTTGCCACATCGTCAAGAACTTTCCACCAATCAGATATACCCTAAATAAACTTGGTGCAAATACTGATAGAGAAACAGATAAATTATCTATTGATGTTCAAGTTCAAACAAAACATGGTGATAGAAATTGTAAACTGGAATTTATTTCAACAGAAAACGGACTATCAAAAATCAGATTTATTTACAAAAACAAAAAATATACAACAGCATCTCACCTTAGAATGATTGATGCTCTTCAACAATTAAAATCAAAGATGGAAGATTACGGACTTATTTTAAAGATATGTAGTTGTTGTGCAATGTTTACATCTAGTGTTGACGGTTCGACTAATATGCTAAAAGGGAGATGCCACAATGATTATCCAAGCCCGCGACTTAGTGAACCTCGTCCAACACTGATTTGGAATTCTTGTTCTTGTTTTGAGCCTGCAAAAGTAAATAACTTTATTGAAGAAATGGCTCAAGAAGTTGACGAACAAAAAAATTAGTTTTTATTTGTATAAACTTGAATAAATGAGTATAATAAAGTTATGAAAAAGATACTGAGCTTTATATTAATAATAATGATGCTTGGCTCAAATATTTTAGCCTATGCAGAAGAACCTCTAAAGGGTTCTGTCACAGAAAATGATAATTATCAAAAAAAAGAAGATGATTTATTTACTGGGAAAATTGAATCACTAGAACGAAAAGATATTATTAATATGACAGTATCGCAGGTTTTAGATTCATCTATTTCTGTAGAAGGTGATGAATTTTTTGCAGAGGTAACATCTGATGTTTACGGAGATAAAGGGGTAATTATTCCTAAAGGAACTGTTGCCCACGGGAGACTTGATAGCACAACAGAACCCAAAAGACTAGGCAAAGAAGCATCTCTGACTTTATCTTTTGACTACCTTGTAACTCCAGATGGGAGAGAAATCCCAATTGAGGGTAAAATGACAACGAAATTACACCCCATTGCAGCAGGAGCAAAAATTGCAGCTCAAGACTTGGGTTATACTGTAGTCGGAGGTGCGGTTGGAGGACTTGCAGCATTAAATTGGCTCGGACTGGAAGCAGCTATTGCATCTCAAGGTTATACTCTTGCAGGGGGAGCAGCAATTGGAGGAGTTGCAGGACTTGGCATGGCATTAATCAGAAAAGGGAATCATGTTCTAATCGCCCCTGGAGATGAAATTAAAGTTAAAATAAATACGAAAGTTGATTTACCTGTTTATAAGGAAGAAGCCTTAAAACAAGAAGAGGTTTTATACGATGGTCTAACAATAAACATAAACGAAATTAAACATGAAAAAGATCCGTTTGGAGAAGCAAACACAATCACGTTAACCGTACTTATTTCTAATATGTCAGACAAAACTCTTTCCGGCTTTGATATGGCACTAGTTAATGATTACAATGCGAAATTCAGTCCATCAATTTTTGGCGACACAAAATTGATGTTCAGACAAATTAAACCTGGAGATAAATTGATTGCGAATGTATCCTTCGCTGTTGATAACATTAACAGAAAATTCTGGTTAACTTTTTATGATCGAAAAACAAATGAAGTTATTACTAAAATTTCGTTAGATAATGCATATCGTACAATGCCGGAAAAAGTAAAAAAGAAAAACGAAAAATTAAGAACAACCAAAAAGAACTTCAAAAAAGAAGAAGACTTTATGGATATGAATTTCTAAGTATTTTTATATAATTTTTGTAAATATTTTAATTAAATACTTGTAAATAATTTGTTTTATATTACAATTATAGTAAAACATAGTCATACAGGAGGAAAACATGGTTTGCGGATCTTTAGAAATTGAAATTTTGAACACATTCTGGAATTTAACTTCAATCAATGAAGATATGGATATTTCTATTCAAGATATTGTAGATGAATTGTCTAAAAACGGAATAGAAAGAGCATACACTACAATCAAAACAGTAATGGACCGCTTGGTTTCCAAAAGTATTTTAGTTAGATATAAAGTTGGAAAGAAATTTTTCTACAAAGCTACAATGGATAAAAGAGAAATGGCATTAGATATGCTAAAAGAATTTACTGATAACTTCTTTGATGGCAACTATGCAGAAATGATGCATTTTGTAGAACGTGAAATGGTTGAAATGCTTGTAAAGTAAAACCATGACAGAAAATATTAACGATAGAATTGCTGTATCCAAATTATTAAGAAGAGTAAGAATTGGAGAGCTTTGTGTTCGAGATGCATTGCTCTTATACCCCAAAGATACAGACGATGAAAGCCTGATTGCTGCATATCATGCACTTATTCACTATGAAGCAGATGAAGATTTGCGCAACAGAGATAGACTCTATAAAGAAGAACAAGATGACTATATAGAATTTTTGTCGTATATTTTAGAGCGTGGAGAAAACTTACCGGAAAATATCATTGCAAATTACAAAAAATATTATGATTCAGCACCGATATTGCATAAGAATACTCCCCAAGGATTTTTCAAAAGTTTTTGGAAAACATTGAATATAGGATTGAAAAGGAGAAAATAAATAATGAAAAAACTCTACATTACACTTGCAATTTTATTTGCAGCATTAACTACAATTGCACCAAATGTGATTGCTCATGAGAAAAAAGCAGCAACAACTCCTGTAGTTGAAGAAGCAACTGCAAATATTCCCGAGATTGAAATTCTTGCAACAATGAATCAAAAAAGCAAAGCTCCAAACAGGATTTGGGTTGGAACATTTCAACTTGTATGGAATGAATTGATGGACAATATCGTTTATGGACCTGTAAGATTCATGGACGAAACCCCTAAAATGGCAAAAGAATTAAATAAACAAGCCTTCAAAAAATCTAATTTGAGCGAAAAATCTTACTATACAAAATATGGTGAAGTTTCTCCGGCTCTAAAAAAAGAAATTGAAAAAGCAATTAAAGAGAAATTTAATGAAACTAGTGACATCTTAGATTCATTTGACTTTTCAAAACAAAAAGGTAAATTATTCATCTATGCAATGTTGAAAAAAGATTTCCAATTCTTGCAAGCTTTTGACAAATTATCACAAGCTCCATTCGGTAATAATACCGGTCTTGTTAACTATTTTGGAATAAATGACGAAAGCAACAAAAAATTATATAAAAATGTAAAAGTTTTATTTTATAACAATAGCGAGGACTTCGCCGTAAAACTTGCAACTAAAGACAAAGACGAAGTTATCTTATACAGAACTAATGATGATGTAACATTCAATCAATACTATGCAGACATCACAACAAAAACAGCACAATACAAAGGAAGCAAAAAATTTGCAAAAAAAGATGAACTAATTGTTCCTGAAATTAACTTATATCAAGAAACAAGCTTCCCTGAACTTGAAAATAAAGAAATTAAAAGAACTAATTTTGTAATAGACAAAACAATTGAAACTGTTGATTTCAAAATGAATAATGAGGGTGTGAAATTAAAAAGTGAAGCGGCAATGATGGTTAGAATGACATCTTTAACTCCGGAAGATTTTGGACGTCACTTCTACTTTATGGACAATTTTGTTTTATTCTTGACAGAAAAAGGACAAAAGACACCGTACTACGCAATGAAAGTAAATGATGTTCAAACACTTAACAAAACAGGAAGAAAGTAATATAAAAATTATATTCTAGATTAAAAGGCGGGTTAAAGTTT
>DABJ01000031.1:2477-7141 GCA_002102825.1 Candidatus Gastranaerophilales bacterium HUM_12 | reverse complement strand
AGTGAACTTTGTGAGGATATCGAGAAGGAATTTTCCAGTTGTTCTGTCTGATTATTGCTGTGCAATAAAAATTTTTCGCTTTGTCATTACAGCCATAATTTTGGTCAGTGTATAAAGTTTCTTTTTTACCGTCCCAAGCATTTAAATAAGGTTCAACTCCTCGATTAGCATGATATTTTGGAGCAACTTCACCTGCTGGCCAATATCCAAAAACAAATTGTGATTTTCCCCATTTGCTATAATCATTTCCTTTATCACAATTTCTTGCTGCCGGACAAAATATAAAATGACCACCATTGGTTTTCCAAGTTTGATTTCCGTCTTTATCATATACGGCATAAATATCAATGAGAAAACCACTTCCGTCTATCAATTTTACAAGTAACCAGTCATTACTATCTTTTTTAACTTGTTTATCCTCAACGGACATATATTTTAAATAGTTTTTTAAGTATTTGTTGAAAAAGTCGAGAGAATTATCTGCACTCCAAGCTTCTTTTTCTCCATTGTCTACTTCTGATAATTTTATTGCTTCATTTATTTTTACATAAAAAGTTTTTAAGCGAGTTTCAACCACACGGTTTGTACATTTTTGAATTAAAGTCGGTATAGTTATAGCAGCTATAACTCCGATTATTCCTAGAGTAATTAAAACTTCAGCTAAAGTAAACCCAATCTTCTTATAAGTATTCATCTCAACTTTCCCTATTTCTTGATACATGTAACTAGTATTTTATATTATTTTACAATACTTGTCAATATTAACAGTTTTTGTTCTAAATAGCTGAGTATGACATTCTAAAGATTTAACATTAATACTATTCTTTAAGAAATTGGAGATAATTATGGTATTTTGCGATAAGGAATTCATAGGAAATAAAATTAAAGAATTTAGGAAAAAGGCAAAGCTTACACAAGCTCAATTGGCTGAGGAAATCGGATTGAGTGAAACTCACATGAGCAAAATTGAAACCGGTACAAATACTCCAACTCTAGAAAATTTCCTTAGAATAGCTGAAGTTTTGAACTTGTCGCTCAATGAATTTGGCATAAATACTCCTCAAAACAACTCTCCAATTAGAGAAAAATTTACGGAATTTCTGTATAAAAATTCTGATAAAAATTTAGCGTTTTATTACGATTTGCTCCAAAATATCGAAAAATTTAAAAATTCAAAGTGAATAATGGCTTATTTGCATTTACTCTTCAATAGTAATATAATTTTGCTATGGCTAAAGTTAAATCAAAATGGATATGTCAAAATTGTGGTTATGAATCAGCAGGATATTTAGGAAAGTGTCCGGAATGCGGTTCTTGGGGTAGTTTTACAGAAGAAATTCAAACGAACTTAAAACCTCAAAATATTTCACCACAAGGAATTGCGAACGATACAAAACCATCACTTATTAGTGATATTCATATTGGTGAAGAAGTGCGTGTTAGTACAAACATATCTGAATTTGACAGAATTTTAGGTGGAGGACTTGTTCAAGGTTCTTTGGTTCTTATAGCAGGAGACCCAGGAATTGGAAAGTCAACTATATTACTCCAAACAAGTGGTCAACTTGCAAAAAACGGACAAAAAATTCTCTACGTTTCAGCAGAAGAATCTGCAAGTCAATTGAAACTTCGTGCAAACAGATTGAACATTCAATCCGACAATTTGTACGTTTATCCACAAACAAACCTTGAATCAATAAGGCAACAAATTGAAGAAATTAAACCGGATACAATTGTTATTGATAGTATTCAGGCAATCTATTCACAAAGTATAACTAGTTCTGCCGGTAGTGTTTCACAAATCAGAGAGTGCTGCAACATTTTGATGCAAATTGCCAAAACTCAAAATATCACAATAATAATTATTGGACACGTGACAAAAGACGGAAATATTGCAGGCCCTAAAATACTAGAGCACATGGTTGATACCGTTATTTACTTTGAGGGGGACAAATACAAGTCTTACAGAATGCTTCGCTCTATGAAAAACCGTTTCGGAAATACTTCAGAAGTCGGGATTTTTGAAATGCAATCACAAGGACTTGTCGAAGTCAAAAATCCTAATGAATTATTTTTAAACGAACGTTCGCAAGAAGCAATTCCGGGGAGCGCAATCATTGTAACAAACGAGGGTACAAGACCACTTTTGGTAGAAATTCAAGCACTTGTCGGAACAACACCATACCCAACACCAAGAAGAGTTACAAATGGTGTTGATTCTAGCCGTGTTTTACAAATTCTTGCCGTTTTAGAAAAAAGAGTAGGACTTAATTTATCAAAACAAGACGTATATATAAACGTTATGGGTGGAATTGATGTTGATGAACCAAGCGCAGATTTAGGCATAGCACTTGCAATTGCAACTTGTGCAAGAGATGTTGTTGTTGACCCACAAACGGTAATTATAGGAGAAATCGGGTTATCTGGAGAAATTCACCCGGTAAGCAATCTTGAAAAACGACTAAATGAAGCTGCTGCATCTGGATTTAAAAAAGCAATAATTCCTTATGCTAACAGAAACACAACTCACGAAAAAATTAAAACAGTTCCCGTTAAACGTCTTATAGATGCAATTACCGCTTGCATTACTCCATAATAAATAAAAAGGAGAAGCTTAAACAATGACTTTAGAAGAAGAATTAGGCAAATATTTAATAGAAAACAAATTAACCATCGCAACAGCAGAATCTTGCACCGGAGGACTTTTGAGTTCAAAACTAACAGATGTTTCCGGCAGTTCAGAATATGTAAAATTAAACTTTGTAACTTACGCAAACGAAGCTAAACACAAGATTTTGGGTGTAAGTTGGGATATTTTGAACAATTTTGGTGCAGTAAGTGAAGAATGTGCAGAAGCAATGGCAAACGGACTTTACGAAGCAACAGATTGCGATATTGCACTTTGCACAACAGGAATTGCCGGACCAACAGGCGGAACAAAAGAAAAACCGGTTGGGCTTGTTTATATTTCAATGAGGTACAAAGGAATTGTAACAGTAAAAGAAGTGAAATTATCTCCAACTCTTCCTCGAATTGAAATGAAAGAACAATTTGCCAACCAAGCACTAAAACTTGCCCTTGATATTTTAACAAGAGATAGAATTTAACCGGCAATGAATTTTGCCAATACTTCCGGGAATTTATTTATTAATGAATCGGCAAATTTATCTGTATCAATTTGAGTTGTGACAACCGCCAAAATATCTTGTGGTAACTTATCAATCATTTTTTGTAAATACTCAGGTTTTATAACACCAAAAGATTTAACTATTTCGTCTTTTTCTCGTTCTCTGGCAATTATATGAGTATAAGCATCTGTATCAAATTTTTCATACAATTTTGGTTCTCGACTGGTCAAAGACAAAGTCAATTCTTGTTTTTGAGTTGGTTGAAGATTCATAATTGCGTGTTTATATTGCATATCTCCAAGTTGTCCGATTTGATTAACCAAATCGTTTGCATTAGATTCTTTTGACTCTTCTCCAGTAACACTTTCTAAAATTTGTTGCAAGTACATCTCCGGTATAGATTTAAGATTTTGCAAAAGCATTTCTTTATCCATATCAGTACTTGTTAATAATTTATCTAATTGTTTATCCGGCATATTTTCAATAATTTGTTGCTCAGAAAACATTTGAAAAACCGTTTTCACAAGTTCTTCTTTTGGAATTTCTTTCAATAAATCCATCAAACTGTCTTGGGTGAAAAATTGCAAACCCTCAACCAAATCATCTGTTTCTAACATAGGAACAAGTTTTTCTAACTGCGCAGAAGTCATTGATTGCATAATAACAAGTTTATTTTCAGGATCTGCAAGTTGAAACAATTCAACCAACTGATTAGGGTCAGAAAACATATCAGCAGCCATCTGAATTGCAGCTTGGTTACCTTGTGCAGCCTCTGCGTCCAAAATTTGTTCAAGAGATTTATCAGCATAAATCTGCATCTTGGCTTCAGAAATTCCAAGTCGCATTTGCAAATATTCTAATGTAGAACTAATGGCAAGTGACATGCATGACCTCAAATTTATAAACTTATCCATAATATTTATCGGCTAAAATGATTTTAAAATTTAACAATCTACGATATTTGTAACAAAAAGTAATATTGTCTAAAATACACGTAATCAGGGGGTTTTAGATAAATTAGATTATTAACTTTTGTAAATTTTTCATTCTTTATGTAACAAAAAAGTTACATTTTTATACTTTATATAGGTAAGGGAAAAAAGATAAGGACTAAGACAATGAGTTTCGATGTAAATATTGGAAGAACACAACCGGTTATCAAAGCGGCAGCCAATATGAACAACGACGGCGGAAGCGGTGGTAACTTGGGTTACATGACAAGAGAAAAGAAGAAAAATCAACAAGAACGTAAAAGTTTGTTTGATGATGAAAAAGCCGTTGATTCTTTTGAAATGTCATCTAAACTTCCTAAAAAGAGTTATGAAGAAGCAATGGAATTGAAAAATTCTTGGTTAGAAAATTTCATTTCTAAATTTACTAAATAAGATTTATAAAAGTTTCAAATATGGTTGGATTTATATTCACAAATCCAGCCCGTTTTGATATACAAATATTAAACTTAGCGATAAAAAACAACTGATTTGATTATTTTTAACATTGAGTTGAGTATTTACCCTCGCCCCTTGTGGGAGAGGG
>DABJ01000031.1:642-2416 GCA_002102825.1 Candidatus Gastranaerophilales bacterium HUM_12 | reverse complement strand
AAAGAAAAATACTTTATATAAATACAGGGGAATTAAGGAGATTTACATGTCAAAAGTTGATTTAGGCATAAAAGTAGCAAAAAAAATGATAGGATTTTTAAATGCTGGTAATGGAAAGTCTTTATTATACAAACAACCATCAATTTTTCATGGAATAAACCCGAGATTAACTTATCCTCCTAGCGGAAAAACATTTGCATTACCTAGATTTTGTTCAGAAGAAATGAACCAAGCTCGTAAGATGAACAAAATCGCCACAAATCAAATAAAAACATCAGCTCAAAAATCATACTCGAAAGCAAGTGCAGAAGATTTAAAACGTTTAACCTCAGAAACAATTGAAGATAGCTACTCTAGAGTTCAATGGACTAATCCAAAAGATAATAAAGTTTATAACTTATTAAAACAAGGAACTACTGAAGATGGGAATGTTCTTATTCGAATTCTTGATGAAGAGGGTAAATTTTTAAAAGAAGCAACAATAAAACCAAAAGAAATAGCCATTATTGATAATAGCTATGGAAGTGCCTTTGAACTCCCATATTATCTTGATGAAATAAATATGCCAAAGGAATTAAATGAATTATCACATGCTAAAGCCGTTGAAATATTTGCAAAAAGAAACAACCCTTTTGCTAAATATACAATATTTGAAACAGGGCTTCAAAAAGGTTCTCCAGATATAGATGACAACAAACTTATCAATCATATAAAAAATTTACAACAAGGAAAGAAATATGATTATGTTAATTGTTCTCTAGGTTCAGAGACTGATGATATAACAGAAGCAAGTAAACCTATATTCAAAAAAATAGGTGAAGAAATTGATAAATTGCATTCAACACGAGGAAGTCGAGTGTTTTTTGCGAGTGGGAATAGCGATGGAGGAGCATTTCATCGTAAAACTACTAATAGGCACCTTATTAATTCAAACACTGCAGAAGGAGTTGGCTCTCTTAATAGACAAGGACGGATTTCTAACTTCTCTTCTTCTAGAAATTCAAAGTTTTGTCAACATTATGAACAGGGAGAATTTTTAATTACTCAAAAAAGTAATGGTATCAATATTACCGGTCAACCGGGCACAGATATAGTTTTTAGTGAAAAAAATCCTTTTATTGGCATGAAATTAGGAGATATCCTAAAAAAATGTGATGAAAAGCCTGAATTATGGAAGTATATGCAAAAATTAGGATTTAATGGAGAATCAATGGATAGTATAGCACACCGTATCTTTCCCGAAAAACTCCACATTTATGGAACATCTTTTGCTACTCCTATTCGTACTGCAAAATTAGCACTAAATGATATGATGCAAGGTATATTATAATAACAAATTAAAAGAAACCAATTAAAAAGAGTCGCATTAACGACTCTTTTTAATTAGCGGAAGACGAGACTCGAACTCGCGACAGCCTGCTTGGAAGGCAGACGCTCTACCAACTGAGCTACTTCCGCAAAGGTATTTAATTGTTACAAAAGAATAATACTATAAACATTTTTGAAAATCAAGATTTAATATTTAAAAAGTATCTAATCCTTTAGTAGTATAAAAAATTACTCTAAAAGTATTAGTTGAATTTATTCTTTAGAATGGTGCAAAATAGTTGCATGACCGTTTATCATATACATGTAGATTCAAAAAGTCCAAGCACTTTTTCGGGGTTGCGACAAGATTTTTTCTTTTTGCGGTTTGGTTTAAAACAATTTGAATCTACGCTTAACTCAAAAATTTTTCATGTTTATAACTTCCGGTTTGTCTTGCAAGACAAAC
>DABJ01000031.1:0-540 GCA_002102825.1 Candidatus Gastranaerophilales bacterium HUM_12 | reverse complement strand
AAGAAGAAGCTAAAAAATTATACGATGAAATTAAAAATGGTGCTTCTTTTGCTAAAATTGCAGAAGAAAAATCATTATGCCCATCAGGTCAAAACGGTGGAGATTTAGGGTTTTTCGGAAAAGGTATGATGGTTAAACCTTTTGAAGATGCGGCTTTTTCTCTTGAAGTTGGAGAATTATCTCAACCTGTTCAAACACAATTTGGTTGGCATTTAATTGAGGTTACAGACAAAAAATAATGGATAACATTACAGTAATTAAAAATTTCATGGCGGAAAATAGCCTTGAATATTTACTTGTAAATTCAACTAACGAATTTTTGGTTGAATATAATACTCTTGGAGAAAATTCAAGATATAAATTGACAAATTTTTCCGGCTCTACCGGAGAAGCTCTTATCACACCTGACACAATTTTTCTTTTTGTTGACGGGAGATATCATATCCAAGCAGATCAAGAAGTCTGCCATGAAAAAGTTACTGTAGTTAAACTTCAAACAGGACAAAAATATCTTGACGAATTATTAAAAAAAATTCCAAC
>DABJ01000051.1 GCA_002102825.1 Candidatus Gastranaerophilales bacterium HUM_12 | reverse complement strand
TATTATCCAAATGCCGACACAGACACAGATACAGATACAGATACAGATACAGATACAGATACTGATACTGATACTGATACTGACACAGATACAGACACTGATACTGATACCGATACAGATACAGACATTGACACAGATACAGACACTGATACTGATACCGATACAGATACAGACATTGATACAGATACTGACACCGATATCGACACAGATACAGATACTGATATTGACACCGATACGGATACTGATATTGATGATGAACCTAATAACCCTACAATCCAAGGGCAAGACGGTAGTATCACATACATTCAAAGGAAAATAGATGTAAGTGATGTTGACTCAATCGACAAACGTCAATATATGAGATTCAACGTATCACAAACAACAAAACCTGTAACAATGGAACGCTCAAATGATGGTGTAACCCATTTGATTGATGTTTCAAGAGGAGGAATTGCGGTTAAGCACAACAATACTTTGAAAGTTGGCGATATTGTACCGGTTCACTTAACTTACGGAGATTTAGATATCCACGCAAATGTAAAAATTGTTTCTACATCTGAAACAAGAGCAGGAGCAGAATTCGTAAACATTGATAAATCGTTAGCAAATCAGTTGTTGTACCTAAACATAATGCTGGAAGCAGATAATAATATGCTTAAAACTAAATTATCTTCAATATAGATTAACGACCTGCGCCAACTCTTCTGCGTTGCAAGTGTTGAGCTTGAGTAGAAGTTCTTGTAACAGTTGTTGAAGAAACAGATTGTTGTTGACCAAACATTGAACTGGCAGATGTCATAAAGCTGCCGAATTGCATAACTTGATTTAAGCCTTTGCTTCCACCTGTTGACAATTTGTTGTAAACTTCAGTATAATCTTTTTTTGTCTTGTCAGCAATTTCTTGAGCCTTTTTGGCAACTTTATCTTCAAATTTTGATTCTTTCTCAGCGAAACCTTTTGCTTTTACATCAAATTTATTAGCTTTAGCTTCTGCTTTTGAAGCTTTATTTGCGAATTTTTCAGCAGATTTTGTATCACCTGCATCTGATGCAGTTTTTGCCTTTTCAGCAAATTTGCTAGCTTTATCGGTTTGAATCTCTTTTTTAGCCATAGCTTTAGCATTAAGTTTACCATAAGCATTTGACATTTCTTTGTTAACGCTTTGGAAACCTTTAGACATTTCTTTAGTACCTTTGATAGCTGAAGCACCTGACATAACTGCTGTACCAGCAGAAGCTAAAGCTCCTGCGATATTACCTTGAGCTGCATATACTGCAGTTTTGGCAACATTTGCAGCCATCTTACCATAGTTACCAACTGTTTCAACAGAAATACCAACTTTTTCTGTAACACCACCGGCCGCAATTAAAGCTTGACCACCAGTAATCATCGCAGAACCAACAGCAATCATACCTTTACCAACATATTGAGTTGTTTGACCTGCCATTACTGCGTAACCTGAGATTTCATCGGTTTTATTTGCAATGTTTAAAACACTATTTGATTTTGTTTCTGCATTTTGAATAGCTTTTGTGTTAGCTGCGGCTGTTTTTCTGTAAGTATTTGCTGTTCTTGTTAAAGTTCTAACTTTTTTGTTTGTTGAAACTTGAATTTTTTTAACTTTATTTGAACTTGTTGTAATTGCTGTTTGATTTTTAGTAATTGTAGCTGATTTAGCTTCAATTTGATCTGAAATACCATTATTATCAGAAGATGAACCAGAACCGCTTACTACTTGCGTATCAGAAGTTCCGTTTTGAGTTGCAATTTCAGAATTACCATTATCAACAGATTGAGCATTTTCTTGTTCTGCATTTAATTGTTCAATTTCTGCATTTAATTGTTCGTTTTCTGCTGATAATTGCTCAGATTTAGCAGCTTCTGCTCTCATTTGTTTTTGAGCATTTTGAATTTCCTTTTCGCCATTTTTCATTTGTTGCTTCAATTTTTTGTCGTCTTTTTGCATTTTATTGTCTAAAGACTTCATTTCAGAAGCAGATTTGTCCATCGCAGCTGTTCCTTTTTCAGTTTGAGTTGTTGCAGCAGAAGTGCTTCCTTTTGCTTCTTTTGAATCAGCTACAGATGATTTTCCGTCTTCAATAGAAGAACCTGTTTTTGCTTTATCTTCAGCTTTTTGGTTGTCTTCAGATAATCTTGAACCAGAAGCTCTTTTATTGATTTCAGAATGAACTTTTCCTAATTTTTTATTAACACTGTTTTCAACAAATCTTGGCAAATCAGAATCTTTTAAATCTTGTAATTCTGATTTCAAATTTTGTAAATCAGAATCAGAAACAGATGTTAAATTATCAAAATCATATTGACTTAAATCGACTTTATCATTTTTGTTGTCAACTGCGTTATTGTTTTGAGCATTTTGAGTTCTAGCTGCACCAGTTGTATTTGATACATTAGCGACTGATTTTGCAGTATTTGCAGAAACTACATTATTAGCAGTTTGGTTACCTTGAATTCCTCTTGATTGAACTCTTGCGTTAGTTCCTGAGATTTGGTTAGTGTTTTGAGCATTAAAAATTGAACCATTTTTGGTCATATATTCAGGAGTCTTTTTAGATACTGCAACATTGCCATTTTTGGTTTTCATTTGTTGCAATAGCTTTTGAATATCTATACCTTGATTTACGTTGTTAACGCTCACTTTTTAAAGCTCTCCAAATTATAACTCTCTTACTTATATAAAAAATTTTGAAAGAGCCTAATTTCACGACTTTGGGAATTGTTTACATTTGTTTACATAATATATATAACTTTGAAATTTGCACTTAAAGTTTCTTTTTGATAGAATAATTGAGTAGATGTAAATAAGATTAGGGAGATTTTAATATGGACTTAATGAAAGGTAAAAAAGGTGTAATTTTTGGAGTTTCAAATACTCACGGTATTGCATACGGAATCGCTAAACAATTACACGATGCAGGTGCTGAAATTGCTTTCACTTATGCTGGCGAAGCTATGGAAAAAAGAGTTAAACCTATCGCTGAAAGCATGGGTGCTAAAATCATTATGAGTTGCGATGTTACAAAAGAAGACGAAGTAAAAGCAGTATTTGCTGAATGTGAAAAAGTTTACGGCAAATTAGACTTCGTAGTTCACGCAGTTGCATTTGCGAAGAAAGAAGATTTGATGGGCAGATTTATTGAAACTTCTAAAGACGGTTGGGATACCGCATTAGGAGTTAGTGCATATTCTCTTGTTACAATTGCTCGTAATGCAGAACCTATTATGAATGAAAATGGTTCAATTTTCGCTCTAACATATCTTGGTTCAATTCTTTCTGTTCCAAGTTACAACGTAATGGGTGTTGCTAAAGCAGCTTTAGAATCAACAATGAGATTCTTGGCTGTAGATTTAGGTAAAAAAGGAATTCGTGTAAACTGCTTATCAGCAGGTCCGGTAAAAACACTTGCTTCTATGGGTATCAGCGGATTTTCAAAAATGCTTAAAGCGGCTGTTTTGAGAGCACCAATGAAACGTAACGTTGCATTAGAAGATGTTGGTAAAGCTGGTTTATACTTAGCATCTGACTTGTCAACAGGAACAACAGGTGAAGTTATCTACGTTGATTGTGGTTGTCACTCAGCTTATGCATCTGCAGAAGAAATGGACATCATTTCTAACAATGTTGAATTATAATTAGCTATAGTTTTAGTAAGTAAAAATCCCTTAGCATAAAAATGTTAAGGGATTTTTCATATATAAACATTTTTAGAATTCAAAATAACAACTATAAAGACTGAATATCAATATCAATCTGAGTTCTCAATTCATCAATATTTGCAAACTTAATTTCAGGTCTAATCATTTTATTAAAACTTACTTTAATGTTTTTATCATACAAATTGCCATTAAATTTCAAAATATAAACTTCTAAAGCTTTAATACCGTCATTTGAAACAGTTGGAGCAACTCCAAAATTAGCTAAACCTTTATAAATTTGCCCATTATCCAATTCTACATCAACATCATAAACACCGCATGGTGGCTCAACAATATCCAACGGATAAATCAAATTCGCTGTAGGATAACCGATCTTTGCACCCAATTGTTTGCCTTTAACAACAGTTCCCCCAACAGTAAACTTACGACCCAACATTGATTGAGCCATGTACATTGAACCGGTTTTTATATAATGACGAATTGCAGTACTGCTAATCACATCGCCATAAATTGATTGTGGAGGAGTAGCAAAATACAAATAATCAAATCGACTTTGACTATCAGATAGAAATTTTACATTCCCAGACTTATCAACACCAAAATGATGATTAAATCCAGTAGAAATGGCCTTCGGAGAAAAGTATTTTATCAAAACATCTTCCAAATACTGAGCCGGTGTCAAATGACAAACAGAACCAAAATCTAATTCAAAAACATAATCCAAACCCAATTCTGCCATATATTTGTATTTATCTTCCAAAGTCAAAATATATTTTGGAGAAACACCTTTGAAATAACAAAACGGATGTTCTTTGAATGTAATTACCGCAGATTTTGAATTTATTTCCTTTGCGAAATCAACAGCACATGAAATAACGGCTTGATGACCTAAATGAACACCATCAAAAAAGCCCAGTGCCAACGATAAATTTGGAATTTCTTTCAGTTCTCGGATTATTTCCATAATTTTATTATATCCTAAAAAAATGACTTGTAAAAATTGTAAAAAATGTTAATTAAATATAATTCCAACAATAGCTGCTGACATATAGCAAGTTAAGGTTCCACAAATCAATGCCCGAACACCTAATCTCGCTAAATTCTTTCTTTGGTTAGGAGCAAGTTCACCAATACCACCCAACAAAATAGCGATTGAACCTAAATTACCAAAACTACAGAGAGCAAAACTTGCAATTAAGAAGGATTTAGCAGACAAATGAACTGCAGGATTTGTTAAATCCATATAAGCGACCATTTCATTTAGAACAAGTTTTGTCCCCATCAAACCACCAACAGTTGTTGCTTCTTTTAATGGTACTCCCATTAGAGCTGCAAAAATAGCAAATATTTTACCCAAAATCATATTCAGTGATAAATGAGATAAATCCATTCCAATACAAGTAAGGTTGAAATGTAAATACTTAACAACCAAACTGCCAAAACCAGCCAAGAACCAATCAATCATTGCAACAAGAGCGACTAAAGCCAAAATCATTGCAACAACATTTATAGCAACTTTCATACCCTCTGATGCGCCAGATGAAATAGCATCAAAAACATTGATGTGAGTTCTATGACGTTTACTTACAGATATTTTAAAATCTTTGCTTGTTTCCGGAACATTCACCTCCGGATAAACAATTTTCGAAATCACCAAAGCTCCAGGAGCTGCCATTATTGAAGAAGCCAACAAATATTGGGCAGGAATACCCATTGCAATATATATAGGCATAGTCGCTCCGGAAATACATGCCAAGCTTCCGGCCATTGATGCCAAAAGTTCAGATCGAGTTAAATTTGCCAAATATGGTTTAATCATTATTTGAGCAACGATTTGCCCAACAAATGCACTAGCTACATTTGATAAAGCTTCAGCCCCGGACACATCTAATAATTTATTCATGCCTTTACCCAAAACAGCAACAACTCTTTGCATAATTCCATAGTAATAAAGCATGTTTACAAGTATCATCATAAATACCATTGAACAAATCAACTGTAAGGCAAAAACAGAACCCCCTTGGGTAAAGAATTCTCCAAATTTGTCACTCATCAATCCACCAAAAACGAATTGTCCACCTTGTTTTGCAAATACTAGTAGCTTTTGGATAAACAAACCGATTGCCATAAACAATTTTTGACCTAAAGGAACTTTAAAAACAAAAACAGCAAATAAAACTTGAAGTAAAAAACCCATTCCAACTGTTTTATAATTAATTGCCTTTCTATTATTAGACATCAAATACGCAAGCCCAAAAATAAAAATTATTCCAAGAATTCCAATAAATCTACTCATTTTACCCCTACCAATTACTGTATATTATTCTATAATTATACAAAAAAAGAAGCCTTAACGACCTCTTTTTTTATAAAATGTGATAAAAGTTAATGTAATTTACATTCCACTTTTCTTAAAAAATCCTATTATCTTATCCAGCAAACCCTCAGAATCTTCCGATTCCCCAGAAACAGAAGCATCAAGCTTATCTAATCTTGCTTTAGCCATTTTATAATCAACAGGATCCTTAACTAATTCTAAGTATTTATTATAAACTTCAATTGCTTTAGAATTGGCTCTAATCTTTTCATAAGCTTTTGCAAGATTTTTTAGTGCATTTAAGTCTTTTGGATCGACTTCAACAATCTTTTCTAAATAAGCTACTTGCATTTTATAATCACCAATTCCTTCACGGAATTGAGCTAACTTTGCAAGAGCTTCTTTATTTTTAGGGTCTCGTTTAATAATTTTTTCATAATATTCCGCGGCATGGTTAACTTCACCATTATCAGTCAACAAACCAGCCAATGTGAACATCAAATCAATATCATCATCTTTCAATTGAATAGCATTCAAAAACTCATTGATTGCAATATCAACATTCTTGCGAGTGATATTATATTTACCCCAGTTTACGTGGGCATTATATTCATCACCCATTTCTTCATAAACCAAAGCTCTCATTTGGAAAGTCAATGGAGAATTCGGTTGAATCTTATTGTATTCATCAATATACATCAATGCTTTTTCAAAATCTTTAGCAGAATAGCAATACTGAGCCATTAATGTAAAATATTTTGGAGAAGTTTTTAAATCTTCAGGCAGAGATTTTAATTTAGAAAAAGCTTCCTCGACTTCACCGATTTCTAACATACACTGAATTTTTAATAAATCATCTTTTGTATATTCAATAGCTTTCTTAGCATCTCCACTTTTTAAATATACAGTTGCAAGAGCTTCATGAATTCTATCGGTATCAAAACCCTTTTTAATGGCACGGCTAAGAGCATCAATAGCACTGGAATAAGCCTCATCTTGCAAATATAAATCAGCGAGTTGCAAGAAAATTTCTTCATGCAGATTATCATATTCAAGAATTACATTATACTCGTCAATTGCTTTAAGAGTTTGACCTGCTTGACGATATAAATTGGCAAGAGTTAAACGAGTCATAACAATTTGAGTTTCTTCACTTGCGACATGCAAAGCTTTTTTGAAATCACTTATCGCGAAATCTAATTTACCCTCAATTGAATTTTTATTTCCACGGTAAATATAATATTTATATTTATCGGTATTTTCATAAATAGTCATCAGTTGTTCATAAGCTAAAGGGTTTGTCACATCACGCTTAATAATTTCATTATAATAACCTGCAGCTTCTTCCGGTCTATCCAAAATCAAAGATAAGTGACCAAGTCTTTCCAACAAACCTAAATCGTCCGGGTTTTGTTCATAAACTTCTTTATATTCACGATAGGCATCTTCATATTGTTCGTTAGCTTCAAATTGTTCTGCTAATTGTAAACTCATTTACTCACTCCTTTAATACATTTGCTTGTACCATTATAGCATTAAACCTTAGATTATTCAATCTAGTTAAATTGATTTTGAGTTTTTTGCATTCCATTATCAAAATAGTATTCCAATCCCATAATAGCATTTTTTAGAACCGGTTTTAATGATTCCAACTGATCTTTATAAAAATTCTGTAAAACAAAAGTTTCTGCAGGAATCGGAGGTTGAGGCCCAATACCGACTTTTAATCTTGGAATTTTAGATGTTCCTACACATTTAATAACAGATTTTATCCCATTATGTCCCCCATCAGAACCATCTGGACGAAATCTCATTTTTCCAAGTTCTAGTGATAAATCATCATAAACAACAATAATATCTTCAACGTCAATTTTGTAATAATTCATAACAGCAATAACAGATTCTCCGGACAAATTCATAAAAGTTGTAGGTTTGATAAGTAGAATATCTTCCATTCCTCTTTTGAATTTAGTCATAAAACATTTAAACTTTTTTTCTTCTTTAAAAGTCAAATCATTCATTATAGCCCACTTATCAATCACCATGAAACCGGTGTTATGACGTGTGAAACAATATTTATCCCCAACATTACCCAAACCGACTACTAATTTCATTTTATAAAAACCTCTCATTATTTAAATAATACTTATATTTAGTATTTTAACGTAAATAAATATTACCGTAATGGTATAGCAAGATTAAGCTTAACAAAAAGATAAATAATGACTAAATTAAGAAAAACAAAAGAGGTAAACAATGAAAAATAAAATTACAAAAGAAAAAAGTTCTCAAAAAGTTGCAAAATTCTTAGAGAAAAACAATTTGCACAAAAAGGATTTTGCCGAAATGATTGGAGTTACGCTATCTTATGTTTACAATCTTATTGATGAAACAATACCTTTTTCAACAAGAAGTACAACACTGGAGAGAATTGCAACGGTCATGGATATTAAACCGGAGGAATTTGAGGAATATAAAATTCCGCAAGAACCAATATTGCAAGATGATACAATCGAATTACTGAAGAGCATGCTACATGACAAAAAAATGAGTATTGTAACATTTTTAAAAGCATTTCCGCGAAAGAAAAGAGTTGATATTGTTGACATGCTACGAGGAGCTTATCCTGTTCCCATTGATTTTAAAGAGTTGAACATGATTGGGCAAATTTTAGAGCTTGATAAAAATGATATTTATAATATTTGGGAAGAAAGAGTTAAACAAGTCCTTGAAACCAACGGAATGAACCTAAATAACAATGCAGCACTAATAAACTCAATGTTTGAATGTGCAAGAAAACATATAGATGTTGATTAAAAATCCGCAAATTGCGGATTTTTTTTTGATTTTTTAAAGTTATTTATATTGAAGAATAGTAAATTTTAAAATTTTATAAAAAAAACTGTTGACTTTTAAAAATGTTCTTGTTACTATGAGTACACACGGTGAGTTCACCGATAGCCAAAGGAAATATGAATAGATAATATGCGCTTGTAGCTCAGCAGGTAGAGCACTCCCCTTTTAAGGGATAGGTCACGCGTTCGAATCGCGTCAAGCGCAAATTTTTTATTATAAGAGGGTTATAAGACCCTTTTTATTTTTTCTATTTTTTTTAAAAGCTTTTTGCAATCTTGAAATAATTCAAAAAATTTGTTATACTTGGTATGTAACACAAATTTAAAGAGAGGAAGTATGAACATATCAAAACACAGTCATAGTGCGACTTTCGAGGGGGGGGGCACTGTGTTAAAAGCCTCTCATAGCAAGGATTTACGACGCATTAGTAAAAGAGTAGCATTTACCTTAGCTGAAGTATTAATAACTCTTGGAGTAATCGGAGTAGTAGCAGCATTAACAATGCCAACAYTATTAAAAAAYATAGCAGAACGYAGTAATTCAGAAGCWCAAGCHAATTTAGCYCAAAAGATTACAAAATCAATGGACTTGATGAGAGCAGATGGTGGTCTTGAAAGAACTTATAATAGTACTGACGAATTTGTCGATGAATTCTCAAAATACATAAAAATAAGTACCCGATGTGATGCAGATCATATTGCAGATTGTTGGCC
>DABJ01000006.1 GCA_002102825.1 Candidatus Gastranaerophilales bacterium HUM_12 | reverse complement strand
ATTTTTTAAAGCTTTGCAATATCTTTTTATTTTTAACATTCACACCTCAATAAAACTATACATGCTCCCCATTATCAGTAACCTTACAAAGTCCACCATGGTTGGTAGCATAACTACATACGTAGCCCCTTAATACATTTATTATACAAGTTTCACCATGGTTGGTAGCATAACTACGTGCGTAGTATCTTGACGGATTTTGACTTCGTATGGTATAATAGAGTTGTTAATTTCAAAAGCCAAAAATTTTAGCCAAAAGAGATATTGGATTTGTCAGAAAGGAAAATATGACATCAAGTGTTCCGTACTCTTTTGTCCCGGGGACTAAAGCAAAAGCCGAAGAGGTCAATGCGAATTTCATCGCACTATTAGATAAAATCGAAAATTCTAATATTAAAATTGATGACCTTACTTTAAGCAAAATGAAAACCGATTTGTCTAATATAAATGATAGCGGTAAAAAATATTTATCAGATGAAATGGACGGCAAATGGACAAGTACAGAGGTTACTTTATTTGAAAAGCTTACACCCTCTGAAAAATATACACAAACTTTCGATTTATCAGAAGCATTACCAAATGATGGAAAAATCTATGAAATTCTTTTAACAGGAATGATTAGAACAAACCTTGCTACGAATAGCATTTTTGGAATGTGCGCAACTACATCATTATGTACCTCAACTCATTTATGCAGAGCAGTAACAAGAGTTAACGGGGTTTGTGGCGTGGCATCGTGCGGTGTAATTCTACCAATTGGTACGGATAGAGAAATCACAATCTTTTCAGGCGGAGAATCAACTGCCCCTGCGGCTCCAAACAGTTGTAGCTTCAAAATTTCTGCGTATAGAAGAGTAAAGTAAAAGAAAGGAGTTTTATAAAATGTATTATATTTTTGTAGAAAATGAAAACCTAAATGGCTGTGGAACGTGTAAATGTTCTGATAACGGGATTTTAAATTTTGAAGTAGATAAAAATGTTTTTGAAAATTATAAAACAGAACCTTTAAAATTCATTTTTCAAAATAACAAAATTGTTGAAAATCCTGATTTTACAAATTTGAAACAAAAAATTCAAAAACAACAAATGAAAGAAAATCTAAAACGAGAATTGGACGAATTAGATAAAAAAAGAATTCGTGCAATTTGTGAAAACGAAGTTAAAGACAATTCTAGCGGTCAAACTTGGCTTGAATTTTACAATAATAAAATTCAAGAACTCCGAAGTCGATTAAACTGTCTTAACTAGCAGTTACGCAAAATAATCTACCATTTGAGATTGGATATCATTATTTATTTTTTGAGCTGCGATTCTAGAGGTTAGTGGTGAGTATGTTTGATTGAGCATAAGTTCGTTATCAATGCCATTAAATGCAGAAATAGCCATTATGCTTTTCCCGGGAATAACATAAGAATCACCCTCCGATCCAAATTTGAATTCATCTGTCACAAAAAAATCTTTATCTTCCATATTGATAATTTTTCTTGTCAACTTCGCAAGATAGGTAAATAGTGGCATTGTTTTCTTTTGCGGAACAACCTCAAGCTGATTTAGATACAATTTAGGAACACTGAATTCACTATCTCCGGTTTGTGTAAGCAAATGAATGAAAGTTCTATCCGGTTTGAATTCATAATTTTGTCCTAGACCACACTTATTTAGGACATCTGTATATTCCGTCAAATCTTTATCGTCAAAATTGTCAGTAAGGTTAGCAAGGAGCATGTTTGTTCTGATTGGACGTCCTTTTCCTCTATCAAGCGTAAGGAAAGCTCCACCCATATTTTGTAAACCCGTAAAATTTATTTTATTATCCATTTGGATTTAAAACCTCCAAAGTATTTAAAACACATAAAAAAGAAATTTGTCATTTTTTTGATATAATTTTAATAACCATAGGAGAAATAAATATGACAGAAATAAGAGAAGAATTTATAAACCAAGCAAAACATTTAGCAAGAAATGCGGAAGTTTTGCCGGGCGGAATTGAAGAACTCGCAGCAAAATTACAACATTCGGCAGACACAAATACTCCATTAAGAGTTAAACTCGGAATGGATCCGACAAGACCTGATTTACACCTTGGACACACGGTTGTAATGAGAAAGTTAAAAGAATTTCAAGCATTGGGTCACAAAATTGTTTTAATCGTCGGCGGTGCTACTGCTATGGTTGGTGACCCTTCAGGTAAATCTGAAACAAGACCTGCTTTAACTAAAGAACAGGTTGAAGAAAATGCTAAATCCTATTTTGACCAAATGTCAAAGGTTTTAGACGTAACAAATGCAGAAGTTACAAACAATGCAGATTGGTTACACAAAATGAGCTTTACTGAGCTTTTGAAATTGTCAGCTCAAGTTACTGTAGCTCAAATGATGACAAGGGACGATTTCGCTAAACGATATGCTGACGGTAGACCGATTTCAATTCACGAATTTTTCTACCCGTTGATGCAAGCCTACGATTCTGTAGCTATTGATGCAGACATCGAATTAGGTGGTACTGACCAAAGATTTAACACTCTTTTAGGTCGTGATATCCAATCAGCTTATGGTAAAAAATATCCGCAATTGGTTGTCCTGTTACCACTTCTTGAAGGTACAGACGGTGTTGTTAAGATGTCTAAAACGTACCCTGAACACTGTATCTCTCTAACTGACAGTGCAAAAGATATGTTCGGCAAATTGATGAGTATTCCGGATAATATGATTACTCGTTATTTCAGCTTGCTAACCGATGCAACTAAAGAAGAATTGGAAACTTATGACAAACAAATTGCAGACGGTTCAATAAATCCTAGAAATATTAAAATGAAATTAGCTCACCAAATTACCGAAGAATACCACGGTAAAGAGGGTGCAGATAAAGCTCAAGAAGAGTTTATCAATGTAGTTTCAAATAAAGGAATTCCGGAAGATATTCAAGAAGTTAAAGTTGAACAAGGCAAAAACATCTTGGATTTAATCACGGAATTGAAATTCACTGCAAGCCGTGGAGAAGCTAAAAGACTAATCCAAGGTGGCGGAGTGAAAATTGATGGAGAAAAAATTACTGACATGGCTTATACAATTTCGTTTGACGACAGTGTAGTATTACAAGCAGGAAAACGTAAGTTTGCCAAGTTAATAAAATAATTCACAAGGTTGAAATCATGCTATCAACAATCAAACGTGGAATTTCAAAAGTCAAAGAAGACATCAATGTAATTTATGAAAATGATCCGGCAGCAAAGAATTTGTTAGAAGTAATTCTTTGCTACCCCGGGTTGCATGCCCTGATTGCCTATAGATTTGCTCACCGCTTGTACAAATGGAACATTCCGCTAATTCCGAGAATGATATCATATCTGACAAGAATTATCACAGGAATTGAAATTCACCCGGCAGCAAAAATCGGAAGAAGATTTTTCATCGACCATGGAGATGGAGTTGTAATAGGCGAAACTACAGTAATTGGGAATGATGTTTTGATTTATCAACAAGTAACACTAGGCGGTACAGGAAAAGAAAGTGGCAAACGTCACCCAACTCTTGGAAACAAAGTCATAGTTGGCGCAGGAGCAAAAGTTCTCGGCAACATCACAATCGGAGACAATGTCAGAATTGGTGCAGGTTCAGTTGTTATAGAAGATGTTCCTCCTCACTCAACAGTTGTCGGAGTTCCAGGGAGAATTGTTCACCGTGCAATGATTGATGAACAAGGAAACTTGATGCACAATAGAATTCCGGACCCGATAAAATGCGAAATAAATCAACTAAAAGCTGAGATTGAATTATTAAAAGAAAAATTAGACAAATAAAAAAGCATTCGATTATTGAATGCTTTTTTACTCTCAATTTAACGATTAAACTTATTTCAAAGCAAATATCATATCCGCTTCTACACAAGTTTTTCCGTCAACTCTTCCTATACCATGAGCTTTACAGATAGGGCCTTTGACTTTAGTAAGTTCAACTTCCATTTCAAATCTATCCCCCGGTCTAACGATATTTTTAAATCTTACACCGTCAACCCCTGCGTATAATGTCAATTTTCCTTCGAATTCAGGCATTGTCATCAAAATTGGTGCTGAACATTGAGCCATAGCTTCAAGTTGTAAAACCCCAGGCATAATTGGATTTCCAGGGAAGTGACCTTGGAAAAATTGTTCATTCATTGTTAAATTTTTATATCCTTTTGCATATTTTCCCGGAACGCATTCTGTAATTCTATCAACTAGCAAAAACGGAAATCTGTGAGGAATCATTTCCATAATCTGCATTGTATCAAAACTCAATACCTCTTTTGTTTCTTCTGACATTTTTCTCTCCTTATATTTCTATTAATTTATCTTTAAGCATTTTCGCAACTTTAACATGCACGGCATGACCGGCTTCTTTAGCAAGAATTTGACATTTTAAATTCAACGGATTTACACCTGACAAATATAAATCCCCAACCAAATCAAGCATTTTATGTTTAATCGGCTCGTGTTCAGAGCGAAGTTCAGTTGTATATCCGCCCTCATCAGTCAAACCAACAGTATTTTCTTCTGTTACACCTTGAGCAAAGCCAAGCATTTGGAATTTTTTCAAATCATGGTAAAAACCAAAAGTTCTAGCCTCAATGATTTCTTCTTTCTTCTTAGGGTCATAATTCACAAAACGTCTTGTCAAATCCGTGTGATTATAGTTAACCGCATAAGACATAAACAAATTATCACTCGGAAGAATAACCAAGCTAGTCTTACCATTCAAGTAATACACAGGTTCAGACACGGTATAATACTTTTCTTTTGCAAAGAAAGGTTTATCAATACCTGCCGACTTAATCGCCTCAACCCAACCTTTTGAGCTGCCGTCAAGTGCCGGAACTTCTTCTTCTGTCATACAGATATCAACTGAATCAATATGACAAAATGCCAAAGCAGCAGTCAAATGTTCTGTCAACATTGAACGGACTTTTGAAGTACCCAAAACTACACAGTGGTCTGTTGCAATAACGTTATCCACACTCGCAGTAAAGGAATCCTTATCTTTCACGAAATATCTTATTTGTCCTGTTTTAGATGGAAACAAGGTTACTTCGCAAGGCTTGTTTTTCATCAAGCCATTACCGGTTATTTTGACTTCTTTTTTAAGTGTAACCATTTTTTATTTTATTAAACCTCTTGATGTGCTTCTTCAAATGATTTCAAAATAGGCTCAAATTTTCTAAACTTAGCAAAGATATCTTGAGCATCTTTCATTGTTTTCAACTGTTTGATAAAATCTTTTCTTGGAACAGCCGGAATACCAACGATAATTGATTTTGCAGGGAATGATTTTGTAACACCTGCTTTAGCGGTAATAATTGTATCAGAACCGATTTCAATGTGATCAGCCAAACCTGCCTGACCTGCAATAACAACTCTATCACCGATAACACAGCTACCTGCAATACCTACTTGTGACACGATTAAGCAACCTTTACCAATTCTACAATTATGACCAATCATTACAAGGTCATCAATTTTTGTATTATCGCCAATCATTGTGTTTTCAATTGTACCTCGGTCAATTGTTGTATTAGCACCGATTTCAACGTTATTACCAATTACAACAGAACCGATTGACGGTATTTTGAAAATAACTTGTTCAACATCACCCTCTTTGATTTCACCCTCTTTACGAGCATTTTCAATATTATTAGGGTTTTCAGTAACGAAACTGAAACCGTCAGCGCCTAAAGAAACACCATGGTTCAAAATTACGTCATTTCCGATTTGAACTCTATCACCAATATTTACTCCTGGGTGGAAGAAACAGTTATTACCGATTTTAACATCACTACCAATATAAGAGTTTGCTAAAATCTTTGTATTATCACCGATTACAGCATTTGGAGAAACAACAACATTTGGTCCGATACATACGTTTTGACCTAATTTAGCTGTTGGGTCAACAACTGCTGATGGGTGAATATCTTTATTCACAACAGGTGGAACGTAGAATAAATTCAACAATTTCATCATTGCAAGTCTTGGTCTTTCAACTTCAATAGTTGTAAAACCGTCAATTTGAACACCCAAAGGAACTAATGCTGCTTTTGCTCTTGATTTAGCAAGGTTTGCGATTTCTTCTTCTCCCAAAGCTAAAGCCAAAGTATGTTCATCGCTCAACAATGGAGGCGCAATATGAGTAATTTCAGGACTTGCAACCTTTGTAAGCATACCGCCTACGATTTGTGTAATTTCATCTACTGTAAATGATCTCATTCTTTTCTCCTTATATATAATGATATTTGTATTTATATTTTTACTAAATGATTGTTTTTAGTGAATGGTAAGAGGTGATTATTGAATATTCCAAAACGTTACTTATTCACCTTTCACGTTATTCGTCATCTTCTCTATAGTTTTTGTTGTGGATTTGCCCTCGACAAAAGTTATGAACTCGACTTTGATATTATTTTTTCTCATAATATCAGCTTCCGGTAAGGTTTCCATTGTGTAATCAGCACCTTTTGTATAAACATCAGGTTTAATTTCATCTATCAAATTTGCCGGACTATCTTCGTCAAACAAAACTACATAGTCAACACAAGCCAATGCACACAACACCTCAGCCCTATCTGATTCATTATTTATCGGTCGTGTCGGCCCTTTTATACTTCTAACTGATTTATCTGAATTCAAAAGAACCATAGAATAATCAGCGAATGATTTTGTCTTTTGCAAATACCTTACATGCCCAACATGTAAAATATCAAAACAACCATTTGTTACTACTACTGTTTTTCCACTTTGATGCAGTTTTTTTACGAAATCCGCTACATTTTCTCTTTGCAAGAGCTGTCCCATAAAATATACCCTCTAATATGCCTAAATTATACCCTAAACCTATTAAAAAGTCCTATTATATTAACAAAAAGTAATAATTCAACTCTTACAAAATTATTTATTCAAAAATGGTCCAAGTTTTTTATTCATTTTTGCAAGAAAAGTTTCAATCGAATTTTTATGCTTATCCACGATTGGAACAAATTCATCTTTTAGCATTCTATTCGGAGGAACTAAATTTGACATAAAACGTGGAAGTCCATCATCAAGATAAAAGCAATCCCTAGCATACAATCTTTCTTTTACTAATTCAGCAGCTCTTTGAGTGCTTGGACTGGTAATTTCCATAATATTTGTCTTATATTGAGAACAAATTGAGGTAATTGTTAATTTACTAATATTCATTTATTATCGTCTTCTTTCTTGTGGAGGGTCTGATTTAGTACAGACCCATTTCTATAACCTTTTTACACAATCTGACAGTATTCAAAGCAGCGCCAATTCTAAGATTATCTGCTACGCACCACAATGAAATACCATTTTCAAAAGCTAAATTTTTTCTAATTCTACCAACAAATACAGGATCTACACCATCAGCATCTCGAGTTGTAGGATATTCGTAATTTTCCGGATTATCAATAACCTTAACCCCGAATGTATTTGACAAAATTTCACGAACTTCGTCCGGAGTAACTTTTCCTTCAAACTCAATATCAACGGCCTCAGAATGACCTCTATAAACAGGAACTCTAACCGCAGTACATGAAATTGGAAGTTCTTGTGGTAAATGAAGAATTTTCTTAGTTTCATTCGTAACTTTCATTTCTTCTTTTGTATAACCGTTTTCGCAGAACACGTCAATTTGAGGAATAACGTTGAAAGAAATTGGCTTTTTAAACGCAACATTCTCGAATTCTTTATTATCTAAAGTTGCCTTAGTATTTTCAGTCAATTCATTAATAGCTTTTAACCCTGCACCGGAAACAGCTTGATATGTAGAAACCAAAAGTCTTTTCAATTTAAATTTGTCATGCAAAGGTTTCAAAACAAGCATCAATTGAGAAGTTGAACAGTTTGGATTTGCAATAATTCCTTTATGTTTTTTTAAATCTTCGTCATTAACATACGCAATAACCAACGGAACATCTTTGTCCATTCTGAATGCTGAAGAATTATCAATCAAAACACCGCCACGTTTTACAATTTCCGGAGCAAATTTTTGAGAAGTTGAGCCTCCGGCAGATGCCAATACAATATTCACACCGTCAAAACTTTCAGGAGTTGCCTCTTCCACTGTGTAAGTCTTGCCTTGAAAATCAATTTTTGAACCAGCACTTTTGGCACTTGATAAAAATTTAATGGTATTAAAATCAACCTTTAATTCATCAATAATTTTGATAATCTCTCTGCCCACAACACCTGTAGCACCTAGAATTGCAATATTAGCTTTTTGTTTTGACATAATATCTCCTCTTTATCGTATGTCATTAATATTACTACAAGAATAATTTTTAAGTGTATTATTAACACATAAATTTACAAAAAAGGTAAATCGGTGGATAGGTGGATAGGTGGATAGGTGGATATAGGAAATAGTGAAAAGTGAATGGTGGAAGGTGAAAAGTCCGTTTCGGTCTATAGGTTTAATAAGTGGATAAGTCTATAAGTTGCTTCATGTTATTTCCCATTTTAGTCATTGTTCTATTGTCATTCTGAACTAGATTCAGAATCTCCTTAACTTTTGAGACCCTGAAACAAGTTCAGGGTGACATTGGTGTGTCCGTCGTTCAAGATTACGACGTCACTCTCGTATAGGCTATTTTATACTCTGCTCTGTCACTGCGCCTCGCCTTAAACGTGACTCCGAGCCT
>DABJ01000053.1 GCA_002102825.1 Candidatus Gastranaerophilales bacterium HUM_12 | reverse complement strand
GACGGGGACACGGTGGATCAGAAGTTTTTGGACGAGATCGTTCACCTGCTGGGGCTGGAAGATAAACTGAAAAATATGCCGAACAATCTTTCCGGCGGCCAGCAGCAGCGTGTGGCGATTGCCCGCGCCCTGATTACCAAACCGGCTATTGTGCTGGCCGACGAGCCGACCGGCAACCTTGACAGCAAGACCAGCGCCGAGGTGCTGGGGCTTATCAAGCGCACCAGCGCAGAGTTTCGGCAAACTGTCGTGATGATTACCCACAATGACGACATAGCCCGCCTTGCAGATCGGATTGTCCGCATTGAGGACGGAAAGATTGTGGAGTAAGGAGGTGGCAAGCTATGACATGGCCTTTTGAAAATGATACCAGCGCCATTACAAAGAAGCTGGCAAAGAAAAGTTTGCAAAGCGAGAAGCGCCGGAATTTTATGATAATAATTGCTATTTCACTGGCAGCGTTTTTGATGTCAATGTGTGGAACATTATTTTTTGCTTTTCAGGAATCTCAAAATAATATGGCCACTTTTCAAGCCAGCTATGATAATCTGACAGAGGATAAAATTGAAAAACTTCGTCATCAACCAGAAATCGAAACGGTAGCGTCGCTTTACAATCTGGGAGAAATAAAAATGCCAGAGGGATATTCATTGTATTTGGCATATATGGATGACGCGGCATGCTATATTGCCCGAAATCAATTTACACTAAAAGATGGGACTATGCCATCTAAAGAAAATGAAATTGCAGTTGACCGTGAAATGGTGAACAAATATTTTTCTAATACTGCAATCGGAGATAAAATTTCTTTTCAAATAAACGGAAAATCACAAGATTTTGTGATTTCTGGGATTACGGAAAGCTCGACTGAATCACAGGGCAATTACTCGTGCTATATATCCAAATCGTTTGTAGAAAATAGCCCTAATTATAATCCTGAAAAATACCAAAGTTATGTTTGTTTTGCTGATGCAGATTCAACATCAAAAGAAATTCTAAAAGAAAGAATTGCTTCTATTGGAAAAGAAATTGGTGCTGATTATAGCTTAAGTTTTCTCTTTTTTAGAGAGAATATGGGATTGTCATTTGAAAATATACTAACTTTTGTAAGTTTGTCCGTGTTGGTATTATTTGCCGGTATAACGGTAATCCAAAGTATTTTCAGAATTTCTATCAATGAAAAAATAAGAAATTTCGGACAGTTACGCACTTTAGGTACAACTGCATTACAGATAAAGAAAATGATAAATTATGAAAGTAGATATTTATCATGGCTTGGAATCCCTCCGGGTATTGTTTTGGGTGCGATTGTCGGAACTGTTTTGGGAAGTAATGAATTTTCCAGCGGATTTTCTCCTATCAATATTCCTTTTGTAATGATAGGTGTTTCCATCATTTGCACTCTTATGGTGAAATTATCTGTTCGCAAGCCGCTTAAAATTGCGGCAACTACTTCCCCTATTGAGGCAGTACGATATATAGCTTATCGAAATGCTCCGATGCAATCTCGAAAACATAATAAGAAAATTTCACCTTACTCTTTAGCTCTATTAAATCTTGGACGCGATAAGAAAAAGACAGCCAGTACATTGCTTTCCTTGATATTTGGAGGATTACTCTTATTTATATCTGCATCCGCAGCAGTTAGTAATACGCCAGAACAATTTGTCCGTGAAAAGTTTTTTGTAAACGGCGGAAGCTTCCGTATATATCTTTCTGAAGAATCAGTTGGAAAAAACGAAACAAATAATCCGCTAAATGAATCTTTGAAAGAAGAACTTTTGAATACTAAAGGAATCCAAAAGATTATACCACTTAGAGATTCGGTAGGAATGTGTCATTATTCTATCAATGGAAATGCTACTGAGGGAATGTGTGATATAATTTCGGTTCAAAGTACAGAAGGTAATTTTAGCTTTGTTGAACAACATTTGATAGATGGACAAATGCCTAAGAACCAGTTTGAAGTTTTATTGACAGATGGATATATGGAACTGGGGATTACAAAAGGGACGCCTATAAAGATTACAAATAGTGGAGAGGAAATAGAATGTATTGTTTCCGGTTTCTTTGATAAGAGCTTTGTCGGAACCGAAAACGGTACAGATGCTATTGATCCAGCGAATCTTATAATTACACAAGAACTTGCACAACAACTATTCACAAACACAGAAAATTTTGCTTACTCATGGGAGATCATAACTGATAAAACTTATAATGATGAAATAGAATCAGCCATTCAGCAGAAAATTACCTCTAAAGAAAAGGGGCTTTCTATTTGCAGCTATAATGATGTTGTAGAGTACATGGAATCTTCTATGAACTTATTGTTTGGAAGTTTGCAAATGCTGTCATTACTAATTTTGCTGTTTGGAATAATCAATCTAATCAATATGACGCTCTCTAACCATCAAGCGCGTAAACAGGAAATCAGTACATTACGCTCTGTTGGATTAAGCCTAAAACAATTATATCGTTCTCTCATAACAGAGGGATTGCTATATGTACTTGTTTCATTTGGAATCGTTCTTTTGGTTGGTATTCCCATAGCTATTCCTGTGAGCAAAGCTGTTGGTATTCTATTCGGTATGCCAAATCTCTCATATCAATTTCCAACAATGCAGATAGGTGGATATCTACTAATATTGATTCTTTTACAGTTGATTCTTTCTGTATGGGAAATACGGGATTTGAAAAAGCGTTCATTAACAGAACAAATGCGGGCAATGGAATAACCGTATGGAATTGGCGGGGC
>DABJ01000046.1:10714-11391 GCA_002102825.1 Candidatus Gastranaerophilales bacterium HUM_12 | reverse complement strand
ACCAATATATGATGGTTGGAAAATTGAGTGATTTAAATCCCGTGTTTGTTGAAAGAGTTCAAACAACAACAGCCGCTCTTGCAAAATATACACATATCTCTGTTGCAAACCACATGGCTGAATATTCTCAATACGGAACACTTATTAAACAAGCTAACCTTTGGGCATTCATGGATTCATTCAGAATTTTTGGTGTTCTTTGTTTGATACTTATTCCATTGTTGTTCTTGTTCAAAAAACATAAGGAAGCATAAATTATTTAGTTTTTGTCAAGAGAGTGAAGTATTTCTTTTTTCGTTTCTTTGGCTATAATATTTGGTATGCTTAATATAAATACAGATAATATTACAGAGAGCTATGAAGAATTTAGAATAAGAACAAAAGATGACAAATCTTTTGCTGTAACGGGTTTGACTTCTTTGTTGAGAATTTTTTTGCTATCAAAAATTAGCAGTTATTCAAAGAAAAAAGTACTATTCATAACATCAACTGAGCAAAATGCATTAAAATATCAAAGCGATTTAAATACTGCTTTTGAAATAAATAGCAGTATTATGCCATTTCAAAATATTTCAATGTATGAAACAATCACACCTAATTTGTATGATTATTCCGAACAAATAAGAATTCTACACCAAAGACCTAATATTGTAATTTGTCCTGTCAAAGCATTTTTA
>DABJ01000046.1:0-10707 GCA_002102825.1 Candidatus Gastranaerophilales bacterium HUM_12 | reverse complement strand
AAGTTTCCAAATGAAGATTTTTTCAAAAAAAATAGCTTAAAAATCAAAATTGGTGATACTATTGATTTAAAAAAACTATCAAAAAAACTTGTTGCATTAGGATATAAAAAAGCAACAATGGTGAATGATATCTCTGAATTTAGTATCAGAGGAGATATCGCAGATATTTTTTCTCTTGACAATAACCCTGTCAGAATTGAACTTTGGGGTGATGAAGTTGTAGATATAAGATATTTTGATAACGAAACTCAAAAATCTATTGAAAAAATTAAAGAAGTAAAAATCTTACCAATTTATAAATTCATCACATCTGCACAAGAAGAAATGGTTAAATCTCTTCAGCAAAAAGATTATAATTCTTTCGATGATGATGAAATTCCGGAAGAAAATTATTTTGAGGGAATTGAAGTTTACCAAAATTATTTTAACAAAAATTTAGTTGGTATTTTAGATTATTTCAAAGATTACACAATAGTTTTTGATGAAACAACAGAAATTTATTCAAAATATGAATTTTTAAATGACAACTTAGAAAAACAGTTACAAGAAAATTTAAAACTAGGTCTTATAAGAAAAATTGAGGGAAAAAATCATTTTACTTTTGAAGAGTTTTTAAGACAAACTTCTTATTTTATCAAAATAGGATTTAACAATTTTATTGATGGAAATATGGGTGATTTGATTGAATTCAATGCTCAACCATTGAGAAATTTTGAGGCTAATTTTGAGAATATTTCATCTTTTATAAAAGAACATATTGACTACAAAATCATTATGGCAACTGATTATCCGGAAAGAGTAAAAGAAATTTTAACGGACAAAGAGGTTTTCAATATTGATTACTCTGACAGTATAGTCTGCGGGGGTTGTATTTTAGAAGATTTTAAAACAATCATATTTACAGATAGAGAACTTTTTAACAAACGCTCAAAAGAAATTACCTCAACAAAAAAATCTTATTACAAAGAGAAACCTGAATATATTGAAAACATAAATGACATAAAAGTTGGAGAGTATGTTGTCCATACAATTCACGGTTTAGGTATCTATAAAGGACTTTCAAAACAAGAAATAGATGGTCAATTAAAAGATTATCTGACAATTGAATACGCAAATAAAGACAGACTTCATATTCCAGCAGAACAAATAAATTTGCTTTGCAGATATAGAGGTTCGGGTTCTGTCAAACCAAAACTATCCCAAATGGGTGGTCGAGATTGGGAAAATACTAAAGCAAAAGTTAAAAAAGCTGTTGAAGTTGTTGCTTATGACTTACTTAGACTGTATGCAAGACGAAAAATGCAAGAAGGAATTCAATTTTTGCCGGATACTACTTGGCAAATCGAAATGGAAGAAGCTTTTGAATTTGTTGAAACCCCTGACCAATTAAAAGCAATTGAACAAGTTAAAAAAGATATGGAATCTTCTCAACCAATGGATAGACTTATTTGTGGAGATGTTGGTTTTGGAAAGACAGAAGTTGCTATGCGTGCAATTTTCAAAGCCGTAACTTCAGGTAAACAAGTTGCTGTTGTAGTTCCAACAACAATTCTTGCCTTACAACACTATCAAACAATTTCAGAAAGATTTAAGCCTTTCGGTGTTGATGTTGAGTTACTATCAAGATTTAGAACTCACAAAGAACAAAAAGAAACAATCAAAAATCTTGCGACAGGGAAATGCGATGTTGTTGTAGGAACTCACAGACTCTTGCAAGAGGGAATTGAGTTCAAAGATTTAGGTCTTCTGGTAATTGATGAAGAACATAGATTTGGTGTTAGACATAAAGAAAAATTGAAACAATTGAGAGAAAATATAGACATTCTTTCAATGTCTGCAACCCCAATTCCAAGAACTCTATACATGTCTTTATCAGGAATTAAAGATATGTCAATAATTAATACCCCTCCTAAAAACCGTTTGCCAATAAAAACTTATGTTGGCGAATGGAATGAAACAATGGTTAAAAATGCCATAAATCATGAACTGGATAGAGAGGGACAAGTTTTTTATTTATATAACCGAGTTGAAACAATACAAGAATTCAAAAATCAATTACAAAAAATTGTACCAAATGCCAGAATTGCAATTGGACATGGACAAATGGACGAAAAAGAATTAGAAGAAGTTATTGTTGATTTTGCAAATCAAGAATACGATATCTTACTTGCAACAACAATTATTGAAAATGGTATTGATATTCCAAACGCAAACACAATGATTATTCATGATGCAGATAGGTTTGGACTTGCTCAACTTTATCAACTCAGAGGACGTGTCGGAAGATCACAAAGACAAGCTTATTGCTATTGTTTCTACAAAAAAAGTAAAGAAATTACTAAAGAAGCAATGCACAGATTGAAAGCTATTAAAGAATTTACAACACTTGGCAGTGGTTATCAAATTGCACTTCGAGATGTTGAAATTAGAGGAGTTGGAAATATACTAGGAACAAAACAACACGGACACATGATAAATGTCGGTTTTGACACCTATTGCGAACTTTTAGAAGAAACTGTTCAAGAACTTCAAGGAGAAAAAGTTGAAAAAACAAATCCAACAATCGTAGATATAAACGTAACAGCATATATTCCTGATGAGTGGGTAGGTTCAACTGACCAGAAAATGATTGAATACAAACGTTTGGCTGACGTTAAAAGTTCTACAGAACTTGATTACATTGTCGAAGAATGGCAAGACAGATTTGCAAAACCTCCGGAATGCGTCGAAAATCTTATTAAACTAATAAGATTAAGACTTTCTGCTACAGAAATTAAAATTACTGCAATTCGAGAAGCAGGAAATACTATTAGAATTTACACTCCATATTCAAAAGCAGAGTGGAATTTGGTACAAAAAGTTTTACCACTAAATCTTTCTAAAAAAATCAAATTCACAATCGCACCAACATCATGCCAAGAAGGCACTTCTATCTTAATTTTAAACACTTCGTATGTAAATTTTAATGAAGTATTTAACTTTTTAACGGATTTGTTTTATTATATACACAAGGTTAGTTATGAATATTAGTGAAAGAGGAGAGATTTCAATGAAAGCTTCAAAAATAATGGCAACTATGCTTTTATCAGCATTACTATTTACCGGTTGCGGAATTAAAGATCAAAAAGCAATTATCAAAATTAATGACAATGCAATCACACAAGGTGATTATGACAAATTGATGGATAAACAAATAGCACAATCTCCTTTTGCAAAAATGGGCGATATGAAAGGAAACAAAGATGGTTTCTTATATTTGATGACAGAACAAAGAGTTATCAACCAATTGATTATTCAAGAAATTCTTAACCAAGAAGCAAAAGCTAGAGGTATCAAAGTTTCAAACAAAGATGTTGACCAAGCTATCAAAAAAATCATGGACAAAATGGGTGGAAGAGATCAATTGATGCAAGTTTTGAAACAAAATGATGTTTCAGTTGGTGAATTCAAAACAGATGTAAAAAACCAAGTAAAAATGCAAAAATTAGCTAATTCTGCAGGAAAAATAAAAATTTCAGATGCAGATTGCAAAAACTTCTACAACAAAAACCTTGATAAGTTCAAACATAATGAACAAGTAAGAGCTTCTCATATTTTGATTGCAGCAAATCCAAATCAAATTATGGAAGAAATTACAACAAAATCTAAAAAGAAATTGAGCGATGATGAACTTAAAGCTCAAGTAGAAAAAGTTATGGCAGACAAAAAAGCTGAAGCTGAAAAGTTAGCTAAAGAATTACAAGCTGATAGTTCTAAATTCCCAGCTTATGCTAAAAAATATTCAGAAGATACAGAATCTGCAAAACAAGGCGGAGATTTGGGTTTCTTTGCTAAAGACAGAATGGTTCCTGAATTTGCAAAAGCAGCTTTCGAAGCAAAACCAAATACAGTTTCTAACGTTGTTAAAACTCAATTCGGTTACCACATTATCTTTGTTACAGACAGACGTGCAGCAGGTGTTATGCCTTATGAAAAAGTTAAATCTGATATCAAAGATTATTTAACAAATGAACAACAAATTAAAGCTCTTGATAATTTGACAGAAGCAGCTAAGAAAAAATCAAAAATTGAATTCTTGGACGACAGATACAATCCGGAAACAATCAGCAAAAAATTGCATAAACAAGTAAATGATATTTCAAATGGAGCAGCTGATAAACTCAAAAAAGATAAAAAAACTAAATAGTTTTTATAATTAAATTTAAAAAAGACTCTTCGAATATTTTTCAGAGAGTCTTTTTTTTATGAAAAAAAATATAAAAAAAAAGAACCCTTATTTGCTAAGAGTTCTTCTACTACAATCTAACCTTTTACTTAAATTTTTACATTCTGGCTTTCATAATTTATGCCCATTTCTTTTAATGTTCTAATAAAATTCTGAGCACAAATTCTTTGAGCTTCCGGCGGAACAATTCTTAAAATTTCAACTGTTCTGGAAATAACAGGGTCTTTATCATACCAACGGTTATTTGCATTCACCGGTTTTACCATTGCGTAAAATTTATCTATTGTTTCTTTTGAAACTTTTTCTTCAATTTTCTTTAAGAAAATTTCAGCCTGAGCATGTAATTCAGTTTGATAATTTCTTAAAAGTTCAATTACTTCTAATAATAATGGGTCATGATCATACCAACGTTTATAAGTAGGACTCATTATGTGTACCCTCCGTTAGGTTAATTTGGGAATCATCATCTCTACGTTCAATTTTCCCTCCTAACAATCTTAGCTTAGTTTCAAAATTTTCGTATCCTCTATCTATATGATGTAGTTTTTCGACAATAGAATTACCGTCAGCCATTAAAGCAGCAACAACTAACGAAGCACCGGCTCTCAAATCACTTGCGGTTAATGTTGCACCGGTTAATTTTTTAACACCTTTAACTATTGCGTGATTTCTGTCTTGGTGAATATCTGCACCCATTCTGTTCAAATCAGGAACTTGCATAAATCTGTTTTCGTACAAACTTTCTGTGATAATACCAACACCGTTTGCAGTTGTTAAAAGAGTCATTGCCATAGACTGCAAATCTGTAGGAAATCCCGGGTAAGGTTGAGTTACAAAATTAATTGAATTCAATCTGTTTTTACAGCTAACTTCCATAGATGTTGGATCCAGAAGTTTAATATTTGCACCCATTTTTAACAATTTATCAGTAAAGAATGTCAAATGTGCAGGATATATATTTTTAATAATACCTTTACCTTTAGTCGCAATAATTGCTGTCATATAAGTACCTGCTTCAATTCTATCAGGAATTGTTGTGTATTCAATCGGGTGTAAATCACTTTGTTTAACACCATTGATAACAATTTCAGAAGTACCAGCACCTTGAATATCAGCACCCATTGTGTTCAAGAAATTTGCCAAATCAACAATTTCCGGCTCTTGTGCAGCATTTTGAATTCTTGAAGAACCCTCAGCCAAAACTGATGCTAACATAATATTTTCTGTTGCACCAACAGATGGCAAGTCTAAACAAACCTCAGCACCAACAAGTTTTGGAGCTTTTGCATGAACATAACCGTTTTCAATTTTGATTTTTGCTCCCAAAGCTTCAAGACCACGGATATGAAAATCAACTCTTCTTTCACCAATTGCACAACCACCCGGTAATGCAACTTTTGCTTCCTTACATCTTGAAACTAATGCACCTAAAACAATAAATGATGCTCTCATTTTACTTACAAGTTCATAAGTCGCTGTAACACTTGTTAAGTTTGATGCATCAATTTTTACTGATTTTTCTTTTTTATCATATTGTGTTTTTGCACCCAATTGCTCAATTACGCTGAGCATAATATCTACATCTGTCAAATCAGGTACATTATAAATCTTTGATTCACCTTTTGCGAGTAAAGCTGCAGCCATCAATTTTAGAACTGAATTTTTAGCTCCGCCAATTGATACTTCACCTTTTAATGGGGTACCGCCTTTTATATAATATCTTTCTACCAATTTTGCCTCCGAAAGAGAATTTTTCATACTTACTGTTATTTTACATCTTTTATAATAATACAATCTATATGCTTTGTTGTAAATAAATTAAATAATGTAAAGATTTTAAGGGCTTTTTGCCATAAAAAAGGTGAAGAATTAAACTTCACCTTTTACAAAAAAGTTATTACCAAACAACTTTTTCAATAAGTTCTATTTCATATCCATCTGGGTCTTTTACGAATGCAATTTTTGAACCTTTGCCATTCAAATCAAACGGTTCATAAAGATATTTATAACCAAGAGAATTCATTTTTTCTGTGAATTTGTCAAAAGAGTCAACAGAAAAAGCTAAATGTCCAAAACCGTTACCCAAATTATAACCCTCTTCCGGAGTTTCGTCATTGAATGTTAATTCTAGTTGAGTTGTACCATCTTCATCGTTTAGAAAATATAACCAACAATCTTCTAATCTCTTTTTGTGGTCTAATTTCATATTCAAAAGTTCTGTATAAAATTTTAAACTGTTTTCAACATTTTTTACTCTAATCATTGTGTGTAATAATTTCATAAATTTTCTCCTTGTGTTTCAATTTTCTATTTTATAATACGAGAAATAATTCAAAAATAAAAGACCGAAAATACACTTCCGGTCTTTAAAAATTGTGCTTTTATTATGTGTTAATTAATTCTTTTTTACATCGTCTTTAACAACAATCAAATTGTTCATAATTTTCATTGCACAAGTAGGAAGAACAACATGTTCTAAACCATCAGCAATACTGATAATAGTACCTGCTTTAAGAACAACTTCTTCTCCTTTGTACATAAATTTGTAATCTGTTGCTCTGTCTGAACGAATTGTGATTTGACCTGCCATAATAACACCTCTTAAAATACTGGTTACAGTAAGTTATTATACCGCATTTTTTCATGAAAATCAAGCTAATAAACATCGGGATATTTAATATCCCAAGTAACGTTTGTTTTAACTTTCTTTGCAGGTATTCCGGCATAAATACTATAACTTTCAGAACAATCTTTTGTAACAAGACTTTTTGTTCCTACAACACAATCATCTGTAATCCTTGTACCTTTTAATACAGTCACATCATATCCAAGCCAAACATGATTACCAATAATTACATTTTTAGCAAAGTTTACCGGCTTATTATTAGACAAATCTATAACACTATGAGCATCACTCGTTCTAATTTGTAAATTTTTACCTGCCATAAAATTATCACCAATAGAAACAATTTTATAAGGTTCAGGTCTTAAAATAATTTCAGAATCACTAAAAAAGAAACTATTTTTACCAATAAAACATTTTGAATGTTCAGCATTTGCAAATATTTTTAATTTACTTACTCTATATGGTGTTGAACCAATTATGACAGAACAATTGTCACCTAAAACTATTTTACATCTTTTAAATTTTGGAAAAGGTTCACGTATAGTAACAACAGAACCCTTACCTTTAAATCTCACATTCAATCCTAATGGAAAGTATATCCTTTTTCTCTTTCCATTCTTATCAATCTTAAAAATAAGATTACCGCTATAAGAGGGTTTTACCCCCCCCCTTAACAAAATTTAACAAAGTATATTCTTTTTTATATCCTTTTTGTTTAATTTTTAAGAAAGTTATTCCGAAGATTTTGTATTTTTTTACTTTGACCAAATATTTATCAATATCAACATTATGCTCTTTGAAAAAACTTACAAATTTATCTTTTGCATACTTCAAATCTGCATCAGTTTTTGCATTACTCTTTTTAACCAAAGTATTTGCATGACGCCAATAATAATAATAAGTATCAGGAACAGTTACTATTTTATCCATGGCATACAAAACTTGCGGAGTCCAAATCATATCTTCGTAAATTCTACCAACTTCAAATTGAATATTTAAACTTTTCAATTTATCTAATCTGTAAATTTTATTCCAAACAAAACAACACTCCGGAATATCACAAAGTTCTATTTTTTTATAAATATCACTAGTAACTTCTTCTTTATTATATTCAAGAATAAAAGTTTTTTTATTAGTCTTTGTTCTAATAATTCCTGCTACTGCAATATCTGCATTGTTATTAACTGCAGAATTGTACAATTTTTCATAAAAATCTAAATCAACCCAGTCATCTGAATCCAAAAATGCCACAAATTCACCTTGGGCTTTTTCAAGTCCAACATTTCTGGCAACAGAAAGTCCTTCATTTTGTTTATCAATTACAGTAATTCTCTTATCTTTATTAGCAAAAGATTTCAATATTTCTAAAGATTTATCTGTTGAACCATCATTTATACAAATAATTTCAATATCATGCAAAGATTGATTTATTAAGCTGTTTAAACATCTTTGTAATAGTTTTTCGACATTATACACAGGAACAACAACAGAAACTTTTGACATTTAATTTCCTTTCTTAAAATAAGTATAATAAATTGCTTTATAAAATCTTGGACGAAACATAAACAATGGTCTGTATTTTATGTAATTCAAAATAGAAGCTTTTTGATTTTCCTTAGTCCATTTTAATTTTTCATTTTCTGGAATTTTCCACGGAGTTTTGTCTAAAACATCAAAATAAAGATTTTTCCAATAATTCATTGAACCAAAAATCCACGGTTTTTGTTTGCCGACATAATGAACAATTTTCGGATTATTTGTATAATCAGAACGATTAATGAAATTGCTTGATTGAACATTCCAAGCAGATGGTAATTGTTTAATTTTGCCCTGACAAACAACATTTATAATTTGTTGGTCACCAACTCTAATATTATCAATATTTTCGGTTGTATATGCTTCAAATTTTTGTTCTATATTATCTTGTCTTATTTTTTCCAAATTGAACAACAAAACACCGGCATTGAAGTATAAATTATCTTTTTCCAACTTTGGAACCCAACCACTAGATTTCATTGCCGTATCCATAACACCTGCTGCATAATAATCTGTAATATCGGTATTATAAAGTTGTTCAATATCATCATTAACGACAACATCACAATCAAGATACAAAACTTTTTCTACATCTGGCAATAAAGAAGCCAATTTTAATCTATAAAATGTTGACAAAGAAATATAAGAATGGGTTTTAATTTTTTTATAAGTTTCAAATAAATTTTCATCTATTTGCACAAATTTTAGATTAAAATCACGAATTCGTTTTAATTGTTCGATTTTATTTTTATTTTCATCTGAAATATTTCCATCAAGAATATAAAAATTCAAAACATCAAAAGAATTTGATTTCAAAAGAATAGAACAAATAACAACCCCTGCATATTTGCTATAATTATCATCTGTTGAAAGACAAATATTTATATAACCCATAAAATTCTTCTCCATTAAATATTCTCTTTTAAAGTTTTAATTAATTTCAAATACAGATTTATTTCTTTATCATTTGCGGAGTAAATAAGCTCTAAGAGTTCTTTTCTACTTTCATCATTAACTTTATGAATGTTTAAACCAAAATCAGAAAAATCAATATTCAAAACTTCCATTATTTTTACAAAATTCAAAAAATTTGGGAGGTATTTTCCTGCCTCAATTCTTCCAATATGCTTATCTGAAAGGTCAACTTTTTCTGCAAGTTCAGCCTGAGAAAGTTTTATTTTCTTTCTAGCTTGTTTAATCTTTTTACCAATAAAATTTTTATCTATATGCATTTGTACCCTGTTTTCTTAAAATAGGACAATAATGTTTACTTTTAAACTTTGTTATTGTATTATTTATTATTAATAGTGATAAAAATGTAACTTTTTAGGAATTAAATAAAATGGTTAAGGTTAGTATAATTGTGCCAGTTTATAACGTTGAAAAATTTTTAGAAAAATGTCTTGATAGCCTAACAAATCAAACATTGAAAGACATCGAAATTATTTGTGTAAACGATGGTTCAACTGATAAATCATTTGAAATATTAAATAATTATGCAAAACAAGATTTGAGAATAAAAATAATCAATCAGAAAAATTCAGGCTTATCTGCTGCAAGAAATTCAGGAATGAATATCGCTCAAGGTAAATATATTGGATTTGTTGATTCAGACGACTGGGTTGATTTAGATTTTTTTGAAAAATTATATAATGTTGCTATTAAAAATAATGCTGATATTAGTACAGCATCTATTATTCGTTGGAGAAAACGCAATACAAAATACAGAATAAAATATTCAGAAGAAAAAATTTATACAAATTTGCAAGATAAAATGAATTGTTGCAATACTCCAAAAATTTGCTATGTGTGGAATAAATTATATAAATCAACATTGTTAAAAGATGAAGAATTCAAATCCGGTGTTTATTTTGAAGATGTTATTTGGCTACCACATATTATTAAAAAATCTAATATTATTGTTACAACACCAAATACCAATTACTATTATCGAGTAAATAAATCTTCAATAGTAAAGAAAACGTCTAAGAAAAAACAACAAGATAATTATCTTGCTAAAAAACAAATGATAAAATTCTTCAAAGAAAATAATTTAAAATTAGGAAAAAGAGAATGTACTATTGTTAAATATTCAAAAGAAATATTTAAAATTCCTTTATTTAAAATAAAAGAAAGGGATAACAAAATTTTTTATCTTCTTTTTGATTTTATACCAATTTTTGTAAGAAAGGATACAAATGATTAAAGTTTCTATAATTGTGCCAGTTTATAATGTCGAAAAACTTTTAAAAAGATGTCTAGATAGCCTTGTAAATCAAACATTGAAAGATATTGAAATTATTTGTATAAATGATGGTTC
>DABJ01000045.1:8623-8897 GCA_002102825.1 Candidatus Gastranaerophilales bacterium HUM_12 | reverse complement strand
ACTTCAGCTAAAGTAAATGCTATTCTTTTACTAAAGTTATGAGATGCTTCGGTCACTTGCGCTCCCTCTGCATGACGTAAGTTTTTGTTAGAGATTACGACGTCACTCTGTGCAGACCATTTTGCACTCTGCTCGGTTTGTTTTTCCTCGTAATGACAGTAGGACGTGTCAACACGTCGTAAACCCTTGCTATGAGAGGCTTTTAGTAGTGCCCCCCCCCGAAAATCGCTCTATGACTGTGTTTTGACATGTTCATACTTCCTTTCTTTTGTTA
>DABJ01000045.1:675-8526 GCA_002102825.1 Candidatus Gastranaerophilales bacterium HUM_12 | reverse complement strand
ACTCTGCTCGGCTTGTTTTCATTATACTAAATTTTTTGAACATGCGCAAGGGAGGGAAAATTAAATCATAAAAAAAGAAAGACCCAAAAGTCTTTCTTTTTCCAATTCTTATACTTTTAAAACTACAATTACATAGCTTTTTGAACTTTACCTGCTTTTAAGCAAGAAGTACATACTCTAATTCTTTTTGTTGTTCCGTTTACAACAGCTTTTACTGATTGTAAATTTGGTTCTTGAGTATGAACGATTTGCTTGTGTGAGAAAGTCAATTTAGCTGCTTTAATTGGAGCTTTTCCGCATACTTCACAATGTTTTGCCATGATTTTATTTTCCTTTTCTAGCTAGTTTATATCACTTTAATATCTTTATCTTAAACCAAAAATACTTTTTTGCAAGCTACATGTTAAATTATTTAAAGAGGAAACATGCCAAAATCCCATGTATTCCTAAATTACAACTCATTCCCTACCCCATTCTAGACTTATACGCAAAAATATGCTATAATCGACACTATGGAAAATAAAAAAATTAAAATCGGGCTAATTGGACTTGGAACAGTCGGAAGTGGAGTTTTTAAAACTCTTCAAAATTTTAAAAATGTAGAAGTTGTTAAAATTGCAGTACACAACAAAAACAAAAAAAGAAATATTGAGGGTCTGGACGAAAGTATCATTACAGACGATGCTTATGAAGTTGTTAACAATCCGGAAATACAAATTGTCGCAGAATTAGTTGGCGGAATTAATCCTGCATTTGATTTAATCAAAACAGCTATCAAAAACGGAAAACACATCGTCACAGCCAACAAAGAACTCCTTGCAAAGCACGGAGAAGAATTGTTTAACTTTGCAGAAGAAAACAATAAGGTTGTACTTTATGAAGCGGCTATTGCAGGCGGTATTCCACTCATAATGCCAATCAAAACAATTCTTGCAGGAAACAAAATTACCAAAATCAAAGCAATTCTTAACGGAACAACCAATTACATTTTAACAAAAATGGACGTTCAAGGTGCTTCATACACAGATGTATTAAAAGAAGCGCAAGAATTAGGATATGCAGAAGCTGACCCGACAGGTGATGTTGAGGGTTTTGATGCGGCATATAAAATTACAACCCTTGCTACTATTGCATTCGGGAAAAGAATAAAGATTGAAAACGTATATCGTGAGGGGATTACAAAAATCAGTCCTGACGATATGAAAGCCGCAAACGAAATGGGCTACAAAATCAAACTTATCGCATCTGCAGAATTAAATGAAGATTCAAAAGCAGACGTGAGAGTTCACCCAATGTTAGTTCCCAAAACAAAAACTTTGGCACACATTGATTACGTTACAAATGCAGTAAGTCTTTCCGGTCACCCCGTAGGAGATGTAACTCTATCTGGTCCTGGAGCCGGAGAATTCCCAACCGCAAGTTCAGTTGTCGGAGATATTTTAGCCATAGCTTCTGAAATCGACAAAACAGATTATTTGTTGCCAATGATGAGATGCAACCACCACGAAAATGCTGTTATGACGCCAATTGAGGATACCAGAAACAAATATTACATCTCAATTACAGCACACAACAGACTAGGTGTAATTGGACGTATCGGTAAAGCTTGCGAAGACCACAACATAAGTTTGGCAAGTATCGTACAAAAAGAAGTTGCAGGAGATAATGCAGCGAAAATTACTGTTATCACAGAAATTTGTAAGGAAAAAGATATGCAGAATGTTATAAATATCTTTAACAATGACCCTGCAATCGCAAGTGTGAATAGTTTAATAAGAGTTCAATTTTAATGATAAATAATAAAAATATAAATTTAAACTTTTTGTTAGATTGGAGAATATGGGCTTTAATTATCATCGGCACATATTCATTATTTTCAGTTTCAAAACTAAATAAATCAATGACACATATTATTTGTAATAGTTCAAGTTGTCAAGTAAAGGATTATAATAGTAGAGGAACTCTAGAGCATTTTTCAGAATTTCCAATATCGCAATGTAAATCGTTTGGGATTGAAGAACAAAGTCAAACATTTTTAAATTTAATAGACAGAATTAGCTATAGAGAAAGCTCTAGATATGGCTATCATAGATATAAAGATAAGTATTTTAAATATACAATTACCTGTACAAATGAAAACGGACATTCTTATCCTATATTCAAAACTGCAATCAATAATCGGGAAAAAGCACAAGACTTTGCAGATACTTTAGGATATGAATTGAGCAAAGAAAATCCAACTGTTGATATGAAATTTAAAGAAAAATAATAATTATAGATAATAAAGAAAAGAGGATTTTATGTATTATCAAGGATTAATTAACAAATACAGAGAGTTTTTACCTGTTACAGAATCAACACCTGTTGTTACACTTAACGAGGGGAACACTCCACTAATTAAAGCCGAAAACTTGGCTAAAAAAATTGGTATTGATGCTGAAATTTATTTAAAATTTGAGGGTTGCAACCCTACAGGAAGTTTCAAAGACCGTGGTATGACAATGGCAGTTACAAAAGCTAAAGAATCAGGTTCAGGTGCAATTATTTGCGCTTCTACAGGCAACACTTCCGCTTCAGCAGCAGCTTATGGTGCAAAAGCAGGTTTAAAAACTTATGTGTTAATCCCTGATGGTTATATCGCATTGGGTAAATTATCTCAAGCAATGATGTATGGAGCTGAAATTATCGCTATTCAAGGAAACTTTGATAGGGCCTTGGAAGTGGTAAGAGAAATTTCTGACAAATATCCAATCACACTTGTAAATTCGGTTAACCCTTACAGAATTGAGGGACAAAAAACAGGTGCTTTTGAAATTTGTGAAGCATTAGGACAAGCTCCGGATTATCACTTTATTCCTGTAGGAAATGCCGGAAACATCACTGCATACTGGAAAGGTTACAAAGAATGGCACGAGTTGGGTAAAATTCCAGCATTACCAAAAATGATGGGGTTTGAAGCTGAGGGTGCAGCAGCAATTGTTAAAGGGGAAAGAATTATGAATCCGGAAACAATCGCAACAGCAATCAGAATCGGAAATCCTGCTAGTTGGAAATTTGCAGAAGCTGCACGAGATGAAAGCAACGGTATGATAAACTTTGTAACCGATGAAGAAATCGTTAAAGCATACAAATTAATCGCATCATGCGAGGGTGTACTTGCTGAACCGGCTTCAGCAGCATCTGTTGCAGGTCTAATTAAGTTTAAAGACCAAGTTAAAGAGGGTTCTAAAATTGTTTGTATCTTGACAGGTAACGGACTAAAAGACCCCGATAACGCAATTAAATATTCAAATGACGAAGTTAAGAAAACATCATCTGACTTAACAGATATTTTAAGAGCTATGAATATTTAATAGAAATATTTATCTACAAAAGAGGAGCTGGTTAACTCCTCTTTTTTATTATGACAAATCAATGTCATATCGAACTTTTACTTCGCCTTTATCAATCTTTCCATCTTTATTAATATCTCCGTAGAAATATCTTGTTTCTTTTCCATTAGATTTGTTTACATCATATTGTGATAAAGACGTAATCTTGCCTTTTTTATCTTTTATAACCGAAGCAATTTCTTTATCTTTATAAAAGTAATGTTCTACAGTTGTACCGTTATCACGTTTATCAGAACTAACTTTATAGCCTTTATAATTTTTTAAGATTTGAGCAAGAGCAGCCTTATATGTTGTGCCTTGTTTCTTTTCAACTTTTTGTTGTTTACTCATTGCAAACATACTATCAATTTTGCCGTCTTTGTTGTCTTCATTCAAAGAGACTTCGCCACCATCAGCGATATTTAAAGCAACATTTCTAATCTTGCCTTTAGAATCCTTATTGACAGATCCAACACGATTGCCCGAAGAATCTTCATATAAATAAATCTTTCCGCCATCATCAGCATCAATAGTACTAGCAACTTTATAATCTTTATTATTCTCTAAAAATTTTGCATAATCTTGAATATTATCATTTTCATTCAATTTTGCTTGCAACTCTTTTGAATCATATTTCAACTTCTGAATTTCTTCCATTTGTGACTTTTGCTTTGGATTTAATTCTTCGTTATTTGTTTGAGTTGCAGGAGTGAAATTATATTGTCCAAAACTCGGGAAGAAATTAAATGATGGCATAACAGGCATTTGGTAATTCATTGTAGGAAACTGCATTCCAAAATTAAACAAAGGTGTAAATGAATAATTATTCAAATAATTATTCTGCCAGTTGAAATTCATCTGACCAAAAGTTACATTATTTGAACCATAAAAGCCAAAATTAAACGGAAAATTCATCATTACTTTACACCTCGTTTATTATTTATATAATAATAAAAACTACAGAGAAGAATTAATTGCATAAAAAGTATATATTTATTGCATATTATTAAGTAAGCTATTCATTTTCTTTGATTTCAATAATAGCGTAAGCATTCATATCTAAAGAACCATACATAACCTTGATTTCATTGTCATTTACAGGTTCCCATTTGACAAAAGAGATTGTATCCTCGCCAAAATCACTAGTTGTTTCAACTGCCGGAAACTGCGCCATTTCATATTGAGATTGATAGAATTTCAAAACTGCTTGCCCATCAACTTTTTCACCTACGACTTGATAATGACCAATCGGCAAAGTGTCTTCGCCAACCTTTAATTCAACCGGTACACACAAAACAGGTAAAACTTGTTTTTCTCCATAGGAATTATCAATCATCTCAGTTTCATTACTTTTGTTGAACTCTTTCCCCTTGGGAATTTGACGATTTTTTGCCCAATTTTTCCACTTGTTTACTTTTTTATCAACCTGCTGAATTGCTTTATCAAACTCCTCATCTGTGACAGGTTTTGCCTCCCTGCCCTCATCTCGAGTATTCCAATTGTCCCATAAATCACCGGTTGCAGGCAAATCAACATCATCAGCCATTACAGACAAAGACAAATTCGCTAAACCAAGCAATAAAAATATAAAACTAATCGTAAAAAATCTTTTCATACAATTATAATAATGTTTTTCTTCAAAAAGTAAACCAAACATTTATATGAAAAAATTAATCCTCAGACGGAACTTCTGCCTTTTGTTCTTCTCTAACAATCAAAAGTTTAGTAATTCTTGCACCATCTACTTCTTTAACAGTAAAGACAAATTCGCCATATTTAACCATATCATCAACATTGGCAATACGCCCAAGTTCTTTAACAACCAAACCTGCAATTGTATCAACATCTTCAACTTCCAACTTGTTTTCGTCAATATCAAAATACTCAGCCAATTCATCTAAACGCATCATACCATTTGCGATATAGTGATTAGGTTTAATTTCTTTGATATCAAATTCAGCTTCTTCGTCAAATTCGTCTTGGACATCACCAAAAATTTCTTCCAAAACATCTTCCAATGTAATAATTCCGGAAGTTCCCCCGAATTCATCAACAACAACAGCCATCTGACTCTTATGTTTTTTGAATTCAATTACCAAGTTGTCCATTGTGATTGTTTCAGGAACAAGAAGAATTTTTCTTTGAATTTTTTCAATCGGACAAGTTTTATGCTGCAATAACAAAGAATATAAATCTTTAACGTGAATTAAACCTGTAATATGATCAATATCACCATCATAAACAGGATATCTTGTATATTGGTTTTCAGAAGCCAATTTGTTTAATTCCTCAATAGACATTTCTTTTGGAACACAAATCATATCTGTTCTTGGAATCATAACCTCACGAGCCGTTAAATCCGAAAACTTGAAGACATTATGTAGCATGTCCTTTTCAGTCTCGTTAAGAACACCCTCATCATAACTTGTATCAACAAGCAAGTCTAAATCTTCAATAGTATGAACAACACGAGCGGAATTAATCGGAACTCTCAAAACTCGTAAAATCAAATTACAAGCTTTATTCAAACACCAAACAAACGGTTTTGAAATAGTCATAAACACGTCCATTGGTTTTGCGACATATAAAGAAATTCTTTCCGGATATTGAAGAGCAATACATTTTGGAACTTGCTCACCAATCACAACGTGTAAGAACGTAATTACAACGAATGCAACAATTGCAGTAATTGGGGCCAAATAAGCATGGGCAGATGGAAAATGATTAAATAAAGGAGCCATCATTTTTTCAATAGTTGGAGAACCAAACCAACCTATACCGATACTTGCAATAGTAACACCTACTTGAACGGCAGCAATAAAGAAATTCATATCATCTAAAGCCTTGAGTGCAAGTTTTGCATCAACATTACCGTCTTTTGTAAGTTGTTCAATTCTTGTTTTTCTAGCTCTGAAGGCTACTCAAAAGNNCAATTGCGAATTCCGCCGATACAAAAAAGGCATTAACAAGTAATAGTAAAAAAACTATAATCCAATTAAAAACAATCGTACCCAAACTCGACTCGTCCATTACTCTTTCTTTTCCTTATGTTTATAGTTCCTATTATAATATCATCAACAAAAAAAATCAATAATCATCATTACATGTTAAAAATTAGAACATCACGCTATAATAACCACCTTACACTCTGCTAGTGTTATTCAGAATGACAATTATTAAAATACTCTATACTTTTTACCGCCATAGAGAAAATCTTTTACCCCTACAAAGGTTTGAGCAAGCACAAAATCTACAGATTCCTGTGTATCATACGCAATATGCGGAGTAATAATCACATTTGATTGTTTATTTAACTCCTGAACTACATTTGATTCCTCAAGACACATCAATGCTTTTTTCTCATTAACTTTCGACTCTTCAAAACAAGAAGAATCCAAACATGCAACTACATCTAAGCCCACACCCTTGATATGTCCGGATTTTACAAACTTCAATAAGTCTTGAAGATTTACCAATTCTCCGCGAGATGCATTCACAAAATAAACACCGTCCTTCATCATTTTAAATTGTTTTGCAGAAATAAAATGATGATTATCTTGGCAATAAGGAACATGCAACGTTATAACGTCAGAAAAATTCAACAATTCTTCAAAATCCACATATTGAACCTTATATTTCTTTACAAGCTCTTTTTTCGGTGATGGGTCATAAGCTAAAATCTTCATTCCTAAACTCGCAGCAATTTCACACACCGCACACCCTATAGAACCAGTTCCGACAACTCCCAATACCAATGAATCAGGGTTTTGTCCGGTAAAACTTGACAAAACACAAACTCCATGCCTAACAGATTCAATCGCAGGAAGCAAATGTCTTACGAGCATCAAAATTATTGTGAAAGTAAACTGCGCAACCGATTTACAAGCATAACCCTCAACATTAATAAGTGCTATATTTTTGTCAATACAAGGTTTTGCATCAATATGATTAACTCCCGTAGAACGAGTTGAAATAATTCGCAAATTTTTAAATTTATCCAAAACTTTTTCTGTAATATGAGATGTTGTAAAAACACTCACAATCATCGTTTGAGCTAAATCCTCCTCAGATAAAGTTTCAACAGTTTCTTCATTTAAAGGGTGGTTAAAAAATTTCAAATCAAAATAATCACATTTATGATTTTCAAAAAATTGTTTTTCAGACTCTCGATAATCAAAAAATAACATTTTGCATGTCATATTCTTTCCTCCTTTTTATAAATTATTTTTTATAAAAAATAAAAATCTATTGAACAAAAGTTTAAGTTTTGAGGAAGAAAAATTAACACAAAAGATAATGTTACCCAGAGCAAAAACACTTATATTAGAAATATAAACACTATATATAACTAACTTTTGCACTCATAGTGCTGAATTTCTATCGCGATTATAGCGGACATGCAAACAAAGCGGCAGAGTGCAGAACGGTTGTATATCAGATTAGCATGACCTGATAAAACACAACCGATAACCAAAGAGGG
>DABJ01000045.1:0-667 GCA_002102825.1 Candidatus Gastranaerophilales bacterium HUM_12 | reverse complement strand
TATCTGCCCTCAAAATTTATTTCAATTTCCAAACATCGTCCGGTATTATCCAACCATTATTTTTTGCTCTCAACAAACAAAAGGTTCCGGCAGTAGTACCCGTAGCCTTTTCACTACAATTATTATTTATTTCCTCAACTGTTTTATGATAGCCTGCAGGTAATATTCCATTCTCCGAAGTATATGTCAAAACATAAATATCTTTCCCAATAACATTAGGTCCGCTATCTCCATTAGAGTCAATATAAAAAGTTAACCCAGGGTTTGAAGTATTAATTCCAAATCTATTCCATAAACTATAAGCACCCCAAATGTCCATACAAATATTAGTACCATTATTCAACTTCACCGTTACAACATCTAAACCTATACCGATATTTTGTCTATCATTATATGCAATACTATTGTCAAGAGTTCTATTTTTGCCTCTATTTTGCCAGCAACCAGCCTCATTATAACAAACGTGAGAATATTTCATATACGGAACAAAATATGTTTCAAACCATTGTTTTTGAGAATTTGTATCTTCATCTTTAAGTAACATACTCATATCAACATCATCACCCTCATTGGATTTAATAACCTGTTGAATAATAGAATAATCTTCTTTCAATTTAGCCTCAATCACTCGTTTTTGATTTTTAGAAATAAGTGTAGGAATTGTCAT
>DABJ01000003.1:46953-47546 GCA_002102825.1 Candidatus Gastranaerophilales bacterium HUM_12 | reverse complement strand
GATACAGTAACTCCAAGCTTTGCAGATTTACCAATAGGTTTTGGAAGAACAAAGAAATTTGCATATACAACAAGTGTAACAAGTTCAATCGACTTTGTAATGGACGTAAATGGCTTTAAAGGACCAAACAGTGAAGCTCGTAATGGAAAACAATATGATATCCGTAGTTTCAAAGTTGCAAGATTTTCAAAAGGCTGTGCTGGAAACACCATTGATGGTATAGGTTGTGTATACCAACTACCATCATATAGTCCAATAAAAGCAGGAAGTGAAGAAATGAAGAAATGGGATTCCAATTGGACAGCAGAAAAAGTTGGTAGTTCTTGGGCAAGTAGAGATAACTATTGGGCAGGCGCAAAGAAAGCATGTGATGATATAGGAATGAGCCTACCGGATAAATCAAAACTGGAAAGTATATATAAAGCCGGCAAGAAAGATTCCAGCTTAGGCTTACCTACTTCCGGCTGGTTCTGGTCGTCTTCAGAGTCAGAGGACATCGCTATGTTCGCGTACGCCGTGGGCTTCGGCGAATTCACGAACGACGGCGACAAGGCCTACAGCGGCAATAAGGTCTTGTGTGTAGGTGATTAGTT